>NZ_CP031056.1:1200000-1800000 GCF_003345295.1 Vibrio splendidus
GCCATTTATAATGTGATGTTTGAGTGTGCTTTAAAACGGTCAGAACTTAAGGCGTTATCAATGGGTAATGTCGAGTGCGTTGAAAACGATTACCAGATTACAATAAAAGATTCAGTGTATCGGCTGTCGCAAGTAGCAAGTGCTGCACTTCAGCGTTGGTTTGCGTTTACTGGGACACAAGACGAGTTACCCGTGTTTCGTGCTATAGACAAGCATGAGAACATTAGTCTGCAACCTTTAGATGATTCGTCGATCTATAGGATATTAAGAAGTGCAAGCGACTTACTTCAACTCGCAGAAAACCACCATTTTTCAGGGAATTCGATTCGTGTGGGTGCCGCACAAGAGTTGTCAAAACAAGGTCTTAAGGTGAGGGAGATTCAGGATTTTGGTCGTTGGCTCAGCCCTGCAATGCCTGCGCAATATGTGGGTTATTCGGGGACGGCTGAGAGTGAGAAGATGAAGTTTAAAACACTAGTGCCTTGGCAATAAGCTCAAGGCACTATTATGTTCTTTAGCCAGTGGTGTAAGACTCGCTAAGATATTTTGGAACAACTAAGAAATGCTTGTTCTCACACAGTTCTCTAGGAACTGGCTGAATTTGTGGCCATCATGTTCAACCATTTTAGGGAACATGGAAATTGGTGTCATACCTGGGAAGGTGTTGACTTCATTCAGGTAGATCTCGTTGTCTTGTGTTAAGAAGAAATCGATACGAGACAAGTGACGAAGCTTCATTTGGGTGAATACTTTACGAGCACTGTCTGCAATTAACTCTAGTTGTTCATCTGTTAAGTTATTTGCTTCAACTTCGGTAATTGAGTGGCTGTCTGAGCTGTATTTCTCTTCGTAAGAGTAAAATGCGCCATTAGGTGCAATCACCTCACCCGGTTTGCTGATGTGTAGCTCACCATCGATTTCATAAGCGGCAACTTCTAGCTCTCTAGGCACAACTGATTTCTCAACCAGCACTTGATCAGAGAAGGTAAACGCCTTATTGATCGCTTCGCTTAAGTCTTCCACTTGGTTAACTTGGTAACAACCTACAGAAGAACCTTGACGAGCCGCCTTCACGAACACTTTACCCCAATTTTCAAAAGCTTGAGTCGCTTGTGAATGAGCTTGGTCGTTGTTGTCTGATAAAAACAAATACGGCGTGTTTGGGATGCCAAGTGCATCGTACCAAAGCTTTGAAGTGATTTTGTTGAAGCTGTTGTTGCTCGCTTCAGAACCACAACCTAAGTACGGAATCTTAGCCATTTCAAATAATGATTGAATGTCACCTGTTTCACCCGGGAAGCCGTGAATACAAGGCGCAATGAAATCGACTTTAGACTCTAGGTTGTCGCCACGTAAGGTTTGATTATTGATATCTAGATAAACCAATTCACCTGAATCAAGACACCAGCCTTCGTTTTTAATTTCAACTCTGACAACGTTAAAATCTGCAACGCTATTCAGTTGTTCAAAAAGGTAATTGGCTGAAACTAAAGAGACTTCATGCTCTGAAGATCCACCGCCACAAAGTAGAAGGATGTTAATGGTGTTCATGGGTAAATTCGGTCCTTGAAACTAGGAATACTGACTTCAATGATAAACAAAAGTCGAAATAGGTACAGTGTTTTGAACGTTAAAATTGTGTTCGAAAGAACGAGCGATTAACTATTAAACAAAACTGCTGGTCTTAAAACAAAAGAAGGAGCATTTGCTCCCTCTTTCTGAATTAAAACTTAGTTCAACTTGTTAAGCGTTGGGTATTCAGAGTTCTTGATGTCATCAATACTCTTAACAAACGGCTTCAAGTTTTGGAAAGTGGTTGGCAGCGTTGAGATTGCCTTTTTAGCTTCTAAGCGTGTTGCGTAATCACCGTAAAGTACGGTGAACCACTTAGTGCCGTTAACCATTTTGTAGTTTTCCCAAACTGGTTGAGAAGTCGTAGGTAGCATTTTCACGAAAGAATCGACTTTACTCTGGCTGCCAACAGCAACAACTTGAACCGTGTAACCAAAACGCTGGTTCATATCTTGTTGTTTCTTCGTTGGGCCTGTCACTACTGCAACTGGCTTAGCTTTAGTCGTTTGAGTGACTTTCTGCTCAACAGGTTCGGTTCTGATCACGTTGACAACGTTTTCTTCAACAACGCCTGTTTGCTCAGATTGAGATACAACTGGAGCTTCAACTTTTGCCGTTTTGTACTCTTCTTGATAACTATCTGAAGTTACATTTGTAACGTAGTCGTCAGATACACATGCAGCCAAGAGCAGTGGCAAAGTCACAATTGCAAATTTTTTCATGGAAAGCTCTATATCCTTAATAATAATTACTATAAATCATGCCGATACGTCGGTTTAGAATCAAGTTAACTTTGAGATTATACACCATTAGTGGGTGACCTATTTCACAAACTTTATGCAGTGTTTGCTTATTCATCTGAATTCGGTGAATTTGCCATCAACCCGCGAGTGAAAAGTAAGTTACGATGAACTTACGTGCATTGCTAGGATATGTCTATGAATCATCTTGATCCCCTCCTTAAACCCCGTTCAATCGCTGTTGTTGGTGCTTCTCAACGAGAAACGCGCGCGGGATATATCGTCATGAACAATTTGTTGCACGGGGATTTTAAAGGTGCGGTGATGCCCGTTACGCCAAAATATGACTCGGTGGCAGGCGTACTCTCATACAAGAACATTTTGTCACTGCCTATCGTGCCTGACCTTGCGATTCTCTGTACCAATGCGACCCGTAATGTGGCCATTTTTGAAGAGCTGGCCGAGAAAGGCATAGCCTCTGTCATTGTGCTTTCTTCCGACATGCAGCAACAAAGCGATAATGGCGAAACGTATGATGCACGATGCCTAGCGATTGCTAAAAAACACAACATTCGGGTGCTTGGCTCCAATAGCTTGGGGATTATTGTCCCTTGGTTAAATTTGAATGCCTCTTTTTCTCCGGTAACTGCGCTGCCAGGTAAAATCGCCTTTGTTTCTCAGTCGGCTGCAGTGTGTACCACGATTCTCGATTGGGCGAACGACAAAGAGATTGGCTTCTCAGCGTTTATCTCGATAGGCAATGGCAGTGACATTGAATTCTCGGAACTCTTGGATTATCTGAGCACCGATTCTCACACCGAAGCGATATTGCTTTATGTCGATAGCATTACTGATGCGAGGCGCTTTATCTCTGCAGCGCGTGCAGCGTCACGCAACCGACGAATTCTAGTGCTCAAAGGCGGACGAACAGCGAAAGGCCGAGCAGCGGCCATGGCACATACTGGTGGTGCCGATACCTTAGACATTATCTATGACTCTGCGATCCGACGCAGCGGTATGTTGCGAGTTAAGAACTTACATGAACTGTTTGCTGCGGTAGAGACACTGACTCATTCAGTGCCCTTGCGTGGCGAGCGCTTGGCTATTGTTACCAATGGTGGCGGCCCTGCAATTATGGCCGTGGACACCCTATTTGACCGCGGCGGTAAGCTCGCAGAGTTATCTGAAGATACGCTCGATAAACTCAGTAAGGTTTTGCCATCGAGTTGGTCTCATAGCAACCCTATCGACATTGTTGGCGATGCCGGCGATCAACGCTATATCGACACCATAAACATCTTGCTCGATGGCGATGAAGCGGATGCCATTCTTATCATGCACAGCCCTTCTGCGGTCGCACATTCAGCCAAAACAGCAGAGCGAATTATTGAGGCGATTAAAAAGCATCCTCGCCACAAGCGCTTTAATATCTTAACGAATTGGTCTGGTGAGTTAACCGCAAGGCCAGCGAGAAAGCTGTTTACGGAAGCGGGTTTCCCAACCTATCGAACGCCTGAAAGTTCAGTGGTCGCATTCATGCACTTGGTCGAGTACAGACGCAACCAACGTCAGTTAATGGAAACGCCGACCACGGCAGAAAAAGTGCACATTGAAGACTTGGCAGATGCAAAAAATTGGATAGAACGTCAACTACTGGATAAAGAAACAGTTAGTCTTGATACCCATCAAAACAGTCAGTTTTTCAAGCACTTCAATCTTGATGTGTTGCCGACTTGGATTGCTTCCGACCCAAGTGAAGCGGTGCACATTGCTGAAACGATCGGTTACCCGGTCGCCGTAAAACTTCGCTCGCCAGACATTGCGCATAAGTCGGACGTTCAAGGTGTGATGCTCAATTTACGAAACAGTAGTGAAGTCGCGAATGCCGCTCAGGCAATTCTCGATCGCTCTCAATTGTCGTTCCCCACCGCTCATATCCATGGCTTGTTGATTCAAGGTATGGCTAAACTTGCAGGTGGCCAAGAACTGCGAGTTAAGGTTACAACGGACGAAACCTTTGGCCCTATCATTTTACTTGGCCAAGGTGGCTCTGAGTGGGATGAATCGATTGATGCCGCGGCTGCTTTCCCACCGCTTAACATGACACTGGCGCGTTACTTGATCATTAGGGCGATAAAAAGTGGCAAGATTCGCCTGCAAAAACTGCCTAACCCGATCGACATTGAAGGGCTCTCTGAGTTGCTGGTTCGTATATCGCAAATGGTAGTGGATTGCCCTGAAATACATGATTTGGATATCCACCCAGTACTAGCCAATGGTGACAAGTTCACGATATTAGATGCCGATATCATCTTGAAAGCGTACGAAGGCGATCCACAAGAACGTCTTGCGATTCGCCCTTATCCGGTCGAGCTTGAAGAGAATATCGTACTCAAGGACGGCACCGAAGTGTTGCTACGCCCTATTCTTCCTGAAGATGAACCGCTTCATGCTGACTTTATTAATCGCGTATCTAAAGAGGATCTGTATAAGCGTTTCTTTAGTGATGTTGGTGAATTCAATCATGAGGCGTTGGCGAACTTTACTCAGATTGATTTTGATAGAGAAATCGCGTTTGTGGTGGTTCGTAAGGAACAAGGTGTGCCTGCGATTATTGGTGTATCGAGAGCGCTAATTAACCCAGAGAACACCG
Source organism: Vibrio splendidus (assembly GCF_003345295.1). NCBI lineage: Bacteria > Pseudomonadati > Pseudomonadota > Gammaproteobacteria > Vibrionales > Vibrionaceae > Vibrio > Vibrio splendidus. Next base: position 1,204,966 of record NZ_CP031056.1, read on the forward strand.
ATGCCGAGTTCGCGATTCTGATACGTTCCGATCTGAAAGGTGTCGGCTTAGGTCGTATTCTTATGACTAAGGTTATTGATTACTGCCGTGCGAAGCAGACTAAACAGATGTCGGGCATGACGATGCCAACGAATAGAGGGATGCTGACACTAGCTCAAAAGCTCGGCTTCGAGCTAGATATCAGTTTTGAAGATGGTACTGCAGATATGGTGTTACCGTTACTTTAACGCCCATGTCTTTTTAAGATGTTGGATACACCAAGACTTGGCGTCGCCCATTTTGTTGCGTCGCCAAGCCATGACGATATCGATCGGCTGTGGTTCTGTACCCGAAATCTGCTGTAGAACGCCAGATTCAATCAGCGGCTTAGCAATACTACTCGGCAAGGTGCCAATCCCTAATCCAGTTGTTAGAGCCTCCACCTTTGCAGGGAAGCTTGTTACGGTTAAACGAGGTTGTTTCTCTAGAATGTTGCGACTTAACGCTGGTTGATCGCGTGCAGTATCCGCAATTGCAATAACCCTGTAACTTTCCCTCGCTTTTTGATCGAAATCGCCAGAGCGCTTATGCACGTAGTGGTTTGTTGCAGCGACCCATACCATTTCCATCTTACCAATGATGTCACTTTTCATATCGTTTGGAATCGTGTCGAGCTTGGGACATACCAATAGATCGGCTCGGCCATCTGTCAGGGATTCCCAACATCCGGCTAAGATCTCTTCTTGTAAGCGAACACGTGTTTTGCTGATTTTCCCTAGTTCGTCGACCAACGGGAAGAAATTGGCAATAGGAATGATGCCATCAAAGGCAATGGTTAAATCTAGCTCCCAGCCATTAGCAAGAATACTCGCATCGTTAACGAGTTGTTCAGTGGCACCAAGAATGATTCTACCTTGCTCTAATATTAACTGCCCCGCTTCCGTGAAATTTGCACGGTGGCCTGAGCGATCAAAAATCATGATATCTAAGTCTTGCTCTAACTTCTGGATTTGATAACTCAATGAAGAAGGCGCTCGGTCCAGTTCATTCGCTGCAGCTGCGAAACTCCCACGACGATCAATGGCATCTAATATGTGTAATGCTTCAAGTGTTATTGGACTATGCATAGCTTTCCTATTTTATAAATGAGACTTGAATCACAAAAACAGAAGCATTCAGGCTATGAATGGAACTGTAAAAGTCTTTTTAATACAGATATTTAAGATTGTTAATTATGAATTAGTTGATAATATTGAAAATTATTTAAATGCAAATAATAGTAATTATCATTTAGATCCAATATTATCTTTCGCAAATCAAGATAATACTATGGAACTAAGGTAACTATCAGATGTATAAGCAATCCCTACTCTCTGCTTCAATCGTTTTAGCGCTTTCATCAACATCAGCCTTTGCTGACGATTATGCCCTATTTGATGAGGTTGTTGTATCTTCGACTCGTACTAATCAACAACTTGAAGATGTTGCTGCATCGGTAACTGTGATTAACGATAAAGATATCGAAAAAAACATGGTAACGGATGTAAACGATTTATTTAAGTACACACCAGGTGTCACCGTCACTACGAATTCTCGTCAGGGGATTCAAGGTATTAATATTCGTGGTATGGAAGGTAACCGAGTAAAGGTTATCGTTGATGGAGTATCACAAACTAGCCAATTTACCCCGAGTGGTACTCAGTCATATAACTTCATCAACTCTTCGCGCGTTGATATTGATACGGACATGTTGAAGTCTGTAGAGATAGTTAAAGGTGCGGCTTCTTCTCTTTACGGTTCAGACGCTATTGGTGGTATTGCTGCGTTTGAAACAAAAGACCCAAGTGACTTTTTAAAAGGCAAAGATTTCGGGGGGCACGCGAAGTTCAACTACTCTTCATCTGATAACACATTTAGCGAATCTGTTGCCTTAGCGAATCGTATTGGAGATCTTGAAACGCTAGTTGCTTATACTCGCAGGGATGGTGAGCAAACTGAAAACTTCGGTACACCTAATGAGCAAGACACTCAAAACAACAACTTACTGGTTAAGCTTCAATATCAATTAAATGAACAACATCGTTTAGAATTCTCAGGTAATTTTATCGAGAATTCAGGTGATACCGATTTAAATAGCTCAAGCTACACCGGTTACACTGGCGAAGATTCGACTAGTCAACAACAAATTGGTATCAAACATATTTGGGATGCTAACTTAGCGTTTGCCGACACCGTGACTTGGCAAGCTGACTGGTTGAGCAAAGAAGAAAATGGCGTAACTAATCGTACATCTAAGGGTGGTAGTATGTTCTTACCGCCAGCTGGCAACGTTCAGAAAAAGGACTATATCTACGAAGATAAAGGTTACCAGCTTGATGTGCAATTCGATAAGTTCTTCATGACAGGTAATGTAGAAAATTACTTTATCTATGGTGCTTCATATTCGGACAAAGATATTAAAAACGTTAATAACGAATATAACTCAATCAGTGCAGACCAAGTTATCTTCTATATTCCTTCAGCATCAGAAAGAAAGTATGGATTTTTTGCACAAAATGAAATGACGATCGGAAATTGGATGATTACTCCGGGGGTTCGTTTTGACGGCTTTGAAACGGATCCTGGTGATACAAGCCAAAACCCAAGTGGAAACCCTGAAGAAGCTTATGCAAAATATTCAGACTCAGCTGTAACTGGACGCTTAGGTACAACTTACACGCTTAATGACGAAAATAAGATCTTCGGTCAAATTAGCCAAGGATTCAGAGCTCCTGATTTCCAAGAGCTTTACTATTCATTTGGTAATCCAGCTCACGGTTATGTTAATGCCCCTAACCCAGATTTAGAAGCTGAAGAAAGTATTTCATACGAGCTAGGTTGGCGCCACAACACAAATTATTCATCAAGTGAAATCGCTATCTTCTACAGCGACTATGATAACTTTATTGATACTCAGCCTGTTAGTGGTTCTGGCTCTCCTATGGATCCGACAGTCTATAAGAATATCAACATTGATGAAGCAGTAATCAAAGGTATCGAGGCTTCAAACACGTTGTCTTGGAATAGCTTCATGCCGGTACAAGGTGTGAGTACCCGTGTTGCAGCTACGTACACAGAAGGTGAAGACGGTGAAGGTAACCCTCTTAACAGTGTGAATCCTTGGAATGCTGTAGTTGGATTTAACTATGATGCTCCTTCAGCGTTATGGGGTACATCACTTAACATTAGTTATACAGCTGGCAAGAAGTCTAGTGATATAAATAGCGCGGGTCTTAAAGACGAAATTCTACCGACTGATTCTGCAACAGTAGTTGACCTAACTGCATACTACTTGCCGATGAAGGACCTTACGCTTAGAGCTGGTCTTTTCAACGTTACGGATGAAGAGTACTATTCATGGAATGATGTTCGTGGATTCTCACAAGAAGATAAAGATTACACGCAAGCTGGTCGTAACTGGTCAGTCACCGCTAAATACGAATTCTAATTCGTTAGAAAGCTGAACCACAGAAACGTATACAGCAGATACTAAAAAGCCAGCTAAACGCTGGCTTTTATTATTTCACTAAAAATTGTATAGAAAAGGGATAAAGTGAAATTACTTCTCTGCCATCTCTTTCTTAACCATTACTGCAGCAGCAATGATGAAAGTGATAATTAGGCCTAGTTCCATGATTAACTCCAAAGAAAATTAACATTAAACATATAATTCGCGAGCATGATAACAACAACCGATACAGAATGATACTTTTTAACCACTAATTCACTTTTTATTCGATTTAGATCAAAAAAGATGCCCTAAAGCATCTTTTTGTATATTAATCATTCATGAAACTACTAGATCAACCAGGGAAACCATTAGGGTTCGTTGACTGCCAGCGCCATGTATCTTCCGTCATTTCAGTCAATGTACGCGTCGCATTCCAGCCCAGCTCTTTCTGAGCTTTAGCAGGGTCTGCCCAACATTCTGCGATATCACCAGGGCGACGATCGACCAGTTTATAAGGGACTTGTTTACCGCTCGCTTTCTCGAACGCTTTAACCATATCTAATACACTCGAACCGTTACCAGTGCCAAGGTTGTAGATATGAAGACCGTCTTTACGCCCTACTTTCTCAAGCGCTGCAATATGGCCATCAGACAGATCCATGACGTGAATGTAATCACGAACACCAGTCCCATCTTTTGTTGGATAATCGCTACCAAATACCGATAGGAATTCACGGCGGCCCACGGCTACTTGAGAGACAAATGGCATTAGGTTATTTGGAATACCTTGCGGGTCTTCACCTAGCTCACCACTTGGGTGTGAACCTACTGGGTTAAAGTAACGCAGCAGTGTAATGCTCCAATCTGGATTGGCTTTTTGGAAATCGGTTAAGCACTCTTCAACCATTAGCTTACTACGACCGTAAGGATTGGTCGCGCTTGTTGGAAAATCTTCTGTGATAGGCACACTCGCAGGATCGCCGTAGACCGTTGCTGAAGAGCTGAATACTAAGGTTTTCACACCAGCGTCACGCATTGCATCAACAAGAACTAACGTACCGTTCACGTTATTGTCATAGTATTCAAGTGGCTTAGCCACAGATTCACCAACCGCCTTTAGACCAGCGAAATGAATAACGGCTTCAATGTTGTGTTGCTTCATGGTTTCAGTCAAAAGCGCTTTATCACGAACGTCACCTTCAATGAAATTAGGGCGAACACCAGATACTTTTTCGATACGCTCTAGAACGCTTGGTTTACTGTTATACAAGCTATCAAAAAGTACAGGTGTCATTCCTGCGTTGATCATCTGGATACTTGTATGGCTACCGATGTAACCCATGCCACCTGTAACTAAAACATTCATGTTTAGCAGACCTTTTAATTAAAAATATTCAACCTATCACTTATGATACAACAACTTAGGTAGAGGTCACAAACGCCTACGGCTATTAACTATCACGAGAGAACACAAATTGACCTTTTCCTTTGCGTTTTGCTTGGTACATCGCCTCATCGGCAACCTTTAGGATCACGTCTATATCACGCTCTGAACCATCAACTAAGTGTATGCCCAAGCTCGCTCCAACATGAAGCGAGCGCTGTTTATGGGTTACTTCTTGCCCGATCAGCTCCAACAGTCGCTCCGCTAACTTTGCTAACAAGACTTTGTTGGTTTGTTTAATAATAAGAACAAATTCATCACCCGACAAACGTGCTACCAAATCTCCTGCACGAACTTGAGATAGCAACCGGCTCGATACTGCTTTGAGGATTTCGTCGCCCGCATCGTGTCCATAGTTATCATTAACGTGTTTAAAGCCATCGAGATCCAAATAGATAACCGCGAAGTGTTGATTAGAATAATGGCTAGACGTGACTACATCATCCATCACTTTATACAGCTGAGCTCTGTTGGCCAAACCCGTTAATGCGTCGTGATGAGCCAAGTGTTCGAGCCTTTCCATCTCTTTGACATTAGATAAATCAGACAATGTGAGTACCATATCGAACTCGTCTTTCTCGTTGTCTGACGAAACTCGATTCACTTTTACAAACATTGGAACCAAAGTGCCGGATGCACTCTTCTCCCATACCTCGCCTTGCCACTGCCCATAATTTTCCAATGAACTGCGAATTGTCGGCATTAGGGATGAAAATTGTTGCCAAGAAAAAACGTCAAATGGTGTTTTGCCCACCAGCAGATCGGCGTGATAACCGAGAAGTTTGGTGACAGCTGGGTTAACCATGGTAATTACGTTGGATGAATTCAGTACGATTAAGCCGTCTTTGCTGTTCTCAAAAACACCCGCAGCTATACGCTGGCGACTCATGGCCGTTTCCATCCCCGTGACATCTTGGATTGCATAAAGAATACGACCGTGCTTTGGCAACGAACGGCTACTCACACGAAGCCAGCGTTTTGAGTTAAAGAGATCGGTGGTTTCGAGTAGTTCGTCATTCAGCTCAATATTGGCGTCGATAACCTCTTGTAAGAACCCAGTTTGCTTTGTCGAGATCAACTCTTGGATCAATAAATTTTCAAGAAACGCTTCGGTACACTTAAAAATGTCACGAGTGGCAGCGTTCGCATGAACGATGAACCCTTTTTCATCGGCTACCAACAACGAGTGCTGAACAGTTTCAATTACCTCATTCGCAAACGACTTTTCTTCTTGTAGTTTATCTAGCGTAAAATTGATTTGGTTGTCGCGATGTTGAAGTCTTTCGAGCATGGTATTAAAAGCTCGAACCAGATCCCCTATCTCATCGTGGTTCGTTGCGACTAATTTTTGTTGTTCAGAACGACGTTCAACAAAGGCTTGCATCGCCTCATTAAGGTCAAACATCGGTTCGATAATCAAGCGTTGAACCAATTTGACCAGTACCCCGCCTAAGATCACCAGAAACAGCAAGTAGACGGCCGCAACCTTGAAAATATTCGTTAAGATCATATTAAACGTCTCTTTTGATATTGTCACTCTCAAGTTAGCGATCACAGCGTCATCCAGCGTCACCGGAACAAGCAAAAAGATGAAATTCTCGGAGATGGAAAATTGGTGATCCGCGATGTCATTTAATTCATCTGTATTCGGCCTTGGAACCAGCGTATTACTCACTTGATAACTCGCAAAAAGCTGTTCGTTAATGTCATAGAGCTTCACCCTGACGATATCTTTATCCGCAACGAAGGCTGACAAAATCTCCTGAGCCGAAGATTTATCCTCAAATAGAATCGCGGCTTGTAGGTTATAAGCAACACCTTGTGCTAACACTTTAACTCGCTGAATAAGACTCTCTTTCTCTCGCTCAAAAGTGACAGTGTAATTAACTGATTGAATCGTCACAAAAGTAACCGCGATGAAGATGACAATCGGTAATATCAGCTTGTTTTTAATCGATAAATTATTAATGAAAGACAACATTATTGGCCCTCCACTATAGCGATTCGTAACAGGTTTGAGCCGATGATGTATTCACCGCGTCTTGCATTCACTAAGTTGATCTTAGGCTTTAGCTTATTATCGATGTGCGTTAGCTCAATGACTCCTCCCATGTCCGTAAAGTTTGGGATATCGCTAATCGTCACAGTATGTGGTGAGTGGGCTTTACCGCTAAATTCATCATTATCGAGATCAGATAGATAAGTGATATCACACTTAGGAGTCACCAATTGATGTACTTGTATAGCGAGAGAACGAATAGATTTCCCTTGTGTAATCGACGTCAGTGCTTTGCTTACCTTCTCATCGCCAATCACACAGAAGTTAACCGTATTCATGGTGCTTTCGTCGTTCCAACGAATAAAGTTGGCAATTCTAAAAAGGTACACCGCTTTCACTTCATAAGGCTTGAAACTAGCCGCCGATGTATTTAAAGGCATAATAAACATCGCTAAAGTGGCAAGGCTGAGTTTAGTAAAACCGAGCTTAATACGGTACTTAAGCCACTTAGAATTCATGAGAGACCCTCATATATACAGACTCTTGGTTAACACTTTTCTCAGACGTGAATTCAGCTTGATAGCCGTCACTCTTACCAATGTTTTCAACGACCACTTCAATTAAAGGTGCTGCGGATGATTTTTTCCATGCAAGACGTGCGTCAAAGGTTATTTCATGTGGGTAAGATTGCCATTCGTATTGAGTGCCATCGCCTGCTATCCAATAGTCTGGGTAATTCACATTAATGTATTGGCCGATAACATCGAATTGCCAGCTATCGGTGATATTCCACATCAACTGTGCCGTGGCTAAATGTTCATTATCAATGTCATGATAGACGCCAGTTTGTGGGTTAGATTTAGGGTCATCCCCCTTGTTTTCGCCTTCTAACGTTGAATAAGCATAACTCAGGTAACTGGTGAGATCTTCTGTAAGTTGATAACTTGCACCTAGCTCTAAGCCATAGGTTTTCGCTTTATAATCATCAGATAATGCACCGACATAGACATGATTCGCGGGGATATCATTCGGGTCATAGCTGTGGAAGCGTAGATTGTCATGTTCACTCAGGTAGATTGTTGCATCGAGCTCGAAATTTGAATTGTTAGAGTAGCGATACCCCATTTCAGCCGTTATGACGTCCTCTATTTCAAGGTTAGAGTTTGATTTATAGACATCCAGATAACTGTCGTTTGAATCGGTATTATAACTGTTGAAGTAGTATGTAGAGTTTGAATCCATATATGATGGTGCAACCACTGCACGGCTGAGCCCCGCCCACACAGAATGACGTTGAGTTAACTTATATAAACCTCGCAATTGAGGTGAAAGCTCAGTTGAATCATTCTGTGTAAAGTGCTCGACCTTGGCACCAATAGTAATAGATAACGCTTCCGTCATTTGAATTTGAGACTGTATAAAAGCGTTCGCAATATAATCGTTGGCAGATTGGATATTGTAGGCTCGACCTTCGTAATCGGGATTGTACCAATCAACCTCCGAAACTTGGCTAGACGAGAAATCAAGATACATATATCGCAGGCCACCACCGAGTGTCATCTGATGCTTTGCAGATAGCTGGTTGATATAGGTCGAGTCAAAATCGAGGGTCGAGTAGCTTCCCGGAGCATCTGGCGCGTTATCCTCATTATATTCCCCCCATAACGAATATGAGAGTGTCGAACTTTCATCAAAATGGCGAGAGTCGTTGAATTGGACGTAAACAGATTGGCTCTTGTTATCGAAATCATTGGCTTGTGAACCGACAAACGAACCTGAGTTATCATATTGGAACGTATAGAGTTCCGACTCGTAAAAGCTTTTCTCGCCGCCGATACGCAATGACCAGTTTTCTTCAGTATTACTTGGTTGAAACACCATCCCAGCCGTTTGCGCTTTCCATTTTTCAGATTCGTTTGTGCGATACGTGGGTTCTTCTCGGTACTTATAGAATGCACGCGCATTCACATCGTCATTCAAGCTTAAACCCTGACGAACACTAAACTCGTAATTTTTAGTAGTAGAGGCGACACCAGAGAGATACGTCCCTTGAGTATCATTGGCAGACTTAGTAATGATATTTACCACACCATTAACCGCATTGCCTCCCCAAATCGTTCCGCCGGGGCCTTTTAATACTTCGATACGTTCGATGTCGGCAAGTATATAGTCAACATCGCTCCAATACGTGCCGCCATAGACTGGGCTAAATAAGCTTCGTCCATCCATCATCACGAGCATTTTGTTATACAGCCCATCATGAAAGCCGCGCGTCGAAACAAACCACGAGGTCTCGTTAAACTTAGTCACTTTGAGGCCGGGTACTAGCGTCAGCACTTCCGCAATGGTTTTAGCCCCACTGCGTTGAATTCGCTCATTAGAAAGTACATAAACCGATGAGGGAATGTCGGCAAGTTTTTGTGTCACTTTCGAAGCCGTTTCCATCTCAACATCTAACATAGACAACTCTTCAAGGCTCATCGACATGAGTTGGTCTAAAGAGTTTTCTTGAGCAGCTACAAAAACAGGTGTCGTTAATGCTAGTCCTAAGCAAACCTGGCGCGATATCATGTGCTCACCTAATATACAGATAGATATTAATCCTTTAATCAATAGTTCAACTATATATGAAATGCCATACTGGTAAATTTTCGGTGTCGAAAGTTTGAGTCAGGTCACTGTTTATTTATGGCATTTATAAGACCGTCATTACTTACCTCAACGTAAAGGATTAGCACCACGTGACAACGAAGATTTTGCTTAATTGCGACATGGGAGAAAGTTTCGGCAATTGGAAGATGGGCGATGATGAGTCGGTCATGGAATGGGTCGATATGGCAAACATCGCTTGTGGCTTTCACGCGTCTGATCCGCACGTTATGTCCAAGACTATTAAACTGGCACAGCACTATCACACCCAAATAGGTGCTCACCCTGGTTATCAAGATTTAGTCGGGTTTGGTCGCCGTTCTATTCCGCACACCATGGATGAGATCAGTGAACTGGTTTGTTATCAAGTCGGTGCACTACAAGCCCTTTGCCGATATCACCATGCATCTGTTGGTTATGTGAAACCTCATGGCGCCCTTTACAACGATATGATGGCGAACATTGATGTGTTTAATGCGGTAGCACAAGCAGTCGCTGAATTTAACATCCCCTTAATGATCCTCTCTTCGTCAGACAATCAGCAGTATTTAGATATTGCTGACGATCATGACTTACCCCTCTTGTTTGAAGCGTTTGCCGATCGTGCATACTTGAATAATGGGCAGTTATCGCCGCGAACTCAACAAGGATCGGTTTACGTCAATCAAGACGACATCTACAACCAAGTCATGCAAATCATTAACTACGGTTCGGTCACGACCATTGAAGGCGAAAGACTGCCTATTGAAGCCGATACCATTTGTGTTCATGGTGATAACCCCCAATCTATCGCATTAATTAGAAAAATCAGACAAGACCTCAACGCTTTTAACTAATATGAAGCGTGTGATTGGTATGGCGCACGGCCTTATCGCTCGCCTTACGAGCACTTAACCAATTGCTAGTAAGGTCTAATTGCTTTGTATTGGTTTGGACACGGAAGTTAGAAACGCCAAATAAGTAAATAAAAGGCAGTAAGTAAATCAAAGGCAAGCAAAAGTATGGAAACGAAATGACGACGAATCAAATTGAGTTCAATATAGCGCCAGTCGCAGAATGCAGCGTTTTGGTCACCTTGACGCTATCGCCTTCAAATAATCAATCTAGCGCTCAATATGCGCAGTACATGGCTCATTTTTCCGATGCTATTCGTCAAAACTTAGCACCTGTATTGATGAATGTGACACCGGCTTACCACACCATTCTGGTTGACTACTTACCTTATAGAATTTCAGAACATCAGCTCATGGAACAACTCAACGCCTTGTTGAGTCATGCTGTTTCGTCCTTCTCTAGTGTTATTAACACGCGTAACACTATCGAGCTTCCCGCCTATTACTCACCAGAAACAGCACTCGATTTAGACCGATATCAAGCCCAAGGCATGTCGCTGGATGAAATCATTCAACATCACACCTCACAAACATACAGCGTCAGTGCGATTGGGTTTACACCTGGCTTTGCGTTTATGTCTGATGTGGTCAATGAACTTGCTTTGCCTCGTCATTCAACCCCACGCTTAAGCGTGCCGAAAGGCAGCATCGCCATCGCGGATACGAAAACGGCGGTGTATCCTTCGGACTCACCGGGCGGTTGGAATATTATTGGCAATTGCCCGCTCGCACTGTTTGATCACAGCCAATTGAAGAACGCTGATACCACGCAAACGCCGCTGTCTCTATTTAATGTCGGTGATACGGTCCGTTTCATCGCGATTTCAAAACAAGAATTTGTAGAGCTTATGGAGATTAGTGGAGATGTCGCTAATGGTTAATACAATAGCTAAACCAACACTAACAGTGATTAAACCCGGCCCGTTGAGTTTGATTCAAGATTTCGGACGATTTGGTGTCGCTCATCTCGGGTTGACACAAGGTGGCCCTGTTGATGATTACTCATATAGCTGGGCCAATCACCTGCTCGGAAACCCAGTCAACCAAGCGGCGTTGGAAATCACGCTTGGGCAATGCGCGTTACGAATCGACTTTGATTGTGAGATGGCGTTATGCGGTGGCGATTTACAAGCGAAGCTTGATGGCAAACCACAGTCGAACTGGCGTACTTTTCAAGCTTTCGCTGGGCAAGTTCTCTCATTTGGTTTACCTAAAAATGGTCTAAGGGCGTATTTAGCCATTAAGGGTGGCTTCGATGTTCCATCAACTCTTCATAGCTGTTCTACGGTGACTCGAGAAAAGATTGGTGGATTAACGAAAGATGGAGAGCCATGCCAGCAAGGGCAACAAATTGCGTTTACCCAACACAAACTCTCTCGCCCGTTTAAAGCGTTGAGTGTCACCTTCCGATACACGCCTAATTACAACCTACCAGTGAACCTGCGAGTGATTGAAGGCTATCAAAGCGAACTATTCTCCGAGTCAGCAAAAGAGACTTTGTATAACGCGCAGTATCACGTTGACCAAAATTCAAATCGCATGGGTTATCGACTGAGTGGTGAATCGGTTGATTCACCTGATATTTCGCTATTGTCAGAAGGCATTGCCTTAGGTGCGATTCAAATCCCCCAAGATGGGCAACCTATCGTGTTGCTTAATGACAGACAGACTATTGGTGGCTACCCAAAGATTGGATGTGTCGCCAAAATCGATTTACCGCGCTTAGCACAAGCCAAACCTGGACATGCGATATCATTCAGCAAGGGAGATCGCTTAGGCTTACAAGATGTTTGGTGCCAATGGGCTCAATTTTTCGGTTATTGATGTGCCCCTGTAGATAGAAGCCACTTTAATACCAATCGTAGTAAATAACTGGTCACCCTAGCTTGTTAAAAATCTCGATAACTTCGTTAGAATTTTTGATTGTAGAATAACTACTTATCGAAACTTCTTGTCGAAAAGAGCCGCCTTGTTCTCAAGCTTTTTTCCTACGCTATTTTTGATCACTTACTTACTGTGATTGGTAGAATTTCGAACATGAAGCAAGACATATAAACTAAAAATCCAACTGACTGTTTGCAGCAAGCTGGATTTTTTTGGTGAGGCCATCATGATTTAAACGGTAGGTGAATCAGCGCAATTTTAAGCGTGGTCTTGACCTGACACCTTTGCAAGCGCTTCTGGGTATCCACGTTCGTGTGTCAAATCTATCGCTCTGTTTTCAATAGCATTTAGATTAAGTGACATTGTCACCGAGTGCGTATCTTCAATCGATACTGACTCTGCGACATCAAACCAATGCTCAGCAACCTTTTGTGCAGCCTCAAGGGTTGAGGAAGCTTTGACTACTTCAAGTCGAGCATAGCGCTCACCACAGAATGAAACATCTGAAGCTCTTAAGCTCGGATCGATTCCCGGAATCTGCTGTGCACCGAATAGAGGCTTACCACCTACCAGTGCAGAGCTAAAACTTGGGATGAACTGAGACATATGCGTTATCGCAGCGCGAGTTCTTAATTCAAGCTGTTCTTCACTCCAACCTGATACGATTTTCTTAAGAAGCTTCGAAGGTAACTGTGGTTGTGATGAATCTGTTGATGATGAAACAAGCCCACCCTCAAATAGAGTAATCCCTTCTGTCATACCGTGAAGTTGGAATACACCATCAGCGTACGGTGTTAACTGAGCCATGCCTTGCGGTGTGCCTCTCGGGCCATGGAAGATCACCTCTGGCCACTCTTCCTTACATTCTTGCGAATACGGCCACTCTGTAACATATGCGGCTTTGAACTCAACAAGCCTTTGTTGCTTAGAACCGACAAAGTCATCCACGATGCCCGTCTCAAAGCCACTCGCATTAATCAAGTAGTCGGTCGTTAGATGACAGCTTTGGTTCTCAGCGTCTGTATAAGTCAAAGACCAGCCTTGCTCTAACGATTCAACAGATTGTAATCGGCTGTTGGTTAATACTGAGCAATTCGATTGTTGCCCCAAAGACAGTTGAGCGGTTGCAGATAAGCGGAATACACTCCAGCCATACTCTTGGACCATAGCAACAGGATACTTAAGGGTTTCTAGATCCGTATGTTTCGCAAAAGGAATACACCAATCATCAAGCGATGTTGGTTTCAGAGGCTGTGTTCGGGTAGCAAGTGCTAGTAACTCTTCTTTACCATACAGCTTGTAATACTCTTCCGGTTTACCAAGCACTTGGTTGCTTTTATCTTGATTAACAAGCTCAGCATAAGCGTTCTTGATTATCTTTAGACGCGGAAGTAGATCCAACGGCTCTCCACCATCACTGTGTGGAACAGCAATAATTGTCGGACGAATATTGATCGTGTGGGGAAACAAGCGGACAGTATCAATTGACTGAGTGAGCAACTGAAGACACTGCTCTACAGAAATATCCCGATACAAATTGCCGCCAGCGTGCAGGTGGCAAATTGGTGGACCATTAACCAAACTCGGCCCTTTTTCCAAGATAGTGACCTTAAAACCCAACTCACTAAAGTGAATCGCGCTCGTTGTTCCGGCAATACCACCACCAACAATGGCAATAGAAGGCTGATTTGTATCCGTTTTGTTGTGGTTCATCGTGTTCTGTAGAATAAGATTAACTGCCGCTATTCTACTTTTGTTCTGCGATGAATTAAAACACATTTTTATCAAGGTCTTAGTTCAGTGGGATTTAATATCTATGTAAAAAACATAAATAATCTCTTGACTCAATAACTCCAGATAGAGTTTTAAAGGTTATTCTAACAGTCAAAATTGTCCTAAGTGACGCCACATAAAGGCTGCCTCAGTACTCTTAAAACATAGATGTTAACTTATCCCTAAAGTTATCCACCGTTTTTGTGGATAACTGTTGATAACGTTCTTGCTAAGTTGCGCAAACCCTTTGTTTACAGGGACTAACAGCTGTTCATTAAATCGGCATTATTGTGCGATTAGTTTTAAAAAACACTAAAAAATTGGAAAATTAAGGTGCGATATTCGTTACTTGTGCTACCCATTGGTCAAATAAAAAACGGTCTAAAGCGACGCCATATAAATAGTGCATGACTAAATATAAATAATATCACTTTTAGACCGTTTTAAGCATTTGTGAGATCTCGCTAGCGACTAGCCAAAATCCTTGTTCACGGGTGCCAACAAACGTTTGATTAGGCTATTCACTACCGCGGCCAATGTGATGAACGTTAGTACAGGTAGCGCTATCCACAGCATTGGGTGGAGTGAAGGTTGTAATTCGAAGCCAAAGTTCATTACTCCTGCAACACTGAGCTCAGAACCCATCGCAGCAATCGAGCCAGCCACAAACGCCATTAACCCGTATTCACACCAAATAGTGTTGAGAATTCGCTTTTTACTCGCACCTAAAGTGCGGTACAAACGTATCTCTTGTTGTCTTTGAGACAAGCTCAATCGCAACAGAGTAAAGATTAGCAACAACCCTGCTACCACACCCAGAGCCGCAAGTACGGTTATCGACCAAACAATCTGTTTGAGCAACTCTTGGATCTTACTACCCATCTTACGAATATCCATCAAACTCACGGTTGGGTGATTTCGAGAGAGTTCGTTGAGCATCTGATTATGTTGTTCTTCTAGTCGGAAGCTCACGAGCCAAGTAGAAGGAATAGAGCTCAAAACATCTGGCGTAAATATGAAGTAGAAATTCGGCTTCATTTCTCGCCACTCTACTTTTCGGATGCTGTTCACCTTGGCAGAGACATTCTGGCTGTTGATTGTGAACGATAACTCATCGCCAATCTTTAGACCCAGCTGCTCCGCGACATCGGATTCCACAGATACGCCCTGCTCTTGTGTCCAGCTGCCTTCTAACACTTCATTGTACTCAGGAAGGCTATCTCCCCAAGTGAAGTTGATTTCGCGGCTTAGTGCATCTGTTTCTTGTGAGGTATCACTGTATTTTGCCGCTTCAACGCCCTTAATGGTCGTGAGTCTTCCTCGTATAATTGGAAACGCTTGAGTACGCTCTACTCCGTTTGCATCAATCGTCTCGAGATAACTGTCTTTCTCATAGCTCGCAATATTCAGCGCAAACGCATTAGGTGCGTTCTCGGGCAAGGTTTGTTGCCAATCCGACAACAAGTCACTTCTCACAAGCCATATGATCGATAGCAGCATCAAAGATAGCGCTAGAGAACCAAATTGAATCCCTGTTGCTAAAGGTGTGCGATTAATTCGGCTCAATGCCAAACGCATAGATGTCGACGTCGGCAGCTTGCCGACCAAACGCAGAACAAGCGTACTCACAATCGCGAGCACTAAGAACAGGCATGCGATACCTGCTAGAACTATCCATACCAACAGATTGTCGCCGTACATCAGCATCATTGGAATTATAGGTACCAGCAACAACAAGTATTTCTTGTAGCTTTCATTTGATTGATGACTTGATTGAATCACGCTGATTGCCGAAGTGTTGACCAAGCCAATTAACGGAATACCAAGAGCAGGCACACCAATGAGGATACTTGATAAAATCGCCAAAATGACAGGTTCAATGCCATAGCTAGGAAGTGGTGTTGGCAACAAATCACCTAATGGTATACGAAGTAGAAACTCTAAGCCGACCCCTATTGTAATTCCCAGTACAGCGCCGATGACCACTAACAGAGACACCTGTACAAACAACCATTTAATGATCCATTGCTTGCTCGCGCCTAAACTCTTAAGCATCGCAATGGTTTTACGGCGACTCGCCACATAATGTTGGCAAGTAAGTACCAAAGTGGTCGCAGCCATTATCACAACGATAGCCACAGTTAACGAAAGATATTGAGTCGTGCTTTCGAACATGTCGTTAGTACGGCTCGCAGAGTCTTGCGTGCGCCAGCGATCGCTCGGTGTCAATTCTACACTGTCTTGCGCGGCTTTCAGTTTTGTATCATCACCGTTTAGAAACAGCCTAAAGCTTACACGACTGCCCGGTTGAATCGCTCCAGTGGCCTCGATATCGCTTGTATGAATTAGCACAGCAGGCATTTGTTGGAATGGGTTAAAGCTCAAACCTGGCTCTTGCGCGATACGCCCTGTGATTGTTAAATCGGCATCGCCAATAGTGACATTGTCACCAATTTCAACCTCAAGCTGTGCAAATATACGCTCGTCTAACCAAAGTTCACCTGGCGCAACATGGTTACTAGACACATTGTCCGCACCTTCTAGTATCATTTCTCCACGTAATGGGTAATTACTTTCAACCGCTTTCACCGTCACTAGCTGCATCGAGTTATCACTGAATGCCATCGTTGAAAAACGGGTCAACTGAGAGCTTTTTAACTGTTCAACCTGAGTGAGGTCTAGCAAGGGTTGCGGGATTGGGTTTGCTGAGATAAATACGCTATCGGCAGTTAGCGCATCTTTGCCCTGTTTAACAATCACCTGCTCCATACGTTCGGCCAATGCCGACAATGCAAAAACACACGCAATGATCAGTGTTAATGCTATGGAAACTGGCCACAATTGACCGTGTCGAATCTCTTCGATACTCCATGAGAACAGTCGTTTATTCAGTCCGTTTGATGAATTCAATTTAGACTTCCTCTATCTGACCGACATGCATCTTAAGTGTTCGCTGGCAACGTTGTGCGAGTTTAGGATCATGCGTCACTAGAACAAGCGTTGTGCCATGTGATGAGTTCAACTCAAACAGCAACTCGACAATTTTGGCTGCAGTTTGTTGGTCTAGGTTGCCTGTGGGTTCGTCAGCAAAAAGGATTTTTGGCTTGATCATAAAAGCTCGAGCTAAAGCGACTCTTTGTTGTTCACCGCCTGATAGTTGAGATGGCAGGTGATCAAGCCTGTCTTTTAAGCCCACTGATTCAAGCAAAGCCGTCGCACGTTCGATGTCTTCGTCTTCCCCTTTAAGTAGACAAGGAAGCGTGACATTTTGCAGCGCAGAAAGGCTTGGAATTAATAAGAAGCTCTGAAATACAAACCCGACAGACTCACTGCGGATCTTAGCCCTCGCTTCATCATCAAGCTGTGAAAGCGGCTGTCCTAATAAACTGATTTCGCCTTTCGTTGGCACATCAAGCCCTGCAAGCAACGTCATTAGGGTTGATTTACCTGCGCCAGACGTGCCGACAATCGCGACAGTTTCACCTTCACGAATATCAATATCGACGTGCTCTAGGATTGTTAAATGTTCTTGATTAGTAGACACTGTCTTCGAAACAGCTTCTGCTTTAATGATGGATGTATGCATGACTCGACTAATTTCCTTTTTATTCTTTATTATATTTTCAACCGCTTCTTTGGCTCAAGATACCGAGTTAGATTCTAAGTTACTGGTACTTGGTGATAGCTTGAGTGCTGGTTATAACATGGACATCAAACAGAGTTGGCCAAGTCTATTGCCAAACGCATTAGCGAAGCATGACAAAACAGTTACCGTGGTTAACGGCAGTATTTCGGGTGACACAACCGGCAACGGGTTAGCTCGTTTACCACAATTGCTTGAAGAACATGCTCCAGACACTGTTCTTATCGAACTCGGTGCAAATGATGGCCTTCGTGGCTTCCCACCTAAGCTGATGTCTGCGAACCTTGATCAAATCATTGAGCAGATAAAAGCTGCGGGCGCCAAGCCAATTATGATGCAGATTAAAATCCCACCGAATTACGGTAAGCGTTACAACCAGCAATTTGAATACGTTTTTGCATCGCTTGCCGATCAACAAAATGTGCCGCTTTTGCCGTTTTTCCTAGAGCATATCATCCTTAAACCTGAGTGGATGATGAACGACGGACTGCATCCAAAACCAGAAGCTCAACCTTGGATCGCTGAATTCGTCGCCGAAGAATTATATCAGTATCTTTAAGTTTTAATGGTCTAGCTCAATAAATTTTACACAGCTTTACGTTAGCCTGAGTGCATATCACCGTTAACTGTAAGGTTATTTATGCTGATCGAACCTATTATCAAGGGTGTGGTAGCCAAAAGCGCTCACCCTCTTGGCTGTCAAGAAGCTGTAAAGCAACAAATCAAGTTTGTTAAGAGTGCGCCGCAAATCAAAGATGGCCCCAAACGAGTACTGATTATCGGCGCTTCCTCAGGCTTCGGCCTTGCCGCTCGTATTGCCGTGACCTTTGGCGGTGCAAAAGCTGACACCATCGGCGTCTCATTCGAGCGCGGTCCTAACGAAAAGTCCCTCGGTAGTGCTGGTTGGTACAACAACATCTACTTCAAGAAAGAAGCCGAACGAGAGCAACGCACTGCTATCAACATCGTTGGCGATGCATTTTCACAAGAAACACGTACACAAGTTGTCGAAGCCATTGAAACCTACTTCGAAGGTGAAGTGGATCTGATTATCTATAGCTTAGCGGCTGGCGTTCGACCTAAGTCAAATACTGATGAGCTTTGGCGTTCTGCCATTAAGCCTATTGGTGAAAGCGTTACCGGCGCGACTATCTCGCTAGAGCACGACAACTGGGTGACAGACACACTTGCTGCAGCGACGGAAGAAGAAGCCGAAAGTACACTCAAAGTCATGGGCGGCGAAGATTGGGAACAGTGGATAGATGAGCTCATCAACGCTGAATCCATTGCCCCTGGTTGTAAAACCATCGCATTTTCCTATGTTGGTCCAGAAGTCACGCACCCGATTTACTTAGACGGCACTTTGGGACGCGCTAAAATAGACCTTCATCAAACCAGCCATGCTCTGAATCTTGAACTAGCAAACTTCGGCGGTAATGCCTACGCGACTGTGTGTAAGGCACTCGTCACCAAAGCCAGTGTATTCATTCCGGGATTAAGTCCTTATCTGCTCGCTTTATATAAAGTGATGAAAGAGAAAGAGACGCACGAAGGCTGTATCCAACAAATGCAGCGTCTATTCAGCAGTAAACTGTATGGTCAATCAAAAGTCCCTCTGGACGGCGAACGCCTAATTCGCATGGATGAATGGGAACTCGATCCAGAAACCCAAGCCCATGTGACTGAGCTACTTGAAGCTATGGATGAAAACAACTTTCAAGCAATTGGCGACTATCAAGGATTCAAAGAAGAGTTTTTACAGTTGAACGGTTTTGCTCAACCGTCGGTAGACTATAAAGAGAAACTTAACACTGATGATTTTATAAAGTTAAAGCCTTAATCGAAACTTATCTCATTACTGAGACCCAGATTCACATTTGAAAACCTCTGCAAAATTGCAGAGGTTTTTTTGTGCAACATTTCTTATACTTAGTAAAAGTAAGATTCACAGTTTATTTGGTTCATCTTAATTAACACAGGATGTGTTGATGCATTTAGCATAATTGACTCGGAGTCATATGAAGAAGATAAAAACGATAGACTTAGATATCCCTGACGATATGGCCTCCAGCTGGCAGAATATTGTCGACCTCTTGGCTCAAATCACTGAAGTGCCTGCCGCACTTATCATGCGTGTTCACACCAACTATATTGAAGTCTTCTCTACCAGTCACAGTGAGAATAACCCTTACAACAAAGGCGATTCTGAAACCTTAGGAAATGGGCTTTACTGCGAAACGGTGATGGAGTCTCAGCAACAACTTGTGGTGCCCAATGCGCTTGCAGATCCTGATTGGGAAAACAACCCCGACACAAAGTTTGGCTTAATCTCTTATTGTGGCATTCCGCTATTTTGGCCTAACGGCGAATTGTTCGGCACCATTTGTATCTTGGACTCGAAAGAGAATCACTATACGCCTACCTATATCAAGCTATTAGAGAGCTTTCGTACCTCGATAGAGTCCCAGCTTAAAACCTTGTTTCAGCATGCTAAGCTCACCCAAATGAATCGCGACTTAAAGAACCGGGTTTACACTCGCACTAAAGATCTTGCGAGCCTCAATTATTCTTTAAACCAAGAGATTGATAAGCGAAGAGCGGCTGAACAAAAGATAAACTTCCAAAAGAATCATGACATCGGCACCGGTTTTTTGAACCGAACCGCATTCGAGTCTCGCCTAAATAACAAACTATCGTCACAACAAAGGCTGACGGACAGTTCATTTGCGGTTATTCATATAGGGTTTACGAATGGGAGGCGCATACAGGCTCGATATGGCTATGACGCGTTAGATCAAGTGCTGGTTGAATACCGACAACGTATCGACAGTATCTCGGATATCGAGGTACTAACTGCACGCCCTACTTCTATCGATCTCGTACTGGCGTTCAGCGTAAAAGATTTGCACCAACGCCTAGAAGAACTTTGCCAGACGCTCGTTAAAGTCGGCCATTCAGAGTTCGATATCGACAGTGACAAAGTACATTTGCATGCCTTTATCGGGATCGCGATTACTGATAACGAAGATGATGCGGAAAGCATTCTCCAGAAATCATCAGAAGCCATGCTCGCCTGTAAAGATTCCGGGCAAAAATTCGCTTACTACTCTCAATCTCATACTGAACAACAAAGTCACATCAATAAGATCGAAGGTTATTTGCTTCAAGCTGTCCGTAATGATGACCTCATGCTCTACTTTCAACCTAAAGTATGTCCATTAACGCATCGTTGGGTTGGTGCTGAAGCCCTACTACGTTGGCGCCATCCAGTTTTAGGTGATATCTCCAACGAAACCTTGATACATATGGCCGAGCAAAACGGCTTGATTTTCGAAGTCGGAAGCTTTGTTCTACGCAATGCGATTGAAAAAGCGAAAGAGTGGTCCGAATACGTTGAAGATTTCAAGATGGCTGTGAATGTGTCTGCAATTCAACTCAAGAACGTGCACTTTGCGGAACAAGTGGTTCACCTACTCGAAACCTATCACCTAGAACCTCATTTTTTGGAACTCGAGGTGACAGAAAGTGGCCTGATTGCCGATGAAGTTGTCGCTAAGAATACCTTAGAATCGCTGCATGACATTGGCGTTACATTGTCACTGGATGACTTTGGGACGGGCTACGCCTCTTTCAGTTATCTCAAGAAATTTCCGTTCGATACGATTAAAATTGATAAGAGCTTCATCGATCAGATGCTTAACTCACACGAAGACTCGGAAATCGTTCGTTCTATTGTCCAAATCGCGAAGAAGCTCGACCTAAAAGTCACGATTGAAGGGATAGAATCGGAAGTTCAGGAGCAATTTATTATCAACGAGGGCTGCGATGTGGGCCAAGGTTACCTTTATGGGCGGCCAATGCCGAGCCAAGAATTCGAACACAGTTTAATCAATCAAAACTATTTGGGGACAACCCGTTACGCTTAAAGCAAAAAAGAGCAGTTTGTTTTGGATTTAGGCCTACTTTCTCTTTACTCTAAAGGTGGTGATTTTTATAATCGCCGCCTTTCTGTTTTAATCTTCCCTTTATATAGGCATTCCTCGTTATGGATCAGTTGACTGCAAAGCTTAAAAAGCTCGAAAAACAAAACTTCCGCGCATATCAACAAATTAAAGGTCAATACGACTTTGCTGATTTCGAATTACACATCGACCACGTTCAAGGTGACCCGTATGCATCTTCTTCACGTTTTCGCGCAACACGCGCTTGGTCGTTAACTGGGTTAGATTGGCTTAAAGAAAAGTCTTACGAATACCAAGTAGCAGCACGTGATTTTATTGCACGTAGCTTCTCTGAATTTGCTAAGCAAGAAACAACTGTGTCTATCGCACTAACAGGCCAAACTGTTTTAGATAACACCTCAGTGGTTTTCACCGAGCACGGAATCGAAATCCGTTTTCGTATCAACCTACCTGCTGATGGTCGTAGTATTCTTGCAAAGAAAGCAATCAACATCATTACATTCTATTTGCCTAAGTTTATTCGTCGCGCAACGCTTGAACGCGAACTCGACATTGAAGCGATGATTAAGCATTGTGAAGCCGTTGAAGACCAAGACGCGTTGCGTGCTCAATTGGAAGAAAACAACCTAGCAGCATTCGTAGCAAATGGCAGCGTATTACCTCGTATTGCTGGTAACTGTGACCTACCAATGAAAGGTGCGGTGCCTTTCTCTGCTCCAGAATCGTTGAGTGTTACGTTAAACACACCGAACAAAGGTGATGTGACTGGCCTAGGCATTCCAAAAGGTATCACGCTAATCGTTGGTGGTGGTTTCCATGGTAAATCTACGCTGTTGAACGCCGTTGAACGTTCTATCTACAACCATATTCCTGGTGACGGTCGTGAAGGTATCGTGACGGCGACTGATACGATGAAGATCCGCGCTGAAGATGGCCGCTGTGTTCACAACTTGAACCTATCAAATTACATCAACCATTTGCCGATGCAAAAAGACACGTCTGATTTCAGTACACAAGATGCGTCTGGCTCGACATCGCAAGCGGCTTGGTTACAAGAATCAATTGAAGCAGGCGTTCAAACGCTACTTATTGATGAAGATACGTCAGCGACTAACTTCATGATTCGTGACGAGCGTATGCAAGCGCTTGTATCAAAAGGGGCTGAGCCTATCACTCCACTTGTTGACCGTATAGGCCAACTACGTGAAGAGATGGATATCTCTACCATTGTTGTAATGGGTGGTTCTGGCGATTACTTAGATGTGGCTGACACTGTGATTCAAATGCACGATTACCAAGCGGTAGACGTCACTGCAAAAGCACAAGAAGTGATAGCTCAACACCCTACTCAACGTACTAACGAATGTGAGACGGCATTAGAAACGTTTGTTCCTCGTTCATTAAACCGCGCAGCACTGATGAATATTCTTACTGACGGTAAGTTCCGTGTTAACGCGAAAGGCAAAGAGTCTCTGCGTTTTGGTAAGGAATTTGCTGATCTTTCTGCATTGGAGCAGTTAGAGTCGACATCAGAAGTTAACGCGATTGGTTGGGCATGGTTCCAGTTTGCACAAACTCCAGGTTGGTCAAACAACCCTGCTAAAGAGTTTAGTGCGATCTTAAGCGATGAGTGGCACGTTAATATGCCAAACTACGGTGATTTAGCGAAACCAAGAGTATTGGATGTAATGGCCGCACTAAACCGTATGCGTAAATCTCAGTTCAAACCTTCGAACTAAGTTAGATCCAAGCATAATAAATTGTATGGACGGCTCTCATTGTGAGGGCCGTTTTTTTATTCGCTAGCTCTAGCTCTAGATCTAGATCTAAAGCCTTAAGACCGTCTCCTGCCTCACTTATCTTGTTTGGCGATAAAACCGACCAATATTGTGCTTATCCTAAAAATCATGACACAGCTTTTACAAAACTATGGCGATATTCATATAAAGTTCCGACTCGACAGGTGTAACTAAATGTAACAAACCCTTGAGGCTTCAATGAATCATAAACGCGTTAAGATGCGTGACCATAAAAAAGAAGTAAATCTGTTCAAAAACCGTGTAACCGTTGCGTTTTGTGGGATCTTGCTGTTCACTCTTGTCTTAGTCGGCAACCTTTACCGACTTCAAGTCGAAAATTTTAAAAGCTATCAGACTCGTGCAGATGGCAACAGAATCAAAGTATTACCTATTCCCCCGACTCGCGGGCTTATTTACGACCGTAATGGTGTGTTGCTCGCCGAGAATGAACTTGTCTTTAATCTGACGATGATTCCAGAGCAAACTGATGATGTCGATGCAATGCTTGCCAAGTTGGATAAATACATCCCGCGAGAGGCTGAGCAGATTGCTCGTTTCAAAAAGCGTTATCACAACACTCGCCGTTTCAAATCGGTCACGATATTAGAGAACCTAAGCGAAGAGGAAATTGCTAAGTTCTCAGTGCACCAGTACCAATTCCCCGGCTTATCGATTGATACCAGCTTGAAACGATTTTATCCAAATGGAGAGGTACTTACCCATGTCTTAGGATATGTCGCACACATCAATGATAGCGATCTTAAGAGACTAGAAGAAAAAGGCATCGAAGCGAATTACCAAGCCACAACAATCATAGGTAAGCTCGGTGTTGAACGTTATTACGAAGATATCCTGCACGGTACCAAAGGTTATCAAGAAGTCGAAGTAAACAGCCGTGGGCGAGTCGTCCGCACCATTGAGTATGTAGCTCCGGTAGCAGGAAAAGATATCGTTTTAAATATCGACCTCGAACTACAAAAATACGTATTCGACCAGCTTGATCACCGAACAGGCAGCGCGGTCGTTCTAGACCCGAAAGACAACAGTGTACTTGCAATGGCATCAAGCCCAAGCTACGACCCGAACCTCTTTGTCGACGGTATTTCTAGCAAGAACTATCAACGTTTATTGAATGATCCTGCTCACCCATTGGTAAACCGCACTACTCTCGGCGTTTATCCTCCGGCATCTACCATCAAACCATTTATGGCAGTCGCTGGCTTGCAAGAGCATGTCATCTCTGAGGATACGATTCGTGATGATCACGGTTCATGGCAAATTCCTGGTTCTAAGCGTAACTCTAAATCATGGCGAGACTGGAAACGCTGGGGTCACGGTCCTGTCGACGTAACTCAAGCCATTGAAGAGTCAGTGGATTCGTTCTTCTATCAAACCGCTTTTGACTTAGGCATTGACCGTATCTCAAGCTGGATGAATCGCTTTGGTTTTGGTGAGCCTACAGGTATCGATATCTATGAAGAGAGTACCGCCAATATGCCAACTCGAGAATGGAAGATGATGCGCTATCGTACCCCTTGGTATCAAGGTGACACAGTCCCTATTGGTATTGGTCAGGGTTATTGGACATCGACACCAATGCAACTGGCAAAAGCGACTTCAGTGTTGGTCAATCATGGAAAGGTGATGCCACCTCATATCCTGAGAGCAATCTTGGATCATGGTGAGGACTTTGACACACAACAACTCGTTACACCTGAACCTATGCCGTCTATCACTGAAGTCCCTGACAAAATATGGGATGTACCCATCAATGCAATGAGACTCGTAAACCACGGCAGTCGAGGTAGCGGCAGGCGCGCATTTAAGGGAACCAACTACACTAGCGGCGGAAAATCAGGTACGGCACAAGTATTTGATCTTGCGAAAGATCAGGTCTATAACTCGAAAAAGTTGGCTAAGCATTTACTCGACCATGCGCTTTACACGGCTTTCGCACCTTACGAGCACCCTGAGTATGTCGCGACGGTGGTCATTGAACACGGTAACGGCGGTTCAAAAGTCGGCGCGCCATATATCCGTAAAGTACTCGATTATGCGTTTGAGCATAAAAGTGGCCAAAACAAAGATAACTCCTAATACCAAGAAAGCCCCACTCTAGATTCATAGTATGGGGCTTTTTATTTTAGAGTTGCATTAGACGTAGACGTAGACGTAGCTAAAGACTTCGTTAGGTTACGAGCTTCTCAATATATGCCATGCTTCGCACAATGTCTGAAACTTAGCCGTATTTCCCTCGTCCCGATCTGGATGCCAGCGCAAAGCCAATTGTCGCCAGCGCTTTCTAATCTCATGGTGAGTCGCGTCCAACGGTAACTCAAACAAGTTTAACGCTCGGCTTCTATCCATATCGAGTTCATCGCCACCGACAAACTTTCTGTACCGAGTCCAGAACTCGTTCAGCAGCCTTTTGACTTCGCCCTCGTCCGCTTCATAGTTAATCCAATTAATGTAGTATTCTCGCAGTGGGTCTTGATGATCGATGCTGTGACTGCTTCCGTGATAACGACCATTCATCAATTCAATATCCATCGCTTGGACTTGTAGCCAACCATCAGGGTGTAAGGTTTCTTGAAGCTGATAAAGCGCATTCATGATGAGGAAGTTCTTTTTAAACAACTCTTTCTCAGGTGCTGGGTCTAGCACCGGCACAAACCCAAGGTCGTTAAGATGAGCCGCCAATGTGTGTACTTTCCAGCCGCTTGGCTTTTGCTTGAGCACTTCCATAATCGGCCAAAGCAATGGGTTCTCCATATGGCAATGAAAATTTGCTCTCACCTCTTGATGATTCGACATAGTGGACTCAGTTAGATTTTCTGTATTAATGGATGACTAGGGCATTGGATACAATGAGCAACCTACATCATACCCATTGGCGTATCTCTTTTAATTGAAAGCGATTTTCTGTGATTTGTCGAGCTAATGGACCAACAACTTTCAAACGCTTGGCTCAAAGGCACCCTTTCATCATGAAACTGAAAGTCATTAAGTGAGTGCAACCGCCATCAATGCAGAAGTGATCCTGAAGTACAGGTACAAAAAAGGTCAGCAATTTAGCTGACCTTTGATATCTATACCAATTTTAGCACGACATATTTCGCTAATTAGATAACGCCAAGTTCTCTTAGGCGCTCCATTAGGTACTCGTTTGCTGTGTACTTTTCTGACAGCACAACTTCCGGTTTCGGGTGAAGGAATAGAGGCAAAGAGATACGAGATTTCTCTTGGCGTTCACCTGATGGATTGATTACACGGTGAGTTGTCGATGGAAAGTAACCACCCGATGCCTCTTGAAGCATGTCACCAATGTTGATGATCATGTTGCCGAAGTCACACGGAACATCTAACCACTCGTCGTTTTGAGCTTTAACTTGAAGGCCTGGCTCGTTTGCTGCAGGAAGAACAGTCAGTAAGTTGATGTCTTCGTGTGCTGCTGCACGGATAGCGCCTGGCTCTTCATCACCTTGCATTGGTGGGTAGTGAAGAACACGAAGCAGAGTCTGCTCACTGCCGTTGATCATTTCAGACAACGCGATAGAGAACTTCTCTTGTACTTCTTTAGGAGCATGAGCTTCAACCCATCCTAGAAGCTCTTGAGCAAAAGCATTCGCACGTTGGTAGTAATCTAGAATCTGTTCTTTCAGCTGCTCGGGAATTTGGCCCCAAGGGTATACGTGAAAGTACTCTTTGATGTCTTTTACAGTGTGGCCCTTAGCAACTTCAGACACTGATGGTGGAAAATATCCATCTTGTGTTTCAACATTAAAGTGGAAGTTTTCTTTCTCTTCAGAGATGAAGAATTGGTACCAGTTTTCGTAAATAGATTCAACAAGCTCTTTCGGGATTGGATGGTTCTTAAGAACACCAAAACCAGTTTCACGTAGAGAGCGAACAAATTGTTCTGCTGCGTCGTCAGCAAGGTAATCGACAGTTTCCAGTTTCATGACTTTTCTTTCTTGTTATGTAGTGATGAAGCGATTTTAAGGATCGCTTTGTTGTAAATCAAACTTTTGTGAAACTCTCGCAACCGTTTGTCTAGATACTGGGCGATAACGCCAGTTTTCAACAAATATGGTGATTACAGCCCAATTGAACACTGTTCAATATTGTGTAACACTATTAAAAACTTCGACGAGAGATCTCGATATGACAATTACGCCACTTGCTCAAAATCGACCATTGCTTTCATTAACGACGCTTTATCTGATTGTGTTTCTATTTTCAGCGTTTGCTCCCTCTTCAAGAGCAGTGTGGATTGCCGAAATTGTTCCTGCTCTAGCGATATTAGTAGGTATCTGGTGGCTATCAACCAAGCTCACCTTTTCAAAGACGGCTTACGTTTTAATGTTCATCTGGTTGGTTCTGCATACGATTGGCGCTAAGTACACTTTCGCTGAAGTCCCCTTTGATTGGTTTAATAACCTGATTGGATCTGAGCGTAATAACTTTGACCGCGTGGCGCACTTTTCGATTGGTCTCTACGCTTACCCACTCGCCGAGTATTTGATGCGCAAGAAACTGGCTCAACCAGTACTGGCATGTTTCTTTGCCTTATTTGCGATCATGAGTGTTGCCGCAGGTTACGAAATTATCGAGTGGTGGTATGCCGAGATTGCAGGTGGTGATGAAGGTATCGCGTTCCTTGGCTCACAAGGTGATATTTGGGATGCGCAGAAAGACATGCTGTGTGATACAACGGGTGCTATTGTCTCGCTATTACTTCTGAAACTTCAAGGGCGAGTTAGAGCTCAATAGTTCGTGGATAGCCCGCTCAACTTCTTGCTTATAAGCTAATAAGTCGATTTAAATGCCACGACACAGAAACTGTGTCGTGGCATTTGTTCTTTTCTACTTCATAGTCACCTTGCCACCCACAAACTTGTAGGCTGGCGTACCTCGAACCAAGGTATCTCGCGCGAATTCAATCCCACATTCAGGGCATACACATGGCTCTTTAGTGAAATCTTCAACAATACGTTCCTTAAAACACTTCACGAGGGCACCTTTGCCACCTTTCCGATACTTAAAAAGTTGCGTTTTGCATTTCGCACAGAAAATCTGAACCGTTTTGGTTGGTTGTTTCTTGTTTGGTTTAGCCATAGAAGTTAATGATTGAACTCTTTATTTCTTAAGTTTAGGTGCGACAAGAACCAAGCTTATCCCGAGTAAAATAACGGTCGATGAGATAATAAATTGCATGGTGACCGGCTCGGAGAGTAACAAGACGCCACCGAGTGTCGCGATAACCGGCACAGAGAGCTGTGCAATGGATGCGACCACTGTATTAAGCTTTTTCACCACGTAATACCACAAACTATAACCCACACCAGAAGCCGCCGAGCCCGATATAACCGCGTAAATCAAACCTTGCTCAGTGATAGAGGCTTGAGGCATTGCATTAGGTATTACAACTAGAAGGCTTAAACCTGCAAGGATAACTAGCGAGCTAAATCCAAAGTTAGCGGTCGTCGATTGCAGTGCGTTTAAAGATTTCTTTCCTGCCAATGTGTAAATACCCCACCCAACTCCGGCCAGAGACATCAAGACGATAGAAACTAAGTCTGGTGCCTGTGTCGATTCAGTTGGCATTAACAAGTAAACAAGCCCTGCTACAGATAACAAACATCCTCCCCACTCAAGTAATGACATTCTGTTTCCAGAGAACAAGTGCGCGGCAATCATCGTAAATTGTACTGCGACAAACAACACCAGCGCACCAAGACCTGCGCCAAGCTTTAAGTAAGCGAATGAGAAACCAAACATATACACAAGCAGTGACAATATTGATGTGAATTGAAACTGTGACTTTAGCTTTATATATACCGATGTGCTGTTGTTTGCTAGTTCTTGCTTAGATTTTGATTGGGAAGATAAAGTGAATAAAATCAGAAGTGTAAGCGCACCAGACAAGATGCGCACGATCGAAAAGCTCAAAGGATCAATCGTTTGATCCATTAAAGCCCAGCGACACAAAACTGAATTAGCAGCAAAGGCCACCAGCGTAATAAATGTAACTATCACAGTTTGCATCGTGTTGTCCTAATTGAGTTTTCTCTGATTTTAGTCAACGTCAGGTTTTACCTAGACTTGGCTATGGGTTTTACTATACCACCTAAAAAATTGTCTCATATATTTAAGTAGGGAGAATGTTTTGAGTAACAGAACTAGTCCCGTGTAGTGGTCAACAAATTCCGGACACTGACTTAAGCCGATTTTCGGCATTTACTGGCGACAGCCCATCATTTGCTTGGTGAGGCCGTTGCCGATTATAGTAACTCATCAGGTAATGGCTGATGTCTTTCTTAGCTTGAGCTTGTGTCAGGTAACCTGTTGCTGGTATCCACTCGGTTTTCAAGCTTCTAAATAGCCGCTCCATGGGAGCGTTGTCCCAACAATTACCACGACGACTCATGCTTTGAGTTATACGATATCGCCAAAGTCTTTGGCGATATTTACGGCTGCTATATTGGCAGCCTTGATCTGAATGGAACATCACGTTCTTCGGACATCCTCGTTGCTCCCAGGCCATCTCCAAAGCTTTAGATACTAATTCGGTATCGGGCTTATCGGATAAAGACCACCCCACAACGCGTCGGCTAAATAGATCAAGCACTACCGCTAAATAGGTCCACTTCGAACCTGACCAAATATAAGTAATATCGCCACACCAAACACGATTCGGAGTACTGACAGAAAACTCACGCTTCAGTAGATTTGGAATATCTAGCCTTTCTGCTTTTGCATGTCTATATCGATGCGAACCTGGCTGTTTACTCATTAAATCAGCTTCACGCATTATCTGGCGAACCTTGAATCGTCCGGCTTTTATGCCTTTTTCGCTCAGCATTGAGACAAGAGTACGACTGCCAGCAGAGCCTCGACTCATGTTGAAGAGTTCTTTAATTTGGCTAGCTAGACGAATGCGACTGGCATCCGGCTTGCGTTGCTTAAACTCGTAGTAACAAGACGAAGCTACGTTGAACAGTTCGCAAAGCATTTTGACCGATTCGTGCTCCCTCAACTTGTCTATTAACGAGAACGTTCGAGTTCGTCCGACATTAAGAGAGCGGTGGCTTTTTTTAATATGGATTTTTCTCGTTCTAGCCGGTTAATCCGGGCTTCTAACTCTTGGATTTTCTTTTGCTCAGGCGTGAGGGCTTTAGTCGTTGGAGTCATCCCTCCTCGCTCAACTTTGAGTTGGTCGACCCATCGCCGTAAAGCCGTTTCACCTACGCCCATAGAGTTAGCGGCTTCAGGTATGGAGTACCCTTGATCAAGAATCAAACTTGCAGCATCTATTTTGAACTCAGTAGAAAATGTACGTCGTTGTCGTTTTGTCATTGAACACCTCATTTATGGTGGAGACTTTACCACCTAATTTGGTGTCCGGGATCATTAGACCACTACACCGAACCAGTGAGATTTAATCGGTTTAGTTTTAAAACCGTAAGTTAGAGTGGTTAACAATTTCTTTAAGGGTTACCAGTATCTCTTCAGAGCTGCTCTTATCAATGGGAGTTTTATTACGTAATACAAGTTTATGTAACAAAGACTCTGTTACACATTGAACCTGTGGGGATTCAAACGCTCTTAATTTATGAAAACCATTAATTGTTCTATACAGTGAGCGCAACCCATTGAAGACATGCTCCTCAGGTGTACCTTCTGTAGATGTTATTACAAAAGCAGAGTTACTTATGTCTTCTCCCATATCAGAACAAGAATGGTAAATCTGACATTGCAGGTCACTACAATTGTTCACAAACGCTATATAATCTTGATGTTCACCCTCTTCAATATAACTGATAGCACTGTTAGCTATATTCGTGATGCTTACGGTGAAGTCAAAGTGTCCTGGATCAATAGGCGTGTAGTCTCCGCTTTTAGCGTTCGGAAAAAGCTCAAAATGGACCTTTCTGGCATTTATAGAATTTAGTGGGTCATATAGATCACTTACGTACTTTTCAAACTCTTCAATGTGTTTGTAGTAATTAGTAAATGAGTTCTGCGATCTTGCTAATTCAATCTGTTCTTTTGTTTGTACTGACCTGTGATTCAAAGCAATAAAACCAACGATAGGTATGATTGAAGTTAGGACTGCAAAAGGCACTGAAAAAGCTTTGACAAAGAAGTTGAACCCTTCGTAGTCAAACTGCCATTTAAGATCTGAGTTATAGCCAATAACACCAAACAATATAACGCTGAGTAATAGTAGTCCTCCAAAAGCCCACCTAAATTCAGCAAGCTCTGTCAGTGCCTTATCATGGTTCTTAGTCATAGGTTAGTTACTTAACCCTAGTGAGTGGGCTTTGTGCGGCATACCACCTAATGCATTGCTGAGCCAACACCCGAAGAAGCTCTGATAATTCATTATATTGCTCTTCAGGGATCTCTTTACCGGATGGCCTATAGTTCGATTTAGCGTGAGCAATGCTGTTTCTGGTGGCAGTTATTGAGTCTGCTATTAGACTTAGAGCATCTGGAACGCCCTTTTGTCTCGCAGTAACTACTTTTTTCTTGATATGGCTAGGTATTTTATCTTCTAAATCACTCATGTAACCACAAGTCTGGACTGTTAATTTAATGGAGTCAGCATCTTTCTGATAAGAATGGTCTTTAAATAGGTTCTGTAACTCTTTAATGAAGTTTGCATCAGGATTCATTGCCCTATTACTAGATAGAGCTTTTCTAGCCTCATCAGTTATTTTAGATCTCACAACAGTCTCAGACACGAACTCTAGAACCTTTGAATAGAACAAGATAGAGACCTCATCATCATCGCAGCACATAGCCTTGTTATAAAGCTCGATTACCTGCTCTGTATCATCACACATAATCAACCCTCTCTTGTAAGTAGTTGAATCGATGTAAGGCTCATCTAAAACGTAATCATCAAGTTCATAAGGCTTATTAGGACTAGATTCAAGAGAGATATTTGAGACAGTGTTGACTTCAAATATGAATGACTTGTATATCTTCCTGCATCGTTCCAAAGTCAGGTTGTCCCCTCTGATAACTACGAAACTATCGTGTCCTACTGGCTCTTTATGGCCTTTCTTTTCTAGTAGACAACTAAAATGAAATGAACCTTCTGAAGAGAAGTAGACTTGTACACCTTCAGCTATAGCTTCAAGAGTTAGAAGATGGAAGTAATCTATTTGCTCTTGACCAGAAGCAAATACCCTATGTAGATATAGCGTTGGACTAAAGTATTCTACATAGTCTATCAATTGAGCAATCTCTAGATCTGTCTCTAATAGAATAAGATCCTTTTGTAAGATAGACATGCATTCACCAAACTCATGAACTGCATGACTGTAGACCTCGACCTGCTCATCTGGGTCAATGACAAACGCGACTGACTTGGCGTCAATTCCATCATGATCCAAGACACTTTCCTTTAATTCACTTATTTCGAGCTCGATTTCGAAGCCCTTAATAGTATTTTGGAGGCTAATTATTGAATCTATAAACTGGTCTTTGAAAGTTTCGTCAGTGTAGACTACTAGCATTTCATCAAGGGCTTGGCCCATAGTCATTACCTATCTAATTGATAAGTAACTAGTATCACTTTTCTTTATATAAAAGAAAAGCCCCAAGATCTCTCAAGGGGCTTACTATCAACTAATCAATAACTGGAAGAAATTTTATTATTTCCACCTTTTGTCGCATTTCTTAATATGTTTAACAAGCTGATCAATCGCTTCTGGTGTATTAACTGGTTTCTTGAACTTGGAAGCTTTCATAATCTCTTGTACAAATAAACCTTGAGAGTCCATGCTTGTTTTGTTATCAGTTTCCTCTTTTTCCAAGAAGTGTAGAAGCAAGTTATAGTCATCTACTAGCTTGTCATGATTGCTTTCTAAGATTTTAACCATTTGAATAAGCTCGGCTTTCTTTAATTTCTCTAAGCTCATTGGTAGAGTTCCTTAAATTGCTCCTTAATTACCCAGTCAGGGTTGAACCAGTGATCTGTAGGGCGGATAGGTTCTGCTACTTGCCACTTCATATGAGCGTTGTTCCTCTTATTAACAATGTCATAGCTATTGCCAAGATGTCTCCATGCCAAATGTTCAGCATTCCTTTCAGCTATCCATACTTCGGCTTTAACTTTGCGCTCTTGCATCTTTGAGCTTTCTATAGATTGCTGTTCTTGGGTTTTAGATTGACGTAAGGACTCAGTAACCAACCTTTGTTTGCGGTCATCTTCTTCTTTCTGAGCCTTGTCTGTTATCTCTTTGAGGTGTGCAGCTTCTAGTGCTTTCTTACCAGCGTCTTCTTGGGCTAGTTCTGCTTTACGTTGTGCTAGTTCAGCTATCTTGTTTCATGGTGAAAGGAACTTCATCAGTTTGGGTAAAGAGACTGATATTTACATTGATGTTGATAATTGCTTCAGTGAGTTTCCAAATGACCCAACTAACCCTTCTCCTTCTGTTCCCGTTACATACGTTGCGGAAACTAAAAGAGACCCATGAGTGATGTAATAGCTGATATTGAGACAAGATTTAAAGGTGAACCAAAGAAGAACATTAAGCCTCTTGATCGTCATCTGTGGAATTTAAGGAATGGATGGAATGATAGATTCTTAGCTAATGCCTTTCAGCACATTAGTAAAGATGATGATGTGATAGTTGATACTAATACAGGTGAAGTGCTGGAGTTCTTATAGGGACTCTGCCCTACTCGGGCATTGTGGTTACTAGCAGTATTTAGAGTAAGCAAGAGGATTAACAACATAGTCCTTCTGTTGTTAACCCCCTCTGGCATTAATCGTTCAATCTTAACCCTTTACTAACCAAGTAAAGGAATAAATGGAATGACTGCTAATAAGACAGTCACCGTACTACCCCCCAAAGCAATAACTTTTACAAGGTTAGACACGGCTTCCAATGAACGAGGGTCTAGCTTACAGTTTATTTTTATTTCCATTAAAGTTCTCCTGATAACGAGTTAAATAGCTACATATTTCTATCAACATTTTTATATCGATGTAGCCCACAAATAAATTTCCTTAATAAAACTCAAATGTGTTCAGGAGATAGCCAATTTTTTAACTAGGGTGCTACCTTCAAGTTAACTGTTAATCTTCTGGTAAACTTATTTCCTTTGAAAACAAGCGTATATTAGCATACGCTTAACATTAATCAATAAAACAACCCACATAACAGGCCATTTTTCAGTCACTTAGTGGAATGGAGACTGATTGAGGCTGGGTAAGCCTCTATGATTCCGCCATATATGACGGTGCAGTACGACACCAGTGGCGGTTTAAATAACTTAACATAAACATAAGTTATAGGCGCATTCGCTTACGTGCCTAGAATGGCACTACAGCTTTGCACCAAAGACACAGACCTTCCCTTTTTCAGTGTAATTTCAGTGGCGGATTTGACTAGCCTTGGTCAAGTAATACAACAGTGTAGTCATCTTCATTACAAATCTTAGTTGCCCTAGTTGCCCCCTTGTAAAATGGATTGCCACCGTCCTGTATTAGCTCGATAGACTTAATTTCACTCCGAGGCGTTATGTAGTGATCTAATGATCCCGGACACCAAATTAGGTGGTAAAGTCTCCACCATAAATGAGGTGTTCAATGACAAAACGACAACGACGTACATTTTCTACTGAGTTCAAAATAGATGCTGCAAGTTTGGTTCTTGATCAAGGGCACTCCATACCTGAAGCAGCTAACTCTATGGTCGTAGGTGAAACGGCTTTACGGCGGTGGGTCGACCAACTCAAAGTTGAGCGAGGTGGGATGACTCCAACGACCAAAGCCCTCACTCCTGAGCAAAAGAAAATCCAAGAGTTAGAAACCCGGATTAACCGGCTAGAACGAGAAAAATCCATATTAAAAAAGGCCACAGCTCTCTTAATGTCGGACGAACTCGAACGTTCTCGTTAATAGACGAGTTGAGGGAGCATGAATCGGTCAAAATGCTTTGCGAACTGTTCAACGTAGCTTCATCTTGTTACTACGAGTTTAAGCAACGCAAGCCGGATGCCAGTCGCATTCGTCTAGCTAGCCAAATTAAAGAACTCTTCAACATGAGTCGAGGCTCTGCTGGCAGTCGTACTCTTGTCTCGATGCTGAGCGAAGAAGGCATAAAGGCCGGACGATTCAAGGTTCGCCAGATAATGCGTGAAGGTGATTTAATGAGTAAACAGCCAGGTCCGCATCGATATAGACATGCAAAATATAGATTCTCCCATCTATCAATGTAACAACTGATACACCGTAATCAGTGATACGCCATAACTGAGTCATAGCTGTCTTTATATTAGCCCTTGAAAGCCTGTCCAAGCTTTACACAAGCAAGTAACAAGGTGTACTAACCTTTCCTTCTTCAAGGCCTGATATAAACTGACCTAACCCAGCATCTTCTTCAGTGTTCCTTTGATGGTATGCACTGATCCCTAAATCTTCAAAGTTCTGACGACTCAGCTCTAAGTAGTTCTCTTTACAATACTTTGTTACCTTGGCTGCCTGCCTCTCAATAGAAGTACCATCTGACTGCTGCTTGCTACTGAAACGCTTATAACTATACGTTATCATTCGATTTCTCCGGATGGTCTGGGCGAACCCAAACTTGGCTAAAGTCGAACCAGCCTAATGCATTACATTTTGCGTTCTGCAACGTACCACATTGATCTTTGTTAACGCCCAACCAACAGTGGAACATCGGAATTAACTGATTGCTTTGCACCAGTTGCTTACCGAGTTGCCTTGCTGGGAATTGGTCGAATTCGCCTGAACGCCAACGATCAATCATGTGACACCATTGGTCGAAGTCTCCAGCTGGGCTAGATTCATCAAGAAAACTGTAGTCCATTAACCAGCCGGCCAATGCATCGTCTCTGTTGTTAGCGATACCCATTGGATTAATCCAAATATCAACATTATCGGCGTGTGGAGGATCGGTTTCGTAACCGATAAGCTCAACATCGACATTATATTGCTTCAACATGGTGACAATCGCTTTGGCAAGTGTTGGGAACATCGGGTGTTGGCATTGGTACGCCAATTTTATGGTTGGTTTCGCATTTGCTGGTGGACAGACTGGCGTGTTTAACTTTATGTCATACCAACCAGGTTTTATCCCATAGGCGTGTAGAACGCCCAAATCGATGACGGTCTCTTTTGGGATATGAACAAACAGATCAGCGGCATTCAATGCGTTAGACAAAAACTCCGCCCATGCGGGATCTTGTGCGATGCCCTTCTTTCTATTCAACAGTAAATACGTACAACCGGGATCAAGCTCTACTTCATCACTATCACCACGGTCGGCCATTACAGGTTTCGAAAGACTTGGGTAAACCATAGAAGAATACGCCTCATCAACCACCCAAACCTCAACGCGATCAATCAACGGCCTGAAACCAAAGTATCCGTTGAAAGCCGTTAATACCAGTTGCTTCTCATCGTTCTTCTCAATGCGATACGGGCCCGTACCAATTGGTCGAATATCGTAGTCTTCGCCACGTAAAATCATCGGTAAAGTGACCTTAGCGACCGATTCCGTGAGCGCGAGTGGGAAATACTTATCTGGGCGCGTTAAGAAGACATCGACCACGCAATTTGCGGGTGAAGAGACATCTTTAATATGCGAGAACAAATTGAGTGGTTCGAGCGCAAGAAGCGTGTCGACAACATGGTTCGTTAATAGAGGCTCCCCGTTATGAAAACGGACACCCGGCCTTAAGAAGAATCGCCATTGATAGTCGCTGATTTTTTGCCATGAATGAGCAAGATCGGGCTGTAACTGATCATTTTCATCCAATCGCGTTAACCCACTGAAGACTTGGCAGGCAATATGCTGCTCTGAACGTCGCATCGATTTTGTCGGGTTAAGCATAGAGAGCGGTCGGTAATAAGGCAAACGAATGACCTGCTCACCTTCTTGATATTGCACACCCAAATAGTTTTGAATAACCTGAGTAAGCTTGGCAGCATTGTGGTCAAGCACTGACAGCGCCTGACCAATTTTACCTTCCTGTAAGTACCGCCTCGCTAAGTTTTCACTGACATCGCAACGATTCTGCTTAAAGATAAGTTGAGATAACTTACCTCGGCCAGCCGCCGGTAGCCACTCTACCCAGCCTTGTTCTTCAAGTTTGTTGAGTACCATTCTTGCATTACGACGGGTACAACAGAGTACATCTGTTATGTCATCGAGCTGAACATCAGAATCTTTACCATCGAAGTATTCAAACAGGGTTTCAAATTGAACGCGAAGTCTTGGGCTGCTCATAAAGAGGAAAACTTATTCAAAGGACATTGAATTCAGTTTCCCTATTTTAAGACGTAAAATCAATCTTACTGACGTGTTTTTATTGCGAATTATTGGGTATGACGTCCCAAGATGTTATTCAAACAGAATGGCTAAGTACTTTTGCAGCATACGGTTACATCACATCGCAGCCGATTTCATTGGCGATGTCACGAAGCTGTTGTTCATTATCTAATTTAATTGACCACTTGCACTCAGAGCCATTCGCCGAAATGACATTTGCCCCTTTTCCAATTAATTGAATCGCATCAACTTGCGCTTGCAGCGTGACTCTATGTTCCCCATCTAAACGAACAACCAGCTCATGTGCGGTTGCGATAACTTTTCCACTTTTAAACGTTATGACCATCGGTTTCTCTAGCTACTTCTTTTAAATACAAATTACTATTTTCTAAATAGAACACAGTTAACTGCTGCCTACTCTATTATCGCTTATGTTTTTTCACCGCAATCGTTAATCGACTCGTACAAACTAAGCGTTGGCGCTCGTCAGTGATATTGATTTGCCATACTTGGGTAGAGACACCCAGGTGAATAGGTTCAGCCGTACCGATAACATGGCCTTCACGCATTGATCTTACGTGATTCGCGTTGATATCTAATCCAACGCAATAGTAGCCTTCTGGTACGCAGAAATTAGCCGCCAATGAGCCAAGCGTTTCAGCTAGCACAACCGATGCGCCGCCATGAAGCATGCCTAGTGGTTGGTGCGTAAAATGACAAACCGGCATGGTTGCCACTAAGGAATTATCGTTTACTTCTGTGTAAACAATGTTGAGGTGCTCAATTAAGGTGTTTTTTGAGGTCGCGTTGAAGGTATCTAGGTCAACGGGCTTTTTCCAAATACTCATATGGGTTCCTTAATTATTGACTTTATTAGTGCGTGAATCGCTTTATTATTAAGTGAATAGCTTCATTATCGTTAATAGTGATCTTAACGATAACAATGTTTTTAAATACAATACTTATCTTACAGCTCTTAGTTATTACGCAAGTTGATGTTAACATGCATAAAAACCGAATACACAGAGGATATTGTATGACGTCATGGATGAAGTTTGCCTCGCTTCTCACACTTGCAGGCCTAACCGCATGTAGCGCTTCCCCGACAGGAAGAAACCAATTACTGCTTTTTTCTGATCAAGACATGTCTCAACTTGGGGCGCAATCTTTTGAACAAATGAAGAAAGAACAGCCAATAAGTAAAGACGCGAAAACGAACGCTTATGTACAGTGCGTTGCAAATAGCATTACTCAACATATTCCAAAACAGGGCTTTAGTGAATGGGAAGTTGTTGTTTTTGATAGCGACCAGGTGAATGCCTTTGCTTTGCCGGGTGGCAAAATTGGCGTGTACACAGGGTTACTTAAGGTAGCGGTCAATCAAGACCAACTCGCAACGGTTATCGGACATGAAGTGGCGCACGTTCTCGCTGACCACAGCAACGAACGTCTCTCTCAGTCTCAAATCGCTAATACTGGTTTATCCATTACCAGTGTTGCGTTAGGAGCATCAGAATACAAACAGTACCAAGGCATGACAATGGCTGCCCTAGGTTTAGGTGTTCAATACGGGGTTATTCTACCGTATGGCCGAACTCAGGAATCAGAAGCCGATGTTGTTGGTTTAGAATATATGGCTCAGGCAGGGTTCGATCCTAAACAGAGCGTCGACTTGTGGCAAAACATGGCGAAAGCATCAGGTGGTAGCCAACCGCCAGAATTGCTGTCTACGCACCCTTCCCACAGTACGCGTATCAAAGATCTACAGGCGACGATAAAAACGTTACCTAGTTCGGGTTCACTAAGACCAAATTGCAAAGCGTAATCTAACATTCGTTTAGACGCTAAACTTCGAATACAAAAATGCCCTATCCGTATTGGTTAGGGCATTTTTTTGTTTTTGATTCTTGTTAAGTACCAAGAATTTGCAATGGTAGGCTTAATAGCTGATCACCCGTAGATGCAAAATACCAGATAACACCGATCAAACTACTCACTAGACCCACATACCAAACAAACGACACGACTTGACCGTATTTGTCTAATGGCAACAAGTGACTGTGGTGACGCCCTTTCCATTCGAATAGTATTTCCACACTGCCCATAATCAATAAGAAACCAAACAAGGTTAAGTTCAGCTGGTAACTCAATACGACGCCAGCAACCGCTGCTGCAACACAAAGTACAATGCCAAGCACGCTGTTCATCGAAAAGCTGATACTTTTCAGCACATGTCCGCCATCGAGAGGCAAAATCGGCAATAGATTAAACAAGTTTAATAATGCGTTAAATACTGCAAGCCCGGCGAAGAACATTTCGCCAGTCGCCCAGTACAACACCATAAATATCAACGACAGTATCAAGCCAAACAATGGTCCCATGATCGAGATAACCACATCTTGCCAGCGCGTATTGATCTTTTCGTCGGATAACGCCAAACCACCAAGGAATGGTATCAAATAGATGCCTTTGGTCTTCATTCCAAAGTATTTCATAGCTCTAATGTGCCCATATTCATGGAACATTAAACAAGCGATCAAGGCTAAAGCGAACTGAATTGAAAATAGCCACGAATAAGCGGCTAAACTCGCAGAGGCAAGTACCACCTTGATTAACTTGGCACTCTTGAGGGCTTTCATTCCCAGCGAAACTAACCCGATTAAGCTAAAACGCTTCTCTGGTTTTGGTGCGACAACCGGTGTTTGTTGCTCGATATCTTTGGTGTTTCGATTGCCTTCGGTAACGGTTTGGCCATTCACGGTCGCTTTATAGGTCATCTCAAACGGTTGCCACTGAACGGACGCCTCAACGTGACACTGCAACGTTTCTTCGCCTGCGCGCAGAGTAAATGCATGAGTTCGAGCGTCATCTTGATCTGTGGTTGCGTCTAATTGGGACACCAAAGTATTGTCCCAATACAACTGTTGCCACCCTGCCATTGACCCCTCTAAACGAAGTGGTTTTCCAAGAAACTCTATCGCGAGTAATTCCAAACTTTAATTCCAATTTAATGACTATCAATATGAATCGATATTATGCCGATTTAGCGATTAACGGTAAACATAAACAAAGTTGTTACATATTGAGCAGTTGAACACTATTTATACCAACACCTAACATAAACATTCTGGTCACACCTCCAACCACGCATAAATCATTGATTGTAATTATATTATCAGTGTTAGAGTGCCGTCCCTTTAAAATATTACTTCACAAAATGACAACTCATTCTTTGACTTTATATTAAACATGAATTTAACATGCCATTTACATTGGAGCTTAAACACCAACAACGCTCAGTGTGTTTTCAACAATAAGAATGAGATTTGATGCCCTAGGAGGGTCAAGGATGAAAACAATACAACGCTCTCTCGTTTCACTTTCTGTGCTATTTGCATGTAATTCACTTGCGGCTGGTTTCCAAGTTGCTGAGCACTCTGCCTCAGGTCTTGGTCGCGCATTTTCAGGTGAAGGTGCTGTAGCTGATAACGCGAGTGTACTAGCGAGAAACCCCGCCGCAATGACCCTATTTGATACAGCCCAATTTTCAGGCGCGGTTTCTATCGTTGATCCAGAGGTGGATATTACTCAAAACAATGTTCCAGGTTCAGGCGGACAGAGCCAAGTATCCAAAGACGTAGCGCCACTGC
Source organism: Vibrio splendidus (assembly GCF_003345295.1). NCBI lineage: Bacteria > Pseudomonadati > Pseudomonadota > Gammaproteobacteria > Vibrionales > Vibrionaceae > Vibrio > Vibrio splendidus. The sequence continues at coordinate 1,246,446 of NZ_CP031056.1, forward strand.
AAGTCGTTCCTGCTGCTTACTACATCAGCCCAATCAACGATAAATGGGCTTGGGGTATCGGTATGTTCTCTAACTATGGAGTTGCTACCGATTACCCAGATGATATTTATGCGGGTGATCTTGCTGGTGATACTTCACTTATATCAGTAAACGTAAACCCTAATGTCGCTTATCGTATTAATGATCAATTTAGTGTCGGTGCGGGTGCAAATCTCGTTTACGCAGAAGCTGAACTTAATCGTCACCAAGGCTCTATCTCTAACATTACTGGTGACTCTGCCTCTACAAAACTGATCAGCATGACAGGTGAAACATTTGCATTTGGTTGGAACGTAGGCGCGTTATATGAACTGAATGAAAACAACCGATTCTCTATCGCTTATCGTTCAGAGGTAGACCTCGACTTTGATGATGGTGACTTTACTGATTACACGGGCAGCATCGTGCAAGGTAGTGCTACGACAACAACAGGCCGTCTAAAAATCACGTTGCCTTCAATTATTGAAATTTCAGCTTTCCACCAATTGACTGACCAATGGGCAATTCACTACGGCTGGCAACAAACTGGATGGAGTAGCTTTAAAGAGCTTAAAGCGACGAGTTCAGATTGCGCAAATGGCGAGTGTTTTAAAAAGACCGAAGACTACGACGACAATAACCGTTACTCACTGGGTGCAACTTACCAGTTAAACCAAGAATGGACCTTAAGAGCTGGTTTAGCTTATGACGAGCAAGCCGGTGAAGCGACATTGAGTATTCCAGATAGCGACCGTTTCTGGTACAGCGCAGGTTTGACTTATCAGTACAGCCCTAACCTTTCAATCGATGCTGGTTTCGCTCTTGTTCAAAGTAAAGAAGGTGATTTCACTGAAACCAATGAACTGGGTCAGGAACTTGAATTCTCTGGTGATGCAGTCGCTTACCTATCTGCAATTCAAATGAACTACACCTTCAACTAAACGGAATTAAAACATGAAAAAGTTATTTAATGTTTCGCTGCTCGCTTCAGCAATGTTTCTTGCTGGTTGTGGTGATGACTCTTCGAGTTCAGGTGCTTCAACAGCGATTCAATATGAGCAATACATTCAAGATTCACTCGCACAAGCGACGAGCATCAAGTTTCAATTAACGGGTGCTGATATTGCTGTTCCTCTTCCTAGTTTCGCGTTGATGGATGCTACCGACGGTACACTTGGCTTGCCGACCGGTGGTGATGACTCATTAACCAACCCTATTGCAGCAATGAACACAATGGATGGTTGGTCAACTTCGATGCCAATCATCATGAACTTTGAAGGTACTGGTTTAGCTGATGGTGTCGCAACTGGTGGTGTTTACCTGTTAAAGCTTAGTGGCTCACTCACTTCTGAAACTGCACCAACTGTTACTGGCGTATTGGCACAAGGAACTCATTTTAATGTTCTATCTAGCGCCTCAACTGACACATTCACCATTGTATTCAACGAATCTCTTGATGCGTCAAGCGAATACGTATTGGCGCTGTCGAATGAACTAACCGATACCAACGGTGACCCAGTTGGTATGTCACCAAGTTATGCAGCCCTGAAATCAAGTGTAGTAACCTATACCGAAGGTAGCCTTGCTCAAGCGCAACAAGTCACTCAAGGCGTTGAAAAGATCTTCGCCGGAGCTACTGCAGCTGGTGCAATTAATCTTGATACTGAGAACATCATTTACTCGACTTGGTTTACTACTGAATCCGTTGGTGATTCTCTTTTCGCAACAAAGGCTGCAACCGCAACAGGATTAGCAACTGCAAATCTCAATGGTGTCTGGAAAGGCAGTGCAAACCCTAATTCGGTTGACCTAAAAACCGCTTACACTATGTCGTTTCTTCCTGCAGTAACATTTAAAACAGCATTAGCAAATGACACTGATTTTGACAAATACATTGGTGGTGGTGACGCGACGAAGATTGCTAAAGCCAAATTTGCAATCGGCGCGATGTACGATGCATCAAGCGCTGATGTCAATGTAAGCCAAGGGTCAGTTAAGTTACCTTATTACCTTGAGACAAGCAGCAGCAAATGGAATTCTCAGCCATTTGAATCTGCTATGCCTAGCCTAGCTAAGGTTTCAAGTGCCCTAAGTAATAGTGCAGAAAAGGCGAACATGGCAGCTCAGCTTATTGCTGCTGGTATTGATGCAAGTATATTAGCGACAAGTCAAACAGAGCAGCTGAAACTCATTGGGTTAAACTTGACTCTCAAAGATGGTTCAGCACTTGATAGCGAAAGAGTCATCACCAAATACTCTCCTGTCCCTCAAGTTAAATCATTGGAAGACGTCGAATTATTACTGTTTACGCCAAATGGTTCTGATCCGACGAATGTAGTGATCTACCAACACGGCATCACTTCGGCTAAAGAGAACGCTTATGCTTTCGCTTACAACCTTGCAAAAGCAGGTGTGGCTGTATTGGCGATTGACTTACCGATCCACGGTACACGCAGTTTAGATGATACTCGTTCGGCAAACGCTGACGTGTTAGCTTATCTGAACTTAGCGAACTTACCCGTCGCTCGCGATAACGTACGTCAAAGTGCACTTGATGTGTTGGGCTTGCGCGCAGCTTTAGCTGTATCATTAAAAGCTGGGGCACTCACAACGTCTCCATTGAAGGCATTTAATCTAGCTACTGGCTCACAAGTGAAGTTCTTAGGCCACTCACTCGGCGGTATTGTTGGAACGACTGCAGTTGCAGCCTCTAGCCGTACTCTCGGTAGTGTCGCAGCTAATTCGCTTTACTCATTCAGTGCAGCAGCCTTTGAAAACTCAGGCGGTCAGATATCGAACCTTCTATTAGGTTCTACAGAGTTTGGCCCTCAAGTTAAGCACAGCGTGGCATTGAGCGCTTCAACTGAGTACGCAGGTTTTGCAACCGCGAACTGTGGAAGCCTCTCTAGCAAACAGTGTTACACAACGTTTGAAGCAAACGCGACCGTTGCGCAGAAAGCAACCATGACAGCCGCTTTTCAACAGTTCGCTTACGCTGCACAAACCGTGTTGGATACTGTTGATCCGTTTACCAATGCTGCTTATCTAGTTGCTTCTGGCTCACCTGTTCTGCCTATTTATATGGGACAAGTACAAGGTGATGATACAGTACCAAACACAGTCGCAAACGCTCCGTTCGCGGGAACCACACCGTTAGCAACGAAGCTGAAACTAAAAGTCGTTGATTCGAGTAATACGAGCCCAGACGGAGCGAAGGATTTTGTTAAGTTCAGTGATGTTGCTGCGCACAGTACGTTTGTAATACCGCAAGATAAGACGACACCGACACCTTTGGACGCAGGTCATCATGTAAGCATGCAGACACAAGCTGTAGACTTCTTAATAGACAACGCGTTAACTTCAGGATCTATTACTGGTTCCTTCCTGGAATAATAAATAGAGCAACTCAACAAATGCCAGCCTAACCGCTGGCATTTTTGTATCTGTCGTTCGAACAATTCCCCTAGTTAACCGTTTGCATAGAACCTTAAAACACAAATGGTTGATCTCAGCTAAAATTAATCAAGACAGAATACCGTACGACCTCTTTCTTTATTGTAAATAAAGTGGATAATAGCCCCGTAATTTAATACCTAATAAATGTGAGTCCATTATGTCTTCTGAAGCTACGATGCTAGAACGCTGCCAATCTAAATGTGAACTATGTGGTTCTGATTCTTCTCTTACTGCATACGCAGTACCGCCACACAGCCACGTAACAGTGGATCACGGCATCATGGTATGTGACAAATGCCTGGGTGAGATTGACGATCCAAAAGATATCAACCACTGGCGTTGCCTAAGCGACAGCATGTGGAGCCAAGAAGCGCCAGTTCAAGTAATGGCGTGGCGTCAACTTACTCGTCTGAACTCTGAAAGCTGGGCTCAAGACGCGCTAGACATGATGTACCTTGAAGAAGAAACATCAGTTTGGGCACAAATCGGCATGTCTGCTGATGACAAGCCTCTTGATGTGAACGGCGTTGAACTTAAAAAAGGTGACGACGTAACAGTAATCAAAGACCTGCCAATCAAAGGTACTAACCAAGTGATTAAGCAAGGTACTGTTATCCGTGGCATCAGCGTTGGTGACGATCCTAAGCTTGTTTCTGGTAAAACAAACGGCGGTCAATCAATGTACGTAATCGCTGAGTTCTGCCGTAAGAAGTAATTCTTCTTTTCGCTGAACAAAATCTAAAAAGGCGCTAATGAATAATTAGCGCCTTTTTAATATCTCAAATTTTCACGACTTAAAACTATCAATAAGTTGCTCGCGGTACTCTTTAATAACCGACACCAAAGAACCTTTGATACCACTGATTTGTTTCGAGTGCGGACACCACAACGCGAATCCAAATTTGAATCCTTCCACCATTTGCGCAGAGTGAATGGGCTCGATTGAATGTTTTGAAAATTCAGAGTCGGTAAAAAATGCCTTAGGAAGAAGTGCCCATCCAAAACCCTCTTCAAGCATTTTGATCACTAACGAAAGCTGATCGATTTCCTCATAGTCAGAGCTAACAATAATCTTCTCAGACATCCCTTCATCAATCAGAGACTTCAATACGAACTGTTTAGAACTCCTTAGTGCGACTAATACTTCATCTTTGTCTATATGTGAGAGCGCTCCCCCTTTTTGTCCGAATGGGTAGAACTCAAAATGCCCAAGGAAAGTAGAATCAAAACTATGCATCGCCCGGCTATTGTGAGCATTCACCAGTCCAAAGTGATATTCCCCACTTTGTATTCCTTGTTTAATTTCGTTCTTATTCCTAACCAGAAAGTTCACTCGCATCATTGGGAAATCGTGCTTAAGTCGTTTACGTATATCCACCAAAACACGTTGTGGAACGAAACTAGAATACGCGATTGTTATTTTCTCTAACCCACCATAAGAAAGGCTCAACGCTACTTTGTCAAAAGTACGAGCTTGCTCAATCGTCTGTTTTGCGTAGTGATAAAGGAGGTGCCCGTCCTCCGTTGGTTCAACAGAGCGGCCAACTCTTTCAAAAAGATGCACAGCAAGATGATCTTCCAAATTTGTAATAACCTGGCCGACGGTCGTTCTGTGCTTGTTGAGTTTTACTGCTGCTTTGCTGAATGACCGTTGTTCATAAACGGTCACAAACGCGAGAAGTTGTTCAATACTAAAGTTCATTTTGATGTGCTTACTTTCTTAGTCATGCATATGAAATAGAAAAATATCTACTGCATCAGAATAATAATGATAAAAAGACGGATCTAAATAGCTAATGATTTGTGCCTTTTGCTAACTCTTCTTTCTAGTATATACCTAAACCTACCTACGTTTGATGGATCCGGTCCTCTATATACGATTATTAACATTGCAATAGTTCCTTTATCGTAACCTTCTTCAAACGATAGAGACAGACCCATGAACACAATGCCACATGAACTCGTGTGGGGTGAGATCTACTTCCCGCCTTTGCTTTTGGTTATCGCGTTAGCGTATGTATTGACGATATTGACTGGCTCAATCGCGACAAAACTTGGGCTACATAAATATGTCGCTTTTCCTGCAATAGCCGAAATAAGCTTAATCGTTATTTTCGTCGGCGTTATCGGCCAATTTATTACCATTTTCTGAGGCATTCACCTTGATTAAACGTTATCTCATCACGCTACTACTGGTCGTTGCCGCAAGCTCTGTGGTTTATAGCTATTACCAATCCTATTCAAGTAATCCTTGGACTAGAGATGGTCAGGTCAGCGCATACATCGTTTCGATTACCCCTAGAGTCACCGGGCAAGTAACCAAAGTCCATATTGAAGACAACTCACAGGTAGCTAAAGGGGATCTACTGTTTGAGATCGACCCAAGCATTTATCAGGCAGCCTACAATAAAGCACTCGCGACACAGAAACAGGCTCGCGCGCTCTTAGCAAAAGCTAAAAACGAAGAGCAACGCGCGTTGAACTTAGAAAAAAGAACGCCTGGCGCGCTGCCAGTGCTGACCTTGAATAACCTGAACAATGCGGTTGAGACAAATGCAGCTAACGTTGCACTAGCAAAGGCCAATGTTGAAGAGGCACATTTAAATCTCAAATACACCAAGGTGTACGCTCCAACGAATGGCTTCATCACGAACTTAAACCTACGTGAAGGTTCTCAAGTTGTTGCTAATACCCCTGTGGTGGCATTAATCGATGAGGATAGTTTTTGGATTGAAGGTTATTTCAAAGAAACTGATCTTGTGAACGTTGCACCAAACGACAAAGCTATCGTCACGCTCATGATGCACAATGATGTTCAATTAAAAGGCCATATTAAAAGTATTGGTTTTGGCATTGCGACACAAGATGGCAGTACTGGTAATAACCTTCTTCCCAACGTGAACCCAAATTTTCAATGGATTCGCCTCGCTCAGCGTATACCAATTAAAGTAGTACTCGATAACGTGCCTGAAGACTTGCAACTTCGTGTCGGCATGACAGCTTCAATCAAAATAATCAAATAGTTGGATGGCATTTATGTTCAGTGCATCGACCAAAGAAGCAATTAGGGCTTCTCTCGCGATTGTTATCTCTATCTGCCTTGCGTTGTGGTTTCAGTGGGAGAAGCCCTATTGGGCGGCAATTGCGGTTGCAGTCATGGCATTGAACGAGAGTTTTGCCCATTCAATAAACAAAGGCCATAACCGATTAATGGGAACCTTGTTAGGGACGGGTTATGCCTTTTTCTTAATTGCGATGTTTTCTCAGGACCGCTTTCTGTTTCTGATGTTTTTCACCTTATTTCTCGGTACATGCATCTTCATGTCGAGTGATGAAAAATACGGTTATGTCTTTTCTATAGGCTTTGCTGTCTGCTCCATCATCTCTTGCATGGGCGGATTCGATAACCAAATTACATTTTATTTTGCGGTACTACGAATACAAGAAACTCTGCTAGGCGTTATCACCTTCTCAATTGTTTATCGTCTAATCTGGCCGGTAAACACTGAACAAAACTTCGTACAACGATTTGAAACAAGCAGAGAAACGCTGATAACAGCAATGAGCAACACTAACAACTTAGATATAGAAGCATTTGAGTCCAATACCGCTAATATTAAGAAGCTTTATCAACTGTTGGATTTACCGCTCACTGGCAGTTATCACCTAAAACAAAATATCCATGCGTGGCGTTTACGAGTCCGTGAAATGGCTCATATTCAAGATCGTCTGCTTGAACTCGCCTCGGATGAACTGACTCAACCTATTGATTGGCCAATTCTCACCGAAAAAATGGAAAAACTAGAGTTAATGGCGCCGCACTTATCATTGATTGATGATGTGCCGTTTGTGAAGAGTGAGAAGAAAAACGTTTCTTGGCACCATGAGCACCGTACCTTTGTTCAACACCTGGATGAAGATGGGAGAAAAGTCTTACAAGGAGTCTCGATGTTCGTAACGTCGCTACTGGTTTGGATATATCTACCTGTGCCGGGTGGTTTTATTTTTCCGATGATTGCAGGCGTATTTTCTTCCATGTTGCCGACGATGCCACCAAGTGTTATCAAAGATGCTTTTTTCGGGGTGATTGGCACTGGCACCGTTATCTTGCTTCAATACATCTTTATCATGCCGATGATGACTGAATTGTGGCAATTGGCACTGTTCTATTTCATTAATAGCATGGTGATATGGAAAGTGTTCGCAACGCCTAAACTGATGGTACACCGAATACTTGGCATTAACCTGTTGGTCGTCCTTACATCTGGCGCGCTCAATCTAACACCGGTTTATCAGATTCAAACACCTTTGCTAATGTTAACCACACTGCTCATCATTTTGATGATCGGCAAATTATTTACTGACCTCTTTAGAGTCAAGAGTGTCGTTTAATCTCGTTACGCGGATTCGCTAAACTTGGAATAATAAAAACAAAAAGGCGCAATTAAGCGCCTTTAGAAATTCTATTTTTACTGACTCAATATCAGTTGTTTCTCAACCAAACATCTTGGTTTTTAGGTGCTTTCTTCTTTTTCTTCTTGCCTGTACCAGCCGGTGGCGCAACGGGTTTTAATGCAGCAACAAGTTCAGCGGTTGCCTCTTCATCCACTTCAAAACCTTCAATTTGCTCACGCTCAAGACGGATTTTGTTCTTCTTCTCAATGATTGTGAAGTGATGGTAATCTTCGTGGTCGATCAAAGATAGCGCTAGACCAACCTCACCCGCACGACCACTTCGGCCAATACGATGCATGTAGTCTGATGGGCTACGTGGTAGGTCAAAGTTGATTACTACTGGTAGCTTTTCGATATCCAGACCACGTGCCGCGATGTCTGTCGCGATAAGAACGTCGATCTCGCCAGATTTGAAATCTTCAAGGATGCGAGTACGTGAACCCTGCCCTTTATCACCGTGGAATACTTCCGCGATAATACCGCGCTTGTAAAGCTTGTCTGCCAAGTGCTCACAGCTGTTCTTCGCATTAACGAAGATCAGAGCTTGTCGCCATTCGTGTTGTTGAATCAGGTGCGCTAGCAATGCGGTCTTACGACCTTTTTCTACTTCGAATACACGCTGAACCAGAGTGCTCGCATTGGCACTTTGAAGTTGAACTTCAATTGGATCATTCAGTAGTTCGTGAGTCAGCGTTTTAACTTGCTCGGGGAAAGTCGCAGAGAACAACAAGGTTTGTTTTTTGCTAGGGAGAAGTTTCAAGATAGCATCGAGCTCTTCGGTAAAGCCAAGGCTTAACATTCGGTCAGCTTCATCAAGCACTAACGTTTTTACTTTATCTAGCTTGATAGCGTTGCTTGAGATCAGATCCAGCAAACGACCCGGTGTTGCCACCAAGATATCTGTGCCGCCACGTAGCGTTTGCATCTGAGTGTTTACCGATACACCACCAAATACACAAACCGTTTTGATCGCACCATTGAAGTGTACTGCGTAAGACTTAACGCTGTCAGCCACTTGCTTAGCAAGCTCACGAGTTGGAACTAAGATAAGACCAGACACAAAGTTACCTTTGCCCGAACGACGGTCTAAAGGTGCATCTTCATGGATCTGCTGTAACAGTGGAAGTGCAAATGCTGCGGTTTTACCTGAACCCGTATTTGCACCTGCAATTAGGTCGCGTCCTGCTAACACACTTGGAATAACTTGCGCTTGGATAGGCGTTGGCTGTTGGTATTCAAGCTCTGTTAAGCGAGCCATCAAAGGAGAGATTAAGCCAAGATCAGAGAAGTTGGTTGGTGTTGTGGTGTTAGTCATTAATTGCAGGAACTCAAAGCTAAAATAATAGCGCGCTATATTAACGTATTTCAGCAGTATTACGTAACTAAATCGCCCCTTTCTCCCGTGTTTCAGCGATTAAGCCCCTCTAAAACACATCCAGATATCAAGTTATCGCAAATTTAGTTAAGCCACCCCGCTACCGTTTGCTCTGGAGCATACGAGTTAGGCTCTGTTAACCACACGGCTACTGCGTCAGGTGTGGCAACTAACGGGGAGAAGTCGATATTGAATTGCCATTCAGACTCACCACGTTGGTAGCCATCGTAAACCACGACAAAATCGTGCTCAAGTTTCTTACCTCTGTTCTCGCCCGCTTTAACGCTGGTGACTTCGTTCATCGCCAACAAGGCAATATGAGCGACATAATCCCCTTTGCTTTCGTAACTCACACTGAACGTATCGCCTTCATGGTGCACTGTTAATTTGGGATTAGTTTGTTGTTGGAGCGAAGGCAACGTTCTGTCTAGCCAATTAAAGTAACCACGCCACTCTTTTCCATCGACAACGAAGCCCGGTGTATAGACGCCACTTGTTACCCCATAAGCTTTGTACAAACGTTGCTTCTGACTGAATGCCTTGCTGGCGAACTTGTCTCCCCAGCCTAAGTAATCCCAGTAGTCTACGTGATAAGCAAGCGGTATGACCTCGGTCCAAAGTTTTGGATGATCTGCAAAAGTACTAAGGTACGTGTCAGCAGGCGGACAACTAGAACAACCTTCAGAGGTAAACAGCTCAATAACCTGAGCAGGCTGGCCTTCGTTACTCCAGGTTTGTGCAAACGACACAGAGGAATAGGCGCCGATCGGTAAGGCAAATAAACAAAGTTTAATCAATGATGAATTGCGTGTGGCGTGTGACATACCGAGATCCTTGTACAAAGCGAATTTACTGGCGCTCAAATAAAGACCGTTATGCCTAAGTATTTCTTTCAGGTGATGAGTTTCTTTCAGGTGCTGGGTTTATTTCAGATGTGTAGTTTATTTCAGATACACAGCTTGTTTTAGATGCACAGTTTCTTTCAGATACAAAAACGCCAGCTTTAGAAGCTGGCGTTTTTTAAAATTCTATATTTTTACATGTTAACGCAGAGATTAACGGTTGATACCGATATCGCGTTGCATGTGACCAGATAGGTCGCTTGCGTAGTAACTACGTGGAGAGTTGTCTACGAAAAGAATATCGAAAATGTGTGCAATCAATCCTTTGATGTTAACCGAGTAGGTCTTCTTATCCATAGAGTTAGGAACAGCGATAGTATTCATTTGCATTGCTTGAGCCATGATTGCCTCTCTATAAATTTGTTTATGTGGTTCGTTCTGATGACAAGAATAATAGGTGATCTTTTGCAGGTTAAAAAATGACTAAAATTAGAAATTCAGATTAGTTTTTCTAATAAAACAAATCATTAACAACGCCTCGAAATACATATTCACGCTTGATGAGTAAAAATTCACAGTAGTGCCTAAATCATGCATTTAGTACAAATAACCCTCAAACAACAGCGGTCAATGTCACAAAAAATTTACATAAATAAATTTCAAGCTTCATTGACCACCTAATTATTATCGAGTTTTCGATAAGTTATTTTTGTTTTAATTTACTTGTTCAATGTCTGGCTTCTTCGCATAAATCGACGCTATAACCGCAATCGTCATAGTAGAAATCAGAACAGCTAGCGACCAATACGTTGGGATAGCCCACTCACTATCAACCAATAGCATTTTCACACCAATGAACACCATGATGAATGCCAGTGCAGGCTTCAAGTAGATGAACTTATCCATCATGCCTTGAAGAACAAAGTACAAAGAACGAAGGCCAAGCAATGCAAATACGTTCGCCGCCAGTACTAAGAATGGTTCTCGCGTAACGGCGAAAATTGCAGGGATGGAATCCAATGCGAACATCACGTCCATGACTGCAATCGCGCCGATCACCAACATCATTGGAGTGAATGCCCATTTTGCACCCTGTTTAACCATTAATGCAGGACCGTGGAAGTTTTCAGTCACAGGCATCACTTTACGAAGTAACTTCTCAGGTAGCGTATTCACACTCTCCTCTTCGCCCTTGTCTAGCGCCAGCTTAATACCCGTACCAATCAGGAATGCAGCAAATACATAAAGCACCCAGTGGTATTCAGCCAATAGCTGAGCACCTAATGCGATCATAATTGCACGAAGCACCAATGCACCAATTACGCCCCAAAGAAGCGCACGAGGTCTTAGATGCTCAGGAACTTGGTATTGAGCAAAGATCATCGCGAAAACAAACAAGTTGTCTACGCTCAATGATTTTTCTAGCAAGTAACCGGTAACAAATGACACGGTTGCTTTTTGGGCTGTGTATTCACTATTCGGCGCATAGATGTCCCAAAAAAGGTAAATGGAACCAGCAAATAAAAACGCGAGCACAAACCAGAAAACGCTCCAAATTGCCGCTTTCTTGATGGTTACACTACCACCACGAGTCTGATAGATATCAATAGAGACGAGAATGACTGTCAGCAGGAAAAAGCCCGCATAAGTCGTCATGATTGGCGATGAAAAAAAGGATTCACTATTTGTAGATAATAGAGATTGAGTTGAGTTCATTATTCCTCCGGGCGGAAGAACTGTACAAAGACCTTCCGCAAACAAAACTATCAAGTTCCACGACGGATCTTGATTGTGATTGCGTTGGTCTCGTTGAAGTGAAATATGGGATTTCACCTTTACATACCGGATAGACTCTTGGCCTAACGAGATGACGATATGTAAACTTGCGCTAACTACTCCCCAAACGCGTGGATAATATTCCTCTATCTTTGTTTCGTCTAGAAAAATTTTCGGAAATAAATAAAAAAGGAGCAAAACGCTCCTCATTTATTTCTATAGGCTTGTCAAAACGACATTCGTATTGATTCTGAGAATACTACTGAGAGGATTAACCCCTACTACCGTTACTCATGATACAAATCCGTTACTCAATGATGCGAATAACGAACGAGTCTGGTACGCACTTTGTCTGACAGTTCACTTCAAGGCACGCTACATTATAAACCTGCAGCGGGTACCAAGTACACTAACGCAGACCAAACCGATACCCAACCAACCACCGCTACCGCATCTAACCAATCTTTCTTATCCATGCTTATCTCCACAAGAAGGCGACCTGCAGGAATAAAGCATAAACAATGCCAAATTTATAAATAGGTAAAACTAATAATACTAACCACAAGCATTACCTGTAACTATCTAAATTACCTGTGACTATCTAAAACACTCCAAACAATTCAGCGGCTCGTTGTGTTGCAGTGACTCTGGGTGGTCTTGTAGAAACTCGATGAAACAGTCTGCCATTGAGTCGGTCGTAACCACGCCATCACCTATCATATCCAAGACGGCGTTATAGCCCTCTTTTCCTTTCATGGTATAGGCTGACGACGCGCCTCGGTAAATACGGTCACGAGAAACAGCCTGCCAGCCCAATACTTCAGAGTGAATTTCTAAATGGTGAACCCTATGCCCTAGAGGTGCTTCTTTGTGGTAACAAAACCTCAAGTTATGCGTATAAGGAAAGCTGCCTGAACCTGTCCCTACAACGCCATTATCCAAAGCATTGTTGATTGCACCTTCAAGCATGCCTGCGATCGTTTCACCTTTTACTTCATACACACCAATGGGTACGGCAAACGGTAGTAGTTTTCCGGCAATATCGGCAATAGAGACATCGCCGCTATTCAGTGAATTTCTAACACCACCTGCGTTGTGAATGGCAAATTCAACCTGATGCCCTTTTTTGTTCATTAGGTAGTGAAATGATTGAGCAACTAAGGGCGCTAGTTGGCTCGGGCCTTTCTCGTCCGGGATACGTATGTGGCGCAGTTTTGTATCTGCATGAGCAATAACTTGTTGCTGAAGCTTTCGAACTCTCGGCTGATATTTATCCGTAAGAATGCTCTGAAGTTCCGGATCTTTTTTACATACCGCAATATTGGGGTGGTTGTTCAAAAACTCACACGCCATATCGTGGGCATCGTCTTGCCCTACTTCACTCAATTTTGCGTCTATAAACAGTCGACGGCCTAGTAGCAGTTCGTTCTTACCGTTAAAGTGAGTCACTTTGCCTTTAGCATCGAACTCAATTTCGCAGTGTCCTAGACTCATTGCATGGAAACCCGCTTGCACAACATAAGTGTCACCGATTTTCACGCCGTAATCATCATCTTTAACTAAGCCAATATCAGAGAAATCACCTTGTAAGCGATGACTATGACCACCAACAATGACACCAATACCTGTTACGTTGGCTGCTAACTCTAAATCAGCTTCGTAACCAAGATGGCTAAGTAACACAATCTTGTTGATACCAGCTTTATGAATCTGCTCAATGGTCGCTTTTGCTATTTCTAAAGCATTTTCAAATGGTGTATCGATATCTGGATTAGCAATGCCTGCCATCTTATCGATGCTTAAGCCGAATATTGCAACATTCTCGCCATCAAACTCTTTCGTTATAAAAGAAGCACTTCGCGTTTCAGTCAGATAAGGCTTAACAATTTCGTTGTCCGCTAAGGTATGAGTTTTATTGATATCCTCATTCGATAGATTCCAGTTACCGGCCAACAATGGGAATTTGATTCTTTTCGCGAAAATCGCAACGGGCTCATTACCCATATCTAGCTCGTGATTGCCAAGCGTCATGGCATCTATATTAAGGGCATTCAACAAATCGGCGTTGGCTTTTCCCTTGAATAAAGAAAAGTACAAAGTCCCCTGGAAGCAGTCTCCGGCGTGTAAAAACAAGGTTCCAACCTTCTGACGCTGGGCATCTTGTTCTATTTGTTTAAAGCGTGTTGAAATTCGAGCAAAGCCACCTGCACTCACATAAGGTTCAATGATGTGGTTGTTCATTTTAAGTGATAGCTGTAACGAGGTTGGTTCAAAGTATGAGTGGGTGTCGTTGATGTGTGCCAACACTATTTTTGTCGGCTTATTCTTTTTAGTCATATTTTCTTCTCTCTTTGTCCCTTCATACTAGGTCGAGAATCATGACAGAATCGTGAATTTTATGAAACTGCACTGCAAAAAAATACTCGAGATAGATCAAAAATCTCGTTTCGATCCGTATAAATAAACAACGGGTTTTGTGACAGGTGAGCATACCGGATTGGTATTTTTCGATTATGATTAAAGATATCTGTTAGCTTTCAAACAATTAGCAGAGCCTTCCGTTAGGAGTAAGCCTATGCAACTAGAAAGAATCGAGATTTCTGGCTTTCGAGGTATTAAGCGTATGTCACTCGCGTTTGATGAGCTAACCACGCTGATTGGTGAAAATACTTGGGGTAAGTCTTCATTATTGGATGCCCTTTCCGTCGTTCTTCCCTCTGACGGTGTGCCATATCACTTCGAAATGACTGATTTTCATGTCGATTACTCGGTTTCACATCCACAGTCTCAACATCTTCAAATTGTTCTCGCATTAAAAGCCAATGACAAGAGCGAACTCAACGCTGGTCGTTATCGCAAGCTCAAACCTATCTGGGTTCAAGATGAATTTGGCGTCTATCGTATCTATTACCGAATAAGTGCCACATTAGAACAATATGAAACGACCACAAACTACGCATTTTTAGGTTTAGACGGTAATCCGCTCAAACTCCACCACTCAGAAAAGCTCGCTCAAGAATTAATGACCTTACATCCTGTGATCCGTTTACGAGACGCAAGGCACTTTGATCGCCCTTTCAACGGAAATTCACTCAACCACAATGCTCACCTGCCAACTAATGTTCACACTAATAACGGTCACGCTAACAATGCAAACGGAAATGGGAACAACAATCCAAATAACGGACATGGGAACGGACATAATCACACGACCAATGGTCATGGCTCGAATGGAAGTGGCAGCAATGGCAATGGCCGTCAGGCAAGAATAGAAAAGCGCATCGACAACACCTGCCGCCGTCTTATGGCGATACCCGGACATGTTAATAAAGGTGAAATGCGCAGTAGTCTTGAGTCAATGCAAAGCTTAATAGAACACTACTTCTCGTTTAAGAGTGTCTCACGTAAGAATCCGAGAAAACCACGTGACGGGCTACTGTACTCCGCTGGCGCGAACGACAAGAGCATTCATCAATTGGTCGAGGAGACCAAGAATAAGCAAACTCGACTGTTATTCATGGGGTTACTTAACGCATATCTACAGGCTAAAGGGCCGACTGACTTAAGACGATGCGCTCGCCCTCTTTTGATCATTGAAGATCCAGAAGGTCGACTGCACCCAACGCACCTAGCAAGGGCTTGGAGCTTAATGCAGAAGTTACCCATGCAAAAAATCCTTACCACCAACAGTGGCGATCTACTTGCTGCTGTACCACTTCAATCGATTCGTCGTTTGGTGCGTCAGTCCGATAAAACCATCGCTAACCAACTCAACATGAACCACTTTAGCAAAGATGAGCTTCGTCGAATTGGTTTTCATATTCGTTTCCATCGTTCAGGTGCTCTGTATGCTCGCTGTTGGTTATTGGTAGAAGGTGAGACTGAAGTTTGGTTGTTTAACGAGCTAGCCAACCAATGTGGGTATAACCTTGCTGCGGAAGGCGTTCAGATTATTGAGTTCGCTCAATCAGGACTAAAGGCATTAATCAAAGTCGCGCAAGAGTTTGGCATCGATTGGCATGTCGTCACCGATGGTGATGCAGCAGGCAAAAAATATGCGGCAACAGTGCTATCTAAACTTGGGAACGATCAAGAGCGACATCGCCTCACAGAACTGCCTGATAGGGACATCGAGCACTACTTGTATATGAATGGGTTTGAGAACTTTTTCAGAGACATGGTTAAGATTCCTTACGATCACCCTATCCCAGCGAAAAAAGTCGTGGCTAAAGTTCTTAAGAAACACGCAAAACCAGATCTGGCTTTAGCGATCGTGTCTCATTGTGAGAATCAAGGACAAGACTGTATTCCCTTGTTATTAAGGTGGACGCTAAAACGTGTCATCACCATGGCAAACGGCAACACCTAAGCGCTTTAATTAATTGATAGATGCTATTGGTTCTTCTGCAGATGAATTTTTTGACTGATTGGCTTAACCAAGAACCAAAAAAGGCACACCAAGTGGTGTGCCTGTATAAATCGATATACAAATTAATTGGGGGGTTATCTTGCAAGAGTTTACAGTCACTAAACTACGGCTTAACGTATTAATTAGGCCTTAGCTTGCTTAGTGTGTTGTTCAACCACTTCCGAAGATTGAGTCGATTTCTCGTGAAGCCATAGCCCCGTTGCTTTCATCAAGTATCCAAATACACCACCAAGCAGTAAAGATGGTACTACAAGTTGCCAATCGCCACCTGCAGCAAACGTCGCACAACAACCAATGAAGGTTCCTGGGATATAACCTAGCCACGCTTGTTTCGCTTGGATACACATAAAGAAAGCCACAATAGCGGTAATCATATAGCCTAAAATCTCTAACCCTGCGAAGGTTGAACTTTCGATAATCACCATTGCCCAGAATACGCCTGTCATGTTGGTCAATAAGCTACCGGCTAGTCCTTTAACGCCGCCTGTTGGCGAAGCAAAATAACTGGTGCAACCTAGGAAACCTGCCCATGACAATAAGCCGAAAGAGATAGCAATCCATCCCCATAGACCTGACAAAATACCTGTTGTTAATGAAATCGCGACTAATGTACTCATACTATTTCTAAAGCCTAATTACGTAATTCAGCGCAACCGGATTTAGCCTCACTTAAAATCAAGTAAGCATATTATGGGAAGAACACCCT
Organism: Vibrio splendidus; assembly: GCF_003345295.1. Lineage (NCBI taxonomy): Bacteria > Pseudomonadati > Pseudomonadota > Gammaproteobacteria > Vibrionales > Vibrionaceae > Vibrio > Vibrio splendidus. The sequence continues at coordinate 1,263,503 of NZ_CP031056.1, forward strand.
TTTTTAGCTGATCACGATCACATTAATAATGTATGCGAACATGCATTTATCACCAGATGGAGACCGAAATCGCTTATTCAACATAAATAGTTATTAGTCTTTTATCAATTTATCGCTACAGAACCGACGGTTTGCCTTTCATCATGCGCTTACCTTCTCGCTTAATACACTCAGCAAGTGGGTTTTCGGCCATATCAGCACGCCAGATAAACGAAAGCGTACGTTCCATTTCAAGCTCAGGGACATTTAACGTGACCAGTTGGCCAGACTCAACAAACTGTTCGACATCGAGATAAGGTAAACACGTTAAATATGGGCCGTTTGCAACCAAACTTCTTAAAACAGGAACGTGTTCATACTCTCGCCAAACATCAAGATCACCAATTAAATGATGAATAGAGCTATCAAAAACTTTGCGAGTACCCGAACCATGTTCACGTAATACCCATTTTGCTTGTTCTAATTGCGCCAAGCTTACTCGTTCACGCTTGGCAAACGGGTGATGAGCCGATGCAACCACCGTTAAATGGTCAGTACACCACACTTCTTGGTGAACTCGGTTGTCATCACAACGACCTTCGATAACACCCAAGTCATATTGATAATCTAATACGCCATCAATAACCGCATCGGTACTTTGTACGCCGAGCGAGATTCGCATCTCAGGAAAGTCGTTATCAATAATACTGATGAGGTCAGGAACAAGGTGTTCCGCTGGTGTTTGGCTTGCACCGAGTTTGAGCTCTCCACTTAGTAAGTGCTGCTCATAAAAACCCATCTCAATTTGCTGCGCATCTTGCAGTAAACGCTTCGCTTTAGGCCTTAGCCACATACCCCAATGAGTAAGGGCCATTTGCTTGCCCTGCCTTTCAAACAAAGGCCTGCCGAGCATTTTTTCCAACTGTGCAAGAGACATACTTGTCGCCGATTGAGTCAACGCCAATCTGTCTGCTGCTTGACTTACACTCCCGGAATCTGCCACTGCATCAAATACCGCGAGTTGCTTTAATGAATAACGCAAAATTCATCCTTAATTCTTTTAATAACTTGTGTCCTATTGCTCATTTTTTTTTAAGCCGATGAGCAATCAATTTCATTCTACGCGTAACCCAATCTATATCAATAAATTTGATGTGGTTTCTAAAAATTATCAATTTTACCTCTACCCCTCTACCCCCTAATCTGGAATGGCAGGACACAACGAGCCCTGCAAAAAATCACTGATTAACCATTACGGATTAACCAAGTCGTTAACACTAGGAATTACACATGACGGATTGTTCAAGGGGGGAATATGGCAACCAGCACTTCTGAAAATCAGCAACTGTTCTCGCCAACAGAAATGATGGCGGAAGCCGAGAAGTTTGCATTAAGCAAAGCAAATAAAACCAGCAGCATGACATTGAGTTTGGCAATCATGGCTGGCGCATTCATCGGGCTTGCTTTTTTATTCTACATCACGGTGACCACGGGTAGCGCTGATGCTGGATGGGGATTGAGTCGTTTAGCCGGCGGTCTTGCATTCAGTATGGGGTTAATCCTGATTGTGATTTGCGGTGGCGAGCTGTTTACCAGTTCAGTGTTATCAAGCATTTCATGGGCTAACAAGCAGATAACCTTCACCAAGATGTTGTCTATCTGGGGCAAGGTCTACGTCGGTAACTTTATCGGTGCCATGTTCCTATTGGCTTTGGTAAGCGCAGCAGGCTTATATCAACTGGATGGCGGTCAATGGGGCTTAAACGCTCTGAACATTGCTCAACACAAGCTACACCACAGCCCTGTTCAAGCTTTTGCTTTGGGTGTGCTTTGTAACTTATTGGTGTGTTTAGCGATTTGGTTAACGTTCAGCTCTGCGAACGCCATGACCAAAGCAATGATGACCGTATTACCCGTTGCAATGTTCGTTAGCTCAGGCTTTGAGCACTGTGTGGCGAATATGTTCATGGTTCCACTAGGCATCACGATTCAAACATTCGCACCAGAGAGTTTTTGGATGCAAATCGGAGCAACGCCTGCTCAGTACGCAGACTTAAACATCATGAAATTTGTCACCGCAAACTTAATACCAGTGACAATCGGCAACATTGTAGGTGGTTCAGTATTGGTCGGCTTAGCCAATTGGAGCATTTACCGTCGCCCGCAGCTGAAAGCAGCAAAAATTACAGCAATTACACAAACAACAGAAATTACGTCAGTTAAGGAAATCACTATGAACACAGCAACGACTATCAAGCAAATCATGAACACTCAACCAATTACACTGAGCGTAGAAATGCCTACATCAGTCGCGATTGACTCTCTTCTAGACGCTCAACTTGTTAGCGCTCCTGTTTGCGATGTTGAAGGTCGTCTAGTGGGTATCTTCTCTGTTCATGACGTAATGGTTGACCTTTGGTGCCAAGACTACATTCCGACTAAAGGCCAGAAAGTGGTAGACCTAATGAGCCGTGACGTAGTCGCTATCTCTGCTAGCGATAAGTTGGTCGATGTTGCTGAATTCCTATGTATCGACAAAGAGCAACTTTACCCTACTACAAGCATGGGCTACGCCACTCGCCTGACTTCTCTTTCTCTAGAAGAGCGTGCAAAAGCGATGAAAGTAAGCCAACCACATATGCTGCCAGTGTTAGAAAATGGCGTAATGGTCGGTGTGTTAACTCGCATTGAAGTGATGCAAGCACTACGTCCAATCTACGGTGACCGACTAAACGTGGTTCCTCAAGCTGAATTGGAAACGGCTTAACTAATCGTAAGTTGAACTATTAGGGATTAGTAGTTCAATTAGATAACTCAGTCATGGCAACGTTGACTGGCAGAAGTAAATGGTGGCTTAAGACGCAGTAAAAGGTTTGACACAAAACAGACCTAAACGCGTGGCCATTTACCTCAATAAAAAAGGCGCAAAGTGAAAACTTTGCGCCTTTCTCTATTTCTAGCTGTTTTGCTACTTACCAACTAGCTAACTAGCTGCTGACCTCTTTAGTATCGACCAAACTTTTGATGTTTCTAAAAAATGTTGATACCTGTCAGCGAATATTGAAGGCTAGATTATTTCTTTACACCTTCAACGTGCAGATCCATGTCTACATAGCTTGAAGCGCCCATTACTGGAATGTTGAAGTCAGCAAGCTCTAGACGAGTTGTACCAACGAAACCAGCACGCTCACCGCCCCATGGGTCTTGACCAGCACCAATGAATTCAGCTTCGATAACGATAGGCTTAGTTACGCCATGAAGTTTAAGGTCACCCATTACTTCAAGTTTGCCGTCACCTTTATCAACCACTTTCGTGCTGTTGAATGTAGCATCAGAAAACTTGCTTGCATCGATGAAATCACCGCTACGGATGTGCTTATCACGTTCTGCGTGGTTTGAGTCAAGACTTGTAGTATCAACCGTTACGTTTATTTTAGACGCTTCAACGTTGCTTTCATCAAATGAGAAATCACCTGAGAATGTGTTAAAACGACCTTGGATAAAGCTGTAACCTAGGTGGCTAACTTTAAAGTTAACTGAAGCATGCGCACCTTTTGTATCAATCACGTAATCAGCGGCGTTCGCAGCGAAAGGCATTGCCATAGCAAATGCTAATCCTGTAGCGATAATTGACTTTTTCATTTTGAAGCTCCTATCATTTTTCGTAGCGTATCGTCTTTGTCGATAACGTGGTGTTTTATCGCCGCTAAGGCGTGCACTGATGCCATAATGATCAGTACCCATGCAGCATAGTAGTGAACCGTACCTGCGAGATCAGATTGGTTTGCAAACAGTTCACCCATACTTGGTACAGTGAACCAATTGAAAACCTCGATCCCGCGGCCATCTGATGTCGAAATCAAATAACCTGAAACAAATAAAACTGCTAAGTTGATGTACATAAAGCCGTGAGCGATCTTCGCTGCTGCAACTTCATAGCTTTTACCTTCCACCTTAGGTGACACGGTAACTAGTTTCCAAAGCAAGCGGAGAACAGTAACTGTAGCCAAAAGAATGCCTACCGAACGGTGGTAGTCTGGTGCTGTTTTGTACCACTCGCTGTAGTATGAAAGATCAACCATCCATAGGCCTACACCAAATAAGCCAAATATTGCGAGTGCTGAAATCCAATGCATTGCTCTTGCTAAGGGATTGTAATTTTTAACGTTGTTGTCCATGCATCTGTTCCGAATGTTAACGAGTCGTGTAATTTTGAAAAGCGTACCCTACACTAAGTTTGTGTAACATATTATTTACCAAGCTTTACATTAGTTACATCATTTCAAATTAAACAAGTTATTCAAAATTTTTGAACAAGTTGCTTTATTGACAAATTTCTTTGTCGAACAATCGCTTGCTGTGTCTATATTTCAACGATTTGTTCAATTTCATAGAGCTCATCTGAGATATCCAACATTTTTCGTTCCATGACTTTCTGAGCATCTTCTATCCCCTTGTTGTAATACACCGCACCAAACTTTTTGCTAATGAAGTCGACCAAGAATTCTGTGTCGAACTGACCGAGTTCTACATCAAGTTCATCTTGAAGGTACTTTTGAAGGGCATGGGTAAGCTCAGATTTTTGCTTCGAATCTAATTGAATGGTCATGAATGTTTCCAAATAAAGAGTAAGTAGATCAATTGTGATTAGCTGACTAAGATTAAGCTAGCCACCAGTAACTTTGCTAACTAAGCATAATCCTTCTAACTAATTAGAATTCCTAATAATTTAGAATACAGACAATTGAAGTGCCAGTGCTATCCATAAAATCGCTCGGCAATAGCTAATTTTGATAGAGGGATCAAGAACTCGCACTTTGGCGATAGGTAACGGAACCTCAATTACCGTACTATTGCCCATCAATAAGATAGTAACTGTGTATAAGGGACTTCATTGTTATTAGATCTAGTGATTAAAAGCGTCAATCAATTTCAAGATGATTGCCTAAAGCTATGTGAACGCCACTACCCTACGGTACACAATCAAGGAATCAGTGAGCATCACATCGGCAAAGCCTTTGCCCGACGAATGGAACACACCTTTGTTAGCTTTAACCATGCAAGCAACATCAGCCCACTCGAAATACTCTCTTCTGGTGAAAACCCTCGACACTTCCGAATCTCTTCTGAAATCGGTACCGTTTGGATGATCAGCCATCATATGGTGAGTGCAGGAAAAACCTGTCGTAAAAAGTTGATGCTAGACATTCATAACTGGCAGCAAGAGTATGGATTTGCCATTCAGCCAAATGACGTTTTGATCATTGTCTCCGACCATTGGATAAGCCGAAGTAAAAACAGTAGTGAGTTGTTACATTGGTGGATGGGAGAACTCCCAGACGAGATAACGGAATACAGCCAGCAAGGCATCACCCTAAGAGAGAGTGATTCTCAATTCGCTTCCGATTTAAATAACAATTTCAGAATCAGCCCTTGCTTTATTAAATTCAGCCACCCACTCAAACGGTCAGGAAATCAACAATTGGTTCGTAAATACCTGCAACTTTATGCGGTACTTCAATGGCAGTGATAATACGGGTCAACTTTTTCATTCAATATTGAAAGTAAATTGTTAGACCTTCATCCCAATATTTTATAAAAGACAACTCATTCCTTGTTCATTAATTATTCGAACCTTCTGTTTTAATTATTAATAGTTGTTGTACTTGCCGTCTCGATTTTGAGAGATAGATACCATTTCTATGTAACTCGCTTAGTCTCTCTGTTTTGTAACTTTGACATTCCCCCACAATCTAAGCCTTTAACCCTACTTTTCTCTGGTGTATCAGCATTCTAGCCTTATATTGGCTGGGGTTAATATGAGAGACGTTACTTAGCCATTAAATTCACTGCAACTATCAAATATAGTGAATGATAAGTAAATTTAATAGCTAATGTCATTTATCATGCTGATTTTTCGTTAATTATATTTATTTAAATATTGACCCTGCAAATGAATTTTTATTAATTGACAATTTACTTACACCTGTCAATATTGTGACAGCCATGACGTATATTTTCGTCATTAAATAAACACCTTTATTAGCGACTATGATTTTATCAGACAGAAGTGAATTTATTAGCTGTATATCTGTGGATGCCGATATGCAGTTTATTGCGAAATATCAAGACTTAACACTTAGAAGTGTCTATCAACCTATATTTGACAGTTCAATGACTCAGATAGGCGTTGAGGCTTTGGTTCGTATTTCGAATAGCAAAGGGGATGTTGTTCGTCCTGATCACTTCTTCCATTCCGACGATACCTTGTGCACTGACAAGATCAATGTAGAAAGGCTGAGTCGCGCTATCCATATCCGTAACTTCGCGCAATCGAATATTCGTCATTTACACCTCTTCCTAAACGTTCTTCCAAACGTTGGTGAGCTGTTTGCCGCAGAAAAAGTCAGTGACAGCCTGTTGGCTAAACGCCTGCATGAACTTAACCTTTCATGCGAACAAATCGTCATGGAGCTGGTAGAACTGAATGCAGAAAGTGAAGAACGCTTGAAAGATGCTGCTCACTCTCTCGCAGAGAACGGCTTTCAAATTGCTGTTGATGATTTTGGAACACAAGCGTCAACAGAACAGCGCGTTCGTCATATTAATCCTCATATCATCAAGATAGATCGCTCTGTCATGTTGGATTTTGAACAAGGCGACACAAGCGAGATGGAATTGGTTCTTAGCCTTGCTAATCAAATTGGTGCTAAGACCGTAATCGAAGGTATCGAAACCGAACAACAGCTCGCAGCAATGCAAAGCTTAGGCTTCGATATGTATCAAGGCTATCACTTAGCGATGCCAAAGCCGATTGAGTTAGATCTCCGCCTCGCAATCTAAACTGTCCCCTATTCTCTATTCCCTATTCTACAGGAAGCCGCTTTACCATTGGTTAGCGGCTTTTTAATACCTATCTCTTTCTTAACGCAACGCTCGCTGACGCTATAGTTCCTTAGTCGCCAAATCACACCCATAAAAAAGCCCAGTCAAAATTGACTAGGCTGGCTTAAAAGAATCTGTTTTATATCATTCCCTAATAACCCGCAGTGGACGGTTTGATTCTATATAGAATAGCGAACATCACTGGTACTACTATTAGCGTTAGTACTGTAGCAAAGCCTAAGCCTGCCATGATGGTAATCGCCATCGAGCCGAAAAATGCATCGAATACCAAAGGAATCATACCCAAGATAGTCGTCAATGCTGCCATAGATACAGGTCGTACACGACTAATCGCGCTGTCGACAACCGCTAGGTATGGGTCTTTACCTGTTGAGAGTTCGGTGTTGATCTGGTCAAGCAGGACGATACCGTTTTTCAAAATCATGCCGCTTAGGCTCAGTAGGCCAAGGAACGCCGTGAAGCTGAATGGCATATTGGTACCTAACAGACCAATCGAAACACCAATGATAGAAAGTGGTACCGTAAACCAAATCACAAGTGGCTTACGAAGCGAATTAAACAAAAGCATGGTGATGATAAACATCAATAAGTAACCCATTGGTAGTGAACCAAATAGAGATTCTTGTGCATCTTTCGAACTTTCGTACTCGCCACCCCAGCTAATGTTGTAACCTGCTGGTAGCTCTAATGCTTCTACCTTTGGTTTAACACGAGCAAACAAGCTAGCCGGCGTTTCATCACCCAATACATCATGATCAGCCAGTACGGTTAGCGTACGTTTTCTATCACGACGTTGAATCAGTGGTTCAGACCATTGAAGCTCTACACCATCAATCACTTGTTCAACTGGAATGTAGGTTTGTAACGATGGGCTCCAAATCTTCACATTGTTCAGTGATTCAAAATCAAAACGCTCTGCTTCAGGTAAACGCGCAACAATAGGCAACATATGAGTACCATCACGCAGTAGACCGATGTTGTAACCGCCAAACGCCATCTGTAACGTCTCGGACAGATCCGTCCTTGAAATACCAAGACGACGAGCCTTTGATTCGTTAAACAGTGGCACTAGCTCTTTGGTACGTTCACGCCAGTCGTGACGAACATTTCGAGAGCCAGGGTCCGCTAACAAGATGTCTTCCACTTCAACCGCAATACTGCGCAAGATTTGTGGGTCGGCACCACTAATACGAGCCTCGATTTTTGAAGCTGGTGACGGGCCAAACTCAATCAATTTGAATTGGAACGTAGGTTGTTCAAATTTGTTGGCTAAGTCCTTGTCTAACTCTTCTAGGACTTCGAACATGGTGTCACGGTCAGTGGTTCTTACTTGTAACTGACTGTACGCTTCGTAGCTTTTCTCTGGTTGGTATGTCAGCGCGAAACGTTGCATGCCCTGCCCAACCGTTGTGGTTACAAACTCTACGTCGTCTTGTTGACGAATGTAGCTTTCGACTTTGTCTGTCTGCTTGATCGTTTCACGAACATCAGTGCCTTCCGGCATCCACATGTCTACATAGAACATTGGCGTGTTTGATGGCGGGAAGAACTGCTGTTTCACCATACCAAAGCCGACAACGGAAACCGCTAATAGCGCAACCATGCTGATAACAGTGAGCCATCTAAATCGAAGTGCTACTTTCAGGCACGCACCGAATACAACAAACAGGATACCTTTGTATGGGTCTTCGTTTTCATCGACTTTATCTTCTTCTTTAAGCAGCATTTCAGCAAGGAATGGCGTCAGCGTTAGCGCGGTAACCCAACTCAAGAATAGCGAGAAACACAGAACCCAGAACAATGAACCCATGAACTCGCCCGTTGCATCTTTTGATAATCCGATAGGTGCAAAGGCTGTGATAGCAATAATGGTTGCACCTAATAGTGGCCATTGTGTTTGTGTCACGATGTCTTTCGCTGCTTCAAGCTTGGTTTTGCCTTTCTTCAAGCCAACCAAAATACCTTCAACGACAACAATCGCGTTATCCACCAGCATACCCAGTGCGATGATCAAAGCACCCAGCGAGATACGGTGCAGTTCAACATCGTTGTAGTCCATCAAGATGAACGTACCAAATACAGTCAGTAGCAGTACTAAACCGATAATCAAACCACTGCGTAAGCCCATGGCGAACAGAAGCACGATGATAACAATTGCCACCGCTTCTACTAGACTGATCAAGAAATCAGCAACGGACTTGTCAACTTCTTGCGCTTGGTTGTAGAAGTAATTCAACTCAACACCGGCTGGCTTAATGCTTTCTAAGCGCTCAAGCTCTGCATCGAGTGCCTGACCGATTTCCACTACGTTTACGCCTGAAGAAAATGCGATCCCGAGGTTGATGGCTGGCATACCATTGTAAGTGAGTACATTGCCTGGCTTTTCTTGGATTCCGCGAGTGACCTCAGCGACATCTTTTAAGCGAATTAGGTTACCTGTATCGCGGCCATGAATGATTAAGTTTTCTAGTTCTTCAACCGTACTTAAAGTGCCATTCGGTTTGATCGTTAGGCTTTGACCATTGAGCATTACCTCGCCTGCCGATACCACACTGTTTTGCTGTGATAGCAGTGAAGTAACCATCGACATATCTAGATTCAGCGCGGCTAAACGCTCAAGCGACATCTCAACAAACAATTGCTCTTGTTGGTCGCCTGCGATACTTACTTTGCCTACGCCTTCAACCAGTTCGATTTCGCGTGTGAGATAATCAGCATATTGTTTGAGTTCAACGTAATCGTAGCCATCACCCGTCAGCATGATCATCACGCCAAACACATCACCGAAGTCATCAATGATCTGAACTGAGTTAACACCACTAGGAAGCGTGGGCTGTAGATCGTTGATCTTACGACGCATTTCATCCCAGATTTGTGGTAGCTCGTCTGGACCGTAGTCCATCTTCATGCTCACCATAATTTGAGACATACCATTCGACGACGTTGAGGTTATCTTGTCAATATAAGGGAGCTGTCTTATCTCTTTCTCAAGGGGATAAGTCAGTTCTTCCTCAACTTCCATTGACGTAGCGCCAGGGTAAGTTGAAATAATCATTGCATCTTTAATGGTAAAAGCTGGGTCTTCTAAACGGGATAGATTACCAAAAGACGTCACACCGCCAATGGCCAAAATGACTAGAAACAGCCAGCTGATTACTTTGTTCTTTATTGAATATTCTGCGATGTTCATTCTGCTTTTCCTGACAATTTGATTCCGTCACGGAGTTTTCTTAGATTCGAGTTTACGAGTCGATCACCTTGCTCAACACCATGAGCGATTAATGCGCCTTGGCCACTGATCTTGTCGACTTCTACTTCGCTTTTGAATGCTTGTCCGTCTTCCATTTTCCACACATAAAACTGATTCGCTTCAGAACCCGCTTCTAAAGTTGTCATTGGTAATTGGTAGCCTTGAACATCGCTCAAGCCAGCTTTCGCCATATCCACGTTCACCGTAACGCTGGTGCCCGGCAGGATTTCGCTTTTAGGTTGTTGCATCTGCATCCAAAATTCGTAAGTACGCGATTGCGGGTGCAATTCACTGGTGTGCTCCAAATACGTCAGTGGATATTGGCCAGTGTGACCGCCAAAGGTCGCCTCAGGACGATAGCTATTTGAACGCATGTCTGGACTGATCGATGCCAAGATCGAATCTGATACTTGAATTCGTACATATACCTTGTCGTTCTGGTACACGCTTAATAGTGTTTCACCCGGTGTCGTGTTTTCGAAACGTTGCTTGTCCACGGTAGAAACGGTCCCGGAAAATGGCGCTAAAAGCTCTGTGTAACTTAGCTTGCGCTCTGCAGCCGCCAAATTCGCCGATGCCAGCTTATAGTTAGCCGTTAGTTGGTCTAGCTCTGACTGCGACAACATCTTGCTACCAAACATCTCCGTACCACGGGCTAACTGCTTGCTCGCCAGTTTGAATTGAGAGTTAGCGTCAGTAAGATCTTGGAGATACGTTGCGTTGTCTAAGGTCGCAAGTAACTGCCCTTTTTCGACGTTGTCACCGGCTTCTACCAAGACTTGTTGGATTTCGCCTGCGAGCTTAAATGCCAAGGGGGTCAATTCAGCGGGCATTACCTGACCGTTAAAACTTCTGAATTGATCAGTCAGCGGCGCGCCAACTTCAAAGGTAGAAACTAGCAGAGGGGGTTGTTCACGGTGTACGGCTTCACTGTTACAGGCTTGAAGCAACATAGCCGACCCGACAACAATTGATAATTTGGAAAGGTTCATTAAATACCGCCCTCACGTAACCAAGCTTTTACTTGCTGTCCATCGGATAACACATCCACACCCGCTTCAACGATAAGGTCGCCAGACGACAATCCATCAATAACCTTACCTTGCTCATCAAGAAGGACTTGTACTTTAGAAATCAATTGAGAGTCAGGGTTATAGCGCCATAGCTCACCATGGTCAGCTTCTTTGGTTAACCAAGCTGAATCAACAATGCCAATACCGTAGTCAGATTTATGCTTCTGAACTTCAACTTGTGCTGTCATTCCAGAAAGTAAATTGATGCCTTCCGGCTTTTCGATGGATACAACCGCTTGGTAGCTGTTGGTGTCTTCATCTGGTTGTGTAGAGATTTCTTTAAAGCGAGTCGGGATACGAATACCACGGTGGCTATCCATCACAACCCACATGTTTGAGCTCGTTAGGTCTTGAATAGAACGGTCTTCAAGCTTTGATACTGGAATTGAAAACGTCACGTCCATCTCACTGTGATTCAAAATATTCAGTACAGGCTGCTTTTCTGCGATCAATTGATATTGTTTTCCAAACACCATCGATACCACGCCATCGAATGGAGCAACTAAGGTGGTGTAGCCAAGGTTTGTTTTTGCTTGGTCCAACTCAACGTCAGCGGCAGTAAAGGTGTTCACGGCTTGGTCGTAGTAATCGGTACTGACTAACTTTTTCGCGTACAACTCAGAAGCTTGTTTGTATTGGCTATTCGCAAGATCAAATTTGGCTTGTGCTGCATCAACCGCAATACGGTAATCCGTCGCATCTAATACGGCGAGCACCTGACCTTTCTTCACTTCTTGTCCCATACGAACATCGAAGGTTTCAATGTCGCCTCCTACTTGGAAGGAAAGCGCAGCACGGTCGGTTGCATCTACTTTTGCGATAAAGCTATCAAGCTCGATATCCGTCTGCAAAGGAATCTCAAACAGCTTTACAGGCTTAACAACTTGCACCGTTTCTTCTGACTGAACCTTATTACATCCGGTCAAAGAGCCTGCGAGCAATAGTGCTGCAATCACAGCTCCCATGCGCTTGCTCGATATGACATTGATAGACAAATTGGACTGCATGATGTCTCTCCATTTAATTATTATGATTTATTACACAGGTGGGCAGTATATTCAAAATTCCGTAATCCACAAGCTTTACTTTCCACCTGTGCAGTATTTTTTATTTGAGTAAAAACAGTGTAGAATGTGGTAATCAGGTAAATGTGTGAAATGAAGATGACTGAAAAGAAACAAGGCAGAAGAAGCGCAAAAGACGCTGAAGAGACGAGATTTTTGATCATGGGTGTTGCCGCGGATATGTTCTGTGAGCATGGTTATGATAGCGTTTCGCTTCGTAACATCAGTGAAAAAGCAGGCGTATCGCATAGTCTTATTCGCCACCACTTTGGCAGCAAAGAAAAAATCTGGCATGCGATAAGCGATTGTTTACACGCCTATTTTCAGTCTTATATTGCTAAGATAGTAGAAGAGTTACCAAAAGGCGTCGCACCAAACATTACTATCTATTTATTTAGTATGCGCCTCTTTAGCAACATGATTCACTCACGAAAACCGATGCAACTTATCACTGACTCTGTTCGTCAAAAAGACAACTTGGTCGATTACTTTATCGACAATGTTGGCGATGTCGAAAAAGAAATCAACATGTTAGCTGAACAATATAACGATGCGAATCCAAAGAACTTGATCAACATTTATGAGATTAAATGGCAAATGATCATGTATGCGCACGGAGCGGTATGCCTAACTCCCTTCATGGAAAGCACTTGGAATGAAGGCGATATGGTCACCTCGCCCGAAGATGCCCTACTTAAGCATTGGCAACTATTCAACTCACAAATGGTAAGTAAGTTTAGAATCGAAGACCAATGGGTGCTAAACCCAATTAGCCTAGATGAGCTAATTTATGAAGTGCCCTGTGTATGGAAGTGCAATCAAGAACATCATTAATCCAGTGTTTTTATTTTTCTTGGTCATAAATTTATTTACTTGAAACAAAAATGCGCCGTTACAGAACCAACTGTAACGGCGCATTTTTATATCTACAGATCTTTAAACTGGAGCTTTGTCCAGCTTGTTAGCGACGTGCTTTACCGCGGTTTTGGTGAATCTTAAGCTTCGCTTTCATCTTACGTTTTTCTGATGAACGACTTTTACTGCGACCACCGCGATCAGGGGTTACATCTTTTTCTAGGCTTGGTTCAAAGCCCTCTAACCACTCTTGAGGCAAGCGAGTATCAAGTAAGCGTTCAATGTCACCCAATAGGTACGCTTCATCCTGACTCATCAAAGAAATCGCTAAACCGGTATTACCTGCACGGCCAGTACGTCCGATACGGTGAACGTAATCTTCAGCTTTAAATGGCATGTCATAGTTCACAACTTGTTCTAGCTGCTGGATATCAATACCACGAGCTGCCACGTCGGTTGCAATCAACGCTCTCACCTTGCCTGATTTGAAATCGTCCAGTGCTTTTTGGCGCGCACCTTGGCTCTTATCACCATTGATTGATGCCGCTTTAATGCCGTCTAACTTAAGCTCTTTAACTAGAGCATCAGTGCCCTGCTTAGTTTTCGTGAACACCAACACTTGTTGCCAGTTTTTTGAGCCAATCAAATAGGCCAACAGTTCACTTTTACGCGATTTATCAACCGGATAAACCATCTGGGTAACGGTGTCAGCGGTGCTGTTTTTTGGCGTAACTTGAATTTCGCTTGGTGACTGCATCATTCGATGTGCAAGCGCTTTAATTTTATTGTCGAACGTCGCAGAGAAGAACAGCGTCTGACGTACGTCGTTCATGCGAGAAAGAATGCGTTTGATGTCAGGCATGAAGCCCATATCTAGCATGCGGTCTGCTTCGTCTAATACCAGCACTTCCGTTTGGCTCAACATGATGTTCTTGGTGAACATATGGTCAATAAGACGACCAGGCGTCGCTACAAGAATGTCGGCGCCTCCACGTAAGTTATCGGTTTGAACCTTCATGCTAACGCCGCCGTAAGCCACCACAACTTTAATATCGGTGCCTTTCGCATAACTCGTTACGTTATCAAACACCTGTTGTGCCAATTCACGCGTTGGCACTAACACAAGTGCACGAACGAGCTTAGGGTTCGGAATAACATTGTCTTTAGTCTCGATTAATCTTTGAATAATCGGCAAACCAAACGCCGCGGTTTTACCGGTACCCGTTTGCGCACCAGCCAGTACATCTTTGCCTTCCAGTACCAATGGAATAGCTTGTTCTTGAACACTAGTCGGAGCCGTAAAGTTTAGCTCTGATAGCGTTGTAAGAAGTTGCTCAGACAATCCTAGTTGGTTAAAAGATCGGGTAGATTCAGACATAGTATGATGCTCAAAGATTAAATAGGCGCGGATTGTAGCAAACCTGCATTACGCTGTTTACCTTTCCTTTTGATTTTTCTTCATTTGAAGTGCATTAAACTGCTTCGCTTCTTCTAAAACGTTGGGATACAGCTCATTAAAGTGACACTGCAACGTATCATAGTGACGTTCGAGGTCGTCGTAACAATTTTTGAGCATGCCTAACTTGGGCCTTCTCAACGCCATACGTTGCAATACCACCTCTATGGAAGACATGTCTTGATAGCTTTCCAGCCAACGTTGTTCAGCCATCTTCTGATGAATCGTAATGAAGTTCTCAGGCCAGTGAGGCTCTTGATGTTCAAAGATCTGTTGATGACTATCGAAACAAAAATGCTCTAACGTCTGCTGCGAGAACTGAGTCCAATGATTGGCTAAGCAGTGATCCCAAAATACATCCAGTGCAATAGGTGCAAAGCGACGCGTTTGGTCTAAAAAAAGCGATTTTGCCGATCGGGATACATCGTGGCGGTCTGTGTAACTATCCACGAATCGATGAAGTCTTATTCCGTCTGAAAGCGAGGTTGAATAGTGTTTATTAGGGTCGCCTTTAACGAAGTCACCTAACAGATTACCAGCTAAGTTACTTTTACAGTGTTGAGCGATGTGGAGGTGTGCGAGAAAGTTCATTGAACCTCATTAAAGTATCGAGAACTAAGTAACATGGTAAACGTACTCGTTTATCTTCGCGAACTTTAATGAGGATAGTTTTGTTATGACGTGTGAGCGAATGAGATTTGCTCAGTTTAAGAATTGTCTAATTTGAGAACGTTGAACTACAGAAACCTTTAGTTCAGGTAAAACCTAGTTCGAAGACTTAAAAAGTTCTTCTGCTAATTGTTTAACCGCCTGCTCGTAGTCAGATAAATCAATGCCAATTTCCATGGCATCTAACAACTCAAGACTTTCGTCATTAAAAGATTGGTCACTCATAGTGCCCCCTCTATTCCTTGATGCGGACATGATGTCCGATTAACTAGTGCACCATCTTGGACTTATATTATGTCACTTTGATGAACGCACTCTACTCTACCCATTCCATATTTATAGCTTGAAGCTACTCGCGATCATTAGCGCTTGTTTACGCTAAAGGGGTATACGCGAACGACATATGTACTGTCACCTTACACCAAGTACAACAAATTACTCTACACATTTTGAAGCAGATCATGGTCAAACGTTTGCTTCGGGCATTTGAGTGCTTTCAACCCACCAGTCGTAAATTATAATTTACAGTGGATATTTTTAATTACATTAGACATTGCATTTGGAATTAAACTCAATCAGAATACTTTAAAATCGAGATATTCTTTGGGTTTATGCGCTTAAGCTAGAAGAATTACAATGAAAACACACCCTAACGTAAAGAATTATATACAATGAATAAATCAAAGGTTTTTGGTAGTACTTTGATCATTGCAGGCACCACTATTGGTGCTGGCATGCTCGCTCTTCCACTTGCTTCTGCAGGTATTGGCTTTTCAACCTCACTTTTTCTAATGCTTGGCTTATGGGCTCTAATGGCCTTTACTGCATTGTTAATGGTAGAACTACATCAATTCGCTGATTCTGACGCAACCCTACATACGCTAGCTGACAAAATTTTAGGGACAAAAGGTAAGTGGATCGCTAGCTTTGCAGTTATGTTCCTTTTCTACGCTCTGTGTGCAGCTTATATCGCAGGTGGTGGTGCGCAGTTTAATCAGCGTATCTCGGATATTTCAGGCTTTGAGCTTAATGGCCAAATTACAACCCTTCTATTCACACTGTTAGTTGCTGGCGTTGTGACGATTGGTACGCACAGTGTTGATAAAGTTAACCGCGTTTTATTCGGACTTAAACTGATTGCGATGGTACTGGTACTCAGCTTCCTAGCACCAAACATCACCTCTCAATACCTAATGAGCATGCCTTTACAGCAAGGGCTGATTGTTGCTGCAATTCCAGTTGTGTTTACCTCTTTTGGCTTCCACGGCAGCATCCCTTCAATTGTTCGATACCTAGATGGTGACGTTCGATCTCTACGTAAGGTCATGATTGTTGGTTCTGCACTGCCTTTGGTCATCTATGTTTTCTGGCAGAGTGTGACTCTAGGTGTGATCAGCCAAGAGCAGCTTTTGTCGGATACAAGCTTAGGCGCACTATTAGTCTCATTGTCACAAACCGTTCATCAATCAAACCTTAGCGTGATCGTTGGCGTATTCGCAGACCTTGCACTGCTGACTTCTTTTATTGGTGTGAGCTTGGGGTTATTTGAATTCATGGGGGATTCACTGAGCAAGAAACTAGGCAGTGCAAAACGCGTTAAAACGGCCGCTATCACTTTCTTACCGCCATTAGGTTTTGCCTTGTTCTACCCACAGGGTTTCATTACAGCTCTGGGCTACGCAGCCATAGCACTTTCAGTGCTCGCAATTTTGCTGCCGACAGTGATGGTATACAAGATTCGTTACACGGATTTCTCTGTAGAACCTCAAGGCACAGAAGCGACTTACCAAGTGCTCGGTGGAAGTAAAGCGTTGTTTTTAGTTGGCAGCGTAGGCGTTTTTATCATTGCGATTCAAATCCTTATTTCAGTAGGGTTATTGCCTTCTCTAGGCTAATAAACCCATAGAGAACAAAAATACTTGATAGATATCTCATAAACGATATGTTGGTATCATTAATTTTCACAATTAGTCGATTGGCATCACATTTTTATTGAGGTCGGTTATTTAGAGTCCACGGTAAAGGATTTACCGTGGAGTTTTTATGAAAGAAGTACAATTTCGAACGATAGATAAACTGTTTATTAAAATGTCTATCAACGACAAGTTTTGGGTCATTTTCTTGATCTTTTTTGCCGCTGTGGCAAGCCTCGCTGGCCTCAACTACGTCAACAATATGGAACAAATTGACGCGAGTGCAAAACAGCAGGTTGAATATCAATTGCAAGGCATCTTATCAGCGTCAGATTCCCCTGCTTCCGTGCGTTCAGTTAGCCAACAAACACGTCCTCAAGAAACAACCATATTGAAAAGTGGTGCAGTTACAGCAACAGCCATTGCGCAAGATGGTAATTACTACTCTCTTACCGTTTCAAATCTCGATACACAGAATCAAAAGCAACAAGCACTGTACTCTTTATTACTCAGTTTTTTGTGGTGTATGCCTTTTGGTCTTTTCTGTTACTGGGTGGCGACTTTTCTAGGCGGCGCACTTTGGGTGCTTTACTCAACCACTCAAAAGATTGGTGATGGCGACTTAACATCACGCCTTGGTTTCCACCCTGGACGTGATGAGTTCGGTACGATTGGTTGTGCACTTGACCGTTCAATGGACACGCTTAGTGAGCTAGTCAACAACGTAAACCACAGTGCAGCGACACTAAGCGAAACATCGGCTTCTTTCGAAACAGAGATGAAGCGCAGTGAAACACAAATCATGAGCCAGAATGCGTCTCTAGACTCTGTTGCTACTGCCATGGATCAAATGACCGCTTCAGCCAATGAAGTCTCTAACATTTCAGCACGTTCAACTGAACAAACTGAACAAGACGCGCAGCAAATCAACGACAGCCATACGAAAGTTCAACAAGCCATCTCAGAGATCACCACGCTCTCTTCTTTGATTGAGCAAACCTCATCTTCAGTTACCAGCTTGAATGTGAACACTAGTCAAATTAATGAAGTGATCACGACGATCAACGCAATTTCAGAGCAAACTAACTTGCTTGCACTGAACGCGGCGATCGAAGCTGCTCGTGCGGGTGAACAAGGCCGTGGTTTCGCTGTTGTTGCTGATGAAGTAAGAACGCTTGCAAGTCGCACTCAGTCGGCTACGGTTGAAATCCAAGCGATGATAGAACGCTTACAGCAAGAGAGCCAAAATATCGCTAAGATCACCGAGCAAACGGTCGATCAAGCGCAAACTAGCAGCCAACTGATTTCAAACATTGGGGACGATGTAAACTCGATTGCCGACTCAGCTCAAGCGCTAATGGATATGAGTATTCAGATTGCAACCTCAGCGGACGAGCAAAGCAACGTCGCGAACACCATCGCAGCTGAGCTTAACGATATTCGCAGTCAATCCGATGTGATTAAAGAAGTGGCTCAAAACTCTTCAAATGGCGTGTCGACACTGACAGACGCATCAGTTTCTTTGTCTAAAACTTTGGCAAGATACCGCACTTAGATTTGAGTGTTCACTTAGGCTGACCAAGTTAAATTCAGCGAAACTAAAAAGGACTCATCATGAGTCCTTTTTTATCGACGTTCGTTAATAGCAGCGTCCGCCAATAGTAACGCCCGTTTATAGCAGCGTCCGTTAATAGCAACTTTCACTAATAACAACTTCCCTTAATAACTACAGGAAACACATGGTCTTTAACGATGAGATTATCATTACCATGAAGCAAGTCGCAAAGGCGAGATTATCAAGTGTCAAAACTGTCTAATATTCGAGCTTAGGGGTAATCTAATTAAACGGGTCTTTTTTCGCTTACCCTCTTGCTGCAGGTGACACATAATGAATAAAACAGAAACACCAAACACCGACGACATTACATGCCCTTTATGCCAACACGACGAATATCTACTCTCAGAAAGTGGAGAAAAGTTTACTTGTGCCTCTTGCGGTTTTCACACTAAACAATTTAGTAAGGTAGTCAGCCTTCAGCTAGGCTCTACCCCACCAAAGCTGCAGGGTTCGGTATTCCACCACTTGAGCAGTGTTTGCCATTAATCCAAACCGAAATCTCTTCCAAACTGTAGATATCCTGAGCCGCTACCTCTGATGAGTCGGCTTCGGGATCTACGATTGATTCATTAATACTTGGGCGCAATCGGAATGATTGAATACCCGCACGAACACCCGCTTCAATTCCTTTCAAAGTATCGTCCACATAGATACACTCATTGGGTAAAAAGCCCATATTCATGGCTGTATACATAATCAGGTCAGGTTCTGGCTTCCAGCTGTTGGCATCAAAAGCTGAAAACACTTTACCTTTAAAGTCATCAAGCATTCCTGTCATGGCCAATGAAGATTCAACCCGAGACTTAGGCGCATTAGAAGCGATACAAAATTCGATGTCCTGTTGCTTTAGAAATTCAATGAGCTCGATAGCACCATCCATCGGCTTTAAATGACGTTGGAACAAGGCTTCTAATTCAATACGATATAACGGCTCAAGCGTATCAATCGAGATAGATAGCCCTAAACGTTCCTGTGTATCCATTAAGATGTCGGCCAGCTTTCCACCTTGAAAGTGCGCATAGCAGTCATTAACGTTTAGCTCCGCCCCAAAGCCGGTGAATACATTCACCAAGGCTTGGCAACAAAGCTTTTCGCTATCGATGAGTGTTCCATCACAATCGAAAATTACACATTTAGTCTGTTCTAACCGCATAGCTCTCTCACTCGCATTGAATTCAAGTTTTATCCTATAGTGTTCTTTCAATGCGCGGGATGATTGAGATAACAGTTTACAGACACAGGCTTATTTCTCTTCGCGAAATATGGGCTTGATCACCTTATGGCTCGACATAAGCAACAGCTTTCATCAAATTAACCCAGAATCTGCGAAACCAAATACTGCAAGGTTTACATAAATGACTTAATTTCAGTGGAAAATATAAATTGCCACGTCCTAGTCGGATTATGGCGAATTGATAAAGAAACCAAGACTTATAGACTATTCAGATAGAGCGAGAGTTAGCTAACAACCGACTCTTCTAATACCTTAACTTCAATCGAAGGTACAGACGCATATTCTACAGTTCCAGTATCGGGATACGAATCTCGGATGGCGACAAACTCGGGCAAGTGTTTCAGTAGCAGTTTGGTTAGTTTAGGGTCAAATTGATAGCCACACTCTCTATCGAACAAATCGACGACCATCTCTAATGGCCATGGCTCTTTGTAGCAGCGGGCACTAAGCAATGCGTCAAATACATCGGCTACCGCAGTAATGCGAGCAAACAAATGAATTTGTTCACCTACCTTACCATTAGGGTATCCAGTGCCATCCCAACGCTCATGATGTTCGTTAGCAATGATTGCTGCGAGGTTGGTAATATCACCCGCTCCGCTCTTCAGTAAATTGTAGCCCGCAGTGGTGTGAAGTTTCATTACATCCCACTCTTGGTCTGTCAATTTACCTGGTTTATCCAAGATAGATTCCGGAACCGAAATCTTACCTACATCATGCATCGGGCTTATGATCTCAATCATCTCGACCTCGCGATGGCTCAAGCCACGATACTTGGCAAGCAATGCGGATAACTTGGCTACACGCTTAACGTGATTACCCGTCTCGCCAGAGCGAGTTTCAATGGCTTCACCCAACACATGAATCATGTCCTTTTGAACATTCAAAGTTTGTTTCTGTAGAGCAAGGATTCGCTTGTTCTTTTTTGCCAACTCTTTCTTTTGGCGCAGGGTAATAAATTGCATCACGATAATCACGCTCAGCCCTGTAATGACCATGATTAAGCCCAACAACAATTGAAAGTTCTTTTGTAAAAAGGAGGAAGGCTCGTTAACAATCACAGATCCTGTCGGCAGTACATTATCACCAATACCAAACTTTTTAAGCGCCGGATAATTGAAAACAAAACGCTTGTTGTCACCGGGAACTAAAGGTGTAGAAAAATTAAGAGGCACATACTTATCCAATGCACTAACGGCCTCTTCGCCCATACTTCGCGAGTGGTTTACATAACCTCCGAGTACATCACCGACTATATTAAACTGCCATAACGCAAACACTGGTGCGGCGCTCGATGCAGATAAGGTTTCCGCGACCTCTTGATAGGTATGATATACACCTTGATCTAACTCAGTATTGTAGTGGCTCAGTAAGACCGCATCGTCAACAGAGACCCCTTTCAAGAACTCACTTGTTTGCTTGAGCGACAAATCGCGTATTTCTACCAAATTAATCGATGGAAAGTCTGCCATAATATGGCTTATATCTTTACGGATTAGCTCAGAAGTGACACTGTAATCATTGATGAAATAGAGGTTCTTTAGATTAGGTCTTAGTTTAGAGATCAGCTTAATATTGACGTCTATCTGATCGTTTTCATAAAGCACAGTCGCTCTATCAGACACCGCATACATATCGGTGCTTATGTCATTGATACCCGCCGCAACAATAGGTGTCGCACGGTCAATCAACGCACTCAGTGATTCAAGGAAATTAGCCGCATTATCGTCAGTCGCAATAACACCATCAAATTTATAACCTGCGTATTTGGCTTGTAAGTAATCGGTGAGAGAGTGGTAGTACTCAGAGCTATGGACGCGCTTTGTATCCAAATACTCGATTGAGAGTTTAACTTCGGTTTGAGATTGGCTGAACGCACTGTCTATCCCTTTCTGAAAGTCAGCAGTCCATTGGTAAGAAGGTTCGTATGAGTGTAAAACTAGGATGCGTTTGATATCCCAGTCGGTAGCAAAACTGACTGTAGAAAAAGCGCTAACACACAATACAGCGATTGATATCAATAGCTTGTACATACAAAACCCTTTATAAAAGACGGGGTATTGTACTTAGATTAACGCTTTCTCAAAGAATCTTTAGTTCTCGACCCACACTTTATCGTGAGAAGCATGATCTTGTGCCCAAAAATCATGTAACTGCTTAGCAAAGCCGTTGATATCTTGACCGTTTTCAATAATCACGTCGGAGATCAACAGAGAGTCTTCCACTTCTGTGACAATAGCACTCGCCACAACATCACCATTTTGAGTTCCAATGTATAAAACATGCTCATCAGATAACATAATCTGACTCAAGAACTCAAGCATATGTGCCCTTTCGGTTTCATCGTGATAAACACTGGCTTGGTTAAGTGAAAAAAGTACCGTCAGTTTATGGAAATCGACTTTATGCAGTTCATCAATTTGGGAAGGAATTTGATCTTGAGCGAGGAGTTGGTAATTCTTGGATGGGAGTCTGCTTTTATAAAGTTCTCGACCTAGCAAGCTCTCCTTTGCGGGATAAGCAATGTCGAGTTGGCTAAACAGCCATTGGTTTTTTTTATGTGCGCTTTCAGGTATTTCGTTATTCATTCTTTTAGTACCTAAGATTAGTAACCCCAAATATCACAGTTATTTGGGAGACATATGGTCGGCGTAGGAGCCGAGCTACATGCAGAAAGGATACAGAGCATGACTAACGCCAACAAGTACTTTAAATGCTTCATATTTTTCATTCTCTCATAACATCCTTTAAGAACTCGGTGAAAAGCTCTACACTCGTATTCAAGCTTTCAATATCCTTATAGTAAACAGAACTATATAAATAAAAAGGACTTCTTATGAAAAAAGCCTTAATAGCAGCAGGTATCATCACAATGTTGGCAGGCTGTTCGGACAACGAGGTTGGCGACGTCTCTTTGGGATTCTTCACAATGAAGGATATCAAAATGTCATCTTTAGATGATGATAAGATCGAAGGTGTGACTTGTCACATTGCATCAATCGAAGCAAATCTTAGCCTTTCTGATCCAAGCGATAGCTCTATCTCTTGTCGTCAAACGGGCGAAATCACTCCAGAAATGATTGCTAAAATAGACAAAAGTAAATCAGGTGAAGTGGTATTCAAGCAGTCGAAGAGTATCTTCTTCAAAACGATGAAGGTACGTCGTATCTACGATGCTGAGAATCAATCGCTGCTTTACTTGTCGTACACAACCAAAGAAACAGAAGGCAGTTTCAAACATAGCCTTTCAACCGTTCCTCTTTGGGGTACAAAGGCTTACGTAGATCCGACAACACTCGTTCCAGCCGAATAGTCTCACACGAACGGTCTGAAGCAAGAGTAAGCTGAATCACCTGTACAGACATTGCGCAGGTGATTCAAAATGTAATAAAAATGAAAGAAACAGAAACAAAATGTGATATCATGCGGCAAAATTTTTTCACTGTATTTGTCATATGAAATTTCCTGGACAGCGTAAATCTAAGCACTACTTTCCAACTCACGCCCGTGATCCGTTGGTCAACCAAATTCAACAAACACCTAAGCTTCACCGCGCAACAATTGTCGGTGTGGGTCAAACTATTGTTGATATCGAGGCCCGTGTTGACAACGCGTTCCTAGAAAAATACGAGCTGAGTAAAGGTCACTCACTAGTATTGGAAGAAAGTAAAGCAGATGCGCTGTATGAAGAATTAGTTCAACGCGGTTTGATCACGCATCAATACCCTGGCGATACTATCGGCAATACATTGCACAACTATTCCGTACTTGCAGACAGTAAATCTGTCCTGCTTGGCGTAATGTCTAAGAAGATTGAAGTTGGCTCATTTGGTTACCGCTACCTTTGCCGCACTTCTTCTCGTATGAACTTAAACCACCTACAAACCGTTGATGGTCCAATTGGTCGTTGTTACACGCTCATTACCGAAGATGGCGAACGTACGTTTGCGATCAACGAAGGACACATGAACCAACTACTCCCTGAAAGTATTCCTGAACAGATTTTTGAAAAAGCGTCTGCATTGGTTGTGTCTTCATACTTAATGCGCGGTAAGCCTGAAGATCCGATGCCAAAAGCGGTACAAAAAGCGATTGAATACGCGAAAGCGCACAATGTGCCAGTTGTACTGACGCTTGGTACGAAGTACGTGATCGAAGGTAACGCTGAATGGTGGCAAGAATACCTGAAAGAGAACGTAACCATCGTCGCAATGAACGAAGATGAAGGTGAAGCATTAACGGGTGAAAAAGATCCTTTGCTAGCGGCGAACAAAGCGCTTGAGTGGGTTGACCTAGTTCTCTGCACTGCAGGCCCTGTCGGCTTATACATGGCAGGCTACACTGACGAGCCAGCGAAACGCGAAACAACACTACCGTTATTACCGGGTAACATTCCTGAATTTAACAAATACGAATTCAGCCGTGCAATGCGTAAGCAAGACTGTAAAGACCCAGTAAAAGTGTACTCTCACATCGGCCCTTACTTAGGTGGCCCACTTGAGATTAAAAACACAAACGGTGCTGGTGATGGCGCGCTTTCGGCACTTCTACATGACATGGCGGCGAACAGTTACCATCACGTGAACGTACCGAATTCAGAGAAACACGAGCACGCGTGCTTAACTTACTCGTCACTGTCTCAAATTTGTAAGTACGCAAACCGCGTAAGCTACGAAGTATTGACTCAGCACTCTCCTCGCCTTTCTCGTGCACTACCAGAACGCGAAGATAGCTTAGAAGAAACATACTGGGATCGATAATCAACCATGCCAGGTTGTTAACTCATCAAAGTTGATGACCAGCTAGATTTTCCATTCCTGAAGGGCTGCTATATGCAGCCCTTTTTGTATTCAGCACTAATATAACTGCAGCTGAAGGTAGTCACATCGAATATTTTGCTCGTTTAACATTTGATCTCGCGCAATGACTCTTTAGATCTGTTATCTTCCAGCACATAATTCGTGTGGTTTGCCTTTACTTGGCAAATTTATACAGTACTATCGCCACGCAAACGTTTACGTACCACCTTTCGGTTCTGATATAAGGATCAAATATGCTGTCTGATATTGATATTTGTCGCTCTACTCCCCTTAAAAACATCAGTGAAGTTGCCAAACAAGCTGGCCTGCAACACAACGAACATCAGCCATTAGGGCAATACAAATCTAAAGTGTCTCTGACATCACTTGAACGCCTCGCCAAGCAACAAGATGGTAAATTGGTCGTGGTGACCGCTATCACACCAACGCCTCTTGGCGAAGGCAAAACCGTCACTACTATTGGATTAGCACAAGGCCTCGCAAAGATTAACCAATCTGCGATGGCCTGCATTCGCCAGCCTTCAATGGGCCCAGTTTTTGGTGTTAAAGGTGGCGCAGCCGGTGGTGGTTACTCTCAAGTCGCCCCTATGGAACAATTAAACTTGCACCTCACCGGTGATATTCATGCTGTGACAGCCGCTCATAACCTCGCCTCTGCAGCCATTGATGCACGCTTGTATCATGAGCAGCGTGAAGGATTAGAAGCCTTTGAAACACGCTCTGGCTTAAAATCATTAGACATCGATCCAAGCAGAATCGTGTGGCGCCGTGTACTCGACCATAATGACCGTGCATTGCGCATGATCACAGTAGGCAAAAACGAAGCAGACAAAACAATTAATGGTCTTGAACGCGAAGATGGTTTTGATATCTCAGCCGCTTCAGAGCTGATGGCTATTCTCGCGCTGGCCGATGATCTACAAGACCTACGCAAGCGGATCGGCCATGTCGTACTCGCATATAACAATCAAGGTTCGCCATTAACCGCAGAAGACTTTAACGTCGCGGGCGCTATGACAGTAACGATGAAGGACTCTATTGAACCAACATTGATGCAAACCCTTGAAGGTGTGCCAACGTTGATTCACGCAGGACCTTTCGCAAACATTGCACATGGTAACTCTTCAATTATTGCCGATAATATTGCTCTAAAACTCAGTGATTTTGTTGTGACTGAAGGCGGCTTCGGCTCTGACATGGGGTTTGAGAAGGCGTGTAACATCAAGGTTAAAGCGTCGAACAAGAAGCCCGATTGCGCCGTAGTTGTCGCAACATTACGCGGATTAAAAGCCAACTCTGGTTTATACGATTTGAGACCGGGTACTCCATTGCCTGATTCAATCTTTAATGACGATCAAGACGCGCTCACAGCAGGCTTTGAGAACCTTAAATGGCATATCAACAACGTTAAACAATACCAAGTACCTACTGTCGTAGCGATCAATCGATTCCCACAAGATTCAGCTCAAGAGCTCGATGCTTTGAAACAAATGATCATCGACTTTGACCCAAGCGTTAGCGTTGAAGTAAGTGAAGCTTTTGGTCAAGGTGGCGAAGGTGCAATTCAGTTGGCTCACGCCGTGGTAAAAGCATGCCAAACAGAGAGTAAATTTAAGCCTTTGTACTACTCTGAGCAAAGCTTAGAAGAGAAACTGATGGCAGTCGCTGAAGTCGGATACGGCGCAGCCAGTATTTCACTATCACCACTGGCAAAAAAACAACTGACTGAGTTCAACCAACACGGCTATGGCGACCTATCGGTTTGTTTGGCGAAAACGCCATTATCGATTTCAACAGAAGCTCAAATAAAGGGTGCACCCACTCAGTTTGACGTACCCGTTAGAGAGTTAAAACTGTGTGCTGGTGCCGGCTTCATCTACGCTTTGTGCGGCAACGTAATGACCATGCCAGGTTTACCTGATAAACCGGCTTTCATGTCATTAGATATTGATAGCAATGGAAATATTATCGGCCTAAGCTAGGTGTCCTTAGCTAGATAAACGGCAATTAATCGCGATTAATTGGGCTCAAGCTTCAGAGCGGCGTTCTATATTGAGCAATCATTTCATAACGAAGTGATTGCTCAACAATCAAGCTTAAATGCAAAAAGTTGCACTAAAATCGTAGTTATATGCAAATCTTGTTTTAAGTTCTGGGTTAAGATCACATTAAAAACCCCATAAAATATATAGTATTGCGCTGATTCTTTGAGGACAGTGATGAATACGAGTATAAAAAAACTAGTCAGCCAATTTCTATGCACCATATTTGCCCTAGGATTAGTCCCTGCCCTCTACATCAATTCTGAACTTGACAGAATTGATGCTCAGCATACTCTAAATATTAAGCAGTCTAGCCAAAACCAAATCGAATACAGTTTTCACGAACTGGCCGTTATTGTTGAGCAAATATCTAATTCTGTTCCTTCCATCGCAGACTCTCAAACGTTACTTCGCGCAATTGAAGAACCATCAATTGTTCATAAACAAGCTTTGCAAGATCTGTGGGTGATGTTAGCTCGCGGACAACAATACTATTCTCAACTTCGCTACCTCGACCTAGAAGGTAACGAGGTTTACCGTATCAACTACAACAACAATAAAGCGACAATAGTTCCTGAGAATAAACTGCAGAACAAATCAGCTCGTAGCTACTTTAAAGACCTCCACCGACTGAAGATTGGAGAAGTAAGCTCCAACGGTATCGATTTAGAGATTGAGAATGGTGAAGTCGTCCATCCTTTGATGCCAGCCTTAAGGATAATGACACCCGTCGCCTCAGAAGATCGTATTATTGGCTACTTTATTGCTAACCTTAATATGCTCGAGGTCTACGACCGCCTTCTTTATCAAATCGGCACATCATCAGCCGTCCCTGTCATTCTTAACAGAACCGGACATGTCATCATGGGCCCTGATATCGAAGAATCGTTTGGGCATCTTATTGAATCTCGTTCAGATAAAACCTATGCGAAGCTTTACCCAGAGCTTTGGAAAGCCATTCAAGAAAATACCTCTTCTAGCTACTTTGATGGTAAAAACTGGTATTTTCACTCAGATATCAGCCCTAAAATAAGGCAATTTAAAGGACCAATTTATTTGGTTCTTCATGTTGAAAACCAACAATTTAGCAGCCAATACCGACAAGAAAAACAAGCCATATTCGTGCAGATCATTACCTTATCTTTCTTAATTTCGATGATCTCAGCAGGTTTTGTGCTTTGGAACAGTAACCATAAAAAGAACAGCATCGATAGCCAACTGGCTAAAGCCGCGATGAATGGCATGTCAGCCTTGGTAATTACTGACCGAAATAACCGAATCATCAAAGTAAACCAAGAGTTTACTCGCGTGAGTGGTTACGATTTGGAAGATGTAAAAGGACGTCAGCCTTCGATGTTTGCCTCTGGTCGCTACAATCAAGAGTTCTACATCAAGATGTGGAGCATTATCACTAAGACGGGAGTTTGGGAAGGCGAAGTGGTCAATCGCCGTAAAGACGGGTCTTTGATCACTGAAATATTACGAATCCAAACCATCAAAGATTCGAAAGATGTGATTCAGTTTTACGTCGCTTCTTTTGTTGATATTAGTAAACACAAAGAACTCGAAAAAAAGCTCAGAAATCTAAGTGAAAAAGACGCATTAGCTGGTTGCTGGAATCGAAGAAAATTTGACCTTGAACTTCGTGACGAATGTTCTCGTGTTAATCGTTACCCTACTCGCGAGCAATCTTGCTTAGCTATCTTGGATATTGACTACTTCAAACGCATTAACGACAGATTTGGGCACGATTACGGTGATCGAGTCATTCAAACAGTCGCTCAAGTACTTCAGCGTGAATGCCGTGAAACAGATTTTGTTGCTCGCATTGGTGGCGAAGAGTTTGGTGTTATTCTGCCTCACACAACAACGGAAGGAGCTGAATACGTTCTCAACAGGCTGAGAATTGCAGTCAGCCTTGAACTCGATAACGTAGTCACTGTGAGTGGCGGCATTACTAACATCACCAACGATCCAGCACTGAACTACAAGTGCGCTGATTTAGCGTTATACGAAGCTAAAGCAGCAGGTAGAAACAATGTATGCTTATTCCTAGACAAAGAAATGAGTGAAATAGCCTAACAATAGACAGTACAAGCACTCTTGTTAGGCTCTCGATCAACTTGGGGCCGGATAAAACTCTAACTTGTTCCCTTCTACCACCAGAATACAATCCATGTTCGCAGCATGAGCAGCTTGCTTACCTAAGTTCGTATCTTCAAACACAACACACTGCTTTGGCTGTAATCCCATACCAAAACACGCATCTAAGAAGGTATCTGGATTGGGTTTGTGATTCTTAACATCTGTTGCTGTCACTAGGATATCGAGCTTGCTCAAGATATCTGTTTTGTCCAACAACTGTTCGGCACTTTTACGTTGGCTGCCCGTTCCAACCGCAATCTTTTTGCTGCCTAAATGCTCTAATAACAGAGAATGAGTACAAGGGATAATATCCCCTTTATCTTCAATAGCCGCAAACGACGCCATCTTAAACGTAGAAACCGCTTGTGGGTCGAGCGATAAACCGTACTTACTGTTCACTTCACTGGCGATCTTATAACTCGGCATGCCACCTAAGCTATGCAGCCAAGACGCTTCAAAATGAAAACCGAATTCTTCAGCCGTTTGCTGCCACGCCTTTACATGTGCTGGCATCGTATCGATCAACGTACCATCCATATCAAAGATTAATCCATCATATGCCGTTAAATCTATTTTCATCACTACTACCACTGTTTGAGAAAGTTACTGATACCATAACCAATATTCAGTATCATGACCCCATATTACCGTTCAAAATGGATGTTTATGTTACAAATATCTAACTCTGTTTCGATTCAAGACTGGGAACTTCAGTTAACCGCGATCAGAGCACAAGGAGCCGGCGGCCAAAACGTCAATAAAGTATCGAGCGCGATACATTTGCGTTTTGACATCAAGCACTCCACCCTACCAGATTTCTATAAAGAGAAACTGCTTGCACACAAAGATAGCCGCATCACTAAAGATGGCGTGATTATCATTAAGGCGCAGCAGTATAGAACTCAAGAACAAAACCGTGATGATGCTTTGGTGCGTTTGAAAGAACTTATCTTGGAAGCAACAAAAGTTCAAAAAGTAAGACGAGCGACTAAGCCGACGCGTGGCTCTCAGAAAAGACGTTTAGAAGGAAAGAAACAAAGAAGCACCACCAAGCAACTGCGCGGAAGAGTAGAATAATTGTTTCATGTCATCAGTGAACACGTCACCCATCAAACAACCGTTCTAACTCTATTTATTTAGAGAAAAGACGATACCTATTAGACCAAAACGCTACGGCTGCTTTTTGACCGACAAAATCAGCTTGATTAACAACATGCGCTCTTCGCTGGTCAGTAAACGACTGACCGCCGCTACGTCTTCCGCTGTCGCTTGTGATGCGCCAACAACATCCAGTACCACATCTAAATCGGTAACTTTCAACGTCCTCGTGAGCGAACGATACTGAGACATTTTGATATCAGCTTCACCACGCTCGATTCGTTGATAAGTTTTTAAACTCATTCCCGCGCTTGAGGCTAATTTTTCCTGGGACAAATTGGCGAGCTTCCTACGATCAATCAGCGCCATGATTATGGGTTCTTGTGACATAAGCTTATCCTCAATAGACAGTTATGACCTAATTTCAGCAAGAAGCAGACCATATTGACTCGCAACGGTTTACATACGCCATTAAAGGCATATTATTCGATTATTAAAAAACGTTACGTTTCATAAACTTTGACACTTAGATCGGTCGTGAGCGTACAGGCTAGTAAACTTGAATATTCAAGTGTTGGGAAATAAGAAAAATTGCAAATTGCGAATAATGAAGACGTGAAATTGGAAATTGCGAATCGCTATACATTGGCATTTCCTTGCATAAAGCACGCATTAGAATCAGAAAATACTCGCAATCAAATTATCGCGGTACAGCATAGACTACTCACTTACAAAGAAGTGTTGTTGCACGGGAACATGTTGGAAGACAAGGAATTAAGACAGGCTTTTTCTGCGTTGAACCAAAATGAAAAAGATGTCGCGCAAGGCGGTATTAAAAGCATCAACGATGCAATAAAAGAGATGGACGAGATTCTGGAAAGGTACAGCCGTAAAGCAGTTGTAGAACTAAGCAACTAAGCGGGTAAATGACTAAACAGCTAAACCTGCAGACATAAAAAAGTCGACGCTATCGTTAGATACAGCGTCGACTTGTTCACAACATTGAAGTTCTAACGTAACACGGTTTTTCTAAGACCCGCGAACAACATCAGCATACCTAGCAAACCAAATGAAACACTACCACCACTGCTACCAGAGCCAGTCGATGTACGTGCATTCACATAAGCTGTTCGCTTAGCATCAGTAGAAACAAACTTAGCGGTTTCAGTACCAGCAATAACACTGTCAATCCAAGCTTCATAGTCTTGGATTTCCGTAAATACAGACGTTACTGTTGAACTTCCACCACAAGTATCTGGTCCAAAGCTGGTAATACCAACTTGTCTGTAATCAGCACCATCTTTCCAATACACTGGGCCGCCTGAATCGCCTTGACACGTACCACCGTACAAACCAGAAGTAGCCCTGTCACCAACAAAACAGATTTGATTATCAGTTAACGCTGAACCGTCAGTAAAGGCTGAAGCACAAGTAGCGTTGTCTACGTAATTCAAGTCAGCCTTCTGCAACAAAGTTGTCCCATCAAAGCCTGATCGTGTATCACCATGCCCAACAGCAACAAAGTCATTAACACCAACACGGTAACTCTCATCGGAAGGGCGCTTAACCACATCGTTAACTGAATCGATATTAAGTGCGTTTTCTAACTTAAGAATAGCAACATCATTGCGTAATAGATCACTCAACGCATTTGAATAATCACTGCGATAGTAAACTTCTGAGACTCGCGCTTTTTGAATGTTCCCATTAGGAAACTGAGAAGTATCTTCAATTTGAGGAACGACAACCGTAAATAACTGCCCTTCTTCATTGCCGTAAATACAGTGTGCTGCCGTCAGAATATGCGTTGGATCTAAAATTGTTGCTCCACAGTAAGGGCCTGTAGAGTAAACACCGTCATAATCAATACGATCAATGAACAAGCTCGCCATCGAAGGAAACTCAGTGACCGAAGCATTGCTACCATTCACGATATAAGGTGTTACACCCGTATTAGGAGTACTTTCGACCGAGTTTTCTGTCGCCATAACACTTGATGTGTAAATCAATGGCACTAAAAGCCCTAAAACGGCTTTACGAACCGGACTCACTGCATAGTTCACATTCATAGTTAACTCCTTGTAACCGCTACGACTTATTTATAAAAATGATATGTGGACACCATAACACGGCGTAACCCTGAGTATAGTAAGTATTTGCAACGATATGGCCACATCTCTCATTTTATAAACGGATTTATCGACAACTTATCTCAGCCAATCATCCTAAGTTTTATACGTTGCGAAAAACAAAAAAGCCTACCGTTAACACCCTCAAATACAGAGAAGCAAACAATAGGCTTTGATTTAGCTTAGTGGTTTCTCTTAAAAGAGATTAGCCACGGTAGTAACGTTGAGGTACGAAAGGCATTTTTTCTACTGTCATTGGTAGCTTCTTGCCACGAACGTCAGCGAATACTTCAGTGCCAATTGCTGCTAGGTCTGTACGAACGTACGCCATAGAAACAGGCTTGCCAGCGTTAGGACCCGCAGTACCGCTCGTTACAACGCCAATCTTGTTGTCTTCAGCATCGAACAATTCAGCACCTTCACGTACTGGGGCTTTAGTTTGACCCACTAGACCGACACGTTTACGTTGAACATCTTTCGTTACGATTTGCTCAAGGATAATATCAGCGCCTGGGAAACCGCCTGCACGTTCACCGTCAGTACGACGAACTTTTTGAATACCCCATAGAAGGCTAGCTTCTACTGGTGTTGTCGTTGTGTCTAGGTCATGACCGTATAGACATAGACCACATTCAAGACGAAGTGAGTCACGAGCACCAAGGCCGATCCACTCTACTTCTGCTTCTGATGTTAGTTTACGAGCAAGTGCTTCAGCGTGATCGTTAGGTACTGAAATCTCGTAGCCATCTTCACCTGTGTAGCCACTGCGGCTCACGATGCACTCTACACCATCGATATCCACTTTTTGAACATCCATGAACAGCATGTCTGCAACACTTGGTTGGAAACGAGCTAAAACTTCAGACGCTTTAGGGCCTTGAAGTGCTAATAGAGCGCGATCATCAATCACTTCCATTTCTACGTCAGCTGGAAGGTGCGCAGTTAGGTGGTCGATATCTTGTGTTTTACAAGCCGCGTTAACAACAACAAACAGGTGATCGCCTAGGTTAGCCACCATCAGGTCATCCATAATGCCACCCTGCTCGTTAGTAAAGAACGCATAGCGCTGCTTACCAGAAGGAAGGTCAATAATATCTACAGGAACCAAAGATTCTAAGACAGCTGCTGCGTTTACGCCATGAAGACGAAGTTGCCCCATGTGAGAAACATCAAAAAGACCGGCAGCATCACGAGTGTGTAAGTGCTCTTTCTTTACACCTAGTGGATACTGAACTGGCATATCGTAGCCAGCGAAAGGAACCATTTTTGCACCCTCTTCAACATGAAGTGCATGCAGTGGTGTTGTAAGTAGGTCTTGATTAGCGTGTTCTTGAGTCATTTTCTTCTCCATGAAGCGTTGCAGGCTTTTCAAATCGAGTCTGCCGCTTATATCTCTATTTAGAGTCGCTTCTAACGATAAGTCTCATCATTAGTCACCTCAGCGTATTCGCGTTAGTCACCTTGACGTCTTAACTTTAGAAACAGTAGATAGTAAAAAGTGATGTCTTTTATATAGGCTTATATCGTTAGCTTGATAAATCAGGTTAGCTGTACAAAAGCTCTACAAGTCACTTTCTAAGAATTCACTTCAGTAAACTTCAATCAACATGAGTAAACCGTGTTCACTATAATAAACAAGCATGAGTCAGTTTTACACCCTTAACAATAGTAAAACAGTTCAAAATGTGACATTTAACAATTTAAAAACAATTTTTCGATACATACAAAAACGCGATATTGATGATTATCACATCAATATCGCGTCTTTTGAACAACGTTAGAAACAAAAGCAAACGGTTGCATTCACTATAAGAAATTCCAACTTTGTTAATTTATTTTGCTGTCACCCACAAAATGAGCGCGTCTTCTGCGCTGGTAGAAATTAGCATATGACCCATATTGGCATCGTAATACATGCTATCTCCTTCACTCATTGGCACAGGTTCATAGAATTCTGAGTAGAACATCACATCACCAGAGATGATCATCAAAAACTCTTCACCGTCGTGACGTACCCAATCGTTATACTCTTCAAAAGTACGCGCTCTCACGCGGCTCTTAAACGGCATCATCTTCTTATTAGAAAGCTCTGTTGCAAGCAGTTCATGCTCGTACGTTGGGGTTGGGTGAGGTTTACCTTGGCCAGCCTTAGTTAAGTCACGACGCCCTGTTGCGACCTTTTTCCTTGGTGGCTCAAACAGTTGGGGCATATTTATTTGTAAGCCCATCGCTAGTTTTTGCATAGCCTGAAAGGTTGGCGAGATTTGCTCATTCTCAATTTTGCTGAGCGTAGAGCGAGCCAAACCTGTTCTTTGGCTAGCTTCTTCTAACGTAATCCCAAGCTTGCTGCGTATATCTTTAATACGCTGGCCAAGCCTCAGAGGTTCGATATTCTGGTCTAACGTTTCTTTCGCTAACGTTAAAGATGGGTACTCATCATAAATGTCTTCTGACATAGGTCCCTCATTATATTTTTACATCCTGTCTATTCATTTCATTGTTGCATGAAGCGCTTTGTTGATTAAAGAGCACACACAGAAATAAAGCGTGCTCCCCGTAGCAAAACAAGAAAAGTTGTTTCCTATTGGAAATTTTTGTTGAAAATTGATTTTATCGGAGCTATGTTATCGACTTGTTAGATGAAGAGATGCTACTTCAGCTTGCAGCAAATGATAGATTTAACATTTGTAAGAGCTGTTTTTTACCCGAACTTTTTGGGAAACAATTCGTGCTGCATTGACCCTACAACGATCGCTTAGACGCTGTAAGAGTATATTTATAACGCAATTCACGTTTATCTATACCTATATAGCGCAAACGATACCAATGCAGAAATCAACGTAAGACCTAATGGACTATAAAAACAATCACCATTAGCTTAATGAAAGGTCTCGATAATGAACGCTTACCAAAACCATAGCTTAGACAGCTTTTTCTCTACGAACCTATCTGCGACTGACGACGCAGTATTTGCTGGAATCCAAGCAGAGAACACTCGTCAAAACGAACAAATCGAACTTATTGCTTCTGAGAACATTGTTTCTAAAGCAGTAATGCAAGCTCAAGGCACTTGCCTAACCAACAAATACGCAGAAGGTTACCCTGGTCGTCGTTACTACGGTGGCTGTGAGCACGTAGATACCGTTGAAGCTATCGCTATAGAACGCGCAAAGCAACTATTCAAATGTGGCTACGTTAATGTTCAACCTCACTCAGGCGCTCAAGCAAACGGTGCAGTTAAACTTGCTCTGCTTCAACCTGGCGACACTATTTTGGGTATGTCTCTTGACGCTGGTGGCCACCTTACACACGGTGCACGCCCTGCAATGTCTGGTAAATGGTTCAATGCCGTTCAATATGGCGTAGACCGCGATACTCTAGAAATCGATTACGAAGCAGTTCGTGCTTTAGCTATCGAAAGCCAACCTAAAATGATTATTGCTGGTGGTAGTGCTATCCCACGCGTTATTGATTTCGCTAAGTTCCGCGAAATTGCTGACGAAGTTGGCGCTATCCTAATGGTAGATATGGCACACATCGCAGGTCTTATCGCGACAGGTGCTCACCCGAGCCCACTACCACACGCACACGTTGTAACCACAACAACGCACAAAACACTTCGCGGCCCACGCGGCGGCATGATTCTGACTAACCACGAAGACATCAACAAAAAGATTAACTCTGCAGTGTTCCCAGGCCTACAAGGCGGCCCACTAATGCACGTTATCGCAGCGAAAGCAGTCGCGTTTGGCGAAGCTCTTGGCCCAGAATTTAATACTTATATTGATTCAGTGATCGATAACGCAAAAGTTCTCGCTGAAGTGTTGCAAACTCGCGGTTGTGACATTGTGACAGGCGGAACAGACACACACCTGATGCTGGTAGACCTTCGCCCTAAAGGCTTGAAAGGTAACGTAACAGAAGAAGCGTTAGAGCGTGCTGGGATCACATGTAACAAAAATGGCATACCATTCGATACAGAGAAGCCTATGATTACTTCTGGTATCCGTTTAGGCACGCCAGCTGGAACCACTCGTGGTTTTGGCACTGAAGAATTCAAACTTATCGGTGAATGGATCGGCGATGTACTTGATGGCTTAGTTGAAAGCCCTGAAGGCAATGCTGAAGTTGAGCAACGTGTTCGCAAGCAAGTTAAAGAGCTTTGCAAGCGCTTCCCTCTTTACCGTTAAACCGTTTTTAAGATTTAAATTAAAACCTCATAAATTTTTGGAGAATAAGCAATGGACAATACACTAAAGTTTGCAGACAGCCACGAGTGGGTAAAAGACAACGGTGACGGTACTGTAACTATCGGTATTTCTGAGCACGCTCAAGAGCTACTAGGTGACGTTGTGTTTGTTGACCTGCCTGACACTGGAGACGAAATTGAAGCTGGCGAAAGCTTCTCTCTCGTTGAGTCAGTAAAAGCAGCTTCTGATATCTACGCACCAATCTCTGGCGAAATCGTAGAAATCAACGAAGAATTAGAAGATAGCCCAGAGTTAATTAACGAAGAATCTTATGAAGGTGGTTGGATTGTTAAAGTGAAGATGTCTGATGCGTCTGAACTAAACAACCTTAAAGATGCGGAAGAATACCTAAGCTCTGTAGAAGAAGACTAATAGGTAACCTCATTACGATAAAGCTGCTCTTGTGAGCAGCTTAATTTTAGGGGCTAGCTCACGGCTCCAGAGAGAAAGTAGAACATATCATGACTGAATTACTTCAAAGCCAATTACTGAAAGACTTGGGTACTCAAAACGAGTTTGTTGCTCGTCATAACGGCCCTAATAAAGCAGACCAGCAAAAAATGCTTGAAGCGATCAACGCGACTAGCTTAGACGCACTGATCGACGAAACGGTTCCTGCACAAATCCGTCTTGAAAAACCAATGACACTTGCCGCGCCACTGAGCGAAATGGACATGCTGACCTCTCTTAAAGAGATCGCTAACCTAAACCAAGTGAAACGTACTTTCATTGGCCAAGGCTACTACAACACATTCACTCCAAACGTTATTCTACGTAACGTTTTAGAGAACCCAGGCTGGTACACAGCTTACACACCATACCAACCAGAGATTTCTCAAGGTCGTCTTGAAGCTCTACTCAATTACCAACAAATGGTAATGGACCTAACAGGTATGGAAATCGCGAACGCATCCCTTCTTGATGAAGCGACAGCGGCTGGCGAAGCGATGACACTGTGTAAGCGTGCTGGTAAAAGCAAGAGCAAAGTATTCTTCGTTGCTGACGATGTTCACCCTCAAACACTAGAAGTTGTTAAAACTCGTGCTGAGTACATCGGTTTTGAAGTAATGGTTGGTGCTCTTGAAACACTTCCAGAGCAAGACGTATTTGGTGCGCTTCTTCAATACCCTAGTACTACGGGTGAAGTTCGCGACCTAACAGACATCATCGCGAAAGCTCAAGCTAACAAAACACTGGTTACAGTTGCTACTGACCTACTTGCTTCTGCTCTACTTAAGCCTGCGGGCGAAATGGGCGCAGACGTAGTAATCGGCTCAGCGCAACGTTTTGGCGTTCCTATGGGTTACGGCGGTCCACACGCTGCATTCATGGGTACTCGTGAAAAGCATAAGCGTACAATGCCAGGTCGTGTAATCGGTGTATCTATCGATACTCACGGTAACCAAGCGCTACGTATGGCAATGCAAACTCGTGAGCAACACATCCGCCGCGAGAAAGCGACATCGAACATCTGTACAGCTCAAGCACTTCTAGCAAACATGGCGTCTTTCTACGCGGTTTACCACGGTGCAGAAGGCCTACGTACTATTGCTCGTCGTACACACCACATGACAGCTATCCTAGCGGCTGGCCTGACTAAAGCGGGTTACGAGCTAACGAACAACAGCTTCTTTGATACTATTACGCTGAACACAGAAGACAAGACAGATGCACTGTACGCGAAAGCGCAAGCAGCAGACATCAACCTTCGTCGACTTGTTGGTAAAATCGGTATCAGCTTAGATGAAACAACAACGATCGACGACGTGAACGCACTGTTCGCAATCTTCGACGTGAAAGAAGACATTCAAGCACTATCTTCTGACATTGCATCAAACGAGTTTGCAGCAATTCCAGAAAACTGCCGTCGTGAATCAGAGTTCCTAACTCACCCAGTATTCAATACTCACCACAGCGAAACGCAAATGATGCGTTACCTAAAACAGCTTGAGAACAAAGACTTCTCACTAACGCACGGCATGATCCCTCTGGGCAGCTGTACGATGAAGCTGAATGCTGCTGCTGAGATGATTCCAGTAACATGGCCTGAGTTTGGTTCTATTCACCCATTCGCACCTCTAGAGCAAGCGGCTGGTTACACGGCACTAGCAAAAGATCTTAAAGAGAAGCTATGTGAAATCACTGGTTACGACGATTTCTCACTACAGCCAAACTCTGGTGCATCTGGCGAATACGCAGGTCTAATCGCAATTCAACGTTACCATGCAAGCCGCGGTGAAGCTCACCGTAACGTTTGTCTGATTCCAAGCTCTGCGCACGGTACTAACCCTGCTACAGCATCAATGGTTTCAATGAAGGTAGTGGTTGTTAAGTGTGATGAAGATGGCAACATCGACATGACAGACCTAGCAGCGAAAATCGAGAAGCACAGAGAAAACCTATCAAGCATCATGATCACTTACCCTTCTACGCACGGCGTATACGAAGAGCAAGTGAAAGAAGTGTGTGAACAAGTTCACGCAGCGGGTGGTCAGGTTTACCTAGACGGCGCGAACATGAACGCTCAAGTAGGTCTAACTTCACCTGGCTTCATCGGTTCAGACGTATCTCACTTGAACCTACACAAAACATTCTGTATCCCACACGGTGGTGGCGGTCCGGGTATGGGTCCTATCGGCGTTAAATCGCACCTAGCACCTTTCCTACCAGGTCACATCGAAAACGGTGTACAAGGTTCTGACTACGCGGTATCAGCAGCAGATTTAGGTAGTGCTTCAATCCTACCTATCTCTTGGGCTTACATCGCAATGATGGGCGAACCTGGCCTAACAGACGCAACGAAAGTAGCGATTCTGAACGCGAACTACGTGATGGAGAAACTACGTCCTCACTACCCTGTTCTTTACCGTGGCACTAATGGCCGCGTAGCGCACGAATGTATTATCGATATTCGTCCACTGAAAGAAGACACAGGCATCAGCGAAGAAGATATTGCTAAGCGTCTAATGGACTTCGGTTTCCACGCGCCGACTATGTCTTTCCCAGTAGCTGGCACACTAATGGTAGAGCCAACTGAATCAGAAGATTTAGAAGAGCTAGACCGTTTCTGTGAAGCGATGATCGCAATCCGTCACGAAATGGCAGCTGTGAAAGCGGGTGAATGGCCACTAGACAACAACCCTCTAGTGAACGCACCGCACACACAAGTTGACCTTTCAGGCGCAGAATGGGATCGCCCTTACTCTCGCGAACTGGCTTGCTTCCCATCGAAAGCAACCAAGAACTCGAAGTACTGGCCAACAGTTAACCGCGTAGACAACGTATACGGCGACCGTAACCTAATCTGTTCTTGCCCAAGCATCGACAACTACGAAGACTAATTTTTGTAGATTTTAGATAAACAAAAGCGAACCACTTGGTTCGCTTTTTTGTTTAGCCCGATTTACGGACAGTAACTGACTACTTGAGATTACAACTTACTAGAGAACACTGATTTCTAATCAAGTGCTCTTGAGTTATTGCCAGTGAATTCTCCTCAATGAAAGTTAAATGCTCTCGTATTGATGCGCTAACAACTCTGTTCTTTAGCCTATCAAGCTGTTCTAGTTGTTTCAAAAATTCATCTAGTTTATTGATACTTCGAAACAACTCCAGATTTTCGACAGGTACAATCCAATAGTGTTTATCATTACTTAGTTGGTCGATCATGTCTAAGCCTGCTGGATCGTAATCAAAGAAAAAACCCACCTCAACATCATTGCTGTCAAAGCACTCAATCATGGTAGGTAGGTCTTTTTGGTTCTTTCCGTGACCACGGTAGACGAGCACTGCGGATTGCCATTCCACAGGTAAAGAGTGTACGACATCTCTCCATCGAACAATAAGTTCACCATTTTCAATAATGAGGACACGGCTAAAACGCTGGAAATCAAGGTCATCCAATTCTACAGAAACAATATAGCTAGCTTCTTTCAGTACATCTGGCTGGTTCTTTAACGGGATATTCACATTACCAGCTAAGCTAATTAGTTGCTGAAATACACCACCTTTAGCTGATTTCTCATTAATACTAGGGCCTGCTGCGTCCAATCTTGAATTACTACACTGTTGAAAGGTCAATAAATTTTGCCCCAATGCAGAAGTAAAATAATTATCAATTTCCCTCAATTCGGAGCGGGATACGAGAATTGAATTGCCACTGACAGTCCCTACTTCCACTAGTCTGCAAACTTCAGTATTGGACTTGTTGGCAGATATCCTCTCCCTAGAACTGGCAACAATCCTCTTAGCTGCATTAATTAACGATCGAGATAACATCATTAAGCACCACCGATTGCTTCAAAAACAATGTCACTAATAATCACATTACCGTCATAAGGAAGTATTACTTCTCTTTCTTCCTTGATTTGGACAATGCTCTTCAAACCAATTTTTTGCGCACTAATGTATCCATCGACCAATAAAAGCCAGTCTTCTAATTCTATATTAAGGTCAAACATCATATAGCTTTGCGCAGCAGACAGAGGGAGAATGTTCAGATCAGTTTTTATAGCCTCAAACATTAATTCCAACGCTTCGTCTACCTCATTAAGTTCAAACTCTTCCTCATCTTCACGGACATCCATGACTTCGATACTGTCTAAATCTGAAGCTTTACCTTTCTTCCGCTCACCGCTAGCAAGAGCCCTCACTGCCAAATCGATTAAGTCATCAGCTTGGATCTCACTGTTAGTATTTCCATAGGCTCGTACTTCCGTTTCCGAAACCTGAGACAAGCAGTCAGGCAAGCATTCAATTGAATCTATGGATGGAGAGAAGGTTTTGTCATCTTGGAATTTAATTGCAAAAACATCAATAATACGATTAAGCTTGGACGATTTCTTATCTCGCTGAAGCTTTGCCAACATATCGACCATTTTTTTGTTTGATACATTTAAATCCTTCAATGCTAGATCAATTTTAGATTTAAGTACCTTAAGAAGGATTCTCTCAAGATGAATATCAGTTTGTACCCACTCCCTAAGCTTTTTCACACTTAAGTGCTCGAAGATATCATTGATTCTACCGATCTCACGTTTGCATCGACCGATTTGGCGAATTTTGTCATCAACATCCGTGACCATGCTAAATTCATCCGCAACGATCCTATGAAAAGAAGACACAGTCTCAACCAAGGCGTCATTTATCTCGACGGTTATCTCTCGAATTTCATCTAAATAGTTTTGTTTTTTATCATCATTGAAATCCTTAACTCGTCTATAACTATCAACGGCATAGTCCAAGTTTTCAATCTGATTAGAAAACTCACCATGACGTTCTCTGAATCTATAACGGCTAGTCACCCTATCTAGTAAACGCTTAACAGACGAATGGATTTGGACTCCATGTTCATCATCTAAGTCATACGCTAACTGATGCTTTGTAAGCGCAGCGATTGCAGCCTTATTGCTTTCACTATAATGAAGTACTCCAGCATGCTCATAGCAAGCCTCGTCTACTACCTCAGTATGAGTACTCAGCGCTCGTACAGCTTCTTTTGACTCCACCTGTCGAGACATCTAAATTAACCCCATTTGAGTATCTAGTTGGTTTTCAGCATCAGCTTCGATTTCTAGCATCCCTTCATTAGTAGCGATAAACTCCAAAGTCTCATAAAGCAACGACCATTTCGCTGTAGCAATAAAAAGAGAACCAGTTGAGGATGGAGATACAAAGTATCCTTCTTGGACAAGGTAATCTAAGATCGACCTCAGCTTCGTTTTGCTCTCTTTGCTTTTATGAGCTCTTTTAAGTTTATGTGCAATATGATCAAGCTGATTTTGAAGAGAGTTACTTTCCTCTATTGCTGCGAGTAACTCTGACTCCGATAGTTTGCCACCAGCCATTATAGGTCTTGAGTCTGAGTCAATATTTCGGGCTAGCTTTACCCAAGCTATTATCCCTTCCATTGTCTGCGAAAAAACTTCAAAGTCTTTGAGAACTTCGTTTTTCTTACGTGTGTTATCTATGTTCTCGTATCCACAGTAAAAACCTAGCCCGTCTTGTGTTTCGACTGTTGTCATACTTATTCGAGACAAGTATTGGTTCATGTCACTTCGATTTCTGGTATCGGATAAATATGTGTACTCAATAGGAGTCGCATACTCACAGATCACTTTTTTACTCATGAGCAGTCGGAAAACCGATTCGAACTTATTCATTCAACCACCTCTATAGACTGATTTTGCTTCGACTCAGAAAGCAATGGATTGACTTTACTTCTACGTCCGCCAATAAATGATTTAACACCTACATTCTTCACTATGTGATTTTTAGTCGCGAAGTATTT
The DNA here is from genome assembly GCF_003345295.1 of Vibrio splendidus. Taxonomy (NCBI): domain Bacteria; kingdom Pseudomonadati; phylum Pseudomonadota; class Gammaproteobacteria; order Vibrionales; family Vibrionaceae; genus Vibrio; species Vibrio splendidus. The sequence continues at coordinate 1,306,293 of NZ_CP031056.1, forward strand.
GTAAGTGGCTGGATGCAGATCTGGTTGAGCAGTGAACAAGCAAATACCTTTTTGAGCCATCATGTCGAATAAAATAGCTAAGTTAGAAATAGAGATTTTCCCTAATTCGTCTAGCGGCCAGTGAATAACAACGTCTTCATCCTGGCACAAGAATCGAGTCATCCCACAGAAAACAACGATAATAGCTAGTTTGGAAATCCCTTCGGAGCCGACCTTTTCTAGATCTTCATCATTTCGAACCACTGCTGGGCGTCCATTCTCAACAATCGTTATCTCCATCTCGACCAAAGACTCTAGGTTCTTAGATATCCGAGCCTCTTTAAATGAAGCCAACAATTGCTTGAAAGAAGCAAGAAACGCTTTGGAAGGTAGACCTCTTGAGGTTTCGCCTGACCATCTATCCAACTCTACACTAAAGAGATTGAGGTCTTTCCAAAGATCAAAAGTATGGATCTTGCTTGATAGTTTGATGTGTATGCTGTCGATAGCAGGGAAAGGATTGCCTGTTTCAATCGACTTGTCCAAAGTGCTCGAAACTGAATCTACTTTACTATTCACCTGTTTAAGGGTTTGGTGGTAGTTAGAAACCTGAGTCGAGATTGAACGAAGAGTTTCAATTTTAACGTCCCTAACATCTGGAATCACGTTTAGGACAAGCTCTTCAAGGTCTCCCAAGCAAGCAAGGGAAAATTGAGGACTATCGTAGTTGATAGCATAGTCATAATTTTCTGAAAGCTTCGTCATGGTCGCAGAGCGCATCTGCTCCCACATCATTTTTATTTCATTGTTGTCGTCCAATCCTAAGATTGTGTTACTTACATCTTTTACTTTACTAACGATTTCTTTCTTAAGCGTGTTAATAGCAGTGATTTTGTCTGTCACTAGACTTACGGCATGCTCAACAGAATGAAACTCTAAATCTACAGATACATCTTCTAAGCTAGCTAAATCTGATTCATCGACTGCTTTTTCCAAGTTATTGGTACAAGTTGTAAGCTGCCCTATAGCCTCCTTGACTGAAATTAGCTCCTGTTCATCCAATTTAATTGAAGTCGCTACGTCATCGATTTTTCTGCCCACCGATTTTTCATAATCGTCTCTCTTCGCAACGCCTCTCGCGATCTGTCGCTCTAAATCCAGCTTCTCAGAATTATAAGTATCAATATATTTCCATTCTGCTTCGAGCCAAGTGTGATAGTCGATAATTAAAGCTTGAAAAGATTTGATCTCCTCACACTGGCGTTCGAGCGCACACCACTTCGACTTGGCACTCTCGATACTGACTGGATCTACGCCTTTATTCATCAACGCATGGTTGAACGCTAACTTGCAGTCTCTGATTCTGTCTGAAGTGACCGTTTCTTTATCTTTGATCAAAGCTTCAATAGCACTTTTTTTCGCGTCTTCTTCTGACAACCTATAGTCAAAGTTAGCTTTTACCTGAACACGCTCCTGTTGGTGGCGCTGTTCTTCGTTTTCGAGGTTTGCTTTCAACTCGGACTTAATGGTAAAAAAATCAGACTCTAGTACGCTTTTTTGTTTCTTAACTTCGTATGTACGACTTTCAGCATCACTTTCAAACTGGCCTGTTTTTTGATCTTTTAGGAGGCTAAGCTTACTCAGTTCATCCTCAAAGACTTTTGATCTTTGACTCTGAATTTTTACTTCTTTCTGAAGATTCTCTGTTTCTTGCTCATCACTTTTGGCTCGACTCTTAGCTTTCTCTTTGCGTGTTTCTGTTTCCAACTCTTTAATTTTTAAAATATCTAGACGCTCTGAAAGCTTTTCTTCACTAAGACAAAAATCAGGAAGCGCAATTGAATCAAGATCCAGATGAAGACCGAACATTGACTCAGTCGTATCGAGGTCAAAAATTGGCTTTAGATTCTTTGAATTTAACAAGTTAGGGGCGATTACTTTACCTATATTGCAACGCCAGTCAGGCACTTTCTGTTCTAAAAACTCGTTGAGTGACCCTTTTGTAGGCAACAATGCACGACTTACAGAAATGATTTCATCTGAGATTTCTTTCAGCTCATCCCTACAAGCATGGTAAGCCGATAGACTGTCCTCATGAGTTTTGGTTGCTTGACGAAGTTGTTCATTTAAATGAATTACTACACTTTGCGAAGCTCTAAGGTCTTGGCGCTTACCCTCAAGATCATTTTCCAGACTACGTAATTCACCCTTTTGTTCTTGTGTGAACTCAAGAGATTGTCCTTCAAGAACTGCAAGTCGAACTTGTTCTTGTCTTATCTTTTCAGACTGTTCATCGAACTCATCTTGCAACCTTTTTCTTTCAAGGAGAAGGTCACTTTGCAGCGCCTCTATACGGTCAGACTTGTGCTCGAATATCTTTTCCTTAGTTTTAAGTATGATATTGATTTCTTGGTGCTTGCGAGAGCGGAAATCCGAACATTCGAGTTCCAGTTTTTGAACCTGAGCGTTAAATGTACTTTCTTCTGTTTGTACATCTTCCAGTAGATTGTCGTAATGGTTCTGGGCCGATTCCGCTTCCTTCAGCATATCGCTCAAGCTATTGTAAAACGTGATTTTTCCTAAAATATCATCTTCACTTTCATACTTGTCACGCTTATTGTAAATAGCATCAATAACCTTGGATTTCCTTTCAAACTCAGTTCGATGGATGCTTAACTCAGTGTCGAGCTTTTGAAGATGATCTTTCCTCTCACCGACTAACGAGCTGCACAGCACCTTCTGCGAACGAATCTTGTCTGACAACTGAGTGTCACTAAATGCCAATTGATGCAGGTAAGAAGAGATTTGAGCTCGGTACGAGTTTAATTGCTTGATGTACTCTTCAAGGCTGTCTTTATTTGCAACTGCTTCATCGAACTTGCTCTTTTTAGTGTCTAGTTGAACAAATACGTCTAGGCTATTTGCTAGGTTGATATACTCTTTCTTATATGGGACATCGTCCATCGATGTATTGTTCAAGAAACAATCTACAATCATCGTCTTAAAACGACTCAACATTTTCTTATGGCGCATCATTGTCGCCGTCAAAATATCGATATGATTCATGTTATGGTTCGCAGAACACAACGAATACTCATGAGCGATTGCAACTAAATTTTTACCCGCACGGTGCTTATGGGCCAAACGCTTTTTGTTATTTAGAATTACTGAGCGGTAATCGACGCTTGTTTCTATTTGCGAACTTACCGACATTGACTGAGACACAACGTTTTTAAGCCATGTTCGAGTTTCACTTCCTTGCTTAATCAGCTCGTCGTACAAATGCTGAGAAAACAATTGTTCAGCGGTTCCCGTCAAAAATCTATAGGCGACACTGGAGCCATTCCGATACATTACAGAGCACTTTCTCTCACCAAGCTTTTCATATTCGAATACGATGACAGATTTTGGAGTCGGTAAATAGTAATCAACGAAGGAAACTTTATCCGCTTGTCTGTCCACCAGCTTACTTGGATCGGCTCCATAGAACGCAGGTAATAAGCTTAATAAAGTAGACTTGCCAGCTCCGTTATCACCTGTATTGTTGCTATGCCCAATAGCTTTGACCTTGAATAACTTTCCAGGGATAAATGAGTGAAAAAGTACGATTCCTAGTAGCTTTGAACTCTTCGTTTCAGTTTTATTTATTTCTTTCATTACAGTGCGGTAGAGATATTCTCAACCCCTCGGCTAGTGAATGATTTACGACAAACTTACTGACTCGGCTGCCATTAAGTTAGTCCGTTATTTGCGCTTCCAACTTCCACTAGAGTTAAGAGGCATTTTAAAAGAGAAATGCCTCAACACCCATAAGAGCCGAGTGTAACGAGTCTACTAGCGGTCAGATAATCAACTGATTTTATATTACATTGGTATCAAAAGATTCGTTAGAGTAAATTAGTACAGTTCATTTTGATAAGGGTACTCATTGTGCGTTGTGTTGAATCTCCACAAACAAAACGACTAAGGCTTATTGATTTCTATCTTTGCTTCTTCGGGAAAGTGAATCGATCCGACCTTATTCAGCACGGTGATATCGCCGTTGCTACAGCCAGCTGTTCTTTTAACGTTTACAAGGAACGCTGCCCCAATAACACGGTTTTCAACGAAAGCATACGAGCATATATGAGGTCAGCATCGTTTAGCCCTGCTTTTGAGCATGAACCAGAAGCCGCTCTTAGGTTAATAGCGTGGGGGCAGGAGCTAAACTCTATTCCAGTAACAACTTATGGTGTAAGCAGCTTCGCGACAGTGTTAGATTCGCTATCAATTGATATCGTCTCTCAAGTCACAAGATCGATCCTGAATAAACACTGTATTTCTGTCCTTTACAGCTCCTCAACTAGCACCGAAACTAGAACCCTTACACCTCATTCTCTGTTCAAAGGACTTGGGGCTTGGCACATCCGTGCTTGGGATAGTAAAAGACGTAAATTCCTGTGCTTTAGAATCAGTCGAATTCTTAAGGCTGAGCAAACTGACTGCTCATACGACAAGACTATAGAGGACGATTCTCTTTGGAACCGTGATGTCGTCTTAAGTGTTGCACCACACTCTAAGCATGAAAATAGAAATGACTTAGCCATTGATCTTGGTATGGAAGGTCAATACGTACGAAACATTACAATCAATGAAGCGTTAGCGGGCTACGTGCTCAATGACCTTCACGTAGACTGTACGCCTGATGCTTCTTTGCCACCGCATGCCTTCAACTTGCAGTTGATGAATAGGCACGAGCTAGAAAATGTAGATTCTATTCAGGCGTTAGTGCCTGGCTTTATGACGAAAAACCGTTAAATTTTAACTAAGCACAAGAAGCTTGAAGCGCAGTAAAACTAACGTATAACCAATTTTCAAACCCTTAACGAGTAGAGCAATGAGCTTGAAAACCACCTTAGATACTGGCTGGGTGAAGCCAGTAAATCAGATCACTGGTCTTGACCATTTAGGGGTGCAAGCACCTTGTATTGAAGTCTACGGAAAACTTCTTCCTGGAATTACTAATGTTACCGATAGGGCTCGGTACTATTCATTCTACGCATGGGTGTTTTATGCCTTTGAAAAGAAGAAATGGTTAGATAGTGATATTTTTTTAAAAATGTTCCGAAGAGCAGACTGCCTATTCACACTTGCAGCTATGGCACATGAAACAAGTGATAACAGTACCGCTAATCACTCTGGAGCTCTTGTAGGGAAGGATACATTTCAGAAACACTTCGAAGAAATCACCTCAGGGAAACAATTCAAGCTATCGCAATTTAGCCACACTAATCCTGATTCCTCTCGATACTTTAAGAACTCCTTTGGTGGCCTAGGACAGTATTACTTTGGTACGCTTTGCAACTTAAATATACTAACGGGCGAGTCTCCTAAAAACGGGAAACTCATTGAAGAAGTAGGGCTAAAACTAGCCAAAGCATTTGAGCAAAACGTAAACTCATCACTTTTTTTGGAAACTATTGAAAATGATGAATTTAACTACGAAACTCTGACTCATTTGAAGTCCTTCTGCCCATGTAACCTATCATGCGACAGTGAAGAACGAACTCTTTTAATTAGCCTATTCACCAAAGGTTTCGCTTCACTTTATCAAACAGAATACGAAACAGACTTTCAGGCTCTCAACCGCGTTGAATCGATGGCTTATATCCTTGCTCTCACCGAGCATCTTACTCAAACAGACACCTCTCAAAGTTTTGATGTATCAGTCTTCCGAAAACTGGCTTATACAAATGCTCTTCAATACTCAGGTAAATATGAGCACCTTTGGAACATTGAATCTAGTTGGCAAGATTACGCTAGAAATGAGATAGCATCTATTGCTATGCAGGGAATATTTTACTGTGTTCTAAAAGCAACTGAATCTCGCAGGCCGAACTTTAAAGACACTCGGTCAATAGCCGTGTGGTACTGGCAAGAAGGGCCTGGTGGCAAGGTAATATCAAAATATCATCATCAACAATTCGATAAAACCTTGTCTCAACTTTCTGTTCAGTTACCTAACTATGAGCGATGGGATGAAAATAATCATGAAATGGCTCTTGCCCACAGAGTAGAGAAACTTACAAAGAATGGCAGTAATGATTTAGAATTCATAACTAATAATTGCCTAATGATCTTGGCAGCTTTGGTTTCCCGCACTCAGAATAAGTCGGGGTATAACAGCGTAGAGCTTCAGAAAAGTTTTTTAGATAGATATCCACTCAATCTGTTAGCTATCTGTGAAACTTTAAATACTCAATTGAGTAAACAATCTACTCTGTCAGGGTTGATACAATTAACTCACCGTAGCTTACTTGAGAACCACTTTCTTGTTGCTATGAGAAAGCTAAGAAACCAACAACAGATGACCTTTCGTTTTCTACCTTGTGAATTTGGTATCGAAATAATAAAGCCACCCCCAGCAGTTTTTACGTCACCAAGATTTAAGCAAGTTATTCAAATTATGGCAGATCTTGGCATGGTTCGTATAGCAAAGAACTCTTTTCTAGTAGAACCTGCGGGCTATGACATTCTGAAGGTGAACCTATGAGCAACCCTATTTCGCTCATAGAAGAGCTAAAGAAAGGTGGTTACGATTCATGCCTAATGACAAGCTACTCTATTAACTTTGTATTCTATGAAGAGTACCTTCTTCGAAAAATGCAAATTGCTGGAGTGACAAATCATTTACTGTTCGTTGATAATCGTATGTTAAAAGCGGCTATCCAGCATTTTCCACCTAAGTTTGCTGGCTACGCATACGGCATTGCACCTATGAAATGTAATCAAGCATTTCACCCCAAAGTGTATATGCTCCTTGGTAAGAATAAAGGTTTATTAATAGTTGGAAGCCATAATATGACCCTATCTGGTTTCGGCAGCAACTTAGAAGTTACAAATGTAATTAGGTTCGATGAGAAATCTAACGATAAAGATCTTTCTATTTTTAAAGATGCTTTTCATGCGTTTGAAGTATGGCTGAATGATTATGGACAAAGCTCATCTCAGATAGTTAGAGAGATGTTAGGTAAAGCCAAGACTTTAGCTCCATGGATTAAAAAAACGCCGAAGCTACCTAGTAGCAAGAGCTTCCTGTTTTCATCCTTTTCCAATAAAGAATGTCTTTGGAGAAGTCTCCAAACGCAACTACCACAAACAGTTGACAAAACATACGGGGTTTCAGCGTTCTTTGACAGATCGGGACAGTTCGTTTCTTCTCTTTCTGAGTTTTCTGTAGCTAAACCCATCATTGCAATACAGCCTAAAAGCGTTTGCCTGAATACCACAATACTGCAAAGTGGCACCGTAAAATTTGTAGATATAAAATCTATCCAACCAGATGGCCTATCAAATTTCACAACATATGCTCATGCAAAAGCTTTAGTATTTCTCGCCAAGCAAGAAACATTCTTCATTTCAGGTAGTGCTAATTTCAGCAGCAATGCATGGCTTAAGACTGGCAGTAATACTAATGCTGAGGCGATGCTTCTTCTTCGAAATGGAGAAGCAAAGGAGGCAATAATCTCAACCAACTTTTTGGATATGGTAACATCAGAAGAAGTACTGGAAGTAAATAGCGAAGAGCTTATCGAAGGCTCTACAGATACTACACATATCGAGTTGCTGTTTGTTGAACTAGGACTTGACCAATCTTTAGAAATCGAGCTCGTGGATAGCCATAGAGGTTGCCAGCCATTCTACAAAGATGAATTTGGTGATTATTATCAAATTGAACATACTCTCGATAATCAGGTCATTTTTATATCTGAGCAGTTGTTAGACTGCGGGAAGCTGATCTACCTACTTCTTAATGAAGAGTTAATCGCTACTGTCGTTACACTTAACGTCCCCTCGCTAGAAAAATTATGTGAGTCTTCTGAAGAACGTCAATTAAGACAGGCAGTTTCATCATTAAGTACTGATTACCCTCAATTTGATCTTCTATTTAACTGCATTGAAAAGCTAACACCTCAATTACGCCGCTCTGTCGGTGCATCTGAAAAATATACACAACAAACTCAAGATGATATGAATGACAGAGATTCGCTCATTGTTAGCATTGATCAAGAAAACTATGCCTACACCAAGTCAGGAAGGCGTACCATATCGTCGGATGGTTTAAACCTAATCTTAGATATGTTTCTGCTTGCCATACCTTCTAACCAGTCAGACAGCAATTCTTTATATAGAGAAGACTATTTAGGACGCAATGAAGAAGAACTTGTCGGAACTGATGATGAAGATACTGTTGAAAACCCAAGTATTTCTCCTGAGCAAATAGAATATGTACATAAAAAGCTCACGAAAATACTTAATAAGCTTGAAAAGGTATATGTTTCGAACTCAGATAATGAAGCCAATAAAATGAGCTTTCTACTAATGGCCTTCGTTGTAATTCATAACCTTAGCCGTCACGAGTTTATTATCGGTTCACATGAAATCAAGGTACAGCAGACTAAAGACGATGCCAACAAAACAAAACCAATAGTTGATGATAAGCACCTTCAAAAGCTTAGAGAGATTTCTTTTTTTCGTTTCTTTAATGAAAAAGAATCCCCAATTCAAATCTCCAATGACAGTGAAAACATCTACAACAGCAACGAATACACCCAGTTGTTAGCACTCGTCTCGTGGTTGCTTTTTAAGTTAGGTATATGCTATGGCGATGCTCCGCCGCTATCAAAAAGTGTTAAAGAATGCGAAATCATTCACTGCGAAAACGCTCAAATGCTTTTCCTGATGCAAAGGTTAGATGGTGACGAAGAAGCTTATAAAATCACGAAAAACTTACTTGAAAGTGATTCATCGAGCGCTTTAGAGTGGTTATACAGATCAATGTCGGAAACTGAACTGTTACTTTATGAAGACAGGTTCCCTTACAAAGGATATCAATTAGCGAAATCAAATCTCGCTGGCTTTAACGGATTCTGCTTCGTTGATAAACAAAGGAATAACAGGCCATCGGTACAACTTGCTACTGTAGGTTCGAACTTAACATTTTCCCGAAAATCCTTAGATATTGTATTTTGAGCAGTATCGAATCCCTGTAGTGTAATATTAAATTTAACCACCTTAACTATTGGTTTGCAAAGTCCTAGACAATCCATGAATTGCTAATTTAGTAGTATCACTGACACAGACTTGTCCATGCGACATGTCTGCTCTGCCTTAGCTTCTACTTTCAGGTGTTTTCGTGTCAACGATGGTCTACAAGCGGGTTTTCATCTACACTGCTCGTTAGGTAAGAGAAGGATTAGTCGAATTGAAAAAGCCCTTCCACCCGCTCTATCGCCGAATTAATGTAGGTACTTCGGGAGAGGTTTAAAGTTAGAGCGACTGCGAAAAGCGTATATACAAAAAGGTAATTCGGTGATATCACGCCCTCACTTGTGGGGGCGTTTTTTTGTTTACAGATTTTGACCTCTAATGTAAGGAGGTTAGTTGATTAAAGTTTATCTACTTTTCTCAGCATGATGTTCTTTGTTAACAGCCACTTGACCAACATTTTTGAATATAGCCACGTTAAAAGTTCGGTTGCCAGTTAATTTCACTCCATAGCTAAGCATCTTGAATCAGATCCAGTAGAACATAATCCTTATCTAAAGTTGAATACGTTGTTCTAGAAGATTACGAATAACCAATGTTCTATTAAGAGGCAGTTCAATTCAGATCATAATCAATAATTCACAGAGTCTGCATACTGTTGTTTTTACGAATATAATTCCAATTAAAAGGCAACCTTCGAAGGTGATTAGGTAACCCGAAATCTAACTAGTGCTCTGCTCCAGTAAGGCTAGTCAATCATCTTAGCGACAGTTAATCTCTGGCCTACAGGGGCTTACTACTGATTCAGCATCCAAAACTCTTTTCTTATGACCATTTCATGACCGCTTAATGAACCGAACGAGCAAAACCACCAGATTAATAGGCTAACTTGTGAAAAACATCAAATTATATGCAGCCAAAGGGAAAAGTATCAGATTAAGAAGCTAGCTTGCGAAAAACATCAGATTAAATGCAGCCAAAGGGAAAAGTATCAGATTAAGAAGCTAGTTTGCGAAAAACATCAGAATAAGAGATTTGAAAGAGAGTGCCACAAAAAATGAAGCTCTAGCAGGCCATTTCTCAATGATGTTTAACTATATCAAACAGTGGCGGTTCGCTGTATGAAAGCTAAAACAGTCTAATCACTACTACCCTCCTAGTTTCCATTTTGGTTATCGCTACAGAGTTCAGCCAGACTTCCAAATTACCAAAAGTTTCCAACTTGGTTATCCTTAACGTGATTTCTAAACGATTGATACAGAAAGGTAGCGAGTTTCCATCTTAGTTATCTGTGATCATGTAGATTTTAGATAAACAAAAGCGAACCACTTGGTTCGCTTTTTTGTTTTTCGGGTTCCAGATTATATGACTAAGAAAGCATTGACCTTACCGTAAGGGAAAGGTTTAAGGTTGAGTGAAACCAACGATGAATTAGGAACTGATTATGGGATGTTGCAATAAAGCGCCAAAAGGTGGAGCCCCTCTTGGCTTGCTTCTAAAAGTAACGCTTGGGATTGGTCTTTTTGTTTTTCTACTGGCTTTGTGGCAGTAGGGCGCAGATACGGCACTAGGTTTGAAGTTACTGATAGATGGATAGCGCCAAATTTATATTGGCGCCATAGTCGTTTGTTATAACACTATGTCAGCAGTTCGCGTTTAACTCTTTGAAACTCTCCACCACGGTTCGGGAATACGAGATAGACACGAAATGCCAAGTTTTCACTTACCATAGGAAAAAATATTTCAATCGCTTGCTTTTCTTCATCAATATTAAAGTGTTGTATCTGTTCTTTATTGAGATACGTTTCACCTCTTGAATTATATGAAAGCCCAATAGTTGCAGCATACCAATCCCCAGATTGATCTTGTACGCCACCATCCTTGACTACAATTTTTATTAGTTTTTTATTCATTTTTTATCCTTTTAATACCAACTCAGTACAAAATTTATCGTTGTGTTATAACGCTAAGCTAAGTAGCGCTTGCGTTGAACTTATCAAGCCCAACAAACTTCAAACCAAAAGCGCCATAGATTATTGCGTCTGCTTAAGCTACTTGTTAGCTTTTGACCTCAGGTACTGACGCAATAAAGACTTGAATAGCCATACTATCTACGCTGAATATCAACGCAACAATAATTGCATACAACCATACCTTCGATTCATCTCGAGCAAAACGTCTTGCTAGTTTAAAGAAAAGGATGCCGTATAAAGCAAAAACGAAAGCCACTACAATCATAACAATAAAGGATACAAGCCTTGGGTAGTCGTAAAGGTATGACTTCATTGTATATGTCAAAACAATAATAAAGAGCCCGACAGTAGCTACATTGGTGTAATGTGCCAATATAGCATCGAATTTAGTTAGTTTTTTATATGGTTCCGGGTCAGTATGCTTAAATACCCACCGCTCCACATTAATACCACCGAATGTTGCTATCAACGCTGAAAAAACTAAAACGGCTAATAATACCAGTAAAACAAAAAGCTTAACTGAACTTAATCCCCAATCGCTGATAAGCAGGTTATTGTTATTTAAAGCTGCACCGCCAAAATAAAGTACCGCTAAAACTATCGACAATAGCTTCCCGCCAATAAGCTTGGCGATATAATCTCTACCATCGTCCTTAGTCATTTATACTTACTCCACATGTATTGAAAAACCTAATAGTTCTTAGACCGAAAAAATCCCGCATCTAAATACAGAATCTTACTCTCTAGTTCCTTATGCCACCAATTGTACTAGCCTTTGTCTTTCCATAACAATCACTTATACCGTTAGCTTAGTGATTAGCGTGGCAAATATAGAATTTATCTTTCTCGAATGATTCCCACTAAATCATTAACTTACGTGCGTTGGAGCTGTGTTTTGACCATCCGAACCTATCCGTATCTCGGAGCAAGTGAAACTCTATAAATCCAAAGCTTGACCCTATACGGTAAGGTGTTTATATTGTCGCCCGCCCAACGGGGCACATCCTAAAATGCACACCGGCCATCCTGCCATCATTCGTGTATTTATAATGGTGTTGTGAACTTCCATGCTAACGAAATTTCGTCCTTTTACTCGTGAATCGGGTGCGCTTATGCATCTTTCGATTCCAATCATTTTGACTCAAATAGCTACCCAAGCAATGGGATTTGTCGATACGACAATGGCTGGCCAAGTAAGCCCTGCCGATCTCGCCGCTATTGCACTTGGCACCAGTCTTTGGATTCCTGTATTGCTGTTACTGCGTGGCGTGATTATGGCATTAACGCCTGTTGTCGCTTACCACCGCGGTTCACGTGACTTCCAGAGTATCTCTGTTGAATTCTTCCAGATGGTTTGGTTGGCATTAATCGCGAGTGTGCTACTTATCGCTTACTTGGTGAGTGCGAAACCGATCTTAGAATGGATTGGGGTAGCCGCTGAGATCATCCCTATCGGCAGCGATTATGCCTTTGCCCTAGCCTTCGGTGTTCCGGGAATTGCCCTGTTCTACACCTTGAATGGCTTCTGTGAGGGTATGAACAACACCAAAGTACCAATGATTATTTCGGTGGTTGGGTTGTTAGTGAATATTCCGGTCAACTACGTACTTATCTACGGTAAGTTCGGCTTCCCTGAAATGGGCGCTGTAGGTTGTGGTTGGGCAACAAGTTTGGTGTATTGGTTAATGTCGGGAATGCTGTATTCCTACATTAAAGGTCACCACCACTACAAAACCATCATCAACTTTTCAGATGCAAAACCAAAAGCTAAAGAAATGCTTCACCTTCTAAGATTAGGTTTACCTATCGGGATGAACATCGCGGTATGTGGCAGTATCTTTGCGGTAATCGCTCTGATGATTGGTCGTATTGGTGCAGAGAACGTGGCAGCAGCACAAATTGCTCTGAATATATCGAGCCTGACTTACGTGATTCCAATGAGTATTTCGTTTGGCATTACGATTCGTGTTGGACATGCATTAGGTGAGAAAGACGAACTAGGCGCAATTGAACGCAGCAAAGTCGGTATTTTGGTTGCAGCTTTGATTTCATTGCTTTCAGTTGCGATGTTCCTTCTGTTCCCTGAGTGGATCATTAGGCTTTACACCACCGACCCTGCAATTAGCGCAACGGCAGCGGTATTGTTGACCTTTACGGCGATGTACCAATTCAGCGATGCATTGCAAACGTCTGCTAACGGTGCATTACGTGGCTATAAAGACACTAAGATCCCAATGATCTTAGCTATCGCTTCATACTGGGGCTTGGCGCTGCCACTCGGCATGGTGCTAGGACTAACAGACCATATTGTTCCAGCAATGGGTGAAGAAGGCTTTTGGATTGGTATCCTAACGGGCTTGAGCGTTTCAGCGACGCTGATGTTAATTCGCTTACGACACGTGATTAAGAAACGTGACTTGCCACCAGCAAGTGCTCCATTGGCAAACTAAGATAGGTCAATAAGCTAATAGAAAAAAGCGCGTTATTGCTACTCAGCAATAACGCGCTTTTTTATTGAATTTCTATAAACCAGATGATGTGCTTGGTTTAACACTCATCGTTCATAACACGAACTGTACACTCACAACCATCTACTGGACATGTGTCTCCACTTGTCCTGCCGCCAAAAGAATCATAGATAACATAACAACCCGAAGGTAAGGCATCGTCGGTAATATTATTGCTGTTCAGGTCTGCGTCGCTAAAAGGTTGATTGTATCCGACTACCGTATGTCTATTTCCATAATCTGAGATAATACTGTCATCATCTGACAATGTGAGGAAATCGAGCATTTTTAATTTGTCTCCGGACTCCCCTCGGCTTTCAGGGCAAAGTGTTCCCCAATCGACTTCAACGCTACCGATACCAAAATCGATAACATAGTCACCTTGGTCATCCGGGTTTTCCGCACTAGGATCAAGCCCAACAATAATGGCTTTAGAAGTCACCTGTGTGATCACGCCTTCCATCGCACCAGCAACACCTTCAAGTACCGCTTCTCTTGCTGACTCTTGAATATTGAGGAACCTTGGGGCTGCTGTAACGGCCAATACTCCGAGTATCACGATCACAATGATTAATTCCATTAAAGTAAATCCGTTTTTCTTCATAACACCCACATCAACTGACAACTACAGATACAATTACTGAATGAATTATCAATAACTATACATCGTGATGAGATGCGGAACACCTTATGTGTCGCGTCAGAGTTGTTGTTTAGTCGATTTTTAGACCTTACGCATGGGAGGATGAAAATTAGCGCCTGTTGCCGCTGTCTTATTTGATCGCGTTGTTTTGAATGAGCTAAATTGTCGATATTACACTGCAGGTACATTCTTCATTTCTGTTGCGCTCTATCGGAGTATCTGCGTCTGCATATCGCAAAAAAATAGCGCTCATGCAAGACATAAGCGCTATTAAATAACTGGAGACTCAACACTTCTCTCAAAGAAATATGTTGGGAAGTCTAGATTTTAAATGAACCAACATAACGATCGAGAACTTGTGATAACTCTGCCAGCTGCTGGCTTGATTGCTCTAATTTCTCACTTGCGCTCAAACCGTTTTTGACTGAGCTATTAACCGTATCCATGTTCATATTAATTTCATTCGCTACCGCTGATTGCTGCTCCGTTGCCGTTGCGACTTGCGTGTTAATATCGAGAATAGCCAATACTTGCGTGGAAATTTTTTCCAAAGCTTGGCGAGCCATTTCAGTTTCAGTCGTACCCTCTTCAATTAAGCTCTTACTATTACTCATCGAGCTAACAGCGTTCTTAGCTTCGGTTTGAAGTTGGTTGATCATAGTGTCAATTTCATCGGTAGATTGTGCTGTTTTTGTCGCTAGGTTACGAACTTCATCAGCAACGACAGCAAAGCCTCGGCCAGCTTCACCAGCACGTGCAGCTTCAATTGCAGCATTAAGTGCCAGCAAGTTCGTTTGCTCAGAGATACCTCGAATAACGTCAAGAATAGTACCGATCGACTGAGTATTATCAGCAAGGCTCACAATGATGTCAGAAGCACTATTCATTTCGGCTTCAAGGTTCGAGATTGAAGTCGTGGTCTTCTCAATCGTCTTATGACCTTCTTGAGTTTCACTCGCTGCCATGTTTGCCGCGCTTGCAGCACCAGCCGCGCTAGATGCAATTTCATTAACCGTGGCAATCATTTCATTCATAGACGTCACGACCAACATGGTTTGTTCGTTCTGTTCTTGCCCTCTTTGCAATGCTTGCTGCGACTGTTCACGAAGCCCAATAGCGGTCTTATTTAATTCGACACCCGTATTCACTGTTTGCGTAATTATCTCGTGCACCTTGCCAACGAACACATTGAAAGCCGATGAGATTTGAGCAACTTCGTCATTCCCTTTGATTGGCAAACGTACTGATAGATCACCATCGCCTTCAGAAATATCATGCAATGTATTTTTCAATACCAAGAGAGGTTGCATCAGTTTGCTAAGAAGAAGTGATAGAACAACGAGACAAACAACAAAAATGAAAACCATTGAAGCGAGCTGGTAGCTAATAATGCCATTCGTTGCTTGGCTAACCTCTGTGATAGGAATACCGATATCAAAAGTACCGTACAGCTCACCGTTGACGTAGATAGGTGCCATGATGTCAAACACCCACACTTGTTGAACATCAGCGTACCATTTTGAAAACTGTTGTACGCCTTGGGTCGCGCCTTTAACGGTATAGCTATCTTCATAAACTTTATTCAGTTTATTTTTGTCGCTGTGAGCAATAGCACTTACGTTACTATCAATAACAATGGCATAAGTGACATCAGATCGTTGTTTCAGCTCGCCCACCAGCTTTTGTAAATCTTGAACTGGATTGTCCGAATTCTCTAAGATATACCCAGCATTCCCAGCCAAAAAT
The DNA here is from genome assembly GCF_003345295.1 of Vibrio splendidus. Classification (NCBI taxonomy): domain Bacteria; kingdom Pseudomonadati; phylum Pseudomonadota; class Gammaproteobacteria; order Vibrionales; family Vibrionaceae; genus Vibrio; species Vibrio splendidus. The sequence goes on from NZ_CP031056.1 coordinate 1,322,168, forward strand.
TCAGCTTGAACTTGAGATTTGTTCAATATTATCTCATCAATTTTTTCGCTTGAAATGAAATAAGTTGACGCCATACTCGCAGCGACGGCAATGCCAAACATAATAAAAACGGCAAATAGGATTGTTTTCTTCATTTAGGTTGTCTCGACGCAAGTTTGTTAAAAGTTCTCTAAAGGTTTCAAAAATCGAAACCAAAGCTCGCACGTTTTATCTCGTGTTAGAGCTCGCCTCTATTCCTTTATCTGTAAAAATCCCGATAACTTTAGCCGAAGAATATAAAAAACATACATTGGTCACATTTATGCAACACGCAAAATCATTCAATATAGGTCCATTAACTGAAAATCAAGTAGTTAGAGTTCAGGTTAGAAGAAAAAAATGTCGATGAACAAATAAGTTCAAGAACACCAATTAAAGTAGCGTCGGTTCAGGTCGAAATACCTAATCTAATCCAATCTAATCACATAGACAGCCCAATAAGAGCCTTCTTTGGTTCGCTGCGATACAAAAACACTCTCCCCATTAATCGACTTCTAACAAAGACGTCACCCATTTTTGTAGCGGATCATCGTTATACCTTGGGTGCCATGCGGCTATCACATCAAAACTCTCGGGTGACTGTTCCATTGGAATAGTCACCAAGTTCAGCCCTTCGATTGCCCTTGATGGTAAGAAAGCAATAGAGTCAGTAGTGTTTAAATACATAGGTACGATAGAGAAACACGGGGCGGATACTACGACATTGCGCTTTAATCCGAACTTCCCAAACCATTCATCAATCGACCCTTTGAAGTTTGGACGCGATGGTGAAGCAATAATGGTTGGATAGGTCGCCACCTCCTCTAATGAAGGCGTGATCTGTGCTATTGAAGAATGAGGTGATGCAACACACACATGGTGCTCTTCAAACAGAGTGATTACTTTGTAGCTGCTTGGAATGTAGTCCGGAAACGCGATGGCTAAGTTAACCTTGCCGCTTTCCATTAGCTCGTGCAGGTTGTCGATTTCGAAGTCACGCACAATCAGCTTTAACTCTGGCGCTTGCTCCCTTAGCTTTGCAATTAGGCTTGGTAGGATGATCTGCTGGGCATAATCCGTCGCCGCAATCACAAACGTCCCTTTTGCTTTCTCTGGTACGAAATTTGTTCTAGATAACAACAAATTGAAATCGATCAGTAAACGATCAACACCAACAGATAACTCTTGTGCGAAGGTGGTCGGAACAAAGCCGTTGGTTTTTCTCACAAACAGCCTATCGTCGAACACTTCTCGCAGCTTCTTCAAATGCTCACTAACAGCTTGCTGGGTCAGCCCCAATTGATTCGCAGCTTTAGACGCGTTCTCTTCACGGATTAAAGCTTGGAAAACTCTAAGTTGCTTTATGTCTAGTCGGTCTAGTTTGCTCACACGCACTCGCTTCGGTGAAGTTGGATTCCATGTCAGTGTAACACTCAACAAATAAAACCAGTAACACTCACAACTAAGCTTTGTTTCTACTTGTTTGGCTATTTGGTTAAAGTTCTTCCATCGAAACGAAACATATACAGATCGGAGAACAACATGAAAACAATCATTCTAATTGGCGCACGTGGCAAGATGGGTCAAGCAGCATTAATGGGCTTAGGCAATCATAACGTTATCACTGCGGGTCGCTCTGGCGATGTAGACCATATTGTTGACATCACTGACCCACAATCAATTGAGGCGCTTTACAAGAAAGTGGGACACTTTGATGCGGTTGTGAACACCGTCGGCCTTTGCGAATACAATACCTTTGCAGATATGACGGAAGAACAGTGGATGACTACGGTAATGAGCAAAATGATGGGACAAATTAACCTTGTTCGTATCGGCCAAAAGTACATCGCTGACGGTGGTTCATTTACGCTGATTAGTGGCATATTGAACGTTAAACCAATCCCTTTCGCTATTGCAGACGCAACCACCAGCGGCGCAATTGATACATTCGTAAAGTGTGTCGCTTATGAAATGCCAAGAAACACACGTATCAATGTAATCAACCCAACGGTTCTTGCTGAAGCATGGGATGTTTACGGTGAAATGATGCCAGGCTTTGAACCTGTACCGAGCAAATTAGTCGGTAAAGCCTTCGAGCGTTCTGTCGATGGCTTCATTACCGGTGAAGTGATTTTTGTAGATGCTTAGATTTAGCAAATGAACTGTGTTTATAAGCGCTCGCCTTTTATAAGAATAGTTTTTACAAGCACATAGTCCATTCCTCTAGAACAAAAAAGGCGAGCCATTCGGTTCGCCTTCTTGTTTAAAGAGTCGTGCTTAAAAAGCCATGTTTATCGATTTATCGCCAAATATGAGCCAGCAGCAATCATTATTCCACCGGCACTTTGGTTTAATCTTTTATGTGCGCGTGGCGTTTTAAGTAAACTGGCCATTCTGCCCGCGCCCATTGCAATTAGCATTAAACCAGACATCAGAGCAACAGCCGCTAAAACAGAAACCAATATGATATCTTGTGACTGCAAAACCGTCAGGTCAATGAACGTCGGCAAGAATGAAATATAAAAGAGAATCACTTTAGGGTTTGATGCTGAGATCAAAAAGCCTTGTGCGAAACTGGCGAGTTCTGATTTCTGACTTTGTTTGGCTGCGAGTTCCGCTGAGCCTTGCACTTCCGGTAGGCTCTTAAACATCTTGTAGCCTAAGTAAATCAAATAAGCCGCACCAACGTAGCGAATTACCTCAAAAGCAAACGACCAGTTCTCAGCAATCGTCGCGAGACCAAAACAGGCAAGCGCAAGATAGATAAGATCACTGCATATCATCCCTAACGAGAGAGTGATGCACTTTCGCCAACCGTTAACCATGCCACGAGCTAAAATGGCAAACACGCCAGGCCCCGGAGTAATACCAAATATAAACATGGCAATAAAGAATGTAATCGCACCTTCTAATGACATTGGACTGTCCTTATCTATAACCCAACATAATTGATCATGAACGTATCATGGAGCTTCGATTCGGGTAAAGAACGTTTTTGACTAAGCACGTTTAACACAACTCATGTTTTGAATAAGTGTCACGCGTAATTTCCCCGCTAAGCCTAAACCTAAACCTAAACCTAAACCTAAACCTAAACCTAAACCTAAACCTAAACCAAAGCCTATGTAGTGGTCAACAAATTCCGGACACTGACTTAAGCCGATTTTCGGCATTTACTGGCGACAGCCCATCATTTGCTTGGTGAGGCCGTTGCCGATTATAGTAACTCATCAGGTAATGGCTGATGTCTTTCTTAGCTTGAGCTTGTGTCAGGTAACCTGTTGCTGGTATCCACTCGGTTTTCAAGCTTCTAAATAGCCGCTCCATGGGAGCGTTGTCCCAACAATTACCACGACGACTCATGCTTTGAGTTATACGATATCGCCAAAGTCTTTGGCGATATTTACGGCTGCTATATTGGCAGCCTTGATCTGAATGGAACATCACGTTCTTCGGACATCCTCGTTGCTCCCAGGCCATCTCCAAAGCTTTAGATACTAATTCGGTATCGGGCTTATCGGATAAAGACCACCCCACAACGCGTCGGCTAAATAGATCAAGCACTACCGCTAAATAGGTCCACTTCGAACCTGACCAAATATAAGTAATATCGCCACACCAAACACGATTCGGAGTACTGACAGAAAACTCACGCTTCAGTAGATTTGGAATATCTAGCCTTTCTGCTTTTGCATGTCTATATCGATGCGAACCTGGCTGTTTACTCATTAAATCAGCTTCACGCATTATCTGGCGAACCTTGAATCGTCCGGCTTTTATGCCTTTTTCGCTCAGCATTGAGACAAGAGTACGACTGCCAGCAGAGCCTCGACTCATGTTGAAGAGTTCTTTAATTTGGCTAGCTAGACGAATGCGACTGGCATCCGGCTTGCGTTGCTTAAACTCGTAGTAACAAGACGAAGCTACGTTGAACAGTTCGCAAAGCATTTTGACCGATTCGTGCTCCCTCAACTTGTCTATTAACGAGAACGTTCGAGTTCGTCCGACATTAAGAGAGCGGTGGCTTTTTTTAATATGGATTTTTCTCGTTCTAGCCGGTTAATCCGGGCTTCTAACTCTTGGATTTTCTTTTGCTCAGGCGTGAGGGCTTTAGTCGTTGGAGTCATCCCTCCTCGCTCAACTTTGAGTTGGTCGACCCATCGCCGTAAAGCCGTTTCACCTACGCCCATAGAGTTAGCGGCTTCAGGTATGGAGTACCCTTGATCAAGAATCAAACTTGCAGCATCTATTTTGAACTCAGTAGAAAATGTACGTCGTTGTCGTTTTGTCATTGAACACCTCATTTATGGTGGAGACTTTACCACCTAATTTGGTGTCCGGGATCATTAGACCACTACACTAAGCCTAAAACTGAAACTGAAACTAAGCGTTTTTCTTTAAGACACAAAAAAGGCGAACCTAGTGGCTCGCCTTTGAAAAATATTGATTACAAATCAACGTAACAAGATTAGTTCGCTATTGGTGACAACAACTCTGGGTTTACAACTATGTTTCTCACACCATGCGCGTGATCTTCGTTGAAGTCATTGCCTTCACACCAGCTGCCAACCGTCGCAATGTTTACTTTCGCTACTTGTGGTCTCACGCTCCATGTTACTTGGAACGGTGAACCTTGTTCATTGTAGCCAGGGCCAGTTGTAGAGCCTGCGTATTGAATCGCTGAGCCCGTATTTTGTGGAATGTTCGGGGCTTGGTTTAAACCGTTGACTTTAGAGTGTTTCGCTAATGCTTCGAAGTCGAGAGCTTTGTCGTCATTAACTAATACATAGACTTGAGTTTCAACACGCAATTGCGGATTGGTAATCGCATCGTTAAAACAAGCGCCCAGTGTTTCACCCGGTTCAACTTGTGCTGTCGAGTACACATAATGCACTTCGATGGTGTCACCTGAATGCAAAGAGCCATGATCGCTCGGACAAACCTTGCCCTCAAATGGTTTCAGCTCAGCTGAACTCAACTTGCCTGTGTATTTAAATCCACTCTGGAATCCCTTACCATCACCATTGCCAGCGTATTGAGTAAACTCACCCCCTTTATGCTCGGCGTTCTTGTGAAAGTGAATATTACATAAGTTCATTGCTGTTGAATCTGGCGCATCCGAAAACAGGCGGGCGTTAGTTCCCTTTAAAGAGTCCAAATCTCGTGGGGCTTGCGGTCCAAAACCTTTCCCTTGAGTATTTTCAGAAAGGTTCGCTCTTTGTTCGGCGATAACTCCATCTGAAACAGCTTCATGATTCGCGCTAGATGCATTTGCTTGAGCCGATAACATGACCATCGCAACGCTTAAAAACACACTCTTGTTCTTCATATCTCTTCCCTAGAATATTGATAACTTAATCTAAACATCGAACTTCACAACAAGCATATTACTATGCTCCAAAGTGAATATAAGACATTGTCTTAGCAAGATTAGATTTCATTGCTTACTTTTGGGTAAGAGTATTAAAAGCCTTGATGCATATAACAAGTCGAATACAGTAAATACGACTAGTCCCTTCCAGAACGAGAAAATTCCTACTTTAGTTGACTGTGTTTTGACTTAATCAGATAGAGCTGTGGATATTGAACAACAAACATAATAGCCAACAGAACGATGAGTTAATTAGGCTGCGATATAAAAAAGGCGAACCACTTAGCTCGCCTTCATCGCTTCATTACAAAGTTTAGCTTGGAGTTCGCCCCCAACTTGCTTATCCATGGCCCGTAGCAAATATTCCGAAGGTCAGAATGTTCAATGTGTCTGTCACACCCTCTAACGATTTAATGACCTTCTTGGTTGGTTCATTATTTTGCAAGAAATAGTTTCCTATACCCTTTTCACTATCGTGCTCATCGGCCGCGTGTTTTGCCGTTATTTGAGAGGTTTCGGTTGATGTAAGCTCTGTCTTAGCGTGTGTATTCGAATCTTCATTTGCGTCAGTACCGGAGTTTGTTTCTGTACTAATGTCTAGATTGGTCTCTTCCTCTACACTTTTAGATACAGTGTCTTCGTTACTTAATGTCTTATCATCAAGTTGATTGTTGCTCGTTGTAGAACAAGCCGTCAAAAGAAATAGGCTAACGATGAATGTGATTAAATTTCTCAGCATAGGGATTAGAGTTTGAATTAATAAAACATTGTTCGATTGTAATTTATTTGCCTTTCAACATCCAGCATCTATTGGCTCTAAAGGCAGTTGGTGTGCTATTAACTTTCTATTAAACGGTCTGGTATTTTGCTCTCGCCAACATCTAGTAATTGGATATTTCAATCAGGTTCCCATCAGGGTCTCGAACATAGACAGAAACGATTTTACCCGTTGCACCTGTTCGCGGTACTGGTCCCTCTTCTATCACGACTCCTAGCGCTTGGATATGCTCAATAACATCAATCATGGGCGTATTGGTAATAAAGCAGAGATCGGCACTGCCAGCTTGCACGCACTCAGCCTTTGGCTCGAACTCATTACCTCTTTGATGAAGATTAATCTTTTGATTACCAAACGATAAAGCCAAACGCCCTTCACCGAATTGGATTGACTTCATACCTAACACGTTTTGATAAAAATCCACCGTCACGGATAAGTCTTTAACGGTTAATACCAAATGGTCCAAATGGCTAATTTCCAATTTAATCATCCTTATCTCGTCGTTACTAAATGTTGAATATTAAATGCTGAATAACGCTAAGTTACATACTCTAACGTTGGATTTGCTAACACAAGATAAGCGTACACCTTCACTTCTCACTTTGAACGAATAAAGGGAGCACAGACTGCGCTCCCTTCTCATCGGTTTTAGCTAACTTGAATCACTTTAAGTCGTTTTAACTAGTCACAAGTACCTTCAAATACCCAGTACCAATAATTGTTGAACGGGTCGGCTCCCCAGTTATCCGCAGACGCTGAGAATCTATTGCCATAATATTGAATTGCTGTGCCTGCGGGGTAATAGTAATTTGGGTTCCACTCTTGAAGGTTATCGCACAAACCTTGTGGCTCAGGTTGAGGAGCTTCTAGGTCAGCACTCACAGCAACATACGCATTCATCGAACCTTGAGTCCCAGAGGCCATCACGTAAATGTCAGCGCCCGTTACACCATTGAGACCACAATATTCTCGGTTGCCTTGATTAGTTGACGCACAATCGTAGTCACTCAGCGTGGCTGGTCGACCGATTGCAACGTACATATCTACTTCACCGTACCCATTATAAGTCTGCACCCATACCTCATCGGCTGGTGTGTTTTTGAGAACGAACTGTTGCTGATCCTCGCCGTCACTCAAGATAGGCGTTGGCATATTGATCTCTAGGTCCACAACGTCTGAAGTTGGTGATGGTAATGGTGGATTAGGCTGACCAGAACCACAGTGTTCTACATCAATGCCTACTTCGTTAAAAGCAATCCTTACCGCAGAGGTTTCATAACCAAGATCTTGGGCCGCTTTGCAGACATCGTCAGCACCTTGTTGGAAATCCGAGTTAGGTGTCCAATAAAGTTGGTTAGCGGTCGCGTAGGCCTCAAAAGCTTTCTTAATTCCCCAGTTATTGCTTGTTGATAAATGGTAGAACGCTTTATTGAAAATGCCTGAACTATGGTGAACATCAATGCCATTGTAGTACTGGTTGACGTGGTCAATAGACACACCATCTTGGCTTGGTTGAATGAAGTAACGCATTGCATCACTATGTTTCATCACATGTTCGCCCATCTTCCAATTGAAGCTACCGTGTACATATTCACTTAATGCTGCTGCTGCCACATCAGAAAAGGATTCATTCATTCCTCCCGACATTCCACGATATTCTAAGCCTGAGTTTTGTTCAGTAAAGCCGTGGCTTACTTCATGGGCGATCACATCCCATGTCGCTAGCGGATACATCGATTGGTTACCATCGCCGAATGTCATTTGACGACCGTCCCAAAATGCGTTCCCATAATTCGAACCATAGTGAACACGCATAGTGAGCTTTTGTTTAATCGGACGTGTATTTAGCCAATCTTGGTACATGTCGAATACACGTTGGCCAAAATAATGAGCGTCATTCATCGGCGCATACGCACCATTCACTGCGCGATAATTGTTAACGTTCACGCCATTATTATCGCTACAGCTAAACTGATGTATCTGCCCAGAGCTTTGCTGATTGTTCATGTTCAGAGTAACGACGTTCTCGCTGTCCATTTGGCAATACGGGTTAACCTGAAAACCGCCATACTGTGTGTTTGAGCCAAAATAATAACGCCCACTTTTTTCGTTACCGCCAGGACCTTCAGCCTCAAGAAAAGCGATGCCTTCCCACTGTTCCAATAGCTCACCAGATTTAGCATCCACAAGCGTAATCGGCCTTGAAGGAGCCATCCCTTTAGTCTGTAAGAAATCAATTTTATAGATGAGCCGAGCAGACTGCTGATCATCAAGCCAAATAACAAGCTCAGTGTGAGGGTCACGGATAGTAGCTGCGGCAATACCTTTGTGTTGTGACTTCGCAATATCAACCGCCTGTTTAGCATTAATCATGGGCAGTGTTGAACCAATATCTGACTCAATACCGGTTAACACTTGGCCATCAACAGCTTTTGCCACACCTTGCTTAGAAAGATCAACGACCACAGATTGTCCATAAACAGGAATTCCATAATGGAGCTGCTTCTTACGTAAAAGTGTTGTTGTATTGGTGTTTACTCGGCTTATATCTTGATAAGACAGTGGTTCACTGGCTACTGTAAGCCCTTGTTTTGTATTATTAAGTACTTTAGACAAGTCAACCTTCGAATAGTCAACAACATTAGCAGCTTGAGAAGTAAACGCTATCGGGAATAGCATTATTAAATGTGCACTACGCATATGTAACCTTTTATAATTATGTTTTACAAATTCACCAACTTGATGAGTGCATATCTTAACGATAGATATTCCACATATAGAAATAAACCTAGTTGCATACGTGAGCTTAATTCAAAACATAATTACTGGTGCAAGACGAACTGAGACATGCAGTCAAAAAAAGTAAGTGAAATCTGATGGTTAACTGAAGTAATGTAATAAGAAGAACGAGAAAACACGAATTTATCCTCATGTCTTTTATATCCATATACAAAGAACTGAACCCAAAGATTGAACATTATTCGTCGCCTCTTTGGGTTAACGACGACGAAAGCGCAGCGTCGACAAATTCAACGGTTTGAATTCCATGATTGCCTTCCGAAGAATAACCATGATGAGTGCTTGCTGGTACTTTGGTGAAACGTGTTATTTATCAACCCATATCAGCAATAAACAGATATAGGTTGGAATTCATTAACTTAGTCTTCACGCTTGTTTAGTGTGTAGTTAACTACACTGTCTTCTCCCACAATGAACACCCAAACATTTTCGCCGTCGACAAAGTGAAATTCATTGGTCGACTCATTCGACTCCAATTTCGCAATAAACTCGGACAATGCTGGCTCGTTGATGATAAAGCTCCCTTCTGATGTATTCGCATCCAGATCGTTATTCACTTCAATATTCGAAGTAGATTTAGGCAGGATGTCGGGTAACCAACCTCTGTCAAACAAGCGCTCCTCTTTGGCTTGTGCATAAGTCGAGTATTCATCGCTGACTACATCTGAACAACCCGACATTAGGGCTAAAATCGAAAATAAGGTAGGGAGTAAAACGTTAATTTTCATTTAATTACCATTACTTGAAGATAAGGTTTTGAGGTTGTGCTTTGCCACATAACCTCAAAGACATTCATAAAAGGCATTCATAAAAGACATTTTATAAATCAATCGTAATCACCATTCAAATCAATTGACTTTATTTACATCCAAACCAATCATTGAATACCAAACTCTTGATTGCTAAGTCATCGCGCTTTCACTCTCCCGCCGTTTAGCCTGTGACAGGTGCAGTCAATGCTAAATAATATTCAGACCAAAAACACCTTTTACATCGAACAATACCTTTTGCGTTCTTTCCCTAGAGACTTCGCTACCATTTCGCAAAATATCGATGAGCTGCGCTTTGTCATCCAGTAGCTCAGCTCTTCTTTCACGAATAGGACGAAGCATCTCTTGTAAGCACTCTTCCAATACTTTCTTAGTTTGTCCATCGCCTAGCCCACCTCTTTGATAATGCTCTTTTAGCTGACTGACATAGTTAACGTCTGTGTGAAAAGCATCAAGATAAGTGAACACGATGTTCCCTTCTACCTTGCCTGGGTCTTCAATTCGTAGATGGTTTGGGTCGGTATACATGGATTTAACGGCAGCTCTGATCTCTTTTTCTGTTGCACCAAGATTAATGGCGTTGCCCATCGATTTAGACATCTTACTTTTACCATCAGTACTAGGGAGACGCGAGGCGTTGCTGAGAAATGGCCTGCATTCATTCAAGATTGGTTTGCCAGCGAGCGAATTTAACTTTCGCACGATCTCATTGGTTTGTTCTAACATCGGCAGTTGATCATCACCGACAGGTACTAGAGTCGCGTTGAAAGCGGTGATGTCAGCCGCCTGTGAGATTGGATAAGTGAGGAAGCCTGCTGGAATTGAGCGTCCAAATGCTTTGTTTTGAATCTCGCTTTTGACCGTTGGATTACGTTCCAAGCGAGCGATAGAAACAAGATTGCTGTAGAACATGGTGAGCTCAGCTAACACCGGCAACTGTGATTGCAAACAAATCGTGGTCTTGGTCGGGTCGATACCCACCGCAAGATAGTCAGCGACTACATTGAGAATGTTGGAAGAAACCTTCGAAGGATTATGGGCGTTGTCGGTAAGCCCTTGCATGTCAGCGACCAATATCGTTTGGTCGTGAATGTGCTGCAAAGAGACTCTTTGTTTAAGTGAACCGACGTAATGACCCAAATGCAAAGGCCCAGTAGCTCTATCACCAGTCAGAATAATTTCAGGTGTGTTGGTATTGTTCTTGCTGCCAGTATGGCCGTTGCTGTCGATATGGCTGTTTGAGTTGGTATTCATGGTGTATCTCCAAGTTAGAAAAGCTACTGGAGATAAAAAGAGGCGACATTTTTTATGACATTCTTAGCTACCGTCCAGCAGCTAAAGAATGTAAGTATTCCGTGCTGCTCTATTTAGAGCACCACCAAAAGAAAATTGAAGTTGAAGCAGAATTAAATTTCATGGTTAAAACCTATCAACAATACAGACGAGCGACAACTGTTATTTACGCGCACCAGGAAAATAGGTCTTAAGATTAACAGGTTATAGGCTTAATCTTTACCGGAACACAGTTCAGTAATTCGGTCACACATGGCTTGATTGACCGTGAAGTGGGTGTTGAGAAATTCTAATTGGGCAAGTGCCGATTCAGCCGTGCGCTCGTAACCTTGTGTAAAGGTTGGTAGCAATTGAGCAAACTTAGGAAAGCGTGTTTCTAGCCTTCTATCCGACATAAATTCATCAACGAATTCAGGCTCAGAATGTTCAGTTTGATCCACAAGATCGATCAAACGATCAAGTGCGTAAGATTGAACGAACCGACTGCCCGACAGCTTTTCGCCTCGGTTATAACGAGACATGCCGACATAAAGATTGGTTAGTGCCTCACCAATGATCCACTCTTGGGAGTTAGTGTGTGCCTCCCCTTTTACTGGTGGAACACAACACTGCGTATCAAATTCAGGTTGCTGCCAAACAATGCGCCCTTCAGCAAATGGAATATGCGCTAACTCATGGGATTCAAACACCGCAAATTCGCAAAAGATTCCGTCAGCGTATAAGACTTTATAGCCATCGACGGTGTTTCTCACCGCGTAGTCGATTGGGTGAATATCAGATAGCCAATGCAAGCAGTCTAAGAAATACTGCTTATGCCCCGTTTGTACTATCGCGAAAAAATCGACATCTGAATACTGATCAAGTCGCTCCGTTTCAATACCTACGGAGCCCAATCCCAGTAAAGCATGAGCCTTACCCGATGCTTCCAAAGACTCCCCAATCGCATCTAAACGCTGGAGTAATTTTTCTGGTGTATTTATGTGTCTTGTCTGCATCACTTTATCCGTTTGCATTGCTAAATCCCTATCAAGTTGAATGCCACTCAACCTAACTGATAGTTAGAACATCTAAGAAGCCTAATTTATAAAATATGTGTTTCGGATAACGATCTGCGCAAGTTATTGTTTGAATAACGACTGGATTTAGGAGTAACAAAGAGTGCGTTCAACCGATAAACAACACTCTTCTATCATGACTTATCTTTTTAAATGCTTATATTTAACAGCTAAGCATCAACAAACAGCGAGCTTATAAACGCTTTAGGGCTAAACCGACAATTTTTCCAAGTAAGCGGCCATTTCTTCTTTCGGCACCATGCCTCCGCCAGTCGCCCACACAAGATGCGTTGCATTCGCTAGCGTCGACTCATCAATTTGTAGACGAGCAAGGTATTCGCTATTTTGCTCAACATGAATCGCACCCGGCATACCCGCGAGTGCTGAAGGCTCAAGTTGAATCCCCTCTGCTTGGTTCAGTTCGCCTAACAATTGATACATGCGTTCATCGGTTAATGTGTAATAACCATCAAGCAAGCGCTCCATCGCGCGACCAACAAAGCCAGAAGCACGACCCACCGCTAAACCGTCTGCGGCGGTGAGGTTATCAATACCCAGATCTTGCACTGCGATCTCATCATGCAAACCCGAGTGAACACCGAGCAACATGCAAGGCGAATGAGTCGGCTCAGCAAAAATACAGTGCACGTGATCACCAAAAGCCATCTTCAATCCAAATGCAACACCACCGGGGCCACCACCTACCCCACATGGCAAGTAAACAAACAAAGGATGCTGTTCATTAACCACAATACCCTGTTGCTCGAATTGCTTCTTAAGCCTTTCTCCAGCCACAGAGTAACCAAGGAACAGGGTTTGCGAGTTTTCATCATCAATAAAGAAACAGCGTGGGTCTTGTTCCGCTTCTTTACGTCCTTGTTCTACTGCAACGCCATAATCTTGTTGATACTCGACCACGTTAACACCGTGCTCTCGCAGTTTATTTTTCTTCCACGCTCTTGCATCAGCCGACATGTGAACAGAGACCGTAAAGCCCAATTTGGCACTCATGATACCGATCGACATGCCTAGGTTACCCGTTGAACCTACTGCAATGCTGTATTGTTGGAAGAAGTTACGAAACTCAGGTTCGAGCAACTTGCTGTAGTCATCGCTCTCACACAGTAACCCGGCTTCAATCGCAAGCTTCTCGGCATGCGTTAGTACTTCATAAATACCTCCGCGCGCTTTGATTGAACCTGAAATCGGTAAATGACTGTCTTTTTTCATCATCAAACGCCCTTTTATTGGCTGCTTATAATGGGCTTCTAACGCTAATTTCATCGAAGGAATATCGATAAGTTCAGACTCGATGATGCCATTGGTCACTTTAGTTTCAGGAAACGCCTTGGCTAGATAAGGGGCAAACCTTTGTAACCTCAAACTCGCATCATGAATATCTTGTTCGCCCAATCCCACATAAGGTAAACCGCGCTCCAGAGTCGTCACATTTGGGTTAAACCAAACCACTTCTTCCAATGCAATCAATTGTTGAAGTAATGGGAAATCTGAGATGAGTTTATCGACATTCAATTCAGTCATGGGTGACCTTCTCTGGTAAAGCGCGTACTGCGCAGGTTCAATCATTAGTAAACCTATTTAAACGGTATTTGTGTAATCATTCAATGACCTGTAGGCTAGCTTTTCTTCTCATAAGCAAACAGTAGAACAACCTATGAGCGCCTCTCTTCGTAATAGCATTTTCGTCATGTTAGGGATTCTATTCCTAGCACTTAACCTTCGAGGGCCTTTTACGAGCTTGGCTCCTGTGCTTTCTCAGGTTATGGAAGGCCTCAACCTTACGTCGTCGGCTGCTGGCTTCTTAACAGCTTTGCCACTGTTAACTTTTGCCTTATTTTCACCATTAGTCACCAAGATATCCGAACGAATTGGTCTAGAACCAAGCTTGCTCTTAGGCTTAGTTTTGATCACTACGGGTATTACACTGCGCTCTTTTGGAGCAATTCCGACGTTATACATCGGCACAGTAATGATTGGACTTGGTATCGCGATTGGTAATGTGTTGTTGCCCGTAGTAGTGAAAATTAGCTTCCCTACTCGTATTGCGACAGTCACTTCTTTGTACATTTTTACGATGGGCATCGGTTCGACGTTAGGCTCAAGTTTGATGGTGCCGTTTTCAAATATAACCTTATTCACGATTACGGGTTGGAAATTAGCACTGTTAATGAACCTAATATTCCCAATATTAGCTTTGATGATTTGGTTGCCTAAGATCAGAAAGCGCTCTTCTTCAGCAACCAATAACAAGCATCAAGAAAAGCCGATTCCGATGAAGAAGATGATCAAGAGTGGCGTTGCATGGCAAGTGACACTAGCTCTTGGGCTTAACTCATTTACCTTCTATTCTTTGGCAGGCTGGCTTCCACAGATCTTGAACGACCTTGGCTACAGCGAAATCGACGCGGGCTATATTTATGGATTTCTACAATTTTCGACTATGGTTCCGGGATTGCTGTTACTGCCGTTCTTAGGTAAAAGCGATAACCAACAATGGCTCATTACGCTTTGTACTTCGAGTGTATTCATTGGATTAATTGGGCTGCTGTATTTGCCTGAGTTTGCGATCTTTTGGGTGGGACTCTTTGGATTAGCCAACTGCTCTACGTTTATTATCGCGCTCTCTTTTGTTGGCCTGAGAACATCGAATAGCAGCCAAGCCGCATCGCTGTCGGGTATGGCGCAAGGAATTGGTTATGCTTTAGCAGCAACAGGCCCAACGCTGGTGGGTAAGCTTCATGCTCAAACCGATTCTTGGAGTGTTCCCATTCTGCTGATCGCATCTGTTGCTTTTGCGTGCACGATTTTCGCGGCATTGGCAGCACGAGACAAAAAAGTGAGCGTTTAGGACAAACAGATTAGTTATGGCGTCGCGACTTTATTGCTCGCGACTGTATTGCTGACGACGGTTTTGATGTATTCGCTTGGCGACAAACCAAACTTCCCTTTAAAGCGCTGACTAAAACGCCCCTCCGATTGGTAACCGCAAGACTGAGCCAACACCGCCACATTCTGCTGCCCGTTTTGCATCAGATAAAGCGCATGACTCAAGCGAACTGCAGCCAGTACCTCACGATATTGCATACCTTCCAGTTTGAGCTTTCGGATTAGCGTGGCACGGCTCATCGCAAAGCGCTCCGCCACCGACTCCAATGGATGCTTCTCACCTGGTGCATGTGAAAGATAATGGCTGAGCTTTTGGCTAAACGAAACGTTGGCACTGGCAAACAATCGATGCAATACCCCTTTTTCGGCTAATTGCTGGTATAAGCCCTGCAACCAAAACTGTTGGGTCTCTTTGCTCATGCTCTGTCTATCGAACGAAAACAGAGCATTGAGTGAATCTTGTAAGCTTCGGTCCGCTTGTACTGTAGGCAGCCCCAGATCATTCGAGCGTTCCTCACTTAAATCAAGCATCCCTTGAGAAGGTTGGAATTGAAAGCTGAATACTCGCGACAAGAAACGTCCTTTGTGAGGCATATTCTCAAAACTTAATGACGCTGATGCCTCACACAACAGCAGCTCAGAATGTGAGAGTTCTGCCGCTGAATCTTTCCAAAACAGGCGCTTACTGCCTGTAATGATCTGAATGATACTAGGAGATAGAATCCTCACATTACGAAGCTTTTGTAACTGCTCTGCGCGAAAGATCGTCACTTGATATTGATGATTCATCTCATCCCCCTTGTTTACTTATTATCAACGACCAGCTATCGCATCAATAACTGGTCGCTTTATTAGCGTGTGTCAATTATTAACGTGTATAAAGCTATTAACGTGTGTAAGTTGTAGTCAGTTTCGCTTTGTCTAAAGCCATGCTGTTCAACGTGAATCCAACCACAGCCGACGGCGTGTTTTCGTCTAGGTTGAGCTTATCCGTTGGCAATGCCCAAACCGTGAACTGGTAGCGGTGCATGCCATCTTTTTCAGGAGGACAAGCGCCACCGAAACCTACCGTTCCATAATCTATGCGGCCTTCTTTGCCACCCACTTTAGAGATGTCGACACCACGAGGGAGCTCGCTCACTGTTGCTGGAATATCAAACGCGACCCAGTGCCAGAAACCACTTTCAGTCGGAGCATCTGGATCATAAGCCGTGATTGCAAAGCTTTTGGTTCCTGCTGGAGCATCTTTCCACATCAACTGCGGTGACAAGTTCTCGCCGTTACAACCCCAACTTGAATATTCAAACGTCTTCGCCATTGGGTGACCTTCTTGAATATCATTACTCGTTAATTCGAATGCCTGAGCCGAGCCAGCTGTTAAGATACTAAGTGCCAATACTGATTTAATGAGTGTTTTCATGGTGGTTCCTCTGATTAGGTATGAACCCAGTATAGTCCCCTCCATTCGTTCAATAATGACAATAAGTACACAACTATCTAGTTTAATCCATTCAAATGATACTTACTGTATTTTTAATTTATTATTTTAAAACATGACCCACTCGACAATTTGTTGTTAAAGGAACACTTGTTGACATTCAGGTTACAAATCACGTCCAAAACTCTTTAGACTCGCCCCACGACTTTTAACGAGAATGATTGGATGCGCAGGTTTACCTTAGCCCTTGGCTTGATCTTTTGGCTCCCAACTCTAGCCAATGCCCAAAGTTTGCAAGACAAGTGGCAAACCCTGTATCAACTGAGCTGGCAATCATCCCCAATCCTAGTATCTCAACAAGAGTTGGCTCAGTATCCGAAAGTTCTGCTTCATGAACGTAGCCGCTATCCTGATTTCAACCAATTCAGTTGGGACGACATCGCAGCGTTAGCGTCAATACAAGATCACTGCCGAGCGATTGAAAGCAATAACCCTTCATTAGATGACGCCATCGAGTTTGAGCTCGCTTTGTGTCAGCAACAAACATTGGATTCCATTTGGTTTGCAGCACACTCCAAACGACACCCTGCAGGTGGCAGTTTTGCTGATCGTTATTTAGTAGCTTACCCAGATGTGAGCGAGCAGATACGCCCATTTTTGAGTCTTACCAACCCTCAGCACCCTTTATATAACAAGCTAGAAAACCTAAGTGCACAAGGCAGAGAAGCACTGCTCAGTGGATACCGAGCTTGGCAACAGGACGATGTGCTTTGGTTAAGTGGCGAGCAAGGCTGGAAAGCCATTCCCTTAGATGTTTGGCAACCTATTGCAGAGCGGCAAGAGGTATCTTTGACGGGTGAAACCTGTACTTTTCGTTACAGCAACGTGTGCTTAAGCGAGCCTAGCAATGACAATCTGATCATGAAAACCTTGATCTTTACATTGCTGTTAACGTTGATTTCCGGACTCGGTAGAGTCTTATACCTAAGAACAAAACAACGAAAAGAGAGGCAGTTCGTTTTACAGCTTCTTACTCATGAACTGCGCACGCCAATTACTAGCCTAGGCTTAACCGTCGAGATGTTTAGAAATCGCTACGATGACTTTTCTGATGAAACTCAAAATGCGGTTTGGCGTTTAATATCCGACTATCAAAGGCTCTCTCAGCTCACCGAAAACAGTAAAGTGTACCTAAGTGCGGATCAATCGGAGCCTTTGTTAAAGCAAAACGCATCTTTAGTAGAGTGGCTCGATCATGTATGTGAAAAGCACAATATCGAGTATCAATGTGATTCAAGTGGTGCTGAACTTAACCTACCGTATTACTGGCTAACCATCTGCTTAGATAACTTGATTAAGAACGCTAAACAACACGGTATAGGTGAGGTTTTGGTCAAGGTAGAACTCGCTGATAGGCTCAGGATTGAGGTGCAAGACGAAGGTCACTTCCCTTCTTTTCTGCAACGGTTTGTATCTCGAGCAACACCGAATATCAATCACAGACAAGACAACATGGGCATTGGCCTCACAATTGTCGAACACTTGATGAAACAAGCGAATGGCCGCCTCATTATTCTTCGTAACCCAACCCGATGTATTTTGGAAATAGCTTATGAACACCCTACTGCTGATTGAAGACGACCATCTACTTGGGCAGGGCCTCGTCAGCTTCTTTGAGTCCAATGGTTACCAATGCCTTTGGGCGAAGGATTCAGAGAGTGCCAGTAAGCAATGGTTCCGAGCCGATCTAGTGATACTGGATCGACAACTCGAAGACGGTGACAGCTTGCGACATTTGCCGAATTGGTTACTGCTCAAAGCCCTACCAGTGATTGTGTTAACGGCTAAAGTGGAAGTCCAACAACGCGTAGAAGGCTTAATGGCAGGAGCCAAAGATTACGTCACTAAACCTTTCTCGAACGAGGAGTTGCTTGCTCGAGTCATTACCCAACTTCGTCCGTTAGGGGTGAGCCACTTAAATTACGCAAATATCCAAATCAACTTGTCGGAACGAATCGCTTATTTGGATGAAAGCCCGATCACGTTAAAACCTAAAGAGTTCCAGTTATTGGTCTTGTTTGTTCAGAACCAAAGTCGTGTGTTTCATCGTGATGAGTTACTCAATAAGATTTGGGGTTATCAAGCCTTTCCAAGTACCCGAACCGTGGATAATCACATACTGCGCTTGCGCCAGAAGCTGCCAACCCTAAAGATCGAAACACATCGCGGCGTTGGTTACCGCTTAGCTGGGGAATCATAATGAGAGTCACTTCGTTAATCGCATTGATCTGCGCTTTGCCGTTTGCGTGTCACGCCGCTTGGTTTACCAACACGCCATTACAACATACGTATCAATCTCTGCTTGATGAACAACCTCAAGTCGCGTGGCAAGAGCTTCAAATCGCACTCAATCAACAAACACTTGATAGCGAGCTTTGGTTGCCAGTTAAACAAGAGATACTGAGCCAAACTCAATGCGGAACTTCACTAAGACAAGACATTGAGACGAAACATCACATTCAAGTTAGCTTCATTCGACGCTACGGCCTGTCATCGCAAGGTTATCAAATCAAAGTCGCTGCAGAACAACTCAGTGAAGACATGAAAATCCAAACACAACCTATCTCTCTAGTTTCCCCAAGAGGTAAGATCCTTCTCGATGGACAACTCGCTTCTAACAATGAGTATCAAGAGATTGAGACTAGTGAAATGTTTATCAAACCCGAATCTGGTGTTTATCAACTAAGGATAGGTTCGAACCACTATCCTATTGTTGTCGCTTTAGACAACAGCAAGCGATGGTTAACACTCGAAAGTAAACTCAGCGAACCACATATCGTGATCACGCCACCGAAGGTGATCGACAACTGCCCTAACGCCAATGTGAGTTGGCAATGGTTCGATGAGAACTACAACCTGTTAGGCTACAAAGTGCCAATCAAGACAGCGCAAGCACCCGTTCCCACAGAAAGCCCACTAGGGACTAATGCCAAACACTTGAGTGCTTCGGTTGAAATGTTTGAATACCAAGGTACGATTGAAGTCCAATATGTGCAGCGTGTCGCGGTGCCTTTCTAATGGAATGCTTTCAGAAGAAGATGAGAAACTAGGTAATGCAGAAAATAGAGACATATAGGTGACAAAGCACTAACGCTACTTGGGTGTAATTACCGTACTTACCCTTTACGGAATCTAGATATGCTCAGCGTACGTCACCCACTCAATCTTTCTACTTGTGCCATTGTAGCTTTAACAACAGCTTGTCTGTTTTCATCCAATACACAAGCGAGCCAAATAACGCTAACCACTATTAGCACCAGCAACAGCAGCGTTAGCGGAAATAGCATTAGCGACAGCAGTATTCGCGACAACGCTAACATCGCCACTAACAATACAGTCTCTATTTCATCGAATACTTTAGAGATAGATTGGAACGGCTTAAGCGTTAACAGCGGCGCTCTCACCGTTGATAGCCAACCACAGAAAGCGACCAATCTAGTCATTGGTCTTTCCAATAAAACTAACTCAGCAAAGACCGCAACTTGGACCTTAGTACCTAGTGGGATAAACATTGAGGCAGAACTAAATCAAGATCAACTCACTTTTCAGTTCAGCTTCCCTTCAAATATACAGGTGAAACGTAACCAGCCCGTAGAGTTGGCGTGGTTTGATCTTGCAGAACAACAAACTCAGACCCTATTTCTTCCTTTTAGCGAAGGCATGCGTGTACCTACAAATAACAAGCTTTGGGGTAGTTACCTAGTCGACAACCATTCTGGAAGCAACACCACTCAAGACCTAAAGATGCCTTTTTGGACAGCACAACAGAACGACCACTTCATTAGCTATCAGATGATTAATGCAACCAACAATCAACTGCTCTTTTCAGATGCATCCTCTAATGCTTCCTCAAATACAAAGACCAAAATTGATATGAAGGCATCACACCAATTTACGATGCTCAATCAGTCACAGCCTTTTATTGTTCGTATCACCCTCGGAGACTCGTGGTTAGATGGTGCCAAACAATACCGAGATTGGCGCATCAATAATGACCAGTCTGAAACACTTGTAGCAAAGCAAAAGCGCAATCCAGATGTGAGTAAGTTGATCGGCGCGAGCCACGTTTATTTGTTTGGCAAAGATCCACTAAGCGTCCAAGATGTAAGCGACTGGTGGGGATTGAAAAGCTGGTATCTAAAGGGCTCAAAACTCAACGTTTCCAAGGAAGCAAAAAGAGAGCTTTCATCACTCTCCAAGGGTAAAGATTGGTTCAGTCAGTACCACAAACAGTTATTGTTGGACTCTATTAGCCAGTCGTTGCAGGTGTTATTTTCAGTCGGTAATCCGACACTCGAAAACAACACGATTAAAGCTCAATACGTGGCAGCGCAGAATAAGAAGAACTGGTTGCTAGAGCACGCTTCCCCTTACCTAAACTCGTCAGACACTTGGGGACAAGCGTTGTCTTCAGACATGGTAACCAATCTAAATAAGGCAGGCTTAAACAAACTTTGGCTCGGATTTGATAATTGGATGCCAGCATTCTATCAACCTAACGCTGTGGGTCTGGCAAAACAGTCAGGATATCTGGTCGGCACCTATGACTCCTACAACACAGCCATTCCTGCGAAGCTGAACGACAACTGGCTAACCGCTCAATTACCAGAGCCAATGCGTCAAAGTTGTGCCATTGAACTAGCGGATGGCAGCCTAAAAAAAGGGTTTCGAGGTAACGGATTCTATCTTAATCCGAATTGCCATTTAGATTACGTAAAGCAGCGCGCTCAAGACATTATGAAATTCGGCAACTTCAACAGCTTGTTCTTAGATGTTGATGCAACCGCCATGGCACGTGAGGATTACAGCGGCTCTATAGACAGTCATAGCAAGAGTCATAGCAACAGCAATGGTAATGGCGATACAAACGAATCGGATATGCTTTCTGCCTTCAACAACCGAATGCAGTGGCTAAGCGAGCAACCATCGTTAGTATTAGGATCTGAAGACGGCAACAGCCTAACAACAAAAGGCATCGCGTTTGCGCACGGCTTAGAAACGGTTGGTTTTGGTTGGACAGATAAAGACATGAAAGAGAACCGCCGATCTCCCTATTACTTAGGTCGTTGGTACCCAGACCACAAGCCTGACTTCTTCTTTAAACCCTCCGAGGTTAAAGAGCCCTACAAGTCGCTACTGTTTTCGCCACAATATCGAATTCCGCTTTACCAAGCCGTTTTCCATGATGAAGTAATCAATACGCACCATTGGCACTCAGACAGCCTTAAGTTCACCAATATACAAGCAAATCGTGACTTAAGCGCCATGCTGTATAACACGCCACCGATGGTTCACTTGACCAGAGATGAAGCTTTATCAAGTTCAAGCCCGAGAATCAGAGCATTGAAAAACTATCAAAATGGCTTTGAACCGATGCACGAACAGTTATGGGATAAACAGTTGGTCGATTTCGACTGGTTAGATAAGAACGGAGATGTTCAACAAACCGAGTTCAGTGACGGGAGTAAGATCATTGCCAACTTCTCCAACAAGACCTTTCGTCACGATAACGTTGATATTGCGGCCCTGTCGGTCAAAGCTATATTGGCGAATGGACAAGTCGTCGATTGGCAGTCAACTTATCATTAGCTTCGATACGGTTTAGGCAAAAACGATTAATAGGAAGCCTAAGCACTTATTTACCCGCTAAGGTTATCCCCGTTACTTTTGCTTCCTATTTTGAAAGGCAGTCAGTAGATAGTCGATAAAGACCTTTTTACGTTTCGGCATCAACTGTCTGTCTGCATACACTAGGCTTACTGAAACTTCTGGCATCTCATACTCAGGTAACAAACGAATCAGCTTCCCTGTCTTGAAGTGCTCACGACAAATGAATTCAGGAAGCACCGCCAAGCCGAGCCCATCCACACACGCTGTTAGGCATGCCGTGATGGTATTCACTCGCAACTGACACGGCAGATCGATCAAAATCGACTCACCGCCTTCTAATTGCAAATGCCACTTAGGTAGACGTGCCGCCTTGTTCACCACTTCAATCATCCTAAATGGAGGCTTAAGGTCATCGGGTGAAGAGATTTCACCGAACTGTTCTAAATACTCAGGGCTGGCTACCAATACACGCTTCGATGTTGTGAGGTAGCGAGAAACCAAGCTCGAATCCACCAGCTCACCAATTTGCGCGTAAAGATCGATCCCCTCAGCAATGATGTCGACTTCTCGATTCGACAGTTCTAAGTTCAAAGTCACGTTTGGGTGCTCTTTTAGGAAACTGTGGATGTATGTGGCTAATACTTGATGTCCCAATTCGACAGGCAACACAACATTCAACTGCCCTCGGATCAAATCCTGATTGGCAGAAACCTCTAACTCAGCTTGGTTCATGATCTCTTGCATCTGCATGCTCGACTGATAAAAGCGCTCACCCTCTGGCGTTAAAACTAAACTTCGTGTCGAACGGGTGATCAACCTCACACCTAGATGCTGCTCTAGCTCGTCAAGCTTTCGGCTGACGGTCGACTTGGTCATGTTCAACGCTTCAGCTGCGTGCGTGAAACTCCCACAATCAACAACTTGTGTAAAAACAGTCACAGCATTTAAGTCCATCGTACTTCTCCCAAAGCTATATTAGTAAGATTTTTGCAACAGTGTTTCCCTTTTTTCCTATCTTATCAATCAATCGAATTCATTTACAATTCGTTACATCTAAATAAAAACAAAATGAGAAATAAAAAATGACAGAGAACAACAACGCTTCGCAATCAGTAAGCACAAAAAAACGTAAAAAAGCCCCGCTTATTGCTACTGCGATCATGCTGTCATTAGGTCTTGCTGGTGCCGGATATTGGTACGGCTATGGCCAATACTTTGAATCTACCGACAATGCCTACCTACAAGGCGACATCACGAATATAAGCCCGAAGGTGTCAGGTTATATTGTTAAGTCTTACGTGAGTGATAACCAATCGGTTAAACAAGGTGACTTGTTGGTTCAAATTGATGATCGTGATTACCAATCTGCACTTGCTCAGGCGAATGCGCATTTAAGCGTCGTTCAATCAAGCGTACACAACCTTATCGCTCAACAAACGTTACAACGTAGCCAAATAAATCAAGCCGAGAGCCGTGTTGATTCCGCACAAGCTGAATACGAGCGTGCAATCCAACAAGTCGTGCGTTCTCGCAGCTTATTAAAGCGCAACTATGCTTCGCAAGATGAAGTCGACAGCATGGTCGCACAACAAAAAGTCACCCAAGCAGAACTTGAAGAAGCAAAAGCAAACCTCGTCGCAAGTAATGATCAGCTAATCGTGATTGCGAGTGAAATCGAACAAGCAAACGCATCCGTGACTGAAGCTCAAGCACAAAGAGATCAAGCACAACTTAACCTTGATTACACCAAAGTTTACGCGCCAGCAGATGGTGTAATTGGCAAACGCAGCGTGCGAGAAGGTCTGTTGATTCAAGCCGGCGCGCCACTTATGAGTTTGGTACCAAACAACCAAGTGTGGATCGAAGCTAATTTCAAAGAGACACAGTTAAGCGGCATTCATAAAGGTCAATCCGTAGAAGTTGAATTAGATGCCTTCCCGGGACAACCACTTGAAGGCGTGGTAGACAGTTTCTCTCCTGCGACTGGCGCCAAGTTTGCGCTACTGCCACCAGAAAACGCGACCGGTAACTTTACTAAAATCGTTCAACGTGTACCGGTGAAAATTACCATTCCAGATCAGCAAGAATTGAAAGGTAGATTGCTTCCTGGTTTGTCTGTGGTAGCGACCATCGATAAACGAGGCTAGATCATGAGTAACGCTGGTGTTGTCACCCACACTAATGATGATGGAGTGGTTTCTAGACGCCATTGGATCGCCCTATTTGGCGGTTTGATTGGCGCGTTTATGGCGATCTTGGATATTCAGATCACCAACTCGTCTCTCAAAGATATTCAAGGCGCGCTGTCTGCCACCTTAGATGAAAGTTCGTGGATCTCTACGTCTTATCTAGTCGCAGAGATGATTGCTATTCCACTCAGTGGTTGGCTTTCTAAAGCGCTCGGTAAACGCCGTTATATCACGTGGACGACGGCCATTTTCACCATTTCATCTTTGTTGTGTTCGTTCTCTTGGAACATGACCTCGATGATCGTGTTCCGGGCGATGCAAGGCTTCAGTGGTGGCGCTTTAATCCCGCTTGCTTTCTCGTTAGTGATTCAGTTATTGCCTGTTAACAAGCGTGCTGTGGGTATGGCACTGTTTGGCGTAACCGCGACCTTTGCTCCATCGATCGGCCCAACATTTGGTGGCTGGCTGACGGAGAACTTTTCATGGCACTATATTTTCTACATCAATATTCCGCCTGCTTTGCTTGTGATCACCATGATCCGATATGGCTTGGATGATGAAAAGCTCGACCTTGGCACGCTAAAAAAAGCGGACTGGTTTGGTATCGCGACCATGGCGTTAGGGCTAGGTTGTTTGGAAGTGGTACTAGAAGAAGGTAACCGTGAAGAGTGGTTCAGTTCGAGCTTTATTATTGGCTTGAGTATCGTGTCGGCGGTGAGTTTAGTTTACTTCGTGATAAACGAACTCCAACACAAAAAGCCATTGGTTAACCTGCGGCTATTGCGGGATGGGCAGTTTGCTATGTCTTGTGTCGCCTATTTGATTTTGGGGATGGCGTTGCTTGGCTCTATCTATGTGCTGCCGATGTATCTCACTCAAATTCAGCAATATAACGCGATGGAAATTGGTGAAGTGCTAATGTGGATGGGTTTCCCACAGCTTCTGATATTTCCAATTGTGCCCAAACTAACACAGATCATTAAGCCTAAGTACTTGGTGACCTTTGGCTTCGCGATGTTCGGTTTCAGTTGTTACGTAAATACACACATGACAATCGATTTTGGTGGCCAGCAGCTGATTTTGTCTATGGTTCTGCGTGCTATCGGTAGCCCATTTATTATGGTTCCGCTGTCTTTGGTTGCCATGAAGAACATCAGTAAAATGGACACGCCAGACGCATCAACTTTAACCAACGTGATGCGAAACCTAGGTGGTGCTTTCAGCATCGCGATTATCGCTACGCTATTGGATAACAAAACCCGTGAGCACTTGGCACACATCAAGGAGTCGTTACCTTCTGTGAGTCAACTTGGCTGGCAGACGCTTCAGCAACAACAAGCGTTTTTCATTCAGTCAGGAAGTGATGCTGCAACGGCGATGCAACAAGCGCAAGCAAGCTTACTTGGTACAATGCAACGTGACGCTGCCATCATGGCTTACAACGATGTGTTCTTAATGATGACGGCGTTCTTGGCTCTAGCGGCAATATTGATTTTGAACATGCGTGATTAGCGCTAGTTTTTTAGTAAGTAAAACTTCAAAAAAGACTACATTTCAAATAAACAATCGTGTAAGAAAACAGAGAGGTAAGCTTATCGGCTTATCTCTTTTTTATTTCTAAAACACGGATAACCCCACAAAAATAAGGTAAACGTAACCTGCGTTTGAAGGCTTTCATAAATGTAATCGAATACTCTTTAATTACCAATAGTTTATTGAGTGTTTGTATGTGATATAGGCACCTTGACAATGTGCAACCTGACACCTAAATTAAACATAATATTTGGTATTGAGGAAAATGGATTTGACCTTACCAACAGACCTGCGGGTTTTGATTGTCGACGACTCTAAGAGCGCAACAATACTTATTAAGCAGCAACTCTCGAGCTTGGGTATTTCACATGATTGCATCTTTATTGCGACCGATTATCGACAAGCCATCAAGGCGGTCGAGACGCATTCATTTCATGTACTCCTCATTGACTACCACTTAGAGCAATCCTTCACGGGGTTTGAGCTTTTGGGGATCCTCTATCGAAACAGGCTCA
This sequence comes from Vibrio splendidus, assembly GCF_003345295.1. NCBI lineage: Bacteria > Pseudomonadati > Pseudomonadota > Gammaproteobacteria > Vibrionales > Vibrionaceae > Vibrio > Vibrio splendidus. The sequence continues at coordinate 1,348,504 of NZ_CP031056.1, forward strand.
TCGATCATACAGTCGCCACGATTCTTGTTTCTGGGGATATGCGTCAGGAAACCGTATTGACTGCCCTTTCTGGCGAAGCACATCACTTTGTTTCTAAACCGATCAATACTCAATCTTTAGGCAAGAAGATTCAAAGTGCTGTGTCCGTTTCGAAGAAACTCACCCAACTGAATGACTTATATCCGATCACTAATCTGGAACGATTGAGACAAGCGTTAGCGATCTCCCCGAATGGCAATAGCGTTCAGTTTGAAGCGACGTTGATTGAGCACTTAATTGGAGGCAAAGAATGGGATTTGCTTTCAAGCACAATCAACAACTCAAACACGAATATGCACCCGACCAAATTAGTCGCAGAGGCATTAATTCTAGACAACTTGGGTAAACCGAACCTAGCCATAAAAAAGCTCCACAATTACCTGATTGCTCAACCGTTGTCATTAAACGTTATTGATTGTTTAAGCTGCATTTATGAAAAACATAATATGTTACTGCCCGCACTTAAACTGGCCATAAGAGCGTTTGAAATGACGCCTAGCATCAGTCACCGTGCGATAAGAGCAATCGACTTGGCAGAAAACGTCGACAACACTCTTATGCTTATCAAGCTTGGTGAGATGTACGCGACGCATATATCGTCTGCCGACATTGATATTATTCATTCCATTGACGCTCACTTCAGTTCACTAAAGGCGACCTACCAACGTGAGACACAATTAAAGTACAAACGTATTCTGCTGGAACATGCTAATCAATTCACAGAGTTGGTAAATCTCAAACTTCCGGTAAAACAACAGCAACAAGTTCTGGCCAGCCTTGCCCTATTTCAAAGTAATATTTTACTCATTGAGAACAGCCCTCAAGTTGCTCACAAGAAAGTGATTCGAGCCTCGACACTGTTAGCAAATAACTTTTACAACCAACCCACTCACTTATTGCTTCAATTGCTACCTCTTTTAACTCACTTTGGCGAGTACTCCCTGTACCACTTAGTTGCAGAGTGCCTAAAAGCTCGAGGGGAGACAATAAACCATCAACTTGAATCAAAAGATGTAGACCCTTCTACTTGTGTAAATATCGAAAATTCCGATTCCATCCAAGAACTAAAGGACTACATTCACAATTACCCATATTCAATTGCTGCGAAACTTGACTATATATATGCAGTCCATAAAGCTCATATAGAAGAAAACCTTAGACACGAATACTTGAAACAGCTCGCACAGCTAGAGCTTCCACCAAGATGGAGCCAATGGCTCAGTGATTCATTAAGATCTGGTTTTTCTACTAAGCCGCCCAGCCCATTTTCAACATACAGCCGACAGGAGTCTATATGCTAGATTTTGATGCCCTAAATGCCTACTTAGATAATGACAAAGAAGTGATTTTCGCCGTGTTGTCTGTGTATCAAGAAGACCATGGCAATTCATTAGAAGAGATACAAGAACTGGTACAGCAACAGGATTGGGGCAAGCTTCATTTTACCGTGCACACATTAAAAGGCATATTAGCCAGCTTCGGCGAAGAAACCGCCACCGTGGCCTTAGAAAGAGTCGAGCAAAACACACTTAATAAGCTTGCACCTCAAGATGATGATCTTTCTGTTATCTACAGCGAAATGAAGATCATCAACAAACAAATCGATGAGGTGCTCAGCACTTATTAGTCAATTCAATGAGCTTTTAGTAATAACTTTTAGTATTCCGTAACAGCTTTTAGTCTCCACTAATAGTTTTATAGTTTTATAGTTTTATAGTTTTATAGTTTTACGCAGCAAACAATGTCAGCTGAACAGGTTAAAGAGCTGAGGTACTTTGGCAACATGGAACCTCGACTCTTGCCACGTTCTCCTCATTTTCCCTATCAATTATATAGCCGCCCGCTCCTATAAATTCACTCGATTTATCTACATGCGCCAATGCATAATACATACTTTATAAGCTATGCATGTTCATGTTTCCCATGAAAAACCGACACGTTCGATGAGATGTAAAATGGTTAAATACTTGTAGATCTTTTTGTGACGTAAGTATACGAAATTGCATTTTATTTATTGGTAAAGAAGAAACTGTTATCTACACTCTAATGAAACCAAGCGTTAATCACTTGGTGGCATAATAATAAAATAAAAAAATAAAACGTTCAGTCGGCTAAAAAAGGACAAGGAAATGAACAATGACAGTTTTGCTGCGTTTCAGGGGCTCACGGATGACACACCCACTAAAGAATCATTTTCTACCACTGCAGAACCTTATGCTCACTATCTAAAGGATATTGTGGGGATTGATTTGCTGTCGCGTGAAGATGAGGTGTATTACGCAAAATTGAATCGCGCGGGTGACAAGCAAGCACGTGACATCATGATCGAATCAAACCTGCGACTTGTTGTAAAAATCGCAAAGAGTTACCTAAAACGTAAAGGTAACAACTTCACGCTGCTCGACCTGATCGAGGAAGGTAACATCGGCTTAATCAAAGCAATCGATAAATACGACCCCGAACCCGGTTATCGCTTTTCGACTTACGCCGTATGGTGGATTCGAGAGAATATTGAAGCGGCATTGATGAACAAAGGTCGTACTGTCCGATTGCCCGCCCACGTATGCAAAGAAATAAATAGCCTCGCGTCCAAGAAGCTCGATGTAAGTAAAAAAATGAGTAAAGAGATTTCTATTTCAGAGTTGTCAGACAGCTCTGGTGTTAAGGCCGAACGCGTCGATCAACTGGTGGCGTTAAGTGGGTTTATTGACGTGACAACAACGGTTGGTATCAGCCACGCACCGATAGTACTTGAACAGTGTGAAAGTGAGTATATCCCTGACCCGCAAAAAGATTGTGAAGATCAGTCTTTTACCCAAGCTCTAGAGCAAATCATAAACACACTGCCACCCAAATTACAGAAGGTTCTCATTCACCGTTTTGGTTTCTTTGATAACAAGGTGAAAACACTGTCTGAGGTGGGACAAATGCAAGATGTGAATGTTTCTAATGAGCGTGTTAGACAAATGCAGAAAGAAGCAGTCGAGAGAATTCAAAAACGACTCAAATTTGATGGTTGGGTGTAAGTCTCAACCCTATTGACAAGTAATAACGACAGGAAAGAACAATAACGTTAGACAAAAGCATCGTTAATCGAGAGCAACAACGTTAATTAAAGAAAGGACCTTAAGGGTGAGCCTCAAAGCTTGCCCTTTTTGTTTGCCTGTTTTGTTTACCTAATTCGGTAGAAAAACAAAAAGATCGTAAGCTCACGCCCCCTAAATGGCTAATCGCTATTGGCAAATGCCACAGCATTCACTTACCTTAAAGAAGTGACTCGCTCACTGCGTAAAATGAGATAATTGATGTAAGTGGTTTCAAGGCAATCTTGTTCCCACACAGATAAAATCCGCTTAGCCGCAAAATAATAATCTTTGTTTCTCAACAGCATCCCAACAGTGCCGCTGAGCTTTTCAAATCGAACGTGATCGCTCGCAGAGATGTAGTCATCTTCACTTTCAATAATGGGTGCTAAACCATCAGCAAACCAATTATTCAATATTTCTCGCATCTCTAATTCGGACTCAGGCACATCCACACTCGACAACTCACGATGTTGAGGTGGTGGCACGATGTACTTCGACGCTTGCGGTGAACTGACATAACGATACATGTCGTCCCTCCTTTCTAACTAACTCTTCTAATAATTAAGGACATTTTTATCTGTTCTCAAGTTTATTTAGCGAAACAAACAATATTATTTAGAAGAACAAGCAATAAAAAAGCCATGTATCAATAACCCTACATGGCTTTAATGAGGGCAACTTTACGCTGCCCTATCTACTTGTTGGTTTAGACTAAATGTCGGTTCAGACTAAAACTAAGCCTTCTCGATTAAATCGAGCTTTGGTCGAAGTCGTTGCCTTGATCTGTTCCAGTTTGAGAATCTGAATCGAAGCTTCCAGAGTCGTCCGTGAAGTCAACACCTTGATCTTGACCACCTGAACTTGTCCAGTCGCTGCCTCCAGATTCCATACCCGCCATGTCTGGTTGCTGCTCTTGGGTAGAACCTTGCATGGTGTATTGATCATCGACCTCAACCTCAACAGAACCGCTAGCACCGTCTATTGAACTACCCAATTCGTCGTAACCTTGGAATTGGATCTCGCTAGTACCTTCATAACCTTCTGGAAGTTCAACGGATACAGGCTGCTCTAGGTTGCCACTGATTGTGAAGCTACCATCACCGTTATCCAGTGCGTTGCTCACAGTAGCGCCCTCAGGTAAGCCAGACATATCAGCGTAATCAACCGATTCGTTACCACTCACCTCATCTGGAATTGAGATAGAGATGGTATCGCCCGGTGCCGCGGTTACATCTGCTGTGCTGCCTTCAGCTTCAGCATCTTGAGCTTGGTCATCAGCTTGTTGAGCCACTTCCACTTGTTGCTCTTCTGTTGCTTGAGCAGCTTGGACTTGTGGTTCATCACTTTGCACTGATTCATCGGCCACTTGGATACTTACACTGTGGCTTGATACTTCACCGCCATCGTTAACGTCAACATTCATTGCTAAGTTGCCATCGAAGTCTTCGTTTGGCCAGTAGGTCCACTCACCTTCGCCAGATTCAGCAAAGAAGCCTGCATCATTCGCGTCTGCAACATCGACAACTTGTGCAGAATCACTCACGCCTAACTCATCCACCAGCTGTGCATCCGTAATAGTTAGTGAACCATCATCAGCTAAGGCATAACCTTCACTCGCCGCTGCTTCATCTCCGCCTTGGATATCCACATTGAAGAAGCTTTCGATGCGATTTTCGCCATCGGTCGCTATAAATCCAACTTGAACATCACCGGTGTAGTCTTCAGCAGGTGTGAATTGATAGTTACCTTGGTTATCGCTCTCAATTACGCCCTGACCTTCCATCAAGCTTACTGACTCAATGCTCAAGCTATCGCCTTCTGCATCGCTCAGGTTCGCTAGCATGTCTTGATCCGTGAACGACAAGGTTGCATCTGCTGCGATTTCCGTCGTCGTGATGCTGTTAACTTCTGGTGCTGCATTCTCTTGTGAGTCGCCTTCTTTCACGACCACGCCAGTTTGCTCATCATGAAGCACGCCATCTTTATCAACCACGTAAGCTATGTCTGCTTCGCCAGTGAAGCCTGGTGCTGGTGTGAACGTCCAAGTGCCATCGCCATTATCGACAATCTCACCTTGGCTGCGGTCAGCAAGATGAACCAATTTCACTTCATCATCGCTGTCAGCATCCACATTCTCAGCCAAACCAATTAGGTCGTCCGCCGTTAGGATGATGGAATCACCCGCTACGGTTTCGAAATCACCAGAATCGATGCCATCTTCAAACGCTTCCGGTTCATCTCCGTAATCAACCGTTGTTGCGCTAACCGTTACGAAGAACTCACCATGGAAGTCTTCAGGAGGCGTCATTTGAATGTTTGAGATATCCCAATCGAACAGGTCGATGTATTGACCCGGCTCGGTGATCATCACGGTATTCACACCATCTGTTACCTCGAATCCAACAGGGAAACCTGTCATCACTAGGTTACTTAGTGTTTCTGAATCATCGACTAAGCCAACGTTCAGTCCTAAGTGACCCGTTTCATCTTCGCCGAACACCAATGGACCGTCATGGTCAGTTGAAATAACCGCGCCATCTGCGACAGGACGTACGTATACAGGAACATCGAGAACCGTTTCAAACTCACCGTCACTCACGACAACTTGCAGGTCAGAAACGCCCGCAAAATCGCCTGTTGGTGTGAATGTCCAAGTTCCATCGCCGTTGTCTGTTACTTCTCCGCCATCTTCACCGTCTGCGGTGATAATGCGAGAAACAACAAGGTCAGCGGTATCAATATCACCGAACAAGTTCATCAAGTCGCCAGCATCGAAGGTGAACGCGCCATCTTCGCCTGTGGTCATCATTGCGTTGCCGACATTGAATGGTGCGTCGTTAACCGGAATGACATCCACATTCAGCGACCCATCAACCACTTCTTCACCGTCAGTAGCTTGATAACCCAGTTCCACTAAGCCATTAAAGTCTTGAGTAGTCACTAAGTGATACATGCCGTCTGGTTGCTGAGTTAAGGTCGCGTTCGCTGGAGCTCGAACTGTGATGCTCTCAATGCTGATCTCGTCGCCATCAAGGTCTGTCACTTGATCCGCGATGTAAGCCGGGTCAATCACCATGACCACATCTTCTTCGCCTTGCATCTCAATCATTGGCGCTTCAGGTGCATCATTCACTGGCGTAACATCGATGTTGCCGTCGACTGAAATTGTCTCTTGGCCATCGCTAACGTTAAACGTCATTGGCACATCGCCATTGAAGTTTTCGTTCGGCGTAAATGACCAAGTACCATCTTCGTTGTCTAGCAACTCACCCAAGCTAGAGTCGATTTGTAGACCAGAAGCTGACAGCTCATCTGCGGTGTTATCGATGTCGGTAGCTTGAGCTAACAACATGTCTTGTGTGATAAGAATGGTGCTGTCTTCGGCTGTGGTTAGTTCCACTTCCTCAGATTCTGGTCCATCGTTCACAGCCAGAACTTCGATACCTGCCGTCGTTGTTGCAGTTGCACCGTCATCATCGGTTACAACCACATCTAGGCTGATATCACCGTTAAAGTTCTCACTCGGCGTGAAGGTCACAGATCCATTATCGTTTTGCACCAAGGTGCCGTCAGAGCCCGAGTAAGTCACACTTTCAAGCGACACTTCACCATCAACGTCCGAGCTATTAGCAATTAGCTGTTCAGGGCTAATTGTGATGGTGCCATCTTCGTTCATTTGGTAAGACGTTGAACCCGCAACCGGCGCATCGTTAACATCCGTTACCGTCACATCAATATTGGCATCGACTGTCTCAGTGCCATCAGTCACTGTGAAGCCAAGGTTTACATCGCCATTGAAGTTCTCGTTCGGAGCAAAGCTATAAGTGCCGTCACCGTTGTCAGTGAACACACCCTCTGCGCCCGTGTAAGACACGTCAGCGATAGACAGGTCATCACCATCAATATCCGCAGCGCCTACTAATAGGTCAGCGTCAGTGAAGGTTAACGTACCATCTTCCTCAACGGTAAAGCTTTGGTCAGCAGCCGTTGGTAAGTCATTGACTGGGTTAACCGTTAGGTCGACGCCAGCTTGAACAGTTTCAAGGCCATCTGACACATCGAAGCTTAGGTCTATGTCGCCGTTGAAGTCAGCATCCGGAGTGATAGTAAATGAACCATCATCGTTCGCTGTTACGGTCGCATTGTCACCTGCGGATAGGTTACTTGCGGTCAGTGCATCACCATCAACATCGGATGCGTTAGCCAGCAACTGCTCTTGAGACAGCGTAATTGAACCATCTTCATCAACCGAGTAAGCCACGTTTCCTGCTACTGGAGCGTCGTTAACAGCAATCACTTCAATACCAGCGGTAGTTTCAGCCGTTGCGCCATCGTCATCAATAACCGTCACATCAAGACTGATGTCGCCGTTAAAGTTTTCATTTGGAGCGAAGGTGACTGAACCATCTTCATTTTGAACCAAGATACCGTCTGCACCTGAATAGCTCACGCTATCAAGCGACACTTCACCGTCCACATCGGAGCTATTAGCAATCAACTGCTCAGGGCTCAATGTAATAGTGCCATCTTCGTTCATTTGGTAAGACGTTGCGCCTGCCACTGGTGCATCGTTAACGTCTGTTACCGTTACGTCGATATTTGCATCAACCGTTTCTGTACCGTCAGATACCGAGAAGTCCAGACTTACGTCACCATTGAAGTTCTCGTTCGGTGCAAAGGTGTAAGTGCCATCGCCATTGTCGGTAAACACACCCTCTGCGCCAGTGTAAGACACATCGGCAACTGAAAGCTCATCACCATCAATATCAGAAGCACCCGCTAGCAGTTGCTCGTCTGTAAAGGTAAGTGAACCGTCTTCTTCAATGGTGTAAGCGACATCTTCTACAACCGCGATGTCATTCACTGGATTCACAGTAAGGTCGGCCGTTGCAACAACTGTTTCAGTACCATCAGAAAGGTCGAAGCTTAGGTCAATATCGCCATTGAAGTCGGCATCCGGAGTAATGGTAAATGAACCATCATCGTTTGCCGTAACGGTAGCGTTATCACCCGCAGTTAGGTTGGCAGCGGTAAGATCATCGCCGTCCACATCCGATGCTTGAGCAAGCAGCTGCTCTTGGCTTAGTGTGATTGAACCATCTTCATCCACTGAGTAAGCCAAGTCACCTGACACTGGCGCGTCGTTAACCGCGATAACTTCAATACCCGCAGTGGTTTCAGCCGTTGCACCCTCTTCATCAGCAACGGTGACATCTAGGCTGACATTGCCGTTGAAGTTTTCATTTGGTGCGAAGCTGTAAGTACCATCACCATTGTCAGTAAAGATACCGTCTGCGCCTGAGTAGGAAACGTCGCTAACGGATACATCACCTTCAATGTCTGAGCTGTTCGCAAGAAGCTGTGCTTCAGAGATGGTAATCACGTTATCTTCGTCAACGCTGTAGGTCGTTGAACCTGCAACTGGCAAGTCATTAACGGCAATAACGTCGATACCTGCGGTTGTTTCAGCGGTTGCGCCATCTTCATCCATAACAGAGACATCAAGACTGATGTCACCGTTAAAGTTGTCGTTTGGAGCAAAGGTGTAAGTACCATCACCATTATCAGTGAATACACCATCAGTGCCGCTGTAGCTTACATCGCTGACAAACACTTCCCCTTCAACATCCGAGCTATTCGCCAGAAGTTGTGCATCGCTTAGGGTGATACTGCCGTCTTCTTCAACGCTGTAAGTAGTAGAACCCGCTACCGGTACGTCATTGATTGGAACCACTTGAACATCAATATTCGCCGATACAACATCCGTACCATCACTCACATCGTAAGTTAGGTCGACATTACCATTGAAGTTCTCGTTTGGCGCAAAGGTGTAAGTACCATCGCCATTATCCGTGAACACACCGTCTGTGCCTTCGTAGTTAACCGACTCGACAGAAAGGTCATCGCCATCAATATCCGTTGCACCAGCCAATAGCTGTTCATCGGTAAAGGTCAGCGAGCCATCTTCATTAATGGTGTAGTCGTGGTCGTAAATAACCGAAAGGTCGTTAACTGCTGTTACAGTAACGTCTAGTTCCGCAGGCGTAACCCCGCCGTTGCCATCGTCCACGTTGTAACTAATCGAGAATTCACCATTGAAGTTCTCTTCCGGTGTAATGGTGTAAGTACCATCACCATTGTCAGTGATAAGAGCGTTCTCAATGGAAACATCTCCAACACTTGGTTCGTTTCCGCCCGTATCACCAGAATCATCACCTTCATCGCCAGTTAGCAATTCAGAGATATCAATGCCGTTTTCATTCGCAAGCGCTTCTTCTGCCGTTGGCAAATCGAACGCATTTTGAGTGCCGACATCTTGGCTTGGAACAATGATGCCATTCACGATATCGAATACATGCCAGTGGTCACCTGATGGGTTATCAGATAAATCCGGGCTGAAGGTTTCAACCAATGTATCGCCAACGAACACCTGAACCTGTACATCTTCAACACCATCTACATCCCAACTTCTGCTGGTGTAGTTGTGTACTGAATAGTGCATGTCAGCATCTTGATAATTTGGAATAGTGATGGTTTCAGGACCACCACCATTCGTGTCATCTACATCTTGTTGGACGACATTGCCTTCACCAAGATCATGGCTCATATCGCGGTAGTAGATATGGTCTAGCTCATTGCCAGACTCTGTATCGTAAAGCCATAGGTGATTATCCATATCACGAGGACTTTCCCCCCAGGTCACGACGATACGCATATCTGTTTCTTCAAGGACTTCAGATATAGCGGTTACGCCACCGTTGGTATCTTCGCCTGCTGGAACCAGGAAGCTGCTGGTAATAGAGCCTTCTTGTTCAATAGTAACGGTACCTTGGTCAACAACAGGACCACTCACAGAGTAGTGACCAGATTGGTCTGTCACCGTGGTGTATGAGTGACCGGCGTTATCGGTCATTGTGACGTCTGCACCAACGACTGGGCTACCCGTTTCAGCATCCAGCACCGTACCGGTTACGGTCGTTTCATCGCCTTGCTCTCCGATAATTGCGGTCATGTCATCGTCTTCGATGTCAGTCGCGAATTGTAGGAGCTCTTCTTGAGTAATGGTGTATGAACCGTCTTCTTCAATGGTTATCGCAACATCAGCAGAAACAATTGGCGCATCGTTAACTGGATCAACCGTCAAACCTAAGTTAACCGCAATCGGTGTGTCACCATCGCTGATACTGTAAGCCACATCGATGTAGCCATTGAAGTTTTCGCTTGGAGTGATCGAGAATGTGCCATCGCCATTATCGACAATCGTTGCATCATCTCCCACCAAGGTTAAGTCGGAAGCAACAAGGTCATCACCTTCAATATCAGCAGCATTCGCAAGTAACTGCTCCTGCGTGATAGTGATGACATTATCTTCATCAACGTTCGCGTAAACATCAGATGTCGTTGGCAAGTCATTGACTGGGTTTACCGTCAGATCGGCGTTTGCCACAATTGACTCTGTACCATCCGAAATATCAAAGCTTAGGTCGATATCGCCATTGAAGTTCGCATCTGGCGTTACCGTAAAGGTACCATCGCCATTATCAACAACGGATGCATTATCGCCTGCGCTTAGGTTGCTTGCGGTCAGGTCATCGCCATCCACATCAGAGGCTTGAGATAGCAACTGCTCTTGAGTCAGAGTAATAGAACCATCTTCATCAATGCTGTATGCCAAGTCGCCCGATACTGGTGGATCATTAATTGGAAGAACATCAATGCTTGCCGTTGTAGCTGTCGTTGCGCCATCCTCATCGGTCACCACGACATCAAGGCTAACATCGCCATCGAAGTTTGCGTTTGGCGCGAAGCTGAATGTTCCATCGCCATTATCAGTAAAGATGCCGTCAGCGCCTGTGTAGTTAACGCTATCAATCGCCACTTCACCTTCAATATCAGAAGAGTTCGCCAACAGTTGCTCTGCACTGATGGTGATAACTTCATCTTCGTTCACTGAGTAGCTGGTAGAACCTGCGATTGGCGGATCGTTCACCTCAAGTACGGTGATTCCTGCTGTGGTCGCTTCTGTTGCTCCTTCTTCATCGGTAACAACAACCGCTAAGCTCACATCACCATTGAAGTTTTCGTTTGGCGAGAAGGTGTACGTGCCGTCACCGTTGTCTTCGAACACACCGTCACTGCCAGTGTAAGTCACGCTATCAATCGCAACCTCACCTTCAATGTCTGAAGAGTTGGCTAGTAGCTGTTCGTTACTAATCGTGATTGAGTTGTCTTCATGAACAGTGTAAGACGTACTACCCGCCACTGGAGGGTCGTTCTCCGGCGTTACGCTCACATCAATATTGGCTTGAACCGTGTCCGTGCCATCTGACACATCAAAACTGAAGTTCACATCGCCATTGAAGTTCTCGTTTGGTGCAAAGCTGTAGCTGCCGTCGCCATTGTCAGTAAGAACACCGTCCGCACCCGTGTAAGTCACACCTTCTACTGTTAGGTCGTCTCCTTCAACATCGGTTGCGCCAGTTAACAAGTCAGTGTCCGTGAAGTTAAGAACACCATCCTCACCAATAGTGAATGCTTGATCTTGTGGCTCTGGCGCGTCATTGACTGGCGTTACTGTCAAGTCTAGACCGGCTGCCACCATCTCTTCTCCATCGGTGACATCGTAACTAAATTCGGTATTACCGTTGAAGTTTTCACTTGGGGTAATGGTGAAGCTACCATCGTCGTTCATTTCAATGGTGGCATTTTCATCATTGGTGGTTAGGTTGATTGCTGATAGGTCATCACCATCAATATCGACAGCGTGTTCTAGCAGCTGTTCTTGCGTTAGCGTGATGCTATTGTCTTCGGCAGTGACTGCACTGATATCCCCATCAACTTCTGGAGCATCATTTGCTGGAGAGATATGAATCGTCACATCTTGTGTTGCCGTTGCGGTGGTGCCTGTATCAACATCAGTCGATGTCGCTTTAACGGTTAGTACCACATCACCATTGAAGTCACCTGAAGGGATAAACTCTAGCCCTTCTAGTTCTCCTGGTTGCAGTGACCAAGAGCCATCACCGTTATCCGTACCTGCAGAAAGCGAGCTTCCTTCCGGCACATCTTCGATCAAGATAGCAAGGTTTTCTGAACCATCCGTATCCGTTAGTGCCGCATCAATATCCAGTGGTACTGGCGTATCTTCGGTACCAATGATTTGGTAATCCGCGTCAGACACTGTGATTTCAATGTTGTCGATACCAAATGACTCATCACTCACGCTTTGGTTCAAGGTTGATCCGAAGCCTAATTCAAGTTGGCCGTCTTCAACGGGTACCGTTAGGTTGATTTGGTGTGCTTGGTCATTCCAACCACTGAAGCCTTCACCTTGCGATACGCCATGGACGACTTCACCCACTTCATTGCCAGCTGAATCGTACAACGTTGTCGTGCCATCTTCGGTACGGAACGCAGAATTATCTAGCGAGGTAAGCTCTTCGCCGCCTACAAAGATTTGGAACGACTCTCCATCCCAAGAATCAATTTCGTAGAAGCTGAATGAGATATTCACTTCGCTCACATCACTTGGAATGTCGTAAGTTTTACTGACCGCTTCATCGCCACCAGTGCCACCAATACGACCCAACATGTCACCCGACTCAAAGCCTTGTGAGCTTTCAGTACCCGCATTCCAGCCATTTGAGCCAGACTCGAAGTTATCTGAAGCAATCACCAAGTCAGAGGCAATCGACAGCTCAGGCATATCAACCACAGATTGAACATCAATCGTCGCTTCTGCTGGTACTGTCGCTGTACCGTCATTCACGTCGAACGTCACATTCACATTGCCGTCGAAGTTTTCATTCGGTGCGAATGTGTAAGTACCATCGCCATTATCAACCAAAGAACCGCTGTCAGAAGCGACATTTTCAACCGACAAGTTGTCGCCATCAATGTCACCTGCATTTTGCAGCAGTTGCTCTTCTGTGAAGGTAAAGCTGGTGTCTTCCTGAGTGGTGAATTGTGGTTCACCGACTGTTGGCAAGTCATTCACAGGGTTAACCGTGAGATCTGCCGTTGCTTGAATCGTTGCATCACCATCGGTAATGTCGAAGTTCAAATCAATGTCGCCATTGAAGTTCGCATCTGGCGTAATGGTAAAGCTACCGTCATCGTTTACAGTGACGGTCGCATCACCACCAACGGTCAGGTTAGCCGCTGTTAAGTCATCGCCGTCAATGTCACCAGCTTGAGCAAGTAATTGCTGTTGGCTCAAGGTAATCGAACCATCTTCATCAACGCTGTATGCCAAGTCACCTGATACCGGAGCATCGTTAACAGGCAGAACATCAATGCTTGCGTTGGTCGCTACGGTTGCGCCATCTTCATCAGTCACGACAACATCAAGGCTTACATCGCCATCGAAGTTAGCGTTTGGTGCGAAGCTGAATGTGCCATCACCATTATCGGTAAAGATACCGTCTGAGCCGGTGTAGTTAACGCTATCAATCGCCACTTCACCTTCGATGTCTGAAGCGTTCGCCAACAGTTGCTCTGAACTGATGGTGATGACTTCGTCTTCGTTGACTGAGTAACTGGTTGAACCCGCAATTGGTGGATCGTTCACCTCAAGTACAGTAATTCCAGCTGTCGTTGCTTCAGTTGCACCGTCTTCATCGGTCACAACAACATCTAGACTAACTTCGCCATTGAAATTTTCGTTTGGCGAGAAGGTATACGTACCGTTTCCGTTGTCTTCGAATACACCATCGGCACCGGTGTAAGCCACACTATCAATCGCCACTTCACCTTCAATATCTGAAGAGTTAGCGAGTAACTGTTCGTTGCTAATGGTAATCGAGTTGTCTTCATGAACCGTGTAAGACGTACTACCCGCAACCGGTGGATCGTTCTCTGGTGTCACGCTCACATCAATATTGGCTTGAACCGTATCGGTACCATCTGATACATCAAAACTGAAGTTCACATCACCATTGAAGTTCTCGTTTGGCGCAAAGCTGTAGCTTCCGTCGCCATTGTCAGTAAGAACACCGTCGGCACCGGTGTAAGTAACGCCTTCAACCGATAGGTCATCCCCATCGATATCGGTAGCTCCTGTTAGCAAGTCTTCATCTGTGAAGTTCAAGATGCCGTCTTCGCCAATGCTGAACGTTTGATCTTGAGGTTGTGGAAGGTCATTAACTGGATTAACGGTGAGGTCAGCCGTCGCAACCAGCGTATCGGTACCGTCGCTAATGTCGAACGTTAGGTCAATGTCGCCATTGAAGTTCGCATCTGGTGTAATGGTAAAGCTACCATCATCGTTAGCAACGACTGTCGCGTCTCCATCAACAATTAAGTTAGAAGCAGTAAGGTCGTCTCCGTCTACATCGCTCGCTTGAGAAAGAAGTTGCTCTTGGCTCAAGGTAATTGAACCGTCTTCCTCTACGCTGTATGCCAAGGCTCCTGATACTGGAACATCATTGATTGGTAAGACATCAACCGTAATATGAGTATCAACTTGAGCGCCGTCTTCATCTTGAATGGTCACATCCAACTGTACTTGGCCGTTGAAGTTTTCATTCGGTGCAAAGCTACATGTGCCGTCACCATTGATGGAGAAGATTCCGTCAGGGCCATCGTAGTTAATCTCGACGAGTTGTACATCACCTTCGATATCAGATGCGTTCAATAGAACTTGAGTCTCATTGAAGGTCAGTACAGAATCTTCATCGATAGTGTATGACGTTGGACCAGCCACAGGAGGGTCGTTTACCTCAAGGACTGTAATACCCGCGGTAGTCGATACGGCAGCATCATCTTCATCAACCACGACAACATCTAGGTTAATTTCGCCGTTAAAGTTTTCGTTTGGAGAGAAGGTATAAGTACCGTTGCCGTTGATTTCCAACACACCATCACTGCCACTGTAGGTGACGCTGTCAATTGCCACCTCCCCTTCGATATCCGAAGAGTTCGCTAATAGCTGTTCGTTACTGATCGTAATGGAGTTGTCTTCATGAACGGTGTAAGACGTGCTACCCGCCACTGGAGGATCATTCTCTGGCGTCACGCTGACATCAATGTTAGCGGTTACCGTATCGGTACCATCTGATACATTGAACGAGAAGTTCACATCGCCATTGAAGTTTTCGTTTGGCGCAAAACTATATGTGCCATCGCCGTTATCTGTGAGAACACCGTCTGCGCCAGTGTAAGTCACACCTTCAACACTTAGGTCGTCCCCTTCAATGTCCGTTGCACCCGTTAATAGGTCTTGGTCATTGAACGTTAACACGCCGTCTTCACCGACGGTGAATGTCTGGTCTTGTGCTTCTGGGCCATCATTCACTGGTGAAACGGTTAACTCAAGGTTGGTAGAGACAACATCATCACCATCCGATACATCAAATGTGAAGTTAACATCACCGTTGAAGTCAGCATCTGGCGTTAATGTGTACGTACCATCACCGTTATCTGTGATAGTTACGCTCTCATCATCGGTTGCTAAATTCAGAGCGGTCAGCTGGTCGCCATCGAGATCACGAGCATTAGCTAACAAGTCTTCTTGCGTAATGATGATAGAACCATCTTCTTCCACAGTTGCAGCAACAGGAAGTGCTTCAGGTGCATGTTCAATGTGGGCGCCTGTCGCGTTAATGTAGATGGTTTGAGAGACCATTTCAGAATCATCATTCGATAGCTCTGTTGCGGTTGCTGTTACATGAACTTCAAGCTGTTCGTTGAAGTCTTCTGGTAACTGGATTTGTAGTGCATTTTCGATAGCCGTTGTTGGTAGGTTCACCGTACCATCAGGACCAACCGTCACTTCACCACTGTAGATTTGGCTGTTCACTTCACCGACATCGATTGTGAAGTTGAAGTCTGAATAGTCAGCATCACCGCCACCATACAAATCTTCAAATCCGTAAACCAGCTCGCCGTCTTCATTAACCGTCGTGCGCGTATGTTCGATACCATCTTGGTTTAGCTGAGAGCTTGAACCACCATGGAAGATCGCGTCACCATTCTGCCCTTGAACTACAGTTTCAGTTCCATCGGCAGCAACAAATACAAGTTGAGGATCAACCGTATCCATGTTTGCAGGCGAACCATCCGCTGCACGGAACTCGTACTGACCTTCCTGCATCGCGTCAAAGTCATTGTGCTGATGCCCGTTTGGAATCAAGAACAGGTTGAAACTTTCACCTTCTTCAACTTGGAAGCTGAACTGGTCTTGCCCGGGAACAAGGTCACCACCGCCACCCACTTGTGATGCATTTTCATAGACAACTTCAACACCCGTGATGTTGCCGTCTTCGTCAACTTTGTAGTAACCCGCTGCGTTTTGGTAACCTGCCGTTTCACCTTCAAACGTTACTGTAATTTCAGTGTCGTTGTAACTGGTGATACCGTTCTCTTGGTCATTCAGAACGCCTTCGTTATCGTATTGAATAACCGAACCTTCTGGCACACCATCTACAGTTACGGTAAGTGTTTCAGACAAGTCCTGGTCGACAAGCGCCGCTGCAATATTCAGTTCAACAATGCCGCCTGGCTCAACCAAAATCGCTTGGTCATCGACGTTAACGCCATCGCCATCGGTAATCACAAGATCCGGCGCATCTGCGACCGCTTCAATATGAACGTTAAGGTCTTGCTCTACCTCGTCAGTTCCGTCGGTAACCGTAAAGCTGAACTGTAAGTCACCACTAAAGTGCTCTTCAGGAACGAAGCTGAACGTGCCATCGCCGTTATCGGTGACTGTGCCTTCATCACCAGAGTAATTGATGCTAGTAACGCTTAAGTCGTCGCCATCAATATCAATCGCACCACTCAACAGATCTTCTTGAGTGAACAGGATGCTGCCATCCTCTTCAATGTGGTACATGCCTGGAGCAACGATTGGAATGTCATTCACCGGATTCACGGTCAATGTCATGTCATTAGACGTGCTCAGCTCACCGTCGCTCACCTCATAAGTGAATGCGATATCACCATTGAAGTTTTCCGAAGGCGTCACTGTGTACGTGCCATCATCATTATTTACGATGGTGGCGTTTGGATCGTTGGTTTCCAGCGCGCTCGCAAACAGCTCATCACCATCTTGATCGCTCGCGTTTTCCAACAACATCTCTTGCGTAACGAGAATTGAACCATCTTCGTCGACATCTGCAACCATTGGCGTCGCTTCTGGCGTATCATTGACGAACTCAACTTTTAGGTCGATGTTTGCCGCCACCACCTCCGTGCCGTCGCTCACATCAAACGCTAAATCAACATTGCCGAAGAAGCCCTGCTCTGGCGTTAATGTGTATGTACCGTCACCGTTGTCCGTGACTTCTACCGTGTCGCTCGCGCTAGTCACATTCACAACAGACAGCTCATCGCCTTCAACGTCTGTCGCTTGTGCTAATAGCTCAGCTTCGGTAATGGTGATTGCTTGACCATCTTCCGTTGTGAAAGACATATCCGGTACGTCTGGCGCATCGTTGATTGGATTTACGGTCAGGTTAAGACCGGCTGCCACTGTCTCAATTGCGTCAGTGACATCGTAAGTGAACTCAATCTCACCAAAGAAGTCTGCACTTGGTGTGATTGTGAAGCTACCGTCTGAGTTTTCTACAATAGCCGCATTTGGATCGTTGGTCGCAAAGTTAACCGCTTCAAGGTTGTCACCATCGACATCGGTTGCATTCGCCAACAAGTCCTCTTGCGTAATGGTGATTGAACCATCTTCATCAACCGCCGCTTCAATTGGGCCACTAACCTCTGGGCCTTCGTTGACAATCTCAACGTCTACTCTTGCAGAGCTTGGCGCGCTTGCTTGACCATCACTGATATCGAAGGTCAGATTCACTTCACCGTAGAAATCTTCTGCAGGTTCGAAGGTAAAGGTATTGTCACCATTATCCGTTAATGTACCTTGCGTTTGGTCTGCAAGTAGTAGGTTTTCAACATGAAGAATGTCGCCATCAACATCGGTCGCACCAGACAATAGATCTTTTGCTTCGATGATCATAGAGCCGTTTTCAAGCATTTGGGTGTGTAGCGGCTCACCTGAAACAGGAATATCGTTGACTGGTATAACTGTTAGATCTAGGTGCGTTGCTACTTCATCGGTGCCATCGAAGACTTTGTAATCGATGTCGATTTCACCATTGAAGTTTTCATTCGGCATGAAGGTAAATGTGCCATCGCCGTTGTCGACCAAGTCACCGTTATCACCACCGTAAGTGATGTCAGAAATAGACAGCGTATCGCCTTCTACATCTGTAGTGTTCGCCAATAAATCATCAGCACTAAAAGTAATACCTTGGTCTTCGTCTGTCGATAGCACCATTGGACCAGAAACGATTGGCGCATCATTCACCGACTCGAAGTTAATGTTAATGATGTTGTCGTCGGTCAGTTCACCATCGGTAACTTGATAACCCAGTTCGATTTCACCATGGAAGTTTTCATCCGGTGTTACCGTCCAAGTACCATCACCATTATCAGTCAGTGTTGCATGCTCTGAGTTTTCACCCACCAGCTCTAGATTTTGAATATCAAGGTCGTCGCCATCAATATCAGAGGCTTGTGCCAGTAGCTGTTCTTCTGTAATCACAACAGAAGCAAACTGAGCAGAACCATCGGTATCGATAGTGATATTTGGAAGATCAGCCGTTAGCTCGATTTCGTTGTCACCCGCATGGATGTTCAACTCAACCGTTTCAGTGATTTCAGAACCGTCTACACCAATCGAAGTAAACACGGCTTCATCATGACAGGTTTGTGACACTGTCATGTTTTGAACGACGTAAGTACCATTTCCTTGTATTGTACCAAGTTCAAAGTAAGACACAGGTTCAGAAACAGTAAGCGTGTAATCAGTCTCGTAACCACCACGATCTTCTTTGTGGTAAGTCATCGAGTCAATTAGGTCGCCATCCTCATTGAATGCTTTAATTTCTACTTCTGTAAAGTGACGTGACTCTTCCATAAACCAACCACCTAAACCATCTAGGTGGAAACTGATTTCATTGATGTCTTGACCTTCAACTGAAACTGTCAGTTTTTCATCACCACTCAGCCCTTGGCGGTCTGTATCACCAAGGCCGTGACCAATGTGTGTATTGCCATTCCAAGCACCTAGAGGATCATCGTTACTTTGAACGGTTACTGTTAAGTCACCATCTGAGAACTCACGAGTATAAGGGTCAACTTCTGTACCCCAGTCATCCACACTCGCGTTATCGTCAAACGTACCGATTTGTGTAGTGTGTGTGCCTTCAGCCAGAGCATCTTCACTTGGAACAAAGCGCACTTCTGTATCTGCAGGAACTTCTTGTCCTACTTCCAGTACCACCCATTCATCATTGACATTCGCTTCAATAATGCCGTTTTCTGGCGCTTGGTCTAAACGCAGTGCGGGCTCTTCACGCAGAGTCACACCAACTGTTTGGTCTTCTTGCGCTTGGATGAAGATTTCATCGCCCGCTTCCGGCGCATCATTGACTGGATTAACCGTTAGATCGAGCGTGGTCAGAACTTCATTGTCACCATCACTGATGCTGTACGTGAAGTCCAACTCACCATTGAAGTTTTCTGTGTGCGTAATAGTGAATGAACCATCGTCATTAGTAACAATTGTTGCGTCTGGATCGTTGGTTTGTAAGTTAGATGCCGTTAACTCATCACCTTCAACGTCAGTTGCATTCGCAAGTAACTGCTCTTGAGTAATGGTAATTGAATTATCTTCGTCGACTTCAGCCTGAATGCCGGACGTTTCAGGACCGTCATTCACGGCAATAACATCAATGCCTGCTGTGGTTGTCGCCGTTGCACCATCTTCGTCAACGACGACAACGTCTAGTGAGATGTCTCCGTCGAAGTTTTCATTTGGCGTGAAGGTGTAGGTGCCATTACCGTTATCAACGAACGAACCATCGTCACCAGCGTAAGTAACGTTCGATAGAGCAACATCACCCTCTACATCTGAAGAGTTAGCTAATAACTGTTCATCACTGATCGTGATTTGGCCATCTTCTTGAACTGTATAAGCTGTCGAGCCCGCTACAGGTGGATCGTTCTCCGGCGTTACACTTACATCAATATGGGCGGCTGTTGAACCCGTGCCATCAGAAACATCAAATGAGAATTGAACATCACCATTGAAGTTCTCGTTTGGTGCAAAGCTGTAAGTGCCGTCACCATTATCACTAAGAACACCATCAGCGCCCGTGTAGAGCACGTTTTCAATCGACAGCTCATCACCATCAATATCCGACGCACCTGCAAGCAGATCAGCATCGGTGAAGAGTAACGTACCGTCTTCTTCAATCGTGAACTGTTGATCTTGCGCTTGTGGCAAGTCATTCAGTGGATTAACTGTGATATCTAGACCAACTTGAACCTCACCACCACCGTTATCGATGATATCGAAGTTCAGGTCTAGGTCACCGTTGTAGTCTGCGTCTGGTGTAATGGTGTAGCTGCCATCGTCGTTTTGTTGGATGGTCGCGTTTTCGTCGTTTGACAGGTTAATAGCTTCTAGGTTTTCGCTATCAATATCTCCGGCACGTGCTAGCAATTGCTCTTGGCTTAGCGTGATGGAGCTGTCTTCATTGATGGTGTAAGCCAAATCGCCCGATACTGGCGCATCATTGATTGGCAATACATCAACGTTAATCTGTGTTTCAACGGTTGCACCATCTTCATCTTGAATGGTCACACCCAGTTGAACCTGACCATTGAAGTTTTCATTGGGTGCAAAGCTGCATGTACCATCACCATTTACAGTGAAGATACCGTCTGATCCATCGTAGTTAATGCCGACTAACTCTACATCGCCTTCTACATCCGAAGCATTCACAAGAATCTGAGATTCGCTGAATGTCAGTACCGAATCTTCGTCAATGGTGTATGACGTTGGGCCCGCAACCGGTGGATCATTCACCTCTAGAACTGTAATGCCCGCAGTGGTTTCATCAATCGAACCGTCTTCATCGGCAACAATCAAATCAAGGTTGATATCGCCACTGAAGTTTTCATTAGGAAGGAAGGTGTAACTGCCGTCACCATTATCTTGGAACACACCATCGGTACCACTGTAGGTCACGCTATCAACCGATACCGCACCTTCAACGTCAGAAGAGTTTGCTAACAATTGCTCATCAGAAATGGTGATGGCGTTGTCTTCGTTGACCATGTACGAGGTTGAACCTGCAACGGGTGGATCGTTCTCAGGCGTCACAGACACATCAATGTTAGCGCTGACCGTTTCTGTACCATCAGACACATCGAAACTGAAGTTCACATCACCATTGAAGTTTTCATTTGGCGCAAAGGTATAAGTACCATCACCGTGGTCGGTCAATACGCCATCGCCACCTGTATAGCTAATACCTTCAACGGTTAAGTCATCGCCATCAATATCGGTGGCACCGGTAAGTAGATCGGCATCTGTAAATTGCAGAGTACCATCTTCTTCAATGCTGAATTGTTGATCTTGAGGAACCGGCAAGTCATTAACTGGATTAACCGTAAGATCGGCGGTTGCTTGAACTGTGTCAGTACCATCAGTAATGTTGAATTGAATATCAATGTCACCATTGAAGTTCGCTTCTGGAACGATGGTAAAGCTACCATCATCATTGGCGGTTACTGTTGCGTTGCCATCTACCGTTAAGTCGCTAGCGGTTAGGTCTTCGCCCTCAACATCAGACGCTTGAGACAACAGCTGCTCTTGGCTCAATTTGATTGAACCATCTTCGTTAACGTTGTACGCCAAATCACCCGATACTGGCGCATCATTGATTGGCAATACGTCAACATTGATGACGGTTTCAACTTCTGCACCATCTCCATCACGAATGGTGACATCAAGCTGTACTTGGCCATTAAAGTTCTCATTCGGAGCGAAGCTGCAAGTACCGTCACCATTTACTGAGAAGATGCCGTCAGGACCATCGTAGCTAATACCAACAAGCTCTACATCCCCTTCAACATCAGAGGCATTTAGTAGCACTTGTGATTCGTTGAAGGTCAGTACTGAATCTTCGTCAATGGTGTAAGACGTTGGGCCTGCAACTGGTGGATCGTTTACTTCAAGAACATTGATACCAGCGGTCGTCGCATCGGTCGCACCATCTTCATCAGCAACAACCACATCCAGTGCAATTTCACCGCTGAAGTTTTCATTTGGCGAGAAGGTGTACGTGCCGTTACCATTGATTTCCAATACACCGTCACTACCTGAATACGTCACACTGTCGATAGATACATCACCTTCAATATCTGAAGATGTTGCCAATAGTTGTGCATCAGAAATGGTAATCGAATTGTCTTCATTTACGGTGTAAGACGTAGAACCCGCAACTGGTGGATCGTTCTCAGGAGTCACACT
Organism: Vibrio splendidus; assembly: GCF_003345295.1. Taxonomy (NCBI): domain Bacteria; kingdom Pseudomonadati; phylum Pseudomonadota; class Gammaproteobacteria; order Vibrionales; family Vibrionaceae; genus Vibrio; species Vibrio splendidus. The sequence goes on from NZ_CP031056.1 coordinate 1,370,962, forward strand.
AACATCAATGTTTGCAGACACCGTATCGGTGCCATCAGATACATCGAAGCTGAAGCTCACATCGCCATTGAAGTTTTCATTTGGCGCAAAGCTGTATGAGCCCTCACCCAGGTCAGTCAGTACGCCATCAGTACCTTCATAAGTGATACCTTCAACCGTTAGGTTATCCCCCTCAACATCTGTCGCGCCTGTAAGCAGATCCGCGTCTGTGAACAGTAAAGTACCGTCTTCTGCAATATTGAACTGTTGATCTTGGGGCACTGGCAGGTCATTAACTGGATTAACGGTTAGATCTGCTGAAGCTTGAACTGTGTTGGTACCATCAGAGATATCGAAGTTGATATCGATGTCGCCATTGAAGTTCTCATCTGGCGTAATCGTGAAGCTGCCATCATCGTTTTGAGTAACGGTTGCATCACCACCAACCGTTAGGCCGCTGGCCGTCAGGTCATCGCCTTCTACGTCAGATGCTTGAGAAAGCAGCTGTTCTTGGCTCAAACGAATCGAGCCGTCTTCGTCAATTGAGTACGCTAGGTCACCAGAGACAGGTGCATCATCAACCGCTGTAACGCTCACATCAATGTTGGCAGAGACCGTATCGGTACCATCTGAGACATCAAAGCCGAAGTTTACGTCACCATTGAAGTTCTCATTCGGAGCAAAGGTGTAAGTACCATTACCGTTATCAGTAAGAATACCGTCGCCGCCATCGTAGGTCACACCTTCAACAGTCAGGTTATCACCTTCAATGTCTGTCGCGCCTGTTAATAGGTCTGCATCGGTGAAGATGAGTGTGCCGTCTTCTTCGACACTGAACTGTTGATCTTGAGGAACTGGCAAGTCATTGATTGGATTAACAGTTAAGTCAGCAGAAGCTTGAACCGTGTTAGTGCCATCTGAAATATCAAAGCTGATATCGATATCGCCATTGAAGTTCTCGTCTGGCGTGATGGTAAAACTGCCATCGTCGTTTTGAGTAACTGTCGCATCACCACCAACCGTTAGGCCACTAGCAGTTAGATCATCGCCTTCGACATCAGATGCTTGAGACAGTAATTGCTCTTGGCTTAAACGAATCGAACCGTCTTCATCGACTGAGTATGCAAGGTCGCCAGATACTGGTGCATCATCGACTGCTGTTACGCTTACATCAATGTTTGCAGCAACCGTGTCTGTACCGTCTGATACATCGAAGTTGAAGTTTACGTCGCCGTTGAAGTTTTCATTTGGCGCAAAGGTGTACGTCCCATTACCGTTGTCGGTAAGAATACCGTCGCCGCCATCGTAGCTCACACCTTCAACAGTCAGGTTGTCACCTTCAATGTCTGTCGCGCCTGTTAATAGGTCAGCGTCAGTGAAGATAAGTGTGCCGTCTTCTTCAACACTGAACTGTTGGTCTTGAGGAACTGGCAGGTCATTGATTGGGTTAACGGTTAAATCTGCAGATGCTTGAACTGTATTGGTACCATCTGAGATATCAAAGCTGATATCAATGTCGCCATTGAAGTTCTCATCTGGCGTGATGGTAAAGCTGCCATCATCGTTTTGAATAACTGTCGCATCACCATCAACCGTTAGGCCACTAGCAGTTAGATCATCGCCTTCTACGTCAGATGCTTGAGACAGCAGTTGCTCTTGGCTTAGACGAATCGAACCGTCTTCGTCCACTGAGTACGCAAGGTCGCCTGATACTGGCGCATCATCGACTGCTGTTACGCTTACATCGATATTTGCCGCTACCGTATCGGTACCGTCTGATACATCGAAGCTGAAGTTTACGTCACCATTGAAGTTCTCGTTTGGCGCAAAGGTGTAAGTACCATTGCCGTTGTCGGTAAGAATACCGTCGCCGCCATCGTAGGTCACACCTTCAACCGTAAGGTTGTCACCTTCAATGTCTGTAGCACCAGAAAGAAGGTCAGCGTCGGTGAATACAAGAGTTCCGTCTTCCTCTATTTCAAACGTTTTATCTTCTGGTACAGGTGCGTCATTAATCGGACGTACCGTTAAATCAATTGCGCTGCTAATCGTTTCTTGGCCGTCACTGATATCAAAAGTAAGGTCTAGCTCGCCATTAAAGTCAGCGGAAGGTACAACTGTGAACGTACCGTCACCATTATCTTGAACCGTTGCATCAGCACCAACTTGAACGTTAGATGCAACCAGTTCGTCCCCATCTACATCACTTGCGTATTCGAGTAATTGTTCTTGAGTGAATGTTATGGAGCCATCTTCATCCATGATGTAAGCCAGATTTTGTTCTGCTTCTGGCGCATCATTTTCACTTTCTACTTGGATTTTAAACGTTTCGCTTACTGTTTCAGAATCAAAGTCATCCTCTACTTCACTGATGGTCTCTTCATCTGAAGCTTGAACATCAACGGCAAATGTCTCTTCGACTGTCTGTGAATCGAGGTCGTCACCGACTTGTTGCTCACCCGATTCAGAAGATGTAGAACTCGACGCTGCAGAGGTACGTGCAGCTTGGCCTTGTTCTTCATTACCTTCAGCGTCTGCTCCACCTGTCGCAGACTCTGCGTTATCGCCACCTACTGCTTGAGCGCCAGCACCTGCTCCGCCACCACTGCCAGCAGCATTGTCCGAGCCAGCTTCCGAAGCCGCACCACCGACTACATTGGATTGAGCTGCATCAGAATCTCCATCGCTTTCTGGCGTCTCGTCTTGAACAGCCGCACCAGAAGCCGACGCATCTTCAGCATTACCTGCACCACTCGGATTGTCTTCTAAAGCCTGATTAACCTCGTCGGCCGCATCCGTGTTTTCAGCACCCGTCGCTATTGTCGACGCAATCGTATTTTGTTGATTTTGTTGATTCTGCTGTTGGGAGGGCGTACCCGCGTCGTTCGTGTCCGTTTGTTCTACCGCGTCATTTAGATCTTCATTTTGGTTGTTTTGGTTATTTTCGCCTGCCATTACAGCCTCCGTTGCTACTAGCTAACTGATCGTATTTAGAGGCATTAAAGGACACCATTTTGAAAAACCAAGTTTTTATACAACATTTTTCATATTTTTCTTTTTATGCATAAAGAATCAAAAAAAATTTGAAAACTACCTTTAAACATCCTTAGTTATTGTGATTAAAGCAATTACGGCGGTGGAATGATGATAGACATGACGAGTTTGCTGCGTTCAATCGACAACAACCACAAAGGGCTTCAATTGCTATTAGGCGATTTTTATAAGGACTTTTCAGACGCAGCGATCAACATAGAGACGCTCCATAAAAGTGACCGTTTTGATGAACTCAACAACTACTCAAAGAGATTAAAGACCATCTTAACTTTACTGTGCGATCAAGACTTGCCACCCAAAATGGCCAAGTTGGAACATTTGAGTAAGCACGAATTCCCTGCACCAGAAGATCTTTTAGAGGATGTAAAAACTGAATTGCACAACGTCAATCGACAAATCAATCACTTGTTGGACATTAAGGAAGTAATAGATGACAAGTCATCGAGGTAGTCATGAGCAATAACCAAATAGAACATCACTTAAGAAAAGCGCTCGTTTCTAATAATGAGGCTTCTAAGGTCACAGCTGATGACACGATTGTGCTTGCAAGTGCCATGACCAGTGTTCACAAAACGTTGCTCATCATATTCCTACTCGCTTTAGTCGCTATCGCCGTGGCATCACAAGCGCGTATCGACATCGTCGTGTCTGTACGTGGTGAACTGTTGTTGGAATCTGACGTTGAGAAAGTTCAACACCTAGAAGGCGGAATATTAGAAGAGATGTTAGTCCGAAAAGGAGAAGTCGTTTATGAAGGACAGCCGATCGCACGAATACGCTCACTAGACCGCAACACTCAACTTGATACCGTGAATACCGAAATCACTCAGCTAGAGCTAGACAAAATTCGTTATGAAAGCCTACGCGACATGGTAGAACCAAACTTCGCTTCTTATATCGAAAAATTTCCAGAACAAGTTCAGGTCAACATGAATACGTGGCAACAAGAGTTTTCTAAAAACCGCTCCAACGAAGAGCTCATTACCCATGATATTAAACACAAAAACTCTCTGATTAGGTCGATGCTTAAGCGTCGTAAAAGCTCAGAGAACCAACTATCGCTCATTCGCAAACAACTCAACATTAAAAACACACTTTATAAAGAAGAGATGGCGTCTTATGTCGACGTTCTCAACATGAAAGTACAAGAATCCAATATGGTGCGTGAGATTGAGAACCTTGATGAGTCGGTCATGAATGAACGTTTTCAGCTCGACAAACTGGAAAAGCAACACCGTGACTTGGTTGAGAATCGAAACTCCGAGTACCAAGCACAAATCATTCAAGCGAATAAAGATCTCAAGCTAAAACGTATCTTACAACCACAACATTCCGACAAGGTTGATCGACTGGTTGTCTACTCACCAGTCGATGGCGTGGTCGACAAACTGCACTTCAATTTCCGTTCAGCTGTGATTCCGCCAGGCGAGAGTATCGCCGATATTGCCCCAATAAATAATTCGCTACACGGCGAAGCGAAGATTCCACGTAAAGACATGGGATTTGTAGAAATCGGACAGGCTGTGAAGGTAAAAATGGATACCTATAACTTCGCTAAATATGGATTTGTTGAGGGAACCATCGCCTCAATCAGCCGTTCATCCTATGAAGAAGAAGATGCTGAATTCTATTTGGCAGAGATTGAAATTAACCGAAACTTTCTTGAACGAGGAGGCACTCAATACAAGCTATCACCTTATATGGAATTTACCGCCGACGTAAAAACAGGCTCGCGTCGCGTGATCGAATACGCAGCAAAACCGGTGATGTCAGCCATCGAAGATGCATTCGATGAGAGGTAATCAATGAGCGGAAAACCTTCTTACAACATTTCCGTACCAGCTCTGCGACTAAGCATCTTGTTTAGCGTAGTTTTAGCTGCGCTCGCTTTCTATTTATACCTGTCTTGGTCAAAAGTAGACTCAGTTGCACAAGTGCAAAGCGCCCCACTTCTTATACAAGCTCAGAAGCTTAATCAGACCATAGAACAAGAGATTCAAACTCTACAGCAGTGCTTGAGTAACGACACTTGTGGTACTAACGAATTCAATCTAGTTACCTTGAAGAGTGAAATTGACGAGTTTAGGTCTTTAGCTTCTTTGAACAAAACTGAATTTAGCTTGGTTGGTGCGACCGAATACACCCAACTTGAATTAGCCATCAATCGCTTTTCCGACAGCACTAAAACACGCAACGACGTACTCGACTTATACCTGTCACTGACGAACAACTACCTACAGATGGACGACAACTACCGCACCATATTTAACAACCATGCGAGCGACTTAATGTCAGAGAAAAACGAGTTCTTTGTCTGGTTGTTTATGGTGGTCGTGATATTGGCCGTGATTGCCGTTTTTTCTAACTCAGTTGCCATGTTGAAACTGAAGAAATCCAGCTCTAACGAGCGAGAAATCGACTATGAATTTGATGCGCTCTATCAAGAGCTAAAGGAACTCGATTTACAAAGACTCGAAGAGCTTCTTAATGAAGTGAGCATCAACCCCAAACAACGCCAAATCTACTCTCACCTCAAACTGATTTTTAGTAAATTGGAAGACCAAAAGCGCAATAACGACCTCTACAAACAACTGTATGCGCTAATCGGCTATGAAATTCGCGGAATCACCAACACCATCAACGGCGGTGTTCAATATCTGGTTCAAGAAACCGATGAAAACGGCGTATTGATGGCGAAGGATATTACCTCTGCGTGTAGTACCTTGTCTGAGTTAGCAGAAAACTATAACCGTTTGATTTCACAGGGTACTGAAAGTAAGTCGAAGGAATTCTCGCTACTGAACGTGTTGTCTGAATTGATGATTCATATCAGCGCCAAAGTTCAGAGAAACGAAGGTCAACTTGACTGCTTTATCTCTGATAATTTGCCGAACCATGTTGAAGGCCAATCCACCAGCTTGTTCTGGATATTGTTCCTACAGCTTTCTAATGCCATCCAACTTAAATCAAACAAGAAGTTGTTCGTGACGATAGAGTCTGGCGCGGCTTCGGATATGGAAAATACGCGTGTCACCATCAATCTCAACTTCCTTTCAACGTTGGATGTCTCTGTCGCCAAGCTCAATAAGCTTCATTGGAGCGCTCACAAGCACCATACCGCTAACACCGACGACTTAGCGAAAAGCGTTTTAAAAGATTACGGTTATTACGAAAGTCACTGGTTCCAATCGGGTACACAAGAACGTTTTCAGATTGAGCTTGATCTCAAGGCGAAGAATTTCCATACAGAGAAAACTCGCTTCGACGGCAAACGTTTACTGCTGTGTGCCAATACTCAAGTTCGTATCGATGTAATGAAGAAAATGCTCAGCAACTTGGGGCTTGATATCACCGAAGTTCGCACGGCCAATGAGTTATTTTCGGCGGCAAAAACCTTCGGTGAGTACGATGCCATCATGTTGACCGACACCTTTGAACCCAACAAGTTGGCATCACTAAGTAAAACAGTGAAATCTCAACTTAAGAATCACCCAAATACCAAGTTGTTGCTGTCAGTAACCAATACTCAGCATGCGCAAGAGTGTCACAGCTTCGTCGATAAGATCATCAACTCCCCTGCGATTCCTTATGAGTTTATTCCTAACTTGCTCACCATTATGGAAGCAGAAGCATCAGAGGAACAGATGGAGAACAGTTCGTTCCTTATCGTAGAAGATGACCGAGTTCAGCAGATCTTACTTAAACGAATTCTTACCAAACAAGAGTATGAACCAGACACGGTTGGCGATGGTGCTGACGCAGTTGAGCACTTCATGAATAAACGTTCTGACATCATCTTCATGGACTGCATCATGCCTGGTATGGGCGGCATTGAAGCGACAAAACGTATTCGCCAGTTTGAACAAGAAAACGAGAAAAACCCTTGTACCATCATAGGTGCAACCGCATTGACCAGCAGTAATGAACACCAGGCTTGTATTGAGGCCGGAATGGATTACGTGATCAGCAAACCTTACAAAAGCGACCAAATCATTAAGGTGATCAACAAGTATGTGGCGGTACAGAAACTTAACTAGCAGCATCATGGCTGCGCTTGCATTCAGCACGACACCTTCAGCATCGGCGACGACCTTGCTTGAGGCAGTAGAACTCGGCCTGCAAAACAGCCTATCCCTTCGCGCCAGTGATAAAGGTGTGGAAGAAAACGAATACAACATTGGGATCAGCCGCTCTAAGTTTCTACCTTCGCTTAACGGCGCTGCCGATACCACATGGAATGAAAACGAAACCTTGTTATCGAGTGTGCCTGATGAGTCCTCAAGCTATAACTCAAACAGCTACAGTCTTTCCCTTTCACAATCGGTATTCAACCTAGGCGATATATTCAAATACGGAACGGCAAAGCTCGACTTCAATATCGAAGAGATTAAACACGAGAATAAAATCCAAAGCACTATCTCTGAAATCGGCTCTCAATACTTCGAGTATTTGAAAAACAACGCACAGATAAAAGCAACCAAGGTTGAGCTTAAGTCATCTGAAACGCGTGAACATCAGATGCGACGCAACGTAGAGTTAGGCAACACCGCCGCTAGTGAACTGTACGAAGTTATCGCTCAGAAAGAAGGTGTGTCAAATCGGTTAAGAACTTTGCAGAAAGACCGTCGCGTCATTCTCAACGGGCTCTCAATTCAAATTCAGTACCCTATCACTCCGTCGCAAGATATATACGAAAGCGTGCCATTAAAAGAGATTAACGAAAGCGAACAACGCTCAATCATGGATCAGGCGTTAAAGCTCAATAACGACTTGTTAGTGGCGAAGAAAAATGTCGAAAGAAGCCGCAGAAGCTTAAAAGAGAGCGGTACAAACTTCTTACCTACCGTGTCGCTTTCAGCCAGTTATCGTCACGATGACGCCAATAACTACGATAAAACCGACATCACTGCGACAGGCGAAAGCAACTCTACCAGTGTTGGCTTGAATCTAGCCTTGCCTATCTTATCTGGTGGTTCCGATTATTACGGATATCAAAAATCATCGACGGCAATTGAACGTACCGAACTGCTTTATCAAGATTCGCTTTACACCACACGCAACAGCGTGAACACCTCTGTACTCAACATTAATGATTTCTCGCAATCTATAAGCAGTTACGAAAACATCATTCGCGCTAACTACGCCTCGTACAAAGGAATCCAAAGAGCTTACCAATTAGGCACGCGTACCATCACCGATTTGCTGGCCGCTGAAAGTAAACTGTTCAGCGCCTTAAGAGACTACGAAAGCGCTCGATATGACTACATCATAGAGACCATTAAGCTTGAGCAAGTTAAGGGCGTGCTTTCGATTCAATCCATAGAAAGCATCATGCAATTGATGAGCGATATTGAAGGGCGAAACAATCAAGAACTCGTGCCGAAACACCTTCTCTCAACGGAGTCGTTGAAAACAGGAGGCCGCAATGCAAACTGAGCAGTTTTCACAAAAGATCAATATGGCAGATAAGTGCTACCTGACTTTCTCTACGATAATTTCCACCCTGTTTGGCTTGGTACTGCCCTTCTCTATTCTGATCATTTTTGACCGAGTGTTACCCAACCAAGCACAAGATACTCTGTTCTTATTGTTCGCGATTATCTTGATTTCCATCTTCCTCGACTATCACCTGAAAAATCAGGAAGAGAAGATATCTTCCGTCATCATGAGGCAGTTTGAGACCAACTTAACCAACAAGGTGTTCCAATCCATCTGTTTGGCTGAGATCTCCAAATTCCGCCGTTTAGAACCGGGGGAATACCTAGAACGGATCTCAACCATTCCTGAGCTGAAAACCTTCTTTGGTGGCGAGTCGGTTCGAGCGCTGATCAACCTTGCCGTCAGCGTAATAACCATCCTTATTATTGGCCTCATCAACATATGGGCTGGCGTGACGCTTCTGATTGCCTCGCTCATTTTAGCTATTTTCGCTTGGAGCCTTTCTAAACAAAAGATTGGCAGCTTACAGAACAAGTCCGATATAGAGGGCTTAACGACGTCCAAAATCATTGAAATCATTTCAAGCCCGCTGGATATCAAAGCGCGAAACATGGAATACCGCGTTGAAAGCCTGATGACACAAATGGTCGAGGAACGTGAAGTTGAAAACATCAAATACGAACAGATTGAATCGAATTTTGGCTTGATCTTAGCGCTCATCCAACAACTCTCAATTGCTTGTGTTGTTGTGGTATTGGCAACAGCCGTGATCAATATGGAGTCAAGTCAAGGCATAATGGCCGCAATAATCATGCTGACCAACCGTTACTTTGCGCCCTACCAACAAGTGATGCGTACCGCGAGCCGTTGGGAATTGAACAAGCTTCACATACAGCGTATCGCCGAGCTTCTTGAACTGGCCGCGTCTGTTGAACATCAACATGAGACAACGGAAGTAGACCGTATTTCTGTTAAATATTCTGAAAATCAGCGTATTGAATTTGAACTCGGACAAGCTTATTTACTGACAGGGAAAAGTGGCACAGGCAAGACCCATCTCGCCAACTGTATTACGCGGCAGAATAGCGATAACAAACTGGATATCATGATTAATGACACGCCTCTGGATGACTTGAACTACAACGTATGGCGTAACAGCGTGCTGATGGTCGATAAAACAAGCTCGTTCGTGGAAGGAACCATTATTGATAACCTAACCTGCTTCCGACCAAGTTTGAATAATACGGCGTTTGCACTGTGCGAGACCATGAACATCAAGGCACAAATCGATGGGCTTCCTGCTGGTTTTTACACAGAACTCAAAGGCCACATGCGCAATCCATTCTCACGCCAAGTAGGTTACGCTTTATTATTGGTTCGCGCCCTGCTCGCCAGTAAGCGTGTATTGATATTTGATGATATCGATTGTGTCTATGATGAGGAATTTGCACGAGTGGTGCTCACCAGTACCGCCTATCGTGCCAATGACAAAATCCTAATCATCGCCAGTAATAAGATGGACAAACTAAACCACCGCCTCAAACGCGTAAAACTTACCGGAGGTGATCAATGAGCATCCTAGTTGACTTCAACAATGTTCCGCAGCGGGTGTTGGACTTTGAAGCAAGTGGTTATGATGAACGCTACAGTCAGTCACCGCTGATTCGTGGCTTAGCTTACACCCTGATAGCACTGGAATGGGAAGGCACGCCGTCTATTCTCAGTGACGCTTTTATTCCTAAACAAAAAGACAGCGACAGTTTTACTGCGACTATAGAGCGTCTTGGATACCGTTGTGATGTGACCAAGCTAAAAACTCTCGAGAATATCGATCAGTACCCTCACCCATGCTTAATTGAGATAGAGAACCTTAGCGCCATTTTCTTAGGTACTAAGGATGGAAAGTTGCTCCTGTTTGATTACACGAACAACAACACCATTGAATACCCAATGTGTAAAAAGCCCTGTTTGCTGATTTCGATTAGCGAATATTCTCGTCTATTCCGCGAACCACCGCCGGAATCGCAAGACAGAAGCAATTGGATAAAATACGCTTTCTATCGTTATAACAACGAACTTAAAAGCTTGATCATACTGAGCTTCGTCATCAGTATACTGGGCGCGTTACAGCCCTTCTTTATTATGAGTGTGTATAACTTCGCGCTAACTTCGAGTTCTCAAGCAACACTCTATTGGCTAACTTTATTTGCCATCATTGTTGGCTTCTCTGAATACTTTTTTAAGAAAATGCGCGTCAACATTATTGCGACCTCCGGTAAAGATCTCGCGGTGCACATCTCACAAGCCGTAATATCGAAACTTCTATGGCTGCCCTACGCGATGACATCAACCGCTGGGGTTTCGTCTCAGTTGGCTCGTTTGAAAGATATCGACACCTTCCGACGCTTAGTGACCGCAGAATCAACGCTTAGCTATTTTGATATGCCGTTTGTGATTGTATTTATCATCGCCATTGCCCTTATGTCGGGTACGGCAGCGCTTGTAGTGATGGGTGGCTTAATCTTGATGTTGGTGTTCTGTGTGTATTCTCGCTATATCTACTCGCAAGCCACATCCAAAAGCTCGCGCGCCAATGCGATGGTCTCGTATCAATGGAATGAAATCCTTCGTGGTATCAAGACAATTCAGGGTTTGCCTTTACTGCGCGTGGTTCAATCTCGTTTCAGTGCTTCACATATGCAAAGCACCAGTGATGCCGAGAACGTTGCCGTGACTAACAGTAAGATTCAGGCTGCTGGCGGCAGTTTGATTCAGGTGATTGGTACTGCAAGTATCGTGACCGCAGTAATCGGAGTAATGGAAGGGACTTCTGATGCCGGTGCCATGCTCGCGACAGTGATATTGGTTTGGAAGGCGTTAGGTCCGATCATGGGTATCTACAACTCAATTTCTAAATTCCAGTCGATTAAGGCTTCATCAGCACAGATCAATAACTTAATGTCGATGAATGACGACAAATTGACCTTAGAGAAAAGCCCACCGATTCGTCTGTTCCAAGGTAGTATTGTTGGCAGTGGTGTCAGTCATCGTTACACAGGTGCGGCGACCGGCTTAACCAACCTTGGTTTTAAGATACCACCCAGTGCAAAAGTCGTCATTTGCGGCCCTACTGGCTGTGGGAAAACAACACTCATCTCTATTATTGCTGGCTTAGAAGATCGTTATCAGGGTGCCGTATCTGTCGATGGTTATAACATTAAGCAGTTCAACAGCTATCGCTACCGCACATCGATCAATTACATCCCTTTCAATCTGCACATTTTCGAAGGCTCTTTAGAGACCAACTTCATTTTGCACAATGGGTTGATTCCGAAAGAGAAAATGCAGGAAATGGTGAGCTTCTTCGAACTAGACGAATGGCTACCAGAAGGATTGGCAACGCAATTGAGTGTCGATAAATGCAAAGGCCTTCCCAATGGTATTCAGCAAAAGCTGCGTTTGGCGCTTGGTTTAGGCAACTGTGAGCAATCTCTGATCATCATTGATGAACCCTTTAATGGGGCTGAAAATGAAAACGCGCAGTATTTTAACCGGTTGTTCAGCGATAAGTTGTTGAACAAAACAGTCATTTTTTCAACCAATGATCCCGGCTTGATCGCCACTTCCAATATGAGTTTGGTTCTAGAGCCTGACGGGAATCTTAAATATTTTGGCTTAACAGACAAATACTTAAACAGTTTAAGTTAAACACAGCGATGCTTACTCACAGATTACTCGTTCGATAAATGGATGTAATTGACAAAAACATAAGTGAGAGAGATGATTCGCTCTAAAATCACCGATAACAAGGAAGCAAATGTACACATTCGTTGCAGACAAGCTTGATGTAGCTTACTTATCCGCAATTCCTGAAAACCATCAACTTCAGGACTGCGATGTTCCTGAAGAGGAAATCGAACTTCGAGAGATCGTTGAGGTTTGGTATGAGTGTGCCTTTCTCCCTGCTTTCAACCTTCAGAAAATCGATATCGAGAACAAAGCTGAGCTAACCGTCGTACAAACACATGTTTTGAGCAACGATACGAGTACGCTCGCTTTCCTACTCAAAAACAGAGTGTACCGCGCTGCACTGAATAGAATGCTTGGTATTTGGGCGTTAGAGCCCTCTGCAAAAACGGTGTTAGAGCAACTTCTGTTTGAACTAAGTCTCGATAAAAAGCGTCCTCATTAACTCGCTTTATAAGCTACTCATCAATAAGCATAAAAATTAAACCGACTGACAATCGCTATAAGTTGCTAGTAAGAGAAGATATTTCAAAATAAGCTGTGGAATCACAAGAACTTATACCCCTCCCACACTTCCATTAAATTTACCGTTTCAAGGTTTCCATATCCGCATTTTTATTCTACTGTTTTTATATAAAAACAGTTGGATGGATCCTTATATGGCGATTACGGTCTGGAATAACCTTTCAGTCAAACATAAACTCTTTGGCTTAGTTCTACTTCCCATTTCACTACTGCTCTTTCTAGCAGGCAGACAAGCGTATATTTTAACGACCCAGTTAACCGATTTTGAACGAACCAATCAGTTATCTGTGTATCTTCAAGATATTTCGGTCTTATATCGGAGCACTCTGGCTTCTAGCCCTGAAGAATTCGCGACACAAAGCAGCCAAGTAAAGGCAGAACTAAAAACGCTTTCTCCAGCTATATTTTTAAACACCTCTGATGAAATGAACCAACTGGTTGCAGACTTCAGCGAAGCGACTCTATCAACGATAGAAGCGAATGATAGTTACGATAAATTGGATGCACTTGAATGGCAGAGTGATTTGTACAAACAGTTGCTCCTTGAGATAGAAAAAGTCCCTTTCGAAAACACCAAGCGTGAAATTCAACAGCACCTCACCGCGTTACAACAGCTTGAATGGCTGATGTTTTGGTCAAATGAAGAATTTAAACTGGGTACCTCATTGATTGAGATATTCCAAAATAGCCAAGAATACGATCCAGAACTCGCTGAACAGATCGAAACTCTGAGTGAAAGACAACAACTGTTCCTAGAACGCTTTGTGTCATTGAATGCCAACGAACATCAAGTGTCATTGATGGTTGAAGTGTTTAGAAACGATGTATTTGCTCAAAGCCAAGAGATCCGCAGCGCCCTACTCGACCTAAACGCAATCAGCCAACTGACGCCACAAGAGATTTCAGTCGGATTAGAGGCTATGAGTGCTCGACTCAGCTTATTGCAAAGCCTCGGTAATGTTATCAAGCAAGAGTTCCAACAGGAAGTTAAGCAAGCCATCTATGAAGCGCAAATCCAACGAACACTGTTTATCTCCATCGTTGCTTTGCTCGCGACCATTGTAATGGGATTAACCCTAAGCTTGGCACGACAAGTCACCAACAACCTGAATTTGGTGTTAGCTTTCTTGAAAAGCGAAAACGATGAAACTCGACCTTCTTTGGATAAGCTGATTCAAGGCAAAGATGAACTCAGCCTATTTGCTCAGCAAGTTGAACGGTTGACCATCGAGCGAGAACTTGCAAAAGACAGGCTTACGATAGCGAAAGAAGACGCTGAGCGAGCCAAAGAAGACGCTGAAAAAGCGAAAGATCATGCAATACAAGCTAGCAAAGCGAAAAGCAGCTTCTTAGCCAATATGTCTCATGAAATTCGTACCCCACTCAATGGCGTTATTGGTATTTCCGAGATTCTTGCAGATACCCCACTCACACCCACACAGCGTGATTATGTGGATACGATTGAAACTTCATCCCAACTGCTACTTAGCTTGATCAACGATATCTTAGACTTCTCGAAGATTGAATCTGGCATGCTGTTAATCAGCCCGCACTCGGCGTCGATTAGAGAATCGATATACGACATAGCCTCTATTGTTGCGCCAAAAGCGAAAGAGCAAAAAATATCAGTCAACGTCGATATCAGCCCCGACACACCTGCACGCGTGATGATCGATGACCACCGATTAAGACAGATTTTGATGAACTTTATGTCGAACGCAGTGAAGTTCACAGCCGAAGGTGGTGTAACACTATCAATCAAGACACTCGAACAGTCTAACGACAATGTCACCATTCGATTCGCAGTGCGCGACACCGGTATTGGTATCGATAAACAGCAACAGAAACAGATATTCGAACCGTTCGCTCAAGAAGATGATTCAACGACCAGACAATTCGGTGGTACTGGTCTTGGCCTCGCCATCAGTACACAGTTGGTCGAACTGATGGGTGGCAAGATTCAGCTCGATTCAGTCAAGGGTAAAGGCAGCTGTTTCTACTTCGACTTAGAATTACCCGTTGACATGATGCTACCGAAACCAAGCACGGCAACCGCTGACATTTATATTCTGGGTAACGAGAGCATGCTTTCTACACGAATAGAATGCGACCTTAACCTTTATGGCTTAAAGGTAACTCAGCGAACGAATAACTCTTCCGCGATGACCGAACAACTCGCGACTCAGAAACACAATAAACCGATTACTGTCGTTTTCGCTGAAGATGATGCATTCCTAGCTAATACCCACGCAGATAACTTAGCTAAGCTGCACCAAAATGGCATCACTATCTGTTTGATTCGTTCTTTCTTAAGTGAGCCTGCGGATCTTGGCGACAGCGTTACTGCACAAGTCGCACAACCCCTACTCGGCTTACGTTTAATTAAAGCTATTGAGCTCTGTGATACGCAGGGTTTGGCTGAGCTTTCAGAGGCAAGCCAGCAACCTCTAGAGATCCAACACAAAATCCTCATCGTCGAAGACAACAAGATCAACCAAAAAATTGCTGGGCTTCATGTCGGTAAAAGTGGTTTTGAATTCGAGTTCGCTAATAATGGTCAGGAAGCTGTGGACATGTTCACCGCAAATCCTCATTACGCAGTGATACTGATGGACTGTATGATGCCCGTCATGGATGGCTTTGAAGCGACAAGCAACATTCGACGCGTTGAAAAAGAGACCAATGCCACGCGTCGTATCCCTATCATCGCCTTAACCGCCAGTGTGATTGATGATGATATTCAAAAGTGTTTCGACGTAGGTATGGATGACTATGTACCAAAGCCTTTCAAATTTGAAATGCTAAAAGAAAAAGTACTTGCCGCCGTTGAAGCGATGCCACTTCCTGCTGCCTACAAAACTAAATCTACGAAAAAACCCGCGACCGTAACACCGATTCTTAATGCTGCAGCTAAGCGAACATTGCCAGAAGAAAGAGTACAAAACACGGTTCCGAGTAAATCTGAAAGAATACTGCTCGTCGAAGACAATCGAGTTAACCAAAAAGTCGCTTCTGTGATGTTAACAAAGGCGGGCTACGCGTTTGAAATCGCCGACAACGGACAAATCGCCGTCGACATGTACCAAAACGACAGTAGCTTCGACATTATTTTAATGGATTGCATGATGCCCGTTATGGACGGCTTCACTGCGACCAAAGAGATCAGAGAGCATGAGAAAAACCTAGGCTTAAGCAAAACTCCTATCATCGCGTTAACCGCCAGTGTTATCGACGATGATATTCAAAAGTGCTTTGATTCAGGCATGGATGGTTATGTAGCGAAGCCCGTAAGAAAAGAAAAGCTATTCCATCAAATAGAAAGTGCGACTTGTTAGGAGATACCCATGGATTGGATTAGAACAATAAAAACACTTCCCCGCAGAGTCATGTTGCCAGTCGCGGTAGGGCTATTAGGAAGCTTGCTTCTTCTCAGCCCTGCTCACGCCGCTGAAGATTATGCCATATTTTCTTTAGACTCTGGATTTGAAGAGATATCAATAAACAAAGCGCGAAAGCTCTATAGAGGGAAAACTAAACGCCTCAATGGCAAACGTGTTGAACTGTCTGATTGGCCTGAGAACAGTGCCGAAAGAGATGACTTTTATCAGCTTTTGCTTGGAAAAAATGCCGCTCAAATGAATGCACACTGGGCTGGTTTATCTTTTTCAGGAAAAGCGCGTTATCCAAGAGAAATCAAAACGGCGTCAACCGACAGCTTAGTGGACTGGCTTGATGACAAACCAAACCGTATTGGTTACTCCCCACTCTCTTCGGTTCCTCAAAATGCCAACATTCTCTACGTTATAAGTTCGGAGAAATAATATGAAAAGAATAATTACGTCAGTACTGTGTGCTTCAGTTGCCTCTCCGGCTTTTGCGATTATTGAACTTACCGATAATTTTTCGTTAAGCGGATTCGGTTCTACTTCTTGGGCAACCTCAGATAACGATAATCCATTAATCATCAACCGCGGTTTTACCGATGAAAATTGTTACGACTGTGATACCACATTTGGGGTTCAGTTAGACTACTTCTACAACTCATTCAAAGCTTCTGTGCAAGTTGTCAAACCACCCCAATATGATTGGAGTGACCCTCAATTAGAGTGGGCTTACGTCGGTTACGAGTTTAATGACTTCGATGTCAGTGTTGGACGCTTAAGGCTGCCACTGTTCCTTGCCTCTGAATACTACTATGTCGGCCAAGCCTATATGACGGCGAGACCCCCTACAGAGGTATATAACGCCGTATTAGGTATCACTGCCTTCAATGGTATCAAAGTGAGCTGGACTCATGATGTAAGCGATGAAGCTACCCTACTACTCTCTCCGTTTTTCGGAATTAAAGATAACAATGAAGTCGACTTCAATTCGACAACTGAGCTTGAATTTGAAACCAATCGAATGTTTGGTGCCAATCTACAATTGAGTGGTGATGACTATCGTTGGAACTTATCTTTCCTTGATTCAAATTTCGATCAAACGACAAAAATTAAAAACGTTGGCACGCTTCCAACAGTAGACAACCAACACATCCAACTTTGGTCGCTAGGCGCTGAATATGAATTTGGCCAAGCGGTATTGGCGAGCGAAGGTCAAATCAGTGACGTTTCTTCATCCATGTACGCCAGCCTAGGTTACCATTTAGGAGCATTCACACCTTACGTGGTATACGGCGCACAATTTAACGCCAATGAGCACTTAGAAGGGAATAGCTACTTAGTTGGTGTAGATTACGACTTGATGTCAAATATATCTATCAATGGTGAAATGCAATTCTTCGAAGCTCGTAGGTCAAACGGTGCCTTTATTGACGCCCCTAAAACCGATAAAGATGCATTGCTCTACACCATCATGTTGAGTTTTGTTTTTTAGCTCGAATTCAAATCGATGGTCACTCGCAGCAATTAAGATCCAAAAAAGCCAGTCGAATATTCGACTGGCTTTCTCAATAACGGTTTGTCAGCTTACCATTAACCCATCTAAATATTATGAGCTTGGCGCGACTCGTTTCTCTTTCAACTGCTCAATAACATAATCAGGAGCCACTTTACCTAGCTCACCCAAGCAATCATCGGTTTTTTCATTGCCATAGCGTACATAAATATCGCATACCGCGTATAACTGCTCTGGAGAGCCAGAGATCAAATACGCCTTCTCGAACGATTTAGTCGATTTGTCGATATCCAGCTCTTCTTGTAGTACCCCATTCAAGTACCAATAGTAGCTGTTGTCTTTTGCAAGGTTCGCGGCGACCTCGATCTCTTGAGCGGCTTGTTTCTTTTCTTCTAAGCGAACTAAAGTCAGTGATTTAGAGTAATGCAGTGCCGCGTTGTTTGGCACTTGCTCAATACCACGATCTAACACCGCAACTGCTTCTTGATCTTTAGTTTGCGCTCTAAAGTTATCTGCATAGCTCAACCAAACTTGGGCGTTGTTGCCATGGGACTGCACTAGCTCAACATAAATAGTTTCCGCTTTTTCCCATTCGTTATGCCAGCGTAAAACATCAGCAAACAACAATTGAAACTTTTCAGATTCTTGTGTTTCCAAAAATGTGATTAGCTCAGCAACAGGCTGTTCTATTTGAGCTTTCTGCTCGTCATCTAACGTATTGTAATCACGAACTAAATTGGATGTCGCTGTGTGACGCACCATCGAATCACTGTCTTTTAGCAAAGGAAAAACCAACGCCCAACGGTGCTCCAATTGATACGGTGCAGAACCGATAACCGACGCTTCACGAACTTCAGGGTTTTGATCTTTCAAACCTCTTGCCACCGCCACCAGCGCATTCTGGCTTGGGTATGAAGCAAGCTCTTGCAGTGCACCAGTACGATTTTCAACAGATTGATTTTGATCTTGTGCCATGTAAGACAACTGTTGAATACGGGTTTGTGTGTCCGTCATTTCAAGCACTTGATTGATATTTTGTGCCGGTGCGTCAACAGTTTGCTGAACGCTATTCGCTGCCATCGCAGACGTTGAAATCATTGCGGACGTTGAAACTAATAGAGCAACAGCCGTCGCTAAACTCTTCTTCATCATAGTATTACCTTAAACTGGAGAACTTAGCCTGTCCTTAGACTCGTATCTGATTAAATTTGTTTTGGACCTGTTGACCCAAAAAACGAGTTAAAACTTGGTCTCGAACGTAGCTTGTTGCGCCTGTTTTGCTCGATGCGCTATCAATACTGAATCGCTAAATTTGCCATGAGCCACTGGGTGCCCCATCGCACGAGCGATATACGCCATCGACTTGTCGACATGAGAAAAGAACTTGTGCCAACCTGCACATAAGTAGTTCAAGCCCGGTTCACCGGCACGAGTTTTGATAAAGCGGTTTTTAGGACATTCACCATGACAAGCAAACTTGTAGTCACATTGCTGGCACTGACTGGTCAATGTGCGTGATTTAGCAAAACCAAATTTCTGTTGTGGCGCGCTATACGCCAACTCATCAAGCTTGTCGTGGTGGATGTTGCCGATTTTGTATTCTGGGTAGACATAGTGGTCGCATGAGAAAACGTCGCCATTTGGCTCCATTGCCAAACCCTTTCCACATATCTCATTCAGAGTACAAAGCGGGTTAGGACGCCCTATCCATGTTTCTAAACTTGCTTCAAAATACTGAACGAACACTTTACCGATGTCGTTCTTCGCCCACTCATCAAATACAGAGATCAAGAAGTTACCCCAAGCCAAATCCGACACACACCACGATTCCATGATCGAGTCTTTATGGCCGGGGATCAGGCGTTTGTCGCCTTGTTTGAGCTGCTCGCTCACTTGGGATGTTTGTGGTGCAACCGTTCGGAACGTTTTCTGTTCAACGATAGGAATAAACTGCATTTGTGGAGACTTCACCACATCACGTAGGAAGCGATACACCTCAAGTGCATTTTGACTGGTGAGGTTATTCACACAAGTCAGCGTTGCGAATTTCACTTGGTGTTTGTGCAGCAGTTCAACGGCCGCCATCACTTGTTTGAATGTACCACGGCCTGCTCTGTTAACACGATACGCATTGTGCAGCATTTCAGGGCCATCAATACTCAAGCCGATTAGGAAATTGTTCTTTGCTAAGAATCGGCCCCAGTCGTCATTCAATAATGTGCCATTGGTTTGTAGATCGTTTGAGATCAACACACCTTCAGGTCGGTACTTTTTCTGTAGTTCAACCACTCTTTCAAAGTACGCTAAACCTAGCATGGTCGGTTCACCGCCCTGCCATGAAAAGATAATTTCAGGCGTATTTTGACCTTCGATGTATTGTCGGATGTAGGTTTCTAACGTCTCATCATCCATTCTTGGAGAACTGCCTTTCTTGTACTCCAACAAATCTTGCTTACTTAGGTAATAACAATATTTACAATCAATGTTGCACGCTGCACCAATTGGCTTAGCCATAACATGCAAGCGTTTAGACGCCTTACCATTGTATTGTGGACCTTGAGTAATGTGCATGATTTATCTACCTATCTTAGTATCTGTAGCCATCATAATGCCTATTTCAGTCAGTGGCATGTTATACCCTTTATAACCAATAGGAATGACCTTAAACGTTAAAATTGCCCTCTATTTCGAACATTCGAGGCACGTGATGAAATTTTTCAATTACAAACAATTAGCGGCGATCAGCAGCGTCACCATGACTATTTTCCTAAGCGGCTGTGCGAGCGTGCCTACACATCCTATAGCCCAACAAATCGACCAAGAAATGGTGCTAGTTGAAGGTGGTACATTCACCATGGGTTCGAACGATCCTGAAGCTACCAAAGCTGAACGACCAGCGCGAAATATAACTGTAGATAGTTTCTACATTGCGAAGTTTGAGGTAACTCAAGAATTGTTCGAATCGGTGATGGGTTCATCTCTCAGTTATTTCCAAAATCCACAAGTTCCGGTCAATAACTTAAGTTGGCAACAGGCGAACTACTTCGTTGAACAATTGAACGAACTTACGGGTGAAGAATACCGTCTGCCGACTGAAGCTGAATGGGAATTTGCAGCGAAAGGTGGCAACAAGAGCAAAGGCTATACTTACAGTGGTTCCAATAACTTAGATGATGTTGCGTGGTACTCAGCAAATTCTAAAAATAGCGCACACCCAGTCGGGCTAAAGAAGCCAAATGAACTAGGCTTATATGACATGACCGGAAACGTGGGTGAGTTTGTGATTGATGCCTTCGATGACACCTTCTACCGATTCGGTCCAACAGACAATCCTAACAATGCAAAACACAGCGACGTTGGTTTATCACATAAATCGGTTCGCGGTGGCAGCTTTGCTTATGACGAAAATGAATCTGAAAGTTACCGTCGCGACTTCGCAAGCCAATCGATCACTATGTCAGATATGGGCCTGCGTTTAGTTAAGGATACGAACTAACTAAAGATGCCGACGGTTATGACTCAATAATCTTCACAAACAATCCTAAAAATACGATTCGCACTGTACAAACATTAGAAATCTGACCAAACCTTAGAACTCTGCTGCAATACTGAATAAGGAAACTCTATGCAATACACCAAGCTTTCAGGACTTACACTCGCGTTACTCTGTGCCTTCCCTGTTTCGGCTGCGGAAAAGCCAGATCTAGTCCTTCAAATCACGGTAGATGGCCTGCGCGCAGACCTAATCGAACGATATAAGCACAACTTCGGTGAAGGCGGTTTCCGGTACTTAATGGATGATGGTACTTACTACACCAATGCGAATTACCAACATGGCAACACGGAAACGATCGTGGGGCACGTGTCGCTCGCAACAGGTGCGCCACCGAGCGTACACGGCATGGTAGGTAACGTTTGGTATGACCGTAGCGAAGAGCGTTTGGTGTATAACGTAGAAGACGGTAACTACCAAATGTTGACCTCTGGTGCGGGTGTCGACAAAGCAACTGAGATCGACCCAACGCAGAAGACAGCACAGGGCGATGGACGTTCTCCTGAGCCAATACTTTCCACCACGTTTGGTGACGAGTTGACGATTTCCAATAGTGGCAAATCAAAAGTGTTCGGTGTATCAGTGAAAGACCGCGGTGCTATCTCATTGGCGGGACACAGTGGTAAAGCCTTCTGGTTCTCCAAAGCGCAATCTGAGTTTGTCACCAGTAACTATTACTACGACGAGTATCCAGATTGGGTATCACGTTGGAACGAGAAAGCGATTGCTACTCAGTATTCGAAACAGAAGTGGGAGCTCTCGTTACCACGTGAGAAGTACACGCTGCAAGAGCACGATACCGAACACAAAGTGAAACTCGGTGACTTCCAACGCACCTTCCCTCACCCTTATGGTCCTGCAAGTTACAAGTACTACAGCACAACGCTAACCGTTAGCCCGGCTGGTGACGAGATCACAGAAAACTTTGCAAGCACACTGTTGATGCAAGAGAAGCTAGGCCAAAGTGACGTGACCGATTATCTGTCTGTGAGTTTCTCATCAAACGACTACGTGGTGCACTTATACGGCCCTGAAAGCCTAGAAACAGAAGACAACCTAATTCGACTTGATAAGACGATCGCCAAGCTTCTGAAAACCGTTGATAACCAAGTCGGACTAAAAAATACATTAATTGTGTTATCTGCCGATCATGGTGTCCCTGAATCTTCACCTGCGGCAAATGCGCTTGGCTTTAATCAAGCTCAATACTTCAATAAAGATACACTGCTCTCGAGTGGCGTAGAAAAAAGATTGAAGGATCAATTTGGTTTATCCAAAGACGCCATTCGCTTGTATGCACAGCCTTATATCTATCTGAATCACGATTTAATCGCAGAGAAGAAACTTGACCTAGCTAAAGTGCAGGAAGCGATCGCCGATGAAAT
Source organism: Vibrio splendidus (assembly GCF_003345295.1). Classification (NCBI taxonomy): domain Bacteria; kingdom Pseudomonadati; phylum Pseudomonadota; class Gammaproteobacteria; order Vibrionales; family Vibrionaceae; genus Vibrio; species Vibrio splendidus. The sequence goes on from NZ_CP031056.1 coordinate 1,393,540, forward strand.
AGCGAAAGTGAAGGGTGTGGCGTTTGCAGTATCAAGCAGCGATATTGCAGCGAACCGAGTGCCTGATACTCATGTGATGCAGCTAATCAAAAACAACTACCACCCTGCTCGTTCTGGTGACGTGTATGTGGTATTTGCACCGCGTAGTTACATTAACGACATGGAAGGCCTTCAAATAGCCTCTACACATGGCTCGCCATGGAAGTACGATACGCATGTGCCTGTAATCTTCGCAGGCTACGACGTTGAAGCTCAGAAGATCTCGCGGGCAATCACGCCATACGACATTGCGCCAACACTTTCGAACAAACTGGGTATAACCCAACCAAGTGGATCAATTGGAGAGGTGTTACAAGAGGTCACTGAGTAGAGTATACCTCTAAGGTTTCGTGAGCTAGATTTCAAATCCAGCACCCACTCATTAAAAGAGTCGTTTATCATATTCAGACTGATTCAGTCGAAACAGATAAGCGGCTCTTTTTGATCGATAAAGGATAGGTTGAATCTAACCTAGTTCTTACCAGAATATCGAAACGCTTCTCTGGTCAGCTGATCCAACTGGTCATCATTCATCTTGTTGTGCACAACCGTGATACGGCCTAAATAAACCAGTGGGACTTCTGCTTCACGCTCTTCCAAATGAAACTTGATCGCTTCGGCCGTTGCCACACCAAGGTCATCACTCATTCTCATTGGAGTCGCATCCAATTCATCCGTACGAATCTTTTCAATCTCTTTCGCTGTACCGCCCCAACCTGTCACATAGATTTCAGACAACATGTCGGCATTGTTTAATGCATCCACCGCTCCCATGGTCATCGCAGTATTGGCATTGTGAACCATGGTCACCTCAGGGAAATTACCGAGCACTAAACGAATTCCATCGGCACCGCCTATCTTCTGGTATTGCCCAAAATGCTCATACACTGTTAGCCAATCACCTTTCTCTTCCACGCAATCAATGAAACCTTGCGAGCGTTGGGTATCGGTTATTCCCGGTATCCCACGATTCGCTGAAAATTCTACGTCGTTACCGAGCTCTTTCACCACATGGTCACACAGGACATCGGCCCCCATCGCGCTTGAAAAATCGAACCAGCTATCCGGTTGATGTTTCCATTGTTCATTGGGCGTGTGAAAAGCCCAAATAAACGTTTTGAACTCTGTCGAAGCAGACAATTTTTGAATATTCTCAGCTTGAATACCCAGTTCAGAAGGACCGAAAATAACGAAGTCGTAAGGGGTTTCAGAGTTCAACACTTGTTCGGTGTATTGGGTCTGCAATGAGTGCTCAATTTGCCTTGAGGTGAACTCGCTGATCTCAAATGGTAACTCCAAAGCGACGAGCCTTTGCTTCAATGCTGTGTAATTTCTTGTCCAAAAGTCAGAAATATCTGCACTTGGGTAAATTAATGCAATTCTTACCGGTTTTTCTACCGACATTGGAGCCAAAAGAATCGGTTCGCCACTCACAGTCTCTTGAAATTTTTCGAGTTTCTGAGCATCAGCCTCCACCCTTATACGGTCGGACTTGGCGTACAAAGGGAGGGAAAAACACGCTGTCAGTAGGGTTAGCAAGACGTTTTTACAAATTTGACCCGGCATAACTGTTACCAAATGTTTGAATGTTTATTAACATTATTATAAATATAGAGCGATTATAAGTTAAAGCGTTTTATAAGCCATATGAATAAGAGATTAAATTTTGCGAGTTTGTTGCTCGCTATTACTTGCTACTCTCAGAGTTTTGCGGGTAATCATGAAGACGATTTCTTCCAATATGCTGAAGAAAAAGTGATGCGTGCGGTTTCCAACCAGCGAACGTGGAAAGGCCCCACACAAGGCCCTGCTGTGCGCCATGAAAAGAACGTTATTTTTGTCGCGTCTGATTTACGTAATGGTGGCGTTTATGGCGTTGGGAAAGGCATATCTGAAGCCATTTCTAACATCAATTGGCACCTTAGATTCATCGATGGATTAGGATCAGAAGTGCGCCAAGGTGCAGCTATCAGGAAAGCGATTGGTTTTGAACCCGATGCCATTGTTTTGGGCGGCATTGACGCTGTCCGACACAAAACCATTTTGAAACAAGCAGAAGATTTGGGAATTGTAGTCATTGGATGGCACGCGACTGAACTTGTCGGTGGTAATCCAGAAATAGGTTTATACACCAACATCACCACCGACCCTCTCGATGTGGCGGAAGTGGCCGCGCTACTCGCGATTGTAAACTCAAACGGTCGAGCGAGAACCGTGGTGTTCACCGACCCTAACTATGAAATCGCGATGATCAAAGCCAACGCGATGGTCAATACCATCAAGCGTTGCAGCACTTGTGATGTACTTGAGCTTAACTATTTACCGCTCGATAAAATTGCCGAGCAAATGCCTGCGACATTAAAGAACCTAGATGAGAAGTACGGCGAGAAAGTCACTCATCTCCTGGCAATTAACGACCTGTACATTGATTATGCTATCCCTTCTTTGGAATCAAACCTAGAGGAGTACCGGTTAATACCACAAAATATCTCAGCGGGTGATGGTAGCAAGGCCGCGTACAAAAGAATCAATAGCGGTCAATTCCAACTAGCAACAGTACCTGAGCCCTTATATCTACAAGGCTGGCAAATAGTCGACGAACTCAACCGAGCATTTAATCAAATGCCGCCAAGTGGGTACTCTGCCCCTGTGCATCTCGTCACGCCCGATAATGTTGAAGAGCTCATCAGCCAGTCAGACAAAGGCATCTACGACCCTAAAAATGGCTACCGTGAAGCGTATCTGAAAATTTGGAAGCCACAATGAAATTACCTCAGATAAACATTACCCAACGACTCATTATTTCGAACCTGCTTTCGCTTTTGATTGTCAGCTTTGCCGTCATCATGGTGATTCGATCTCTCTATTACGTCGAGTCGACGCTTAAAAACGAAACTTCTACACACGTATCAGACTTGATTGTTAACTCTGAAATCAGCCGACGCGTATTTACGCTCACCTCTCGAGTTAAGCTACTTGAACAAACTTTTTTGTTCAGTGAAACCACACTGTCGGAAGAAGCATTTAATGTGGATTTCCAGCTTCAACGACTCAGAGACCTATCAACTAACGAAGGTTTCTCGCAAAAAATTGATGCCTTTATCGATAACTTCCACCGTTTCTTAGGCAGTTCGCTCGCATTGAATCGAATTCTAAAACAGACCAATCAGATCGACGCCACCTTAGCCGAACAGCTTGATCAGCTCGAATTTGCGATAGCCGACAGCAAGCTTAGGCACTTAGACCAACCCAATTTCATTCGTTATAACAATGAATTAGATCTTATCAACATGTTGAGAGAGTCGTTCCTCACCTCAGGAAAAATGGTTGGAGACATTCACAGTCGCATCACGCCAGAAACGGAGAAAGTACTGCTTATCGAAGTCGAGAAAGAACTCGATATATTCTTACTCCACTTAGAAAACGTTGATATCGAAACGACGGCGGTTATTGCTGAGAAGAAAAGAATCAATCGAACGGTGAAACGATACAACGCTGCTTTGAAGCGCATTAGAGCTAACCTGGAGCAGCGTTGGTTGGTGATGGCTTCACTCTTAGTCGCTCAAAGCGACCTATTGGAGATGGTAGAAAAAACCGAGTCACGCGTACAAAGCCAAGCCTTAGAATTAACCGACCAGCTTGAAAAAGAGATCGGTTTATCAAGACTAAACGCCATTATTATCAGTTTTTCAGCCGTTGTATTATCGATGTTGTTGGTTCACCACGTTGTTCGACATCACATTCGAAAGCCACTCAATGCACTGAGACATGGCTTCGATCGTCTAGAGTCTGGAAGCCTAAAAAACCCCATTAACTTGGGCCGAAGTGACGAATGGTCTCACTTAGAGAAAGCCTATAATGATATGGCTTCAAGGCTATCTAAAGCATACCTAGACCTCACGGAAGAAAAAAAGAATTTCGACTTCCTCGCCCACCACGATCCACTGACCAGTTTGGCAAATCGACTATTGGCGACCAAACAGTTAGATGAAGAGATCAGGAAATCCTATGAGAACAACGCCTCTTTCTTGCTGTTCTACCTCGACATTGACGAGTTTAAGACCATTAATGATTCTTTAGGGCATGCACCAGGTGACAACTTATTAGTCAATGTCGGGCACATATTGAGTAACTTAGTGGGTGATAAAGGCTTTGTTGCGCGAATGGGCGGAGACGAGTTCTTGGTTGTTTACTCAAACATTGGGTTAGACGAAGGCGAACCTATCGCAGACCGCTTAAATCAAGCGTTAAGAAAGCCTTATTACATCGATGATAATTCTATCTTTGTATCGGCGAGTATTGGTGTGTGTGAGTACCCTACTCATGGTTTAGATCGTGAAACTCTAATCAGAAATGCGGACACAGCAATGTATCACGCAAAGCGAAACGGCCGAGATCAATATCGCGTCTACGCGGACGAAATGACTCACGAGGTAAATGACTTGATTGAAACCAACATGGGGCTTCATCAAGCCATTGCCAATGACGAGCTTGAAGTCTTCTTCCAACCCAAAGTCAACTTAGACTCGCAAGACATCATTGGTGCCGAAGCTCTAATACGTTGGCGTCACCCTAAACTGGGCTTATTACCGCCCGTCGATTTCCTTGAGGTTGCCGAAAAAAGTGATCTCATTATCGACATTGATAAATGGGTATTTAAGAAAGTAGCGAATCTGATTACCGAATGGCAACGCGCGGGAATGGAGCTACAGGGCGTAATTTTTTCCATCAACTTCTCAGCGAGAATGTTCTATATGACCGATCTCGCAGACCAGTTACAAGTGATACTCGACGAAACAGATTGTCAGCCTCATCAGCTGCTTCTGGAAATCACAGAAAGGGATATGATGCGAGATTTCGAGACCTGTTCAAGGACCATCGAGGTACTTCATTCTAAGGGTTACAAGATCGCTATCGATGATTTTGGAACGGGTTATTCTTCGTTGTCGGTGTTGAAGAATCTTTCCGCCGATTGCGTAAAATTAGATCGAAGCTTTATTGAAGATATTAACTCGTCAAAAGTAGATTATGAGATTACTTGCGCGGTTCTGAAGCTCGCGCAAATACTCGATTTCTCAGTGATTGCAGAAGGCCTTGAAACCCAGAATCATGTAACGACTCTGCGCCAGATCGGTTGCAAATACGCTCAAGGCTATTTCTTCGCGCGACCTTTGCCTATTGATGATTGGGTGTCCTACTTCTTGCTTAACTCAGAACAGAGCCCAAAAGAGGCTTAGTATCCGTTACTTAAATTAAACAATTCAGTAAGTTAAATTCTTTCACTGATTTATGTTTAAACAAGGGCTGCCTCCGGGCAGCACCAAGCGAAACATATCTTACGAGTCACACATGACTCTAACTTGCAGGTCAATATCCCGTCCCCTTGTAGTAAACACCGCTTACCTCAGCTCAGGGATACTGGCTTTCTTTCCATTTAAAATTGCGCGAATGCTTTCTATGACCATGCCCTTTAGAAGCTAACTTGATAACTCTTTTGCTGCCGCTTTGAGCTTAGTGCGCAACCACTTGTGACTAGGTTCATTAGTGCGACTGGGGTGCCAAATCATACACATATCGAGGTCTTCCAATTCAAATGGCAAAGGAAGTGTTTTAACGTCATATTTTTCAGAAAAGCAACGCACCGATGACATAGGTAGCACTCCAATGTAATCAGAGCCCTCAATAACAGGCAGCATCTCAACAACGCCAGCAGCTCGATAGACTATTCTACGTTTTTCAAGGTCACTGTAGTGTTCAGAACTCAATAAGCTTCTACGTGCATGCCATCTTGAAACAACCACATGATCAAGTGATAAAAACTGTTCCATATCGATAGTGTCACCAATCGTGGGATGGTCTTTACGGCACACCACCACCAGTTCCTCTTTAGAGATCACCTCATGCTTGAGCATGGTTCTTCCTCTTGGCGTCATATCGATAATGACATCATGTCTTTGAAGCCTTAAATCAGACTCGTAATCTTCCGTAAATAGAGGATGAACTTCTAATGCGATACCAGGTGCGACTTGACTGATTAACTGCATGACTCTTGGCATCATTTCATAACTCGCTGCTGAAACGCAGGCAATTGAAAACACACGGCCAGAGGTTTTAGGGTCAAAATCTCTTGATGCGGATAAGGTAGAAGTAAAGTTTTTAAGCGCAGCAGCCATTGCTGGATAGATATCGATAGCGAATGTGGTTGGCTCTACGCCAGAAGTAGTTCGATGAAACAGTGGCTCGTCATAGATATCTCTCAACCTTGCAAGCGCTTTGCTCACAGCTGGCTGGCTTATATCCATGCGATTAGCAGCCCTAGATAAGTTCTGCTCTTCATAAATAGCGACAAATATAGGAATTAGATTGAGTTCGGTACTTTTCATACAGTTCCATATTAAAGAAGCAGGTTCCCTATAGTAGAGAACCTGCCGATTTTGTTCGATGCGAATAACTAAAGTTTGCTACTTAGTTCTATCTTTTAAGTCTGGCAAGGCTTTAGGGATTTTCAAGCGGTCGAAAATTGAACGAGAATTGCTTGAGTTTGATGTGTCATTGGGTAAGTTACGTAACCCTCTCCACAAACGAGTAAATACGTTTTTGTCTTCTCGCCCTTGTTGAAGCGCTTCGCTATCTTCTAGCCAACGCTTTTGTCTATTCAATTTACCAAGTTGCGCTTTATCCAGCTCTAGCTGAGAGGTTTCGTTTCGTAATTGACGATAGATAAAGGTTCTTAATGCAGGCCAATTACCTTGCTTAAGTAAACGACGTAGTACCAACCAACCTGGTGTTGGGCGGTTCGCATAATAACGTTTAACAGAAACAAAGCACGCCACACTGAACAACAATGCCAGGCCAACGCTAATAAACACTGACATGTAAGCCTTGATGAAAGATTGGACTGTGTGTTTTGCTTCAAACACATTCCCTTTTATCACCACGTTTTCAATGCGTTGATTCTTGCTGTCCCACCACTGAAATGCAAACTCTGGCAACGTAAATTCACCGCCCTGCTGAATAACATAAACCGCCTCTTCAATTCGACTGGAACGGTAGTTACCACGATCTTGAGTATCATCTAAACGATTAGGTTGCGGGTAAGCTTGGTACTGCTGAGTCGATTCATTGTTCAACACGTCCGGAAGTAATACAGAAAGGCTGTCTTTTGCCTTGATGGTTACCGTTCGAGTAATAGCATCGCCTACTTTTAAGTTTTCACTCGAGCGTTGCCATTGTTGCTCTGTATCTACTTCTGTTGCAGAAAACCAAGGCGATTCATTATCAAGTAAACCTGAAGGCAACGAAGCTTCAAACTTAATTGGCTGCGTGTAAAGCGTGCCGCCAACGTTAGAGCCATCAGGTGCAGAAACTTGGACGCGAACCGGCACGGTTGGAATGACAAACTCGCCAGAAGTCATCGGATAGAGCGTCACTTCCCAACGCTGGCGTGACCATGTAGTGCCATTAACTCGTTCCGTGTAGTTCGTCGCGAGTTGGTTCCGCTGCTTAGCAATCACGTTAGGAATTTCGATACTGCCGATTCGAGTCCCTCCCGTTAACCAACGCGGCGTCGCCACCTCAATGTTCAGAATTACCTGCTCGTTAACGCTCACTTTGGTCGGCGTTATCTTATCAACTGACTTTGGCTTCTCCCCTACCCAAGCAATAAGCTCAACGTCACCACTTTTTTGGAGATCGAAGATATCTGCAGCAGAAGCAACAAAAGGAGAAAACCAACTCAATATAATAGTCATCGACAGTAACCACTTATGGGCTCTGAATCGCCCTACCTTTACTTGAATCGATTCAAGAGCTAAATCATATCGACTCATTGCGTTTGCTCCTGTTTTGATGCCTGTTCCTGTTTTGGTGTCTGTTCGATAGAAGGTGCAGGGTCTCTTAATTGAATTTGGAACTTGGACTTTAAGAAGAACTTAGGGTCCGCTTCCACTCGCTTCAACCACTTGTCGGCAAGTTCTTGGCTGCCCAAAATTTCATTGGCATTAAGCGTTTCCTTGAGCATCAATTCCGCTACCGTTTCTTCTTCAGCGCCATCACCCGTTCGCGGCTGATCGTCTTCGAGTTCTAAAGACTCTTCAGGGCCATCTGTGGTTCCGGACTGACTTTCACTGGTTCGGTTTACCTCTTCGACAATCCCGCTAAGCACTGCAAGGTTATTTTCCACATCCGTTCTTAGTTCTGGTGAAAGATCCTCTTTCTCGCTTAGGGATTTCAGAAGGTCTCGCGCCGCAAGATATTCACGCTGTCTGGCTAACGCACTCGCCGCGTTGTATAAACCGAGGTCAGTTTTGGTTTGCAGGAATGCACTGTGAGCGAGCTTAAAATCACGAGCATAGTAGTAAGCCGCGCCTTTTCTCATTGGGTCAGTAAAATGTTTGGCAGCTTGAAGATATTCTTTCTGATTCAACAGACGTTGACCTTGTTGGTCAGGCGTTAGCCATAAGTCCCACCACCATTGAGCGGTCTTATCCCAAGCCGTAACCGACTCCACCACAATTGGTTTCTCTGCGGTTAGGTTGACGGTTTTCGCCAAAGTGCTTGGTGAATACAGGCTGCCCGAAATCACTAGACCAACGACACACCACTGCACCAACCACCCTTTTCTGAACCATAGCAACATAATGAAAGCCATTAGAATAAGCAGTCCATAGCCCATGTCTTTCCAAGGCATTGAAGATTCGCCGTTGAGCTGCATGTTTCTTTCAACCGCTCTGTTCAGTTGTTGGATATCCGAATCATCAACGGTCACCTCAATCACTCGTCCACCCGTCTTACTCGCTAAGTTACGCAGTGAATCTAGGTCGACTGGGTTATCGCTCACTACATTACTGTTTCCTGCGGCTAGAATGAGCAACTGATACGGATTGTCGTTAAAGAAACTCTCGTACGCCCTAATGGTACTTGGGTTTACACCATCTGATACCAACAGTACAGAAGAGCCTAATTCACTAGACAGTTGTTGATTGATCAATGGCAGGGCTTCTTCTGCTGACTTACCTGATACCGGCATGATATCGGGTGTGATAGCCGCTAGAAACGGTTCGAATACCTTGCTGTCTTGAGTGACGGGCATCGCGACGTGTGCGCTGCCTGCGTAAACCACTAAGCCCGTATTACCGCCTTTGCGAGCTGCTAATAAGTCTCTAATCTTCTGCTTAGATCGTTCCAAGCGACTCGGTGGTAAGTCTTTAGCGAGCATAGATTCACTGTTATCAAGCACAACCAACATCGACGCTTTGTCTTCACCAAAAGGCGAAGCCTCACGCTGCCATGTTGGGCCAGAACAGATAATGATGGCGATAGTTACAATCACCACCAATAGCTTCAATGGTAGCTGCTTACGCCAGCCTGTTTCGCCAATCGTCAATGCATCACGTAAGTGTGCAGGTAGAATGTCTTTCCACGTTGGTTTGGTCTCTTCTCTCCAACGAACCCATAGCAGGAAGAACATCGGAATAAAGGCCAACAACCACAAAGGTCGGATAAAATGAAACTGGGTAAAGAACTGTTGCAGAGTGAGAGAATCAGGCATCATCCTCTCCTTTCAATTTTTTAGTTTTAGAAGTCAAAAGCGACCTTCTACGTAAAGTCGCCAGACTAAAGGCAGTCAGATACATCACAACAACAATCGCCATTAAGTAATGGTGCAGCCCCTGTTTAGGACGATAAGTGGTACTTTCATATAATTGTGGTTCTAGCTCACCAATCTGAGCGTAGGCTTTGGTCAGTTCGTCGCGGTTAAGCGCCTCAAAGGCTTCGCCACCAGACTCTTGAGCCACTCGTTTGATGGTTTCCATATCCAAAGCCACTTCACCAACGGTTTGTGGGTCACCCATGGCGATCACGTGAATACGAACGCCTTTCGCCTTCGCAACTTTGGCTGCATCAATCGGTTCAACAAAGCTTCCCGTATCATTACCGTCGGTTAATACGATCACGACCTTCTCTTTTTCGTTGACATCAACACTTGAATCTTGAGTGGCGGCACTTTGCTTTTCGCTTTGTTCAAACACCTTAATCGCCAAGCCAATTGCATCACCTAAGTGCGTGCTTTGCCCTGCCATCGCGACATCGGTTTGATTAAGCAGTTCAAGCCACACATCTTGGTCAGCTGTAAACGGTGTTTGTACAAACGCTGCATCACCAAAAAGAATCAAACCGAGTCGGTCCCCTTTTCGGGTAGTCGCAAAATCAGCCAGCACTTCTTTGGTCGCGTCCAAACGAGATATTTTATCGCCGCGCTTAGAGGTAAAGTCTTGTTCTGCCATTGAGCCAGATAAATCGACCACGACCATCACATCACGACCTAATTGTTCACGAACTTGTGGCTCTCCTAAGATGGTTGGTTTAGCTAACGCGCAAACCACGAGTACCCAAGTAATAATGAGTGTGGTTCGTTGCCACCAGCTTGGTGTTAGCTGGCTTGCCCCTTCAGACGGTGCTTCACCTATCGCTTCAACCAATTCACTGAAAAATGGCACCTTGATGGCCATTTGTTTGGTGCGATAAGCAGGCACTGCAAAGTAGACCAACAAAGGCAGAGGTAACGCGATAAACCACAGCGGATGCGCAAATTCAAAGCTGGAAGATAAAACATCAAACATTGTCTTGCCCCTCAACCGTTACCTTTACATTCGGCTTGTGAAGTTTTAGCCACATCATCGCGGTTTGAATTACCTCTAAACGCTGTTCAAAGCTCAAACGCACATTAGGGTCAATTAGGCTTTGCATCCATAATTCCGAAACTTCATCGGCAAAGAACGCATTGCTGTTTTCACTTGTGTTAGCGCTAACAGGCAGATAAGCGTTCAGACGGTTTACATAGGCTTTTCCAAACAGCTTTGCATTACTGCTGTCTAGGTAACGAAGTACCACTTTGAGGACTTTAAAGGTTCGTTCAGTTGAGTTCTTGTCTCTTGCATCCAATACCATGAGCTCTTGAAGCGCTTCTTTTCGATATCGGTTATTCCACCACCTTAGCGACAAACGGTAAGCCAAATAAAAAGCGCCCAATAACAAGGCAACGCCGAGGATCTTCCAGCCGATCGTTTGGGGAACCCAGCTCACGCTCTCGGGAATGGCGACATCATGTAGGTCGCGAAGGATATAAGTACTTGGAGGCGTATGTTCAACGGCCATCTAGCGCCCTCCCACTAACTTTTGAAGCTGTGAAATATGATGACCAGATGTGTCTAATTCGATATAAGGGAGGTTTTTCATCGCCATCAATTTAGCAAGAGATTGTTTTTGGAGTGCCGCTTTTTGAGCAAGGCTCTCGCTCGCAAGGTTGACCTTAGATTGGCTATCAAGATTAAGTTGAAAGCGACCATCACCCACCACCCAATTTGCGCTCGCAAGATCATGAGGCAGTGATTGTTCTAATGGATCAGTCACCATAATGGCTAGGATGTCATTGTGTTGTTGCAGTTGCTTTAATCGATCAAGGTGCTGCTCTTGACAGTCACGCCAGTCACTAATAAAAATTAAGGTCGACTGCTTGAGTCTCATTCGTTTTATCAGTTCAATCCACTGATTAAACCCAACACCCTCGCTGTCACTCACACTCACGTCTAAGCTTTGATTAGCCTTGGTAAGATGCTTTAACTGAGCCAATAAATCAGACTGTGAACGTTGTGCTTTGGTATGAAAGAGCTTTTGATGTGAGGCTAAAACAAAGCCGACACGGTCACCATCTTTCAGCACTCGCCATCCACACAATGCAGCGACTTCGGCGGCCACAACGGATTTCATGGTGTTTTGAGAGGCAAAGAACATCGAACTGCGCTGATCGACACAGATCATCACATTACGGTCTTTCTCTTCGGTATAGCTGCGAACATGAGGCTTCCCCGTTCGCATTGTCACTTTCCAATCGAGATTACGGATATCATCACCCAATTGGTAATGACGTAATTCTTCGAAGTTCAAACCACGACCACGGAACAGAGAATTATGTCGACCCGACAGTACACTGCCCGCCTTAAGATGAGGCAACAGAGAAAATGACTCAGCTTGAGTCTGAATTCGCACTAACCTTGAATAGTCACAGTACAATCGTGGATCAAGGCCTTGCGGTTTGGGAGCTTGTGTTGGCTTCGCCATGACGCCCCCTCGTTATCCGATCTCAACATTATCAAGCAGCTCTTCAACCACTCGTTGATGGTTCACACCATCAGCCAATGCGTCATAAGACAATGAGAATCGATGACCTAATACGGTGGGTAGCATGGCACGTACATCGTCTAATGTGACGTGGTCACGCCCTTGTAGCCAAGCATAAGCGCGAGCACATTTATCCAAGGAGATTGACGCTCGTGGGCTTGAACCAATCTCAATCCATTTAGACAAGTTTGATTCAGGGTAACGCTCTGGCTTACGAGTCGCCATCACCAAGGCCACAATGTAGTTTTCGACTAAATCAGAAACCGCAATATCAGGAAGTTGGCGGCGCGCTTCAAGCACTAATTCAGGTTCAATATGCTGCGGAGTTATAAGCTCTGAACTCGTCTCGCTACCGAGTTCCTCACTGCGCACAAGTCGAATGATGTCGCGTTCAGCTTCATCTTCTGGATAGTCGACCGTCACTTTCATAATGAAACGGTCCATTTGTGCTTCAGGCAGTGGATACGTACCTTCTTGCTCTACTGGGTTTTGAGTGGCTAGCACCATGAATAGATCTGGCAGAATATGAGTTTGACCGCCTACGGTTATCGTCCCTTCCGCCATGGCTTCAAGCAGTGCCGCTTGCACCTTCGCTGGAGCACGGTTCACTTCATCGGCCAGAACAATGCTATTAAAAATGGGACCCGGTTGGAAATGCAGTTGAGGTTTACCATCTAGCTCTTGATACACTTCAGTACCCGTTACATCTGATGGCAGCAGGTCAGGCGTAAACTGAATTCGACCAAAACTGGTGTTCAGTAGGTTCGCCAGCGATTTCACTGAACGAGTTTTCGCTGTACCGGGAAGTCCCTCTAAAAGCACATGCCCATTAGTCAATAACCCTATCACCAGAGCCCGAACGACGTGGCTCTGGCCGATAACACTTTTCTCTGTTTGTTCAATCAGTTGGTTTATTGCTTGTTGCGCATGGTTCATAGGTCTTCCCTTAATTCAATCTGGCTGTGAACATCCTACTCATAAGCTCTATAACTATTAGTTATATACACCATAGCCACGTCAAGTCTGGTGCTTTATTTCAGCATAGCTTTCAATTGGTTAATGGCTTCCGGTGGTGCCACCTTACTCAATGATGAAATACATTGCTCAAATGCTTTTGGTACACCCGGTTTCTGGTAATTTCGAGCCAAAATCTCACACTGTGCATACAAGTGTTGTGGGTTACGGCTAAATTGGTAAGCCTTGTTCAGCGATTTACTTGCAGCAAGCACATCAGACTTCTCTAAAGCCAAGCCGTACACATACCAATATTGTGGGTCAGTTTGCGCTGTTTCAGCTGCTTGTTTTAGGTAGTCGGTTGCTTGGTCGTAATCTTTCACACGAAGCAAAGATAAGCCTGCACTGTATGGTAATACACTCGATTTTGGTTGCGCTTGAATACCTTGTTTCAATGTCGAAAATGCCTTTGGTTCATCACCAAGTGCACGATACAAGTCGGCCAAGTTGGCGTAGCTGTTTTCGAAGTAAGGTTCAATTTTGATAGCACCTTGATAGAACTCTATCGCTTTTTGATGCTGCCCTAAATCTCGATAAACGTTACCTAAATTAGTACGACCAAACCCTCTGTCAGCATTGAAGCGTTGTATCTCGATGTACTCTTCTAATGTTGGCTTGATTTGATCTTTCTGTAGAGGATTCATTTCCCCCCAATAACGCACTAATGCACCTGCGGTTTCTGAACGAATCGACAATACAGGGTCAGTTAATAGTGGTTCGAGAATTTGCCAGCGGTCGCTAAATGAGAATCCAGATGAACCTACCACGGCCCCTAAACGAATCATCTCATTATCGTGTTTAACTGCTCTGGCAAGTGAGATAAGTGTGTTCTTGCCCGTGTTACCACCTAAGCGTTCTAAGCTCGATGCACGAATAATATTGCTCAGACTCGAATCCTGAGCAGAATAAGCCAATGCATCTTCGGCCCCTCTGTGCCCTATTGAATCGGCATAAAAGGCGACGGCAAAATGCTGTTGATTACGATACCTAGAATCCGGGAACCATTCGCTAATCTGCTTATCGGCCCACTGGTCGGTTTGATCTTCATGACAACTGGTACACACGTTAGGTGTTTTTATATGTTGGCTAACATCAGGACGCGGGATGTGCCAACTGTGGTCGCGTCTTGGGTCGACCTCCATGTAAGTCGTCTCAGGCATGTGACAAGTCGTACATTGTGAAGCTTCGGTATTCGCCTCGTGGAAGGTGTGCTTTTCAGGCGTGTACTCTGATGCAATGTGACATTGGCTACACACCGCTTCTTCGGCAATTTTTAGTTCAGCGGTATGTGGATCGTGACAGTTAGTACATGTGACGCCTTTTTCAGCCATCATTGATTGCAAGAAAGATCCGTAAACATAATCTTCATCGTAGATTTGACCATCGTTATGGTAAAGCTCAGGAGTAATCAAGCTCAAACGATACTTATCGAAGAATGAACCGTTCACGTGGTCACCCGTTTCATTTAACTGAGTACGTCGGCTGTGGCATTGAGCACAGGTTTGAACTTGGTTAGTATGGATGATGTCTTTTGGTTGCAGGGTTGAGTTGCCCTCTTGGTAAACCCATTCTTTCACCGACTTCGACAAGTCGCGATCAAAGCCATAATGTGACGAGACTTGAGCATCCTTTCCGCCGTTGGCTTTTGCTAGCTGGGCTTGTTTAACGTGCTCGCTTGCAGGGCCATGACAGGCTTCACAACCGACATTAATCTCAGACCAAGTAGTGTTATAGGTATTACTCGCGCTGTCGTAGTTTTTCTCTAGATTCGTTGAGTGGCAATCGGCACACATGAAGTTCCAGTTTTGACCGCTATTGGTCCAGTAGAATTCATCAGTGTTGGTGGTATCCGGGTAGAGGTTAAACCAGCGTTGACCGCCTTCGCCCTCAGTGCGAGAGTCCCAAGCGAAAGGAATCAACTGTACTCGACCGTCTTCAAACTCAACCATGTACTGTTGTAATGGTTCAAAGGCAAAGGTATAGCTGATTTTGTAATCTTTGAATTGCCCGTCTGGGCCTTCGATATTGACCCAGAACTCTTCACCCTTGCGAAAAAATCGGGTGGGTTTACCGCCATGAGTGACCGTTTGATCGTTGAAATCGCCTAATACAGATTCATCTGTAGCGTGTTTCATCGCCATGTCATGATGAGAGCCCTGCCACGCTTCGACTTCTTCACTATGACAATCAACACAAGCTTCCGATCCAACATAGGTGGCTTTAGAGCCGATAGGTAAAACATCAGAGCTAGCGTGTGAAGCTACAGAACTGAGTTTTGAAGTCTCAGTGTTGCTATTAGGAGCTTGCTCGTTGGCATAGGTGCTCAAACTGAACAGCGACAACATAAGTGGAGACAAGATTACGGATAATACTGCGACTCTCTGGTGTTTCAATCCGTTCACTAGCGAGCACAACCATGCAGACATAACATTCCTTGTTTTTATACATCCTTATGCTTACTAAGGTAGACGTAAAAACGACTAAAATACAATTATTTAGTGGCAATGAGCACGATAGTTGTGATTCATATTCACGACCGGGATTTACTCATCGATATGCGCATAAAAAAAGAGCTCCTAGGAGCTCTTTCGTGTTATCAGTTTAGCTAAGGCAATAGTTTACTTATTATGGTTCTCTTGAAGTTTCTCCATAACCTGATCCAAGCTAAAGCTTGCTGCTTTTTGGCGTGGTGGGTATTCGGCAAACGTTTCTAAGAACTCGCCTACATACGCTTGCGCAGGAACGAACATATAAGCATGGTCTAACAACCAGTCATAATAGGTATTCGACGTAATATCTGCATTTTCGTATGGGTCCATACGCAGGTTAAACAGCTTAGGAAGACGTAACGTCACGAACGGTTCTGACCAAATCTGCATGGTGCCCGTTGCACGTTGCTCCATGAACACCGCTTTCCATTGGTTGTAACGAAGCGCCGCTAAATCGCCATCGTCGGTAAAGTAGAAGATCTCTGAACGACGGCCTTTTTCTTCTTCACCCGTTAGGTAAGGAAGGAAGTTATAGCCATCTAAGTGAACCTTAAACGTTTTATCACCAGCAGTATGACCTTTAAGTAGTTTCTCTTTGATTTGGTCATCACCAGCAGCGGCAACGAAGGTTGGCATCCAGTCCATGTGGTGCATGATTTCATTGGATACTGTTCCAGGTTCAATCTTACCAGGCCAACGGACCATTGCTGGTACACGGTATGCGCCTTCCCAGTTAGTGTTTTTCTCACCACGGAACGGGGTTGTACCCGCATCTGGCCAAGAGTTCATGTGTGGGCCGTTATCCGTTGAGTAGAAAACAATCGTGTTGTCTTTGATTCCCAACTCATCCACTTGCTTCAATAGTTGCCCAACGTGTCGATCGTGCTCAACCATACCATCAGCGTAGTTACCGACACCGGTCACACCTTTACTGTCGGCTTTCACGTGCGTTCTAAAGTGCATACGTGTTGCGTTCCACCAAACGAAGAATGGCTTGTCCGCTTTCACTGCGCGATCCATGAAATCAAGTGCCGCGTCTAGTGTTTCTTCATCGACCGTTTCCATACGCTTACGCGTCAGTGGACCCGTATCTTCAATCTTGCCATCAGCGAATGACTTAATGACACCACGCGGACCAAACTTCTTACGAAACTCAGGATCGGTTGGGTAATCTTCATTCTCTGGCTCTTCTTCAGCATTCAGGTGGTAAAGGTTGCCAAAAAATTCGTCAAACCCGTGTGCTGTTGGAAGGAATTCATCTTTATCGCCAAGGTGATTTTTACCAAATTGACCTGTCATGTAACCCATAGGTTTTAGCATTTCTGCAATTGTCGCGTCTTCCGCTTGCAAGCCAATGTCCGCGCCCGGCAAACCTACTTTACTCAAACCCGTTCGTAATACACTTTGTCCCGTAATAAAGGTAGAGCGACCCGCAGTACACGATTGTTCAGCGTAATAATCGGTAAACATCATCCCTTCTTTGGCGATGCTATCAATATTAGGCGTTTTGTAACCCATTAAACCAAAGGTGTATGCGCTAACATTAGACTGTCCAATATCATCCCCCCAAATCACGAGAATATTTGGTTTTTCAGCTGCAAATGTGGTGGTGGAAGCCGCCATCATCGCCGTACCCAAAATCGCTAAACGACGTTTAACGCCATATTTCGCTGTCATAGAAACCTCTTCGTAAGTTATTTGCATCCTGCCCTACAACGTATAGTCCATTTTTTAAGCATGCGCGAGGTTCGCTAAGCTATTAATCTTTTTGTCATTTTTTATTCAGATACAGGTGCAGAAGTTATCGATAAGGTTTACGGCGACAAACATGATAAGGATCACACATGTTATCTAAGGGTTTCTGGTAACCATCAGCCTAAATTCAATTTAATCAGCAAGTTAACCATGCATCATAACGATTGGTTATAAGCACTATAAAAGGACGTAACGGAGTTTTGAGAATAATATTTGCTCATCGATGCGTTGTTCTAACGCATTAATCTTAAAAGTGAATCGGAGTCCTTATGGGTACTAAAATTAATAAACTAGCATTAGGTGTTGGCTTATTAGCAGCTTCTTCAGCGGCAACAGCAGCAGAAAAACCAAACATTCTTGCTATCTGGGGTGATGACATTGGTGTATTCAACATCAGTGCATACAACAACGGTATGATGGGTTACGAAACACCTAACATCGACCGTATTGCTAACGAAGGCGCACTATTTACTGACCACTACGGTCAACAATCGTGTACTGCTGGTCGTGCTGCATTCCTAACAGGTCAAGAACCTTTCCGTACTGGTCTATTGACTATCGGCATGCCAGGTTCGGACCACGGTATCCCTGATTGGGCTCCAACGATCGCAGACCTTCTTAAAGAACAAGGCTACATGACAGCTCAGTTCGGTAAGAACCACATGGGTGACCAAGACAAACACCTTCCAACGAACCACGGTTTTGACCAGTTCTTCGGTAACCTGTACCACCTAAACGCAGAAGAAGAGCCAGAGACATACTACTACCCTAAAGACCCTGAGTTCCGTAAAAACTTTGGCCCTCGTGGTGTAATCAAATCGACTTCTGACGGTAAGATTGAAGATACAGGCCCTATGACGCGTAAGCGTATGGAGCATGCGGATGAAGAGTTCCTAGAAGAATCTCTAGCCTTCATGGAAAAAGCCGTGAAAGCTGACAAACCATTCTTCATCTGGCACAACACAACTCGTATGCACGTGTGGACTCGTCTACAAGAAAAATACCAAGGCGCATCTGGTATCAGCATCTACGCTGATGGCATGTTAGAGCACGATGACCAAGTGGGTATCCTTTTAGACAAGCTTGATGAGCTTAAAATCGCAGACAACACTATCGTAATCTACTCTACCGATAACGGTGCAGAAACCGTATCTTGGCCTGATGGTGGTGCTACTTACTTCCACGGTGAGAAAGGTACAACTTACGAAGGTGGCATGCGTGTTCCTCAGCTAGTTCGCTGGCCTGGTACTATCAAACCGGGAACTAAGATCAACGATATCATGGGGCACCAAGACTGGATCCCTACTCTACTCGCAGCCGCTGGTGATGATAAAGTGGTTGAGAAGCTAGCGTCTGATAAAGGTGCAACTTACAACGGTAAAAACTGGCGTGTTCACCTAGATGGTTACAACTTCCTACCTTACTTCCAAGGTAAAGAAGAAAAAGGACCTCGTGACAGCATGCTTTACTTCTCTGCTAACGCTGAGCTAAACGCAGTTCGCTGGAATGACTTCAAGATTTCGTTCGCAGTGATGGACGGTAACATCGTTGATGCGGTTCGCTTCCAACCAAACTGGCCTCAAGTTGTTCACCTACGTGCTGACCCATTCGAAAAAGCACCACACGAATCGGGCATGTACCTACGCTGGATGGCAGACAACATGTGGCTATTCGTACCAGTAGGCGGCAAAGTACAAGAGTTCATGAACACGCTACCTGATTACCCAATGCAGCAAAGCCAAGTGTTGAACCCTGGTAACTTCAACCAGAATGCTTACATGCTTCAAGGTAAACTTAAGCAACTAGAAGCGGCAGCAGCGCAAGCTAAATAATAGCTAGCTAACGCTCACAACCCTAGTAAAGCCAAACAAAGCCGTGATAACTCAAACGTTATCTCGGCTTTTTAGTATCCAATACAAAGAACATGAGGCGCGAACCGCCAACTAGCATAATTCATCCCCAACCTATCCGCTCATTTTTCAAAAATAAAACTCACACTAGTCAATGTGAACCTTAATATATGACCGTTGCGTTAAGATTTTGCAAATTTTTTCAAATCCTTATAACTTGACTTGAATTGGAGTTCTTACCATGCGATTGTAATTTAACTATCCATAAACAACTGTATGATTATGAAAACATTACAATCCATCGCGCTGCTTTCCACAATTATCGTAGCACCAAACGTGTTAGCTGACGTGACAATTGAAGTTCCTTCTAGCGCAGATGCTTTAGTCGAAGTCTTAGCTGTAAATGAGGCTAAGCCTGATCTTGACGGTGGCTTTTTCTCTTCGAGCAAAACGATAACCGTTCCAGATGGTGTGAACCAAATCGTTTTCAAATATCAACTCGCTTTTAGCCAAGGTAACGACCGCGAGTTTGTCGATAGCGACACCATTATTGCTACTTTTGACGCGACAGACACCGCATTGACGTTCGACATGCCTAAGTTCCGCAACACCAACGAAGCGAAAAAAGGCCTTCAAAACTTAGATTGGAAACTGGTTGATGAAAACCAAAATGCAATCAATGTTAAGCAAGATAAGCTAATCAAAGATGGCATGCAGATTGGTCGTAAATACCCTCAAGAAGCTAAAGAATACAACCAGAAAGGCGGCATAGCTGCACTTACACTAGGTGCTAGCGCGGGTGCAGCGGCTGCTGTAGTACAACCCGTAACGCTTCCAGCAAAGATTGACGGAAATGCGGCGAATACAGCTGAAGAAATGTTGTATTTCTGGTACGAAAAAGCGGATGCTGAAACGAAGCAGAAATTCAAAGACTACGTGAACAAGTAGATTTAATTACAAACAAGTAGACTAAGATCTCTCGTTCAAACGAAAGAAGCTGGCACTTTGCCAGCTTCTTGATTTCTGTCTTTATCTAGCGAATTTAAGCTACGTAAACTAAACAGGCTCAGCAGATAACACTTTCCCATCTACTTTTGTTGGCCATCCTAGAGCTTTGTATTCTGCTGCCAGTAAGTGCGCACAGCGGCTAGAAACTCTTGTTTTAATCCAATCACCAAGCCCCAATACTTTATATTCCAATACAGCCATTTTCATAACAATTCTATTCCGCTCTAATTCAATTTATAAATCTAGAATGAACATTATAGATGTTCTCTTGTAATGTATGTTCCTAAAAGAACACTGTGCATAATTTTTTTGAGATATCTAATAAACACTGAAATCTAGTAATCCAAACGTTAGCTCGTAGTGTTAAAGATTCATGCCTTAATTTCAGAAACAGGGTCTCGTATCATCAAATTCATCGGTGAAATATGCTCATACAAGCCCTTGACATCGGTGATAAACACCTTTCCTCTTTGTATCTTAACCAAGCCTTGCTGCTCTATCCCTTTAAGAACTTCGTTTAGCCTAGGTCTTGATATGCCAGTTATCGAACTCAATTGAATTTGTGAAATATTAATGCTGACGGTTGCCCCCGCGATATTGGTCTGGCGTGCCGCAAGTTCCAACAAGACGTAAATGGTTTTCTGCTCTTTTTCATGAATCGAGGATAAGTAAGCCTGCATCCAAATAGATTGCGCTTTGGTTCCACAGTGAAGTAGCCATTTGTAAACCATGCATTTCCGCTCTGCGAGCTCTAATACCTTGCTTGCAGGAAAAAGTACCATAGTAATAGGCTCGACTTCTTCTGCCACGGCAAAGAGGTTGTAGTCAGCATGTATAGACAAAGCCCCCATCCAATCTCCCCTTCCAATAACACCACCAGATAAGCTTTTCATGTTTTCTGTAGAAAAACAGATTCCAGCGGAGCCACTTAAAATATAAAAGACACCGGGCAAATTCTGAAACTTTTTTGTAATCTCAAAGCTGTCGACACCCGATTTAAAAACGGCAATATCAAGCAAGCTTTCTATCAAGTCCGCAGACAATTCACACGGCCATTGTATTTGTTCACTGATTGTTGGATCTAACAACAGTTTGTTCCTCCTCAGACAATCTCTGTGTCTGCTTTTATACGCTTATGCTTAAGTTAATCTCTATTTCAATACAGCGTGACACTGTATATCTACACCTCGTTTAAATGTAGTTCATTAAAGCTTAAGACAAGATGTTTTTACCCAAATAAAATCATATTTCTTAATGTCTTAAGCCACTTATCTAGCTTAAAACCCGCTTGAGAACCAAAATAAAAACGACCAACACTTGTTGGCCGTTTAAGCTTTCTAAATCGCAGAATGCCGAGAGTTCGTTCGCATTCACCTATACCCTAAACTTCGCCTTTAGCTTCATACTGAAACTTTTAACTTTTAACTTTTAACTTTTAACTTTTAACTTTTAACTTAAGCGAGATACGCCAAAACAACATCACGATATTGCTGTTTCAATGATTCTTCAATAAAGCTCGCTTCTATAGCATTTAAAGTAAATTGAGCAAGCTCTTGCTCCGTCATCTCATGAGCTAAGCTCACCGCGTTAAAGTTATCCGACATATAACCACCAAAGTATGCGGGGTCGTCCGAGTTAATCGTCACCGCTACGCCTCGTCTTAACAGCTCAACAATATTGTGGTCTTCCATCTCATCGAATACACGCAATTTAATATTAGACAGTGGGCACACGGTCAGCGGCATTTTGGTTTCAATCAATTCGGCTATCAGAGCTTCGTCGGTCATACACTGCACACCATGATCCACTCGGCTCACGCTGAGCATTTCAATCGCATCAATAATGTTTTGAGCAGGCCCTTCTTCTCCTGCATGGGCAACCGTTAAGAAACCTGCTTGTTTTGCTTGCTGGAATACACGCTTGAACTTCTCTGGTGGGTGCCCTAATTCAGAAGAGTCTAGGCCAACTCCGATGATCTTGTCTTGATGCTTCAACACATCGGCGAACGTTTGAATGGCGCTCTCTTCAGATAAATGGCGCAGAAAACATGCGATGATTTGAGATGTGATGCCCATCTCTTTATGACCCTGTTCAAGCGCACGATGAATGCCGTTAATAGCGGTGTCGAATGCAATGCCACGATCGGTATGTGTCTGAGGGTCAAAGAAAATTTCAGTATGGATAACATTGTCGGCTTTACAACGTTCTAAATACGCCCAGGTTAAGTCATAGAAGTCTTGTTCAGTGCGCAATGCATCCGCACCTTGATAATAGATATCAAGAAATGACTGCAGGTCATCAAATTCGTATGCGCGTCTTAGCTGCTCTGGGGATGAATAAGGCAGATCAATGCCGTTGCGTTGAGCAAGTTGGAAAAGTAACTCAGGTTCGAGCGAACCTTCAATGTGTAAATGCAACTCTACTTTTGGAAGCCCTTGAATAAATGCGTTCATATTTCACCTACTATGGATTTTAGGTGTGCACTTACTCTGAATAATAGACAGGAGGTTTTCTTGAACGCCATTACAAAGAGTAAGAACACAATTGTGATCTAAACCCTTCGTAATCAGCACTTTGCGGGAGCTGGTAGAGACCCCCAAACCATATCATTGGGGTTATACGAAGCAAACGGTTGCCACTATACAGAGTTCAGTGTGAATTTCACTAATCAATTACTCATTAACATAGTAAAAACCGATTTATATAGCAGGAACCCGTTTAGCTCGATATCAACGATAATCCGGTCGAATTCTCGACATCAGCAACATATCGATATATTTACCCGCTTTGAATGTACTCAGCCTTTTGGTGCCTTCTAACTGAAAACCCACTCGTTCATATAAAGCAATCGCGGAGTGGTTATCTGCATGAACCTCAAGCTCAAGACGAACTAGATTTAGCCAATTATCGGCCTGATTAACCACCTCTTGCATCAAAGCCTTTCCTATCCCCTTCCCTTGAGCTTCAGGGTGAATCGCAATACCAAGCCCAGCACAGTGCCTGTCTCTTACCTTTGTGGTCATGAATAGCGTAATGTGTCCTACGACTTTCTCTGATAATTCGGCGACCAATGTGAAATGATCAGAATGGCCAAACAGTCGCTCCACTTGGTCAGAACTAAGATAAGGCTTTTGTGAGGTATTTTCTGAAACTGAAGGGCGGCGATAAATATCAAAAATATCGTGGCTATCCGTTGCTTCTAAATGTCTAATTTGTATATCCAAAACGTTTCCTTATCATATTATTTTTGTCCATAAGCTGATTTTCATATTACGGATAGCAACGAGCACCTACAACCTTTGAGGTGTAAGTGCTCGAAATAATTAAACAAATAGAAAGACTGAGCTTCTGCTTTGATTAGTTTTGTTGACGTAGTGTGAATATCAGAATTTGTAGTCAACACCAACACTCGCTAATGCTTGTTCAGAGCTGTAAAAGTCAATCTTAGAGTCAATCGACCTTACACCGAGTAATGAAATAAACGACCAATCTTCATAACCCATTAAGCCACCAAACTCATAAGCTAAGAATGCACCGAATTCATTCTCTTCACGTACTTGCCCGTAAATTGGATTCGACTCATCATATTCACGATCACTTGCATCTAGGGTGACAACAAAACCATGACGACCGATTCTCTTCGCGTAGTTTAATTCAATACCATAACTATCGAAGCTGAGTGCTCCTCCTTCTGCGTCTGAGTGGAAATACACCATTGAAGGAACAAATAAACCTGCTTGGTTTGGCAAGATAAAGCGGTACCCTGCTTTGGCGTACACATAGGTTCTTTCCCTATCCAGCAGCACAGCATTTTCCGGAGATAAGCCTTGGCTACCAGATAGCTCTTCATCAACATCAGATTGCCCAAATGCGAGATCCGTTCGAAAACCAGTTCCACCGATATTAGTGAGCTGCAGTCGTCCTACATTACCTTTCACATCCGTTTCATTTCGATTAACGCCAACAGCATACGGATCCGTCCAAGCCTTGCCCGAGATAAGCGTAGGAAGAACAGAAAAATCCAATATTGTGCCTCCAGATAGCTGATGTCGATAACCAATCTCAAAAGCAATGGTACCTGTTGCAATATCCTCTCGAGTGGTACCCGCATACACTTGATGAGTCAGTGACTCACCAAAGGTATATTGAACCGTACCCAAAAAACCGAGTAGCCCTAGATTTTCGCTGTCCCCCTCCTTGGTGTTAGTTGCTTGATTCGCGTCTTGCTCGGTGCTCAAGTTACTGCTGTCAGAAGATACACCCGTCAAGACACTGAAGTTACCACTGAAACCTTCCGTTGGTGCAAGGCCACTATAAGCTGGCATTGAAGCGAATGCCGAAAATACAACTGGTAAAACAAACCTCATATTCACATCCATTAATTGAATAATCACCCGTTAACTATATGTATTAAATTAAAATTATAACAACTATTTAACGGAGACATTCATTCAGCTGACGAATTGGGTGTCTAAAAAATAGGTTCAAAGGTGCAATAAGTTGATCTATCGCTTTTAAGCTTTCGTAGAACTTCTCGAAAATAACGGACAAAACTCAAAGGAAGACAATATGTTTAACAAATTAATCAAAACCACATCAGTGCTAGTTGCGACGCTTCTTTTTACGGCTTTTGCTCACGCTAACCACCACGAGATGAAGAAAGACATCGTTGATGTTGCGGCTGAAAACGGCTCTTTCAATACTTTAGTGGCGGCAGTAAAAGCAGCGGACTTAGTTGACACATTGAAAGGTGAAGGCCCTTTCACCGTATTAGCTCCCACTGATGAGGCATTTGCTTCGTTACCAGAAGGAACGGTCGACATGTTGTTGAAGCCAGAAAACAAAGACAAATTAGTTGCAGTGCTCACATACCATGTAATACCAGGTAAAATCATGGCCGCTGAAGTTATGAAGTTAAATAGCGCAGTGACGGTTCAAGGCGGTGCGGTAATGATAGCGATAGATGACGGCAACGTAATGATAAACAACGCCAAAGTTATTATGCCAGACGTTGAGGCTAGCAACGGTGTTATCCATGTGATTGACGCTGTGCTGTTGCCTAAATAAGAAACACAATATCGGTCAAAGTCTTTTAAGAGGGTGTGACAGGTCACGCCCTTTTCATCTTTTAACTAAAAAGTTAATAACGGTCTCAAGCCAACCTAGGCTGCCTTTATATCATCAAGAACTATATCAACAAGAACCCGAGTTACACAAACAAGCGGCCGAATATTAGAAATACCGCCATCGACACCACCTTCGTGAAGACCACCACCCAGATGCAATCACCAATACTAGAGTGCGTCGCTTTCCCGAGAAGGAACACAAACAGAATCAACCCCAACACCCAACCCACTGTCGGAATCAATGACACCAAAGCAACGATTACAGCAATAGTAAGAAGGGATTTAAAGTCTGCGACCACGAAAGACATTTTGGAGGCGATATACATGCAGCATGCTGTTATTAATGCGTCCATCACAAACGCTAAAGCTTCAATTCCCACATTACTTCCTTCACTCAAATTAGTTGCAGTGAATATTATCGCTAAAGTGATGATTTTTCTTTAAGAAGAGAACCAAAAACAGGTGAAAACTGTAACAAAAATGAGATTACCGTTCGTCTGAAGGCACTACCTTCTCCATCACGTAATTGGTGAGTTTTACGCCACGCATTTCAACTTCCTGCTCATTAACGACCTTAAAACCAAGGTGTTCATAGAAAGGCCTTGCGGTAATACTTACTTCAGAGAAATACCGCGATACACCACGAACACGACCAACAGCAAGAACATGTTCCATTAGCGCTCTTCCAACGCCTTTACCCTGGCATTCATGATGACAGAAGAAATGATCAATCAAGCCATTGGGTTGCAGGTCAGTATAACCAACAACGCAACCATCTAGCTCAGCCACAAAAGGTAGTAACTCGTTCATACGCTTTTGCCAAAGCTCAGAGTCAAAGCTACTTGGTGCCCAAGCTTCTACTTGCTGCTGAGAATAATCTCGAACATTAACATTGCGAACGGTATGAAAGTAAATCTCCCACAACGCCTTAGCATCACTGGTTTGGTAATTTCGAATTCTAACCACGACATAGTCCTTTCATGTATCTAGTGTATTGGACAGGTAAAGTATTATCCCTATGTGCTCTCTGAATGAGTCGACTATAGAACAAAGAGTTTCAACGATAAAACACAGCCAACCAGATCGTCACCATGTCTTTGTCCGTACCAATAACCTTGTGCTTTTCTCTTGCGGAAATGTTGATGTAATCCCCTTTTGATAAAGTCACAACGCGTCCATCTTCAAATTCAATGACCCCTTGCCCTTCAATAACCATCACCCATTCATGCTCATCTTGATCATACCAACCTTCTTCAGGAGAACTGTGCCCGTGAGACAGTATCCTTTCAATTCGAACATTGTCGTTAGCGATCAGGTCATTGAAGATTTCATTGGGTATCGACGAAGGAACATCAGCGTAAATATTAGACATCGAACTATCCTAATCCTTGTTAACTGTAATCTGGTGCTGCGCTTTAAATCTTGTGGTTCTTTAACTTAATAAACCGTAGAAAGCCGAAACCTAGGCAGCAACACTCTTTTTGAAGTAAAAACGGTAATAACCCACCAAGTTACTGCAGATAAACAGTGCTTCCATCAGTACAGCAGTAGGAGAGCCTACTAAGTAATTGTGAACTAGCCAAAAGCTGGTTCCGATGATCATCAACTCTCTTAATCGACGGTCATCTTTATTGAAGGCGGCAAAGGTTTGAAACACCGAGGCAAAACAGCTCAATACACTGGTTAATCCTGAGTAAGTCACGGCCGTTGCGACCACCGACATGGAACAGAACAAATATTTAAACTTAGACGATGTAGAAAACACGCTCGTTAAATAGCGAACAGTGGCAATCGTCATTAGGCTCGCCGCTGTCCATTGTTCGAGAAGAATAAAGTGACTCGAAATAAGCACACCAGCAAAGAACAGACAAGTGACGATTTTCTTCCTTTCCTTAAACTGGAATGACAAAAGATCGAAACAGATCGCAATCGCGACTAATACTTGAGAAAGATAAAAGGCTGACACGGTGATTCCTTCAATAATAACATTACGCCGAGCCGTTTCGTTCAACCATGAATAGCCAAAGAAACTCTCTTGGTTAATTCAAAAATACGGCAGCAGTGATCTAAAGCTTCAACAGAGAACTAAAGTTTCAACACACCACTGATCACAGTGATAGCAGAACCGATTAACTTTATTCGCCCGTTAGCTAATAACTCTGTCGACATATAGCCACCACGACGAGACGCCTGATAAGCATTGAAACTACTTTTGTTTAGCTTGTCTGCCCAGTGCTGCGTCAATGCACAATGTGCCGAACCAGTGACGGGGTCTTCATTAACACCCACCCATGGCGCAAAGTAGCGAGAAACAAAATCAAGTTCAGGATTTGATGGAACTGCCGTTACCACAACACCTCTACCATCCATGCGTTTCAAGGAATCAAAGTTTGGCGACAAATCCAATAGAACGCGCTCATCAACGACTTCGATCAACTGCTTTGAATCAAACTCTCTAAATGAAACAACTTGGTTGAACTCCAAGCCAAGGTGTTCGAGCAATTCTTGATCGGGTTCCAGACTCGGCGATAAATGAGTGCTAGGAAAATCAAGCACGATAGACGATTCACGAACCGTGGCAGATAACTCACCAGACAAAGTATCAAATACTACCTTATCACCCGTTTTCACTAACCCTTGCTCTTTCAATACGTGGACGGTTGCCAAAGTACCATGTCCACATAGTTTCACTTCTACTTCTGGCGTGAACCATTTAAGCGTCATAGTGTTAAGCGCGAGAAAAGCGGTTTCAGATACCGCCATCTCTTCAGCGATTGAGAACATGAGTGACTCATCAAGTAGATCTTGAGAAATGCAGACCCCAGCTGGGTTTCCTTTAAAAGCTTGAGCTGTGAACGAGTCCACTTGATATATATCTAAATTCACAATAGTTCCTAGCTCTTATATTGGATAAATATTATTGCCTACAATAAGCACAAACACCCCGTGCTACAAGTGTTCAACAGCAACATAATTAATACTTATTTAAGAAGTAAGGAATGATAAACAAAGAGTTATGAAAATAATAGGCGGATTAAGCAGAAGGTTTAATATCGGGCAGATAAGAGCTAAAACGTATCAGCCTGGTAGGTAACAAGCACACATTCGCGGCACATAGGCATTGTATCGTGCCACAAGCGTATGTTACTCAGTAATGATGAATCTACTGACGTACCAAAGCAGATTTCACAATGGTCAAGCCAAGCAGACCCAGCATGACTCCTGTCACTTTATCAATATAGTAAGCAACACGTGTGAACTCTCGACGAACTTTAGGTGCCGATAAAAGGAATATGATTGCTGCATCCCACACAAAGACAACCACCGTCATCCAAACTCCCAGCCCGAGCTTGAACATGAAGCCAATGTCATTGTTCAACACAACCGTGAATAAGCTCAAATAGAACAAAAGGTTTTTGGGATTAAGAATTCCTGATAGAAAACCCGTGATGAATTCTTTAAGAAAAGTCGTTTGGTTGAAGCTATCTCCTTCGGTAACATCCATATTGCTGTAATTACATTTCTTCGCTCTTATCGCTTGCACAGCAAGATAAACAAGAAACACACCACCAATGATCTTCAGTACAATCATAACGGAAACGGAAGCCGCTAGAATAGACCCTACTCCAACCAAGCACAAAGCAATATAAACCGCATTCGCACTGGCAATACCGAATGCAACGCCTAATGCTTTTCTTCCCTTATTTCGAACAGCACTCTTCACCACAATCACAAAGTCTGGCCCGGGACTCAATAACGCTAGAAAGTGAGCAATCGCCACGGTAACAAAAATTCCGACTAAACCCGCATCCATAAACCAATGTCCTTATTGTAAAATTTAATGCATTATTATTGCATAATAATTGGATACTGGGTTTTATTGGTTAACTGTTAATGTTTAGATACTAAGAGGATCAGACAGACAACACGTTTTAATCAGTCTTGTTAGGTACGAGACTTCCTAATAATAAGCTTTTCAATGTTTAGATTATCAAACCACGATTTAGCTTAGTGAGCTTTTGACCAAGGCTCAATAACTCGCTTATTTGGAGTCAGAAAATTGTTGTTCACGTGCAATGCATTAGGTTGTACTAAAATAAGAGGCCTAAATTTGAACTATGTCTCAAGAATTGGGCTACGATTTAATTAATCACAGTACGAAAGGAATCCGTCAGTGAAAACATTCTATGTTTCAATTGTTGCATCATCATCCTTTTTAACTGGCTCTGCACTTGGCCAAACCCATGAAATTTACCTCTACAATTGGGATGAGTTTTTATCTGATCGTGTCATTACTCAGTTACGCGATACTTACGATATTTCGCTGAAACAACAGTACTTCTCTGATGAGTCAATAAGAGATGAAGTTTTATTGAGCGAACGTCGAGGCGCTTTTGAACTAGTTATTGTAGAAAGTGTAAAACTTAAAGCGTTAGCCGAACAAAATCTATTCCACAACCTCCAAGACTTGCAACAATCCATTGCAGGAAACTTTGATTCTAGATGGGTTGATGGATGTGGAGATTACGGTATCCCTTATGCTTGGGGGACATCAGGTATCTTGTATCGAAGCGATAAAGTTACTACTCCCGAATCTTGGAATGCCATTCTTGATCCCGACACAAAAGCCAGTGGCAAAATAAGTATGTATTACGAAGCAACAGATTTAGTGAGCACTGCACTGTTGGCACATCAATTTGATCCGTTCACGAACAACGAACAAGAACTGCGCGTTGCGTATAAAACCCTACAAACACAGAAGCCGCATCTTGAAAGCAACGAATACGTTATCGATTATATTCACCAGCCTGAACGCCTCTCAAACATTGACCTCGCCTACGGTTATTCAGGCGATAGCTATGCGCTCAATGATGCCGAGCCTGGTTCATCTTGGGCATATGTCGTGCCTCAAGAAGGAACAACTTTGTGGCTAGAGTGTATCGCAGCAATTAACAACGGAGCGTTATCTTCACAAGCCACCACAATAATGACATTCTTATCTCAACCCAATATCGCCGCTCAAAACGCGATGGATTCATGGTTTGCAACCCCTAGTACAAAAGCAAAAGAGTTGACCTCTCAAGAGTATCAAAATGACCCTGAACTTTTTCCTAGTAAAGAGATATTAGATCGCAGCTACCTATATAAACAATTAGAACCTAATAGCATTCAAATTCGTAACCGTATTGTCGACAGTCTGAGATAATTGATGCCAGTATTGAAAAAGCTGTATTTCGTACTCATACCAACACTGCTATTTGTCTTTACGATAGCGGGAATGGTCACCTATAATTTCGCATCAAACCATGCGAAACACATGTACCTCGACAAAGTACAATCTGACGTTAACACTGCGTTAGTTGCTGCTGAGTATGAACAACTCGGTTTGTCTTTGTTAGTTAAAGATATCGGGTCGTCGTTACAGTTTCTTCGCTACATTCAAAACCCTAGTGATTACACCACCCTGTCTCTCCTTGAAAAACGAGTACTGCGCGTAATAAACCAGAACCACGTTAGCCAGTTTGGACAACGTAATATCTACATCATAGATCCCAAGTTTAAATTAACACTGTCTACATTGAGAGCCGACCCTTTCGAAGGGTTAAAAATTCCCGATAATATTTATGAAAAAATCTTCGACATATATACTTCATTGATAAATAAGAAGGAACTATCAAACGAAGGTTTTTCTTATATCTCAGTCAGTGGTGAGCTTAGGTACGCTTATGTTGCTGCAATTGATCCTTATTTACTCCCCCAGGATAAACGTGCAAATAACAGTTTAAATCGATACATATTGATTGCCGACGGGCCCTTAAAGCAACTCTCTAGCTTGTTAATCAAATACAACGATGATGACAATATGCAGCTATTGATTGAACCTTCATCAGACGTTGCCAACATCGAAAATACTCAGTTCGTCATCAAGTCCATTGAACAAACTAACGAAAGCATCAATGTACAGATGACAAGCCGTCATCTCATTGCTCAAGTTAACATTCGCGAGAAAAAGTTTAATCATGAGAAAGCCATCATCGCCAAACAGACCCTACTTGGCTGCTTAGCTACTCTCTTTATAATCATGTTAATTGTCCACCTGGTTGTGCGATACCAACTTGTGCGGCCCCTCAAAGGCTTATTGCACGAGATATCTATCGGTGGGTTAAAGCTTCGTTATTTCAAGCGGTCGTCTGGGCAAAGTGAAATTGATGGCTTAAAGAACGCGTACATTGACTCGTTGACGGAATTAAAATTCGAAGCTGAGTTTGATCAACTCACTAAGTTAGCCAACCGACGTTCGTTCATACGTCACCTTGATGTACGTTTAAAAAGTTCAATGAACTCACGTTGCTATCTGGTTTGTTGGGATATCATCGATTTCAGAAAAATCAATGATTTATACGGTGCAAAAGTAGGTGATAATGTGCTAATTAGCCTAGCTAAAGCATTGAGAGAAACGCTACAGAACCAACAATCGTCTTTGGGCTTTAGTTGTAGTGATTATTCTCTTGCAAGGCTCGGGGGAAACCAGTTTATTGCCATATTGGAAATCGATGAACATCAATCGATAAGCGAAGAAATTGAGAACATCAACAACACACTGACCGGAACCACTTTCCTTGATTACTATGGATTTAGGCTCTCGGTTGCAACAGGCGTATTGCCTGTCGACACACCAAAATTTGAAGAGATTTGGCATCGATGTATTGATGAGATGTTGATCAATGCTAAGTCTCACAGTGATGGCGAAAGTCGCGTTATTTACGGCGAAGAGTTATTACACACATTAGAGAGACATGATGTCATCGAGAAAAGGCTTTTGGAATGTTGTGAAAGTGACAATTTTGAACTCCGTTTCATGCCTATTCTCAATGCCCAAACACTTCACATCGATGGCGCAGAGTGCCTTATCCGTTGCCCTGCTTTGTTTAGTATTAATGCCGGACCCGATGAATTCATTCCTGTCGCTGAAAAAAGTAATCTAATTTCAAAACTCGACATGTGGGTGATTAGTACCGCAATCAAGAGCTATAAAGAGCTGTCAGAGGTTCACAAGTACGAAGGTACCTTATCCATCAACATTTCAGCAATGGAGTTATATAACCGCAATTTTGCAAATAACATTCGTAAAGTTCTTGAACGATATCAAGTGCCTCCGGCCAAGATTATTATCGAAATTACCGAGACCAGTTATGTCAAAAGTACAAAACTTACGGTTCAAACTATTGAAAACCTCAGAGGCTTAGGACTAAAAGTGTCCCTCGATGATTTTGGTACTGGCTACACCGCATTTAATCAACTTCTCCACTACCCTGTGGATGAGTTAAAGGTGGATAAGAGTTTTATCGATAATATCGTAAACGACAAAGCCGGCCGCAAGATGGTCGAATCAATGATTAACTTAGGCCATTCTTGTGACACTTTAGTTGTCGGTGAGGGTGTGGAATCAATAGAGCAATATCGACATCTCAAAGAGGCGAATTGCGATTTGATACAAGGTTACTTATTCAGCCAACCATTAACATACCTTCAATTTATCGAGTTTGTTCGAGACCATAATCCTCAGGAAATCTTAGACCCTCAATCCACTGTAGATTCTAGTCCTGACGAAAGAATTGTTTCTCTAACTCAGAAAAAATAACCTCAATACATCGCTTCATATTTTCGAATTCGTATTGGTTGCCACTATTATCCGCAGCGCAGAGAGTTCGCCATCTCATCCATCTCATCCATCTCATCCAAGATAAGGTCCGAAGTGAACAAATCAGTTCTGACGTTGCTCTTATGGTGAAAATTAAACGAACGAAGAATCTAATTAAAGCGATATCAAGTAGTCAATAGAAACGTAAAACGACTAAATAAAAGATTGGACACGAGCGATACATTGCTCAACCTAAACGCGGCTGAACGAAGAGGAACCGAGCAAAGCGATTAATGAATGGGGAGAATGAATTAAACAGCTCAGGTAAACTCAATAATGCTCTCACATGAAAGAGCATTAACCTTGCATGGTGGTGACCAACTCCATCATGTCTTTAGAACTTATATTTTTCTTATGTCTCACTACAGCGTCAATCATCAATTCTAAATTACCTGCCGAAATATAATCACTGAGCACCTCGTTAAATTTCTCCTGTATTTCACCACTCGCATGTAAGTGATCAGGGATAAAGAACAAAAACTGACTACCACTGCTACGAAACGAAATAGCACTTTCAGGGATCTTTGCCGTAAGAGACTTAGCGGCTGAACTCACGACTAAGTCGCCATATTCAAGCCCATACTTTTGATTAATCTCGCTAAGATTTCTGATTCGCACGAAGTACAGATCGAAGTTGTTGTCTCTCGAGTAATTATTTTTTACAAATTTCATTAGCGAGACTCTATTATGAAATCCTGTAATACAATCGGTCGAACGGAGTTTTCGTTTAGCGGAAAAATCGATATAAAAAATAGCTCCCGTCATCATCAATATTAAAACAAGAAACGCGCTACTGATTTGATGGATCATGACCAATTTGTCGACCATGGAGGTGTTTTCCTCTATCACTGGGCTTTGTAGGCGAAATTTTTCATTAATAAAGCCCACTAACGTGTGATAACAAATATCGATTTTTTTCTGTAACGACTCTTTAGGAAGGACGCCTTCGTTGACTAGCTTAATTGAAGACTCTAACGCCTTAAACTTTTCAAACTCTGTTGTAAAGTAAGGTCTAAAGTTGGCTGACTTAATGAAGTTAGACGATTCAGTGCTGTTTATTAAAATATCAAAACGACTCCAAGTAATATCGTACGCTAACCATAATTCATCATAATCGATGGTGTCAGAGCGACTGACCATCAAGAAGTTGGCGTATTCTTTTACTAACTGAAAAACGAACCACGTTGCTTCATTTTGTCGACTCGAAAAACTCTTATTGATGTCGTTAATGCGCGTGACACTGTAGATATTTACGGCGAGCACCACCGCCGCTAAAGATAACACGACAATTTTAATGGCAGCCAATGACAGCAGCTTTTTCATAGTAATCCCTTACAAATGAATATCTCGTATCTGCCAAATCATCTTGGCATGGAAATCCGTATTGTTGATGCTTGGATTTGAAGAAAGTGGATAGATCAACCAATAAGGACCTTTATCTCTTACTGACATAAACTCACCATTTTGTTTGATAGCGATAATCGGATGATAATCATCAAAATCTTCTTTAGGTACGGTAATTTTATAATCGTTCAATGCCACAAACGTCACTTGCGACGATATTGGTAAATCAATGGTTTCAAGAATCGTTTGTAGCGTCACACCACTATAAACCGACTTACCATCAACCCAAGGTAGCAAAGTGGTGATTTCTTTTTGAGGCATTAAAAGAAGTTGGTCCCTACTTAACTCATGTTTTTGACCTAAGTGATCGAAAACCGTTAACTCTGAAGCGGCAAAATTGGAAAACGAAAAAAGCGAGAGGGCAAACAAAAGTACAGTTCTCATTCTAAACTCCATTTAAAAAGGTCACTAAATTTAGTCTAGCCTATATTGAGCATTTGACTTGCCTCGCTATTAGCTAATTTTTCAATCACATAACTTTCATGTTAATCATATAGCTTTCACGTTAATCGTATAGCTTTCACATTAATTGAAGACTCTCCTCTGCTTTTTCATCAATACCGTATTCAAATCCGCAGTGCGACGCTTCTTACCCTTCAAAAATTCTCTGTTTAACGATGTTTATTATCAATAACATTACTTTTCGAACCCGGTAAGTAATCCAATTGACCAGGTAAATACGTATCAAGTTGTAAATTTAATAATAAATATGGCTCAACAAGTAGCGGGAATGCTCAACGCTGCATAACCTTTAATCGAACGAATCTATATTTAGAGCCTTTCCAATAGCTTTCGTTCAGGTTGTCACAGCCAAGCAACACAGTTCTTAAACCAAAAATCGCTTGTTAACTTTAGAACCAAGGGAACCAGTAATGAGTTTAAATACACACAAGTTTAACCCCATAACCGCACTTTCCGTCCTTTTAATGACGCTCGTAACGCATCCAGTTTATGCGGAAACCGATAATGAAAAATTCGAATTGGGAAAACAAAAAGCCAAGGTATGCATGACCTGTCATGGCGAAGATGGTATCTCGACACAAGATCCCTACCCTAACCTTCGAGGTCAGAAGGTCGGTTACCTCATTTCTTCTTTAAAAGATTACCAGACCAGAGAAAGAACCAGCGGTTTGGCGATACTTATGCAGCAACAAGCCGACACGCTTTCCGATCAAGACATCCGAGATATTTCGTATTTCTACTCAATGCTTGGCAACGACCCAAGTTCGCTTAACGATACAGACGAAGTCAGCAATTCAAAACTGTAGGCAAGGAGCCTTGTTATGGAACAAGTGACAACGCAGTACAGCATCAAGGTCGTGAGATACTTTATCATCGCCTCTTTAATCTGGGCGATTGTAGGTATGATCATCGGCGTGATCCTCGCCGCGCAGTTATATTGGCCGGTATTAAACTTTGACTCTCAATACTTCCAGTTTGGTCGACTACGTCCGCTGCATACATCTGGAGTAATCTACGGCTTCGTCGTCAATATTTTAATGGGAACCTCTTTGTACATTGCCCAACGAACAGGCCACTGTGACTTATTCAACAAAAGCCTTTCATGGATGGTATTTTGGGGCTGGCAGTTCATTTTATTGCTTGCAGTCATTTCCTTACCCGCAGGCCACACCAGCTCAAAAGAGTATGCAGAACTTGAATGGCCAATCGACTTACTGATTGTTTTGGTTTGGGTGCTCTACGCGGTGCTCTTCTTTGGTACCCTCGCGAAACGGAAAGTCAGTCATATATTCGTGGCTAACTGGTTCTTTGCTGCTTTTATTATCGTCGTTGCCATGATTTTCATCGTCAACAACCTCGCAATGCCAGTATTGGCGATGAAGTCCTACTCTGTGTTTGCCGGGGCTCAAGACGCGATTGTGCAATGGTGGTGGGGACATAATGCCGTTGGGTTCTTATTGACAGCAGGTGTGATTGGTATGAATTACTATTTCATACCCAAGGCAGCGGATCGACCTATCTACTCCTATCGTTTATCCGTGATTCACTTCTGGGGCTTAGTCGGCTTTTACACATGGGCCGGAACGCATCACTTAGTTTATTCTTCCGTTCCTATCTGGATTCAAAACATCGGCATCGTAATGTCTTTGATCCTGTGGCTCCCTTCTTGGGCCGGTGCGTTCAATAGCGCAATGACCCTTCTACAAAACAAAGAAAAGCTGAAGTCCGACTACATTCTTTTATTCTTTTTCTCAGCAATTCTTTACTACTGCTTGGCGACATTCGAAGGTCCCCTACTCGCTATTCGCTGGTTCAACATGGTGGCACACAACACCGAATGGATCATCGGTCACGTACATTCCGCAGCTCTCGGATGGGTTGGAATGTCAGGGATAGCGGTTTTTTACTATTTCATTCCACGCTTATGGGGCCAAACCGCTCTTTGGTCACGACGACTGATTAAATGGCACTTTTGGCTCGCTCATGCTGGCGTCGCAATTTATGCGATAGCACTTTGGATCGCAGGCATCGGTGAGGGTTATATGTGGCTCGCTCAAAATGAAAATGGCGAACTGATTTACAGTTTTGTAGAAGCGATGGACTTTAAAGCACCTTGGCTATTCATGCGTTTCTTTGGTGGTGCACTGTTTGTACTTGGATTGTTCTTAATGGCATTCAACTTGTACAAAACGGTTCGTATGCCAGTAGTACACGACGCTAAACATACCGTTAATGAGGGGGCTTAAATGATGAGTAAAGACTTTACACATTCAATCGTCATTTTAATTTTGACCACCGTTGTCGTGGCCTCCTTCTCTTTGTTGGTCTGGGTAGTGCCAAGCATTGTCCGTGGCGATGATATTGCCAAAGGCAGCTTAGCGATGCCACTCACACCAATTGAGTTAGCAGGCCGAGACATCTACATCAGTGAAGGCTGCCATGTGTGTCACACCCAAATGGTTCGCCCTCTAGAGCCAGAAGTGAAACGTAATGGTCGTCCGAACCAAGAAGCCGACGATATCTATGAGTTTCCTAACTTGTGGGGCTCTAAACGTACTGGTCCTGACCTCACTAACTTAGGTAGAAAGTATTCTGACCAGTGGCATGTTATTCACCTAACTGATCCTAGAAAAGTCGTACCGACATCGATCATGCCCTCTTACCCGTGGCTGTTTGAACAAACGCTTACAGGCGATGATATCAGCGCAAAAATGGAAGTGTTACGTACCTTAGGTGTGCCTTATACCGATCAAGAAATTGGTGACGCCCGATTGCAAGTAAGAGGCAAAACCAAAGGTGAAGCGCTGATTCACTATTTACAAAGCCTGGGTAAAGATACGTCACAGGAGGTATCACAATGAGCACATTCTGGAATCTATGGGCGGTACTCTTAACCTTAATATTCTTTATTCTGATGGTGTCTGTTGTCGTTAAATACTGGCGTAGCAATCACAAGGCCGATCACGACCACACCATTGGCACCTTTGATGGTATTGAAGAGAAAGATGCGCCTCCACCTAAGCTGTTATTTGTAAGCTATGCGGTCGCATTTCTTTTGTCTGCTGGTTATTTGGTGCTCTACCCCGGGCTTGGCGAATGGGAAGGATTAGTCGATTGGGAACAAAGTGATGATAAGCTCAGTTCACCATCCACCACTCTCAATGAGCAATTTGCACAAACCAGCGAAACTACGTTAGAGGGATTAGCTGCAGTCCCAGAGATCGTGAACAGCGGTAGGATTCTGTTCCAAACTCACTGCGCTGCTTGTCACCGAGATAATGCTCAAGGTCAGAAACACTTCCCTAACCTGATAGACCAAGAATGGCTCTACGGTGGCAGTGATGAAGCTGTTATTCATTCGATCGCCAAAGGTCGGAACGGTGCTATGCCAGGTTGGAGCGAAATCATGCGCCCCGATGAAGTGGCTAAGGTTTCTTACTACTTAGCTTCCCTCAATCAACGCCATACCGATGTTCCAGAAGTAAAAGTTAAAGTCGGCAAAGAGCTGTTTGTAAAATACTGCTCGTCTTGTCACGCTGATGGTTCTGTTGCGAACCCAGAGATTGGCGTGCCTGATCTCTCAGACGATATTTGGTTGCACGGCGGCAGTATTGAAGAGATACAACACACTATCAACAAAGGCTTGAACAACCTAATGCCTGCGTTTGATGAGCAGCTCACCGAGAACGAAATACTCGCACTGGGTGCTTACATTAGACATGCGGGCTCAGAGCAGCAACAAAGACTCGCGAACCTAGAAGCTCAGTCTGTTGAACGTGGTGAATACCTAGCGTATGCCGGTGACTGTGTAGCTTGTCATAGTGCAGAAGGTGGCGAACCCTTTGCTGGCGGCCTACCGTTTGTGACCCCTTTCGGCACCGTGTATTCAACCAATATTACGCCACACACCACCGAAGGGATTGGGACTTATGACTTTGATGACTTCCGAGCCGCGTTAGTTGCAGGTAAAGGTCAGAATGGTTACCTGTACCCTGCAATGCCTTACACCTCTTATCAATACCTCACCGACCAAGACATGGTCGATTTGTGGGAATACATGCAGTCAATCACCGCCGTGCCACGACGCAATGATGACAACAGCATGATGTTTCCATCCAACATTCGCTTAGGTTTGCTTGGCTGGAATATCGTATTTATGGATACCGACCCGATTGATTATGAAGTACCAGAAGAGCTCAAAGGAGAAATTGAGAATGTCGATAAGTGGCAACAAGGCAAATATTGGGTAGCGGGGCTTGGTCACTGTTCGGAGTGCCATACGCCACGAAACATTGCCCAAGCACTGATACCAGAACGTATTTTCCAAGGTAACTTGATTGACGGTTGGAATGCGCCCGATATCACGGCCAATGAACTGTATGTCGATGGTTGGGATGAAGCAACGCTCACCGATTTCTTACACACAGGACATTCAGACAAAGGCACAGCTTTTGCAGGTATGGCTGATGTAGTGAAAAACAGCCTAAGCTTGATGACACGTGAAGATATCGAGTCGATGTCCTATTACCTACTCAGTGGGGATATCAACAACACCATTGCCAGTGATGCCGTTCAGTTACAGCCTAAAGGGTTTGATGAAGACTCTTACGCGACTGATATTTACACCACGTATCGTCAAACCTGTGGAGCGTGTCATGGTGACGATGGTAAAGGTCGCGACCCTATCGCCCCTACGCTATTGAATAACGGCATTATCATGCACAGCGACCCATTTAACACTATTGCGGTGACTGTGCGCGGCCTACAACCCACCTATCTCGACAAAGACAGAAACTTCATGCCAATGGCAAGCTTTGAAGATGTGCTGTCGGATCAAAGGTTGGCTGAGTTGATCACCTTCGTGCGATTGCACCTTGGAGATAGAGAGGAACCCGTCACGGCGGAGCACGTACGAGAGGTAAGAGAAACACTTGAAGCAGCAGGTTACGCTGGAGGATTACACACCACACCTGAAATGTACGAAAATCGAGATAAGAACATTAACATTCGCTAGTTTCTCGACGTATTCGATTAGCTCAGCAAGTAGCAAGTAAGTTTTAATATTGATTAATAAACCCAAAGGAGACCAGTGCGTCTCCTTTTCTTTTTACCATAACCCGAGTTTTCGACACTTTGCCGTACAACACAATTGTAACTAACTGATTACACAATTAAGCAGAGCTGCACATAATGCGATCAATCTCGCAGAACAAAGATGATACCAAGTGCATAATACGCAAAATTTTCTAAAGATGTACTAAGGACAGTTATGGATACAACTACACTCATCTACGATACGTTGGAAGGCCTGTCGAGCGCAAAGCCACAGCAACACGCTCAAATCCGCCAAAATCTATATAACCAATTAGATTTATCATTTGAGAAGCAGTTGGCTTTATATTCATCAGTTCTTGGTCCAGCAAGTGCTGGTAGATTGACCGACTTGGATAGTGCAGTGATGTCTGCACGCAAGATTGTTGGCTTAGAAAACAGCTAAACAACCTTCAACCTATCTCAACTTTAACGCTGCCATTGTGCAGCGTTTTTTATGGACGCTATTTACGATAAGGACGGTTGGTTACGATAAGTACGGTTAAGTACGATAAGTGCAGTCGGGCCTGTTTTTCAAGTTACACGCATTCTCATTTGGTTAATCTTATGTTCCATTTTTAACAGGTGTGCAACCTCAACAATGGCGCTAATGTTAGTAGCACGTTAACCACACATCGGATGGAAGAATCATGAGAGTACTTATTGAATATACACAAACAGGCAAATACCGTGATCATGCGTGGGAAGCACTAACTATTCGTTCAAAAGGCGAAATTCAAGCTGTGACTCCCTCTTATGCGGCTCAACTTATCGAACAGAACCGCGCCAGCTTATCGACCACTGAAAATCAAGATATCGTCATCCAACCTTAATGAGTTTAGGAACTATCCCTCCCGGTTCTTAAATTCTCTGCTTTACTCGCTTTAGTTATCAATACGATACTGAGAAAAACAGAGTTTGATGACATAAAAAAAACGCTGCACGGATGCAGCGTTTTCTTGTTTCTAACGTAGATAGCTTTTAACGTTGACTTAGATAGCCTCTAACGTACATAGCTCTTAACGTAGACAGCTTTAACGTAAACAGCTTCTAACGTAAATCGTCTAATTATTTTGGCAGGTTTTCTAACGCTTCAACCATCGTCATTAGTTTATCGACAATTCTTTCGCCATCGACTCTCAAGCCATTGTGTTCGTACTCGTTAGTGATCCACGCTTTTGAGTTTGGAATATTGGCTAGCGTTTCACGGCTGTAATCCAGCTCTACATACATATCATCCGCATAAACCGCACATGCCATCGGAACCGTATTCTTGCTCAGTTGCTCTGCGTTATACAAAGAACCCCAATCTGATTTCTCAGCCAACATGTTTGCCGCTTCACGTAATGGCTTCAGCGTTTCTAGTTGGTCGAACATCCATGGGTACACCATTTCTCCGGTAAACCAGAACTCGCTACCCGATTGGTAGTTAAAGTGTGGGTACTGTTCACGAACTCTGTGAGCCGACCATTTTGACGCTGCACCTTGGCAGTAAATCGATTCATGCAAAATAGCGTAGATTGGGTTCGTTAGGTAACCCTGCTCTTGCTGCATTTGATTTAAGAAGCTGTAGCTCAGCTGCTTGCTTCCGTTCACTTCAACAAACGCACTCTCCAGTGTGAAATACATTGGAAGGTTTGCTTCGCCGCCACCAAGATTAATACCTATTAGCTGGAACTGTTCAACTGTGAACACCTGACCGTTTGGCAGTCTCACATCGTTGTTGAGCAGGTAATCAGAGATCTCGCGACACATAGCTTGTGCTTGTGGGAACTGAGCAAAGAAAGCTCTGTTTTTGTCTTCTACACGCTTGTAAGTCGCACGATAAACATCGTCAGCTTCTCGTTCAATAGAAGGAATGCCGCCCGTCACATAACAACGCTGCAAGCTCTGTGGGAACAGTGACAAATAGCTCAGTGTACAGAAGCCACCAAAGCTTTGACCAATCGTCGACCATTGTTTAACACCAAACTGCTCACGAATCGCTTCAGCGTCACGAACGATATTGTCGGCTCTGAAATGCGTTAAGTACTCGACTTGTTGTTCTGGAGAAAGGTGCGCCAACGTTTCATGACTGATAACCGTGCTGTTGCCTGTGCCGCGTTGGTCAAGAAGCAGAACACGATAGTTTTGCAATGCACGCTTTAGCCAGCCTGATTGACCGCTTACTCGTGGAGAAGGAAAGCCTGGCCCACCTTGAAAATAGATCAACCACGGCAGTTCTTGTGCGTCTTTTGTAACATCAACCAACTCACGTGCGAAGACTTGGATCTGTTGTCCATCTTTGGCTTGATAATCAAGTGGCAACTCGAAAGAGTGCTGACGATACAGGGTGGTTCCATCAATAAAGTTAGCTTGCACGCTTCATTCCTTTTTATCTGATTCTAAAGTCATTGGTACGAATAAAAATGGCGCCCTTTGGCACCCATATGAGCAAGATACGCATAGTAGCTTGTAAATGAAACCGTTTGTTTAACATGAATGTGAACGTGCTTCGTTTAATTGTTCAATTACCTCTCAACGGGTAACAACGTGTGTCAAAACAGTCAGTTTAGAAGAGGCTGATCCAGCGAGAGAGCAAAAGAATGAGGTAAAGAAAATCCAAAGCGCGAGGCAAATAAAAAGAGCTTAACGAGGTGAGGATACGTTAAGCTCTTTGGTTTTATCTGTGTTGATAAACTAACTCGCTTATTTGCCGTTAATCTATCGAACCTGTTAGTTCTAATGATCCTAATAAATCTAGCGACTACGAAGCCGTCAGTTCACCGGCACCTTGAGTCGA
The DNA here is from genome assembly GCF_003345295.1 of Vibrio splendidus. Classification (NCBI taxonomy): domain Bacteria; kingdom Pseudomonadati; phylum Pseudomonadota; class Gammaproteobacteria; order Vibrionales; family Vibrionaceae; genus Vibrio; species Vibrio splendidus. Next base: position 1,436,442 of record NZ_CP031056.1, read on the forward strand.
GCGTTCGCTGCTCTGAACTAGGATTGCGGTAGCGGTCTCTTTCAGTGCCGCCCACTCTCCATCATCCACCTCAATGCCATCGTTCCATGCTTTCTCTTGAGTTTTAAAAAGCGCTTCTGATTCAATGTGTGTTTGGTAGCCATCTGACAAACGTTCGATATCGAAATCCTGGACGGAAAGTTCGATGGTCATATTGTGGATATGTTCGACCGATGCCAGTGGCAAATCTGATAAAAACAGTTCTGGTGCAACGCAACCACGATTAAGCACATACAAAGTGCTCTTAGGGCTAGAGCCGTTATCCCAACGTGCCATGCACGCGATGCCTTTCGCAGCCAGTTTTACAAGCTCGCTATACGCCAACCAACGGTTGTGGCAGTTATTTAGCTCAATTTTCAGCGTCTTCTTACCAACCATTTTTTCAATCGAATAGTCCATAATCACAGGAAGATGACAGGCTAAGCTCGCCTTGTGTAGGTCAACTTCAACGGTATTATCGCTGCGCACTTGAATGTCTACAGGGCAATCGTCTTCAAGACCCATAAAGTTGCTCGCATTGTTAAAATGACGAACTCCATCCAAACCGACCATTTGTAAATCTGCCACCATGTTCGCTATCACATCAGCTTCACCACATGTACGACGCATACCCAAAAAGGCTTTATTGACGGCCGCTACCAGTTCATTGTGAGAAACGATCATAACGATTTACCTCCATGTTGGCCTTTCGCATTTGTGCTGTGAATTGAAACATTTTGCGAACCAGACAGTTCAGCTTCACTTGGTAATATTGGGAACACCCATTCGTCCTGATGAATTTCATCAAGCAATGGTGCACCTTGGAAAAACGTCACTCGTACCCAGCGATCTGAGCGAGGATCAAATTTTGTTGCACCAAACATCGCAAGCTTACAGCGCAACAAGTGCATTGGTGGTGAATCTTGATGCAACACATTCATTTGAATGTCGCCCATCGCTTTGTTACCTAGCGTCCACACACGGCGTGCGATTGCACGATGCTGCGGCTGTTTAACAAGGAATTCAGCCAATGAAAGCTCAGGCGCGAATTGCAATAAAGCGTGGTACAAACGGTAAGCTTGACGGCCGATATCTAAAGGCAATTCACGCTCTTCACCTAGCTCTTCGCCTCGAACTCCGAGTCTTGGCTCTTCTTTGTCTTGAGAGCGATACCAGAACCAATAGTTGTTCTCTGCTTTAGTAAAGTCAGTCGTGATCGCCCAACGGTACTTTTCTTCTAATACAACAAGAAGGTCTTGAATCTTTTTGCCGCTAGGAAGTGACAATGTTTCGCTGCAATTCATTTGCTCTTGATGGGCGTCCACTAACTCTGGGTACAATTCCATCAAACATGAGATAAGGATTTCTTGGGCTTCCATACTCATTTGCTTAGATTGCTCGACTAACTGCAACCATGTATCACACTGGCTGACAGACGTTTCTAGCGATTGCTCTGTTTCTTTCAAATCATCAACAGCGGCTTTGTTCAGCTCTTGCTGTGTTTCATTGATGGTAACGACTTGTTCTAAATGACAAATCGCTTTTTTAACTAAGGTACGTAGTGGCTCGATCAACGACGTATCAGTCTGATTGGACAACACGTCCGCCAATGCATGTTCACGGGTTGTCATCCACTGATCGACAATACTAGGGTGGTTAATAAGGTATGGCGCCATACCCAAGCCAGTCGCATTGCCAACACCAAGGTAACGTTGTAATCCTCGATGCAAGGTAATCGCTTGTTCACCGCCCTGTTGTTCGGCTAGGTAATGAACCCAATCTAGGCTGAACTCACGCAGCATATAAACTGCACACATTTGCGCACTAAATGACTGATTAAAATCTTCATTTTTCTCCAAGATTTTAAAGTCTGCAATGCCAAATTTGCCATTACCATAAACGGCAGTGGTTCTTAGGATGTAGCCTACTTCAGCCAGTTCTTTTGGCGTTGGTTGAACACCTTTCGCCAAGTGACTCACGATGTGTTCAAACACACGTACACTTTTGTTTGCACGCGCTAAAACAAGTACGTTATTTGGATTACGGCCGGCTTCTTGAAGCGGTACATTCGCACGAAGTCTTTCAAGTAGGGTGACATCAACATCACCAAGAACAAGCGCAAACGTTACGTCCCACTTTTCAGCAATTACACGGTCATTTCGTTCGTCATCTGCAATTTCATCGCAAAAAACAACCAAATGATAAACATGGTTTGGCGTCGCTAGTTTATAGATAACATGACCAAAACCCTGAGCGTCTAATTGCCATTCATGTTTCGTCACTTTCCATTCTTGCTGCGCCATTTTACGAATCAGAGTTCTTACAAAGCTGATACGTGTTTGGTGCATCGCACCTAGCCTTTCCGGTGCCATGACGACCGTTGCGTCACGTAATGCTGATTCAGTGTAGGTAGAACGATGTGCATCCATTTTGCTCACCACCTTATAGTTATAGGATTTTGCTAGCCATTCAGAACCGATCGTTGCCGTCATTTGAAGCATTCGTTATTACTGTATGCTGGTTAGCTTTCACGTTATGTGGGGCAAGCGAGCTCGCCCCTTATTATTTGTCCTGACTAGATCGATTGACCTAAATACGTTGCCGTCCGGTGTATCTTCACCAGTACGGTTTTGCTGTTCCTTTCGGAATTTTTGCGGGCCTTAATTACAAAGCCCGCATTTGGTCGTTATTGCTTTCTATAGACCTTGTTCTTTTGCCATCTTGATTGCGATTTGAGGCGCATTCCAAAGTGAAGGAAGTAAGATTAAGGAAACAGGTACCGCAGTGATAACAATGAACGATTGCAGCGCAGAAATTCCGCCTGAACCAAGGGAAATCAGAATTAAAGCTGTTACCCCCATCATCACACCCCAGAAAGTACGAATAATTGCATTGGGTTCTGTCTCACCACTCACAACAACACTGATGGTGTAAGTCATTGAGTCACCTGTCGTCACGATAAAGATCGTCGTCAGAATCAAGAACAAGATAGACGTAAGCATTGGCATTGGTAGCTGTTGAGTTACCGCCAGTAGAGCGCCTGGTAAGTTAAAACCTTCAAATGCTTTACTTACACTGCCCGGATCTGCGATTTCAAATGCCAGACCTGAACCACCAACAATCGTGAACCAAAAACAAGTAACAAACGGAGCAACAATACTAATAGTTGTCACCAACTGACGAATACTACGACCGCGTGAAATTCGAGCAATGAAGATTGCCATCATTGGTCCGTAACCTAGGAACCAGCCCCAGAAGAACACTGTCCACCAGCTCAACCAACCTTCGTCACCACGGTAAGTCGCCATTGGGATGAAGTTGTCAATCATGCTGCCTACACCTTGGATGTAGCCATTGAAGATGAAGTTCGTTGGACCAAAAATCAGAATGTAGACCATCAATGCCATTGCTAAAATTACGTTGTAACGGCTTAGCATTTGCATCCCGCGGTTAAGACCACTTAATGCAGACAATGTGTAAAGAACGATAGCGAACAAGATGATGATCAGCTGTGTCGTGAAGCCATCTGGAATACCAAACAGTTCGTTCAGTGCGTAGCTCACTTGCAAGCCCAAGAAGCCAATCGGACCGATAGTGCCCGCTGCTACTGCAACAATACAACATGCATCAATCAGTGCGCCGGTATGACCTTTCAGTGCTCTTTCGCCTAAAACTGGGTATAGCAAAATACGAGGCTTAAGAGGCAAGCCTTTGTCGTAGTGAAGGTGCATAACAACGATAGACGTTAAGCTACCAACGATTGCCCATGCGAGAAAACCCCAGTGCATAAACGATTGTGATAATGCGTTTACTGCGCCTTGTTGTGCGTTTTCTTGTGCGCCATACAACGGTGGAGGGCTCACATAGTGTGCGATAGGCTCTGCTGCCGCCCAAAACACACCGCCACCCGCCAGTAACGTACAAAAGATGATCGCCATCCAGCGGAAGCCATCCATCTCAGGCTTATCGATGCCACCTAGGATAACCTTGCCTGTTCGCCCTGCCGCTAGGCCAAGACCAATAAGAAAAGTCAGAAGAAGAAGCATTTGCCAATATGGGCCGAACACTTTTACAGACCATGCAAAGCCGGTATTTACTAGGGTAGACAGCAGCTCGCCATCAAACAAAGCAAGGGCTACAAACAGAGCAATAAAGCCGCCGCTGTACCAAAGTGCTGGGTTAGTTAGTCCTAATTTGTCTGAGGCAGACTCAGACTGTGTATTTTTACTTGTTTTATTACTTGCTGTGTTTGCTTGACCCGCATTTACATTTGAAGATTTCACGCTATTGGTTAAATCAGACATACTCTGACTCCAGAGGTTTCTTTGCAGCCGTCATTAAAATGATGACCACAAGAGGTGTATTTAACACCTGCCCTATTGTTTTTGTGTTGGGCAGGCTAATCCATGTTTGGGTTACCGCGTTGCGAAATAGACCATTGTTCCTTTTGTATAATTGATATTCTTTTCAATGCTGTTCAAAAAAGCGGTTACTTTTTGCTTTGAGGTTCTAAGCCATCTTTCAAAAAGTTAAACCAGTTATCGCCTAATACTTGCCCAGCTTCAGACTCACTGAAGCCATGGCGCATCAATCCGTTATAGATATTTTCCATACCAGAACTCCCACAGAACCAAGGCAGTGAATCTGGCCAACCTGAGTTATTCGCAGAGCCTTCACCGTAGTCCATAGCCTTCGACCAGCGACCATTTCGCATCCACTCAAGAACGGCTTGAGGTTGGTTTAAGCATAGGTCACTGCCAATACCTAGGTGTTCTACGCCGACCATGTCAGCCGTAGTTGCAACCATTTGGCAGAAATCTTCCAAGGTACATTGGCTGCCGTTTGGTAGGTGGAATGGGTATAAGCTGAATCCGATTAAGCCACCGCGTGCGGTTAGAGCCTTAATCACATCATTTGATTTATTACGCAGTGCATCATGTGCAAACGTCGGATTCGCGTGGCTGATACAAATAGGGCGAGAAGATAGGTCTATCGCCTCAAGTGTTGAACGTTCAGCACTGTGAGACATATCGATGATCATACCTACTCGGTTCATCTCTTCGATAGCTTGCTTACCGAAGCGCGTGATACCTGTGTCGTTCTGCTCATAACAACCCGTCGCCAATAAGCTCTGGTTGTTGTAAGTCAGCTGCATGATCAAAAGACCCTGCTGACGCATCACTTCGATAAGACCAATCTCATCATCGATTGGCGAACAGTTTTGAGCACCTAGAAAAATGCCGACTTTGCCTGTCGCTTTTGCAGTTTCAACATCAGCCATTGAATGTATCGGCATAATAATGTCTGCATTCTGCTCGAATCTTAAGTTCCACTCAGCAAAACGAGATAAAGTTTCACGAGCTGTCTCGTGATAAACCGCGGTAGCGTGAACTGCTGTAATGCCGCTCGCTTTTAGTGTTTGGAAATATTCTCTGTTCCAATTGCAGTATTGCAATCCATCTATAACAATCCGTTGCTGGTACATAACCACTCCTATTGAAAGCTCAGTGTTCTAGCTCGGTTTTGAAAACACGCTCAAATAACATGTTTTCAAAAATGGGTTAAATCACTTACTGGGTGCTCAGTCTTTGAAATCTATCTTTGATTGAGCTTGATTGAGTTTTGATGTTGGCCTGACTCGATGAATCAGGCCAATTCGATAGCTGGATAGTTAGGGTCTGTTTAACTAATGACTCCAACTATCCCGTTTTAGTTAATAGAAAGCTAATTAACAGAAAGCTGCTTAGTAAGGACGCTGGTAAGCTGTCTTCACGACTGTGTAGAACTCTTTCGCGTATTGACCTTGCTCACGAGGACCGAAGCTAGACTCTTTACGACCACCAAACGGTACATGGTAATCCGTACCTGCAGTTGGTAGGTTCACCATCACACAACCTGTTTGAGCTTGTTGTTTGAACATCGCACTGCTGCGTAGGCTTTGAGTAATGATGCCGCCTGTTAGGCCGAAACGTGTGTCGTTTGTTGTCGCGATAGCTTCTTCTAAGTCAGCAACTCGAATCACACTTGCCATAGGAGCAAACACTTCTTCTTGGTTCACTTCCCAATCGTTCTTAGTATTCAAGAACAAGGTTGGAGACATGTAGAAACCTTCGTGTTTCATGCTCAAGCGTTCGCCACCAAATGCTAGCTCACCGCCGCTTTGACGTGCTTTCTCAACCCAACCAAGGTTTGCTTCAAGTTGGTTTCCATCGACTACAGGGCCCATGAACACGCCCTCTTCTAGTGCATGACCGACTTTAAGCTCACTCATGCGTTTGATAAGTGCTTCGACGTATTGGTCGTGAATGCCATCCATTACCACTAGACGAGAAGATGCGGTACATTTTTGACCGGCACCCGAGAATGAACCCGCGATAGTTGCATCTACTGCAGTTTGGATATCTGCATCGTCAGCAATCACTAATGCGTTCTTACTGCCCATTTCTAGTTGACAACGAACGAAGTTTGGCGCTGTTGCAGCTGCGACTTTACGACCCGTATCAACAGAACCAGTAAAGCTCACACCATTCACGTCTTTAGAGTTGATCAGTGCATCACCAACCTTTGAACCACTACCCAGTACAAGGTTGAACGTGCCTGCAGGCATGCCTTGGCGGTGGATAATCTCGGTTAATGCAACCGCACTTGCTGGTGTTAGGTTTGCAGGTTTCCAGATAACGCTGTTACCGAAAGCCAATGCTGGAGCGATTTTCCAAGCTGCTGTAGCTGTTGGGAAGTTCCAAGGAGAGATGATGCCGATAACACCCACTGCTTCACGAGTCACTTCTACAGAAACGCCTGGGCGTACTGATTCTGCGTTGTCGCCAATTTGACGAAGCACTTCAGCTGCAAAGTATTGGAAGAACTGGCCTGCACGGTAAATTTCACCACGACCTTCAGCAAAAGGCTTGCCTTCTTCACGAGAAAGCAAAGTACCCAGCTCATCACAACGTGCAATCAGTTCATCACCAATCGCTTGAAGTACTGCTTGCTTACGTTCAATCGGCGTTTTTTCCCACTCTGGTTGAGCGTGCTTTGCCGCTGAAATCGCCTGTTGAACTTGGTCAGCACTTGCTTGTGCGAAGTTACCGATGTTTTCAGAAATATCTGATGGGTTAATGTTCGCAACGGTGCTTACACCCGCTTGCCATTCGCCGCCAATGTAAAGTGCGTTTTCTGCTTGAACATTCTGTAATAGAGTCATCATTCTGTCCTTGTAACGGTTAGGTTGCGGTTGAGTCTGGCAACCATCTGGTTAATTAATAAACTGTTAATATTCAGGTAATTAATTGCTAAAATAAGTCGTAAATTTTGTATCTAAAGTAAACCACGTCGCTTGTAGCAATAAACTGCTTCAATTCAAAAGAGTTTTGATCCGCAAATAGCTGTAGTTCACAGTCAAATTATTCAGGTTGAGACGCCGATGCATAAACCACGAACTCAACCAGCATTTCTTCTCTTGCTAACCCTGCAACGACGACCGCAGCACGGTTTGGATAAGGTGCATTGAAGTATTCTCCGTATACGCTGTTGACCGTTTTTAGGTATTCACGGTCTGTCACGTAAATCAGAACTTGCAGCACTGAATCCATAGATTCGCCTGCACACTCCAACGTATGAACAAGGTTGTTAAAAGTCTGACGCGTTTGCGCTTCAATACCGCCTTCTACTACTGCGCCAGTCTCATCGATTGGAATCTGCGCGGTGTATAGAGTGCCGTTATTAACGATTGCCCACTCTAGTGGTGCTTTTGAAGCAAAAAGCTCGGTTTTTACTGGGTGTTTTTTAGTTTGTGCGTTCACGATTCCATCCAACTTTGTAACAACTATGTTTCAAGATGGTTAAATACTGCACCTTGACGACTGATAAATCTAACGGTAAATTTTGTGCATTTGATAAATAAAATCTATCACCTTTCAAAAAGTAAGGTATAGCAAGGGCTAGAGAAGGATCAGTGCCATGAGTATTAAGCTACAACAGTTAAAACATTTTGTTTTAGTGGTCGAAGAAGGCGGATTTCGAGCGGCATCTCACCGTGCAAATCGATCGCAAGCGGCACTTTCTACATCGATAAAAGAGCTGGAAAAAATACTTGGCCAGCCACTGTTTGAAACAGGCAACAAATCAACCCTGACACCTTTCGGGGAAATATGCCTGCCAAAAATCATTCAATTCCTGAATGTTTACAAGGCATTAGACAATGATCTGCGCGCAGCTGCGGCAGGACAACAAGGAAGAGTTCGAATAGCAAGCGTGCCATCGGTCGCCGCAAAATTAATCCCTAGTGTGTTAGGGGCTTTCTGTGAGCAGTACCCTAATGTAGAAGTCAGCTTGATTGATGATAATGCGGCAGGTGTGGAAGCGAGATTATTGTCTGGAGAAGTGGATGTTGCACTCGGAAATAGCTCCCATTTAGAAGAAGAGAGCATCGACTTCACACCTTTACTTTCCGATCCTATCGGTGTGGTCTGCCTCAAAGACAACCCTATCGCCTCTCAAAAAGAGGGAATCGAATGGCAAACTTTGTTAAAACAACCCTTCATTCGCAACGGGACTTGTACCCTACTTGACCCAACACCCGCCCGAATGCTCAGTGAACAAGCTTTGTATTCAGTAGAGAACATTACTTCGCTGTTTTCGGTGTTAGAGCTCGGGATAGGCGTAACTACGCTGCCTAAACTGGCTTTCCCAACCAATGAAACCCGTTTGGTGTGGATCCCATTGATTGACCCGCCCTTACAGCGTCAGATCGGTATTTTCAGATTGGCTGACCGTACGATCTCGCCACAAGCACAAGCCTTTCATGACTTATGTATTCAATACCTAAGCAATGAAGAGTAATAGAAAAACATGAATGAAGGCGCTTCCTATAGACCTATTGAAACGACAAACATCTTTAGATTCCGATTATTTCTGTATTGAAACTGTGATTTCTGGGTCGATGCTCTGCGAATTCGTCCGATAATAATTCGACCCAACCTCAGCGATACCTCTATTTTTGAGTCAATTAACCCGTACTTTCCATCTGCACGTATGTTTCCTCGCCCTTATCATTGACCCTAGATCTTGTTGCATCAGTGGTTGGATGCTGAATTTTTCATCAAATTTTCATCTTGAACCCGGTGTTGGGCGTGTTGATTCGCGTTCCAATACATCAATAATGAAAATATGATAACGATATTAAAAAATATTAGCTTAATGATAAGGAGCACCATACTGCTATTTCACTACACAAACGAAACCTTCCAATATCAACAAAATCTTGGTTATACGCCGCTTCGAATACCAACCCGTCATCACATTTAGAAAAGACTCTAAGTCATTGAATATACTTACTTGATAACATTATATCTTGATATTTTTCCTCTCTAATTTTCTGGGTAAAACCTCCCTTTTCTCGCTATAAACAAAGCATTTTAAATATTCATGGATTTAATAATAGAACTATTACTTTCATAAATGAAAAACACTCATTTCAAAAATGGAATTATTGATGCCGATATTTGTCGTTTTGATCACATAATTTTAGGCGTAGTTTATATTTTGTCGAAACGATAGCGAGTTAGTTTTTAACGTTTAATTTCGTCAGGAGATATAAAGCCAGAAAGATTATTTCTTTGTTAACAAGTAAAGGTTTATTAACAAGTCAAATTGCTATTAACAAGTAAGTGCTAGTAACAAAACATATTCAAACTGTGTTTTATATTGACTTACACTGTTAAATATAAGGTTTTATTATGAGGCTTAATGGGATAAGTAGCGACATCCTTGTTGCTGCTAAAAGAGTTGTTCTCTGCCAAATAGTATTAGCCGTCGGTGTAGTTTTATATGAAGTGTTTTTTGGTAATAAAGTAGATATGGAGTCTTCAGCTTTGGGTGTCGTAATCGCGATGTTACCACCGCTGTTTGGTTTTATATATGCAAGCCTTAAGGTGCACAAGAATCCTAATTATAGTTTACGTGACTTAATGCAAATGAGTCGTGTCGTGAAAATAACCTATACGTTCTTAATGTTTATCCTGGCATTCCAGTTTTTTAAATTGGATAACCCAGTAATATTATACGCGTACATTTTCACAATGATTGGGTACTTCTTAACACCATTTATTACTGCCTCTACAAGATCGGAGTACGTGTAGTATGGATCAAGTCACTACCGCTCACGAATACATAGAGCATCACTTAACCTTCTTAACTACAGGTGATGGTTTCTGGGCGTTCAACATTGACTCAATGTTGGTATCTTGGATCACGGGTTTACTGTTTATTGGAGCTTTTCGATATGTAGTGACCAAGGGCACTAGCGGTGTTCCAGGTCGTTTTCAATGTTTTATCGAGCTTATCTTTGATTTCGTTAACAACCTAGTCAAAGAGATTTTTCAAGCGGAGGATAAATTAATAGGGCCACTGGCATTAACCACTTTTGTTTGGGTGTTGTTAATGAATGCAGTCGACCTATTGCCTATAGATTTAATACCAGGGTTAACTCGTGTAATAGGTTTAGAGCACTTTAGAGACCTACCGACAGCGGATGTAAATATCCCAATGTCGATGGCACTCGGTGTGTTTATTTTATTGTTAACTTATACGTTTAAAAATAAAGGTTTGAAAGGCTTTATCAAAGAGCTAACTACTCAGCCATTTGATAACCCTATTTTATATCCTGTTAACTTTGTTCTTGAATTAATAACATTAATTTCAAAGCCAATATCGCTAGGCTTACGATTATTCGGAAATATGTATGCAGGCGAGATGATATTCATCCTTATCGCACTAATGCCTTGGTGGATGCAATGGGCACTAAGTGTTCCATGGGCCTTATTCCACATATTAATCGTATTCTTACAAGCATTTATATTTATGGTACTGACCGTTGTTTATCTAGCAATGGCAACAGAAGAACACCATTAATTAATAACTAAAAAATTAACTAACACATTATTTATCGGAGATACAAATGGATATCGTAAGCGCAGTTTTATATGTAGCAGGTGCATTACTGATCGGTTTAGGTGCAGCAGGTGCGGCATCTGGTATTGGTAACTTAGCAGGTAAATACCTTGAAGGTGTTGCTCGTCAACCAGACCTTACTCCAATGCTTCGTACTCAATTCTTCATCATGATGGGCCTTGTTGATGCTGTACCGATGATTGGTGTTGGTATCGGTCTATACATCATCTTTGCCGTGGCTTAATTAAAAGCTTTGAAAAGATCGATTTGTAAATAATCAAGATTTAGTGAGGAAGGTATGAATTTAAATGCCAGCATGTTTGGTCAAGCAATCTCATTCGTGATTTTTGTTTGGCTATGCATGAAATATGTATGGCCCCCTCTCACCGCGATGTTAGACGAGCGCCAAAAAGAAATTGCTGATGGTTTACGCCATTCAGAGAATGCAGCGAAAGAGCTAGAACTAGCAAAATCAAATGGCGCACAAATCGTCGCAGATGCGAAAAACAATGTGACCGAACTGATTGAGCAAGGCAAGAAGCGCCGCAACGAAATCATCACCTTAGCTCACCAAGAAGGCGAGCAAGAAAAGGCACGCATCTTAGAACAAGGTAGAGCTGAGCTAGAAGGCGAACGTCAAAAGTTACGCCGTGAACTTCAGGCGGATATGGCAGATGCTGTTATTCAAAGTGCACAGAAATTGATCAGCAAAAACCTAGATTCTGAAACGAACCGAGCGTTAGTTGATCAAATGATAAGCGAACTCTAAACGGAGGCAATATGTCAGATTACACCAATATTGCTCATCCCTACGCTAAAGCATCGTTCGACTTTGCTTTAGGTGAAAACAAGTTACAAGAGTGGCACTCAATGCTGTCCATTCTTGTGACGGTAGCGGAAGAAGAAACGATCGCTAAGCAGATTTCATCAGCAGAAGGTGTTCACACACAGCAATCTGAAGAACTGGTCAATCTCATCATTCACGTTTGCCAAGGACTTGTTGATGACCACGTCATTAATCTCATTAAAGTCTTGGCTGAGAATGGCCGTCTTGCCGTGATCAGAGACTTGTTTAACTTGTTCAGCGACCTAAAGGACGAACATGAACGTGTAATCCCTGTCACTGTCACCAGTTCAGAATTGCTTACACAAGATCAAGTTACATCACTCACTGCTGCACTTGAGAAGAAATTAGAGCGTCAGGTTGAAATGGAACAGGTTATTGATGACTCGCTGGTTGGCGGGATCGTAATCAAGGCGGGTGAAACCGTCATCGATGGTTCTTTGAACACATCAATTAACCGATTGGCTCATCAACTTCACGCGAGATAGGTAACAATTATGCAATTAAATTCAAATGAAATCAGCGATCTGATTAAAGATCGCATCTCGAAATTTAATGTGAGCACCGAAGCTCGCAACGAAGGCACCATAGTCTCGGTTCGTGACGGCATCATTACCATTAACGGCCTTGCGGATGTCATGCAGGGTGAGATGATCGAGCTTCCAGGTGGCAAGTACGCTCTTGCACTTAACCTTGATACCCACTCAGTCGGTGCCGTGGTTATGGGCCCCTACACTGACCTATCTGAAGGTATGAAAGTGAAAGGTACTGGCCGTATCTTGGAAGTACCTGTCGGTAACGGTCTGCTTGGCCGTGTCGTGAACACACTAGGCGAACCTATTGATGGCAAAGGCCCAGTAAGTTGTGACCGTCTTGACCCTGTAGAAGTAATTGCACCCGGCGTAATCGAGCGTAAGTCCGTCGATCAGCCCATTCAAACCGGTTATAAAGCCGTTGATACCATGGTGCCTATCGGTCGTGGTCAACGTGAACTGATCATCGGTGACCGTCAGACTGGTAAAACAGCGTTAGCTATCGATGCGATCATCAATCAGAAAGATTCTGGCATCAAATGTGTGTACGTGGCTATTGGCCAGAAAGCATCTACTATCGCAAACGTTGTTCGTAAACTCGAAGACCACGATGCGCTTAAAAATACCATCGTTGTTGTAGCATCAGCATCAGAATCAGCAGCCCTTCAATATCTAGCACCCTATGCAGGTTGCACAATGGGCGAATACTTCCGTGACCGCGGTGAAGATGCATTGATCATCTATGATGACCTATCAAAACAAGCCGTCGCTTACCGTCAAATCTCATTGCTACTTAAACGCCCACCGGGTCGTGAAGCCTTCCCTGGCGACGTATTCTACCTCCACTCACGCCTACTAGAACGTGCGGCACGAGTGAATGCGGAATATGTAGAGAAGTTTACGAACGGTGAAGTGAAAGGCCAAACAGGCTCACTGACAGCGCTTCCTATCATTGAAACTCAAGCGGGTGACGTATCGGCGTTTGTACCAACCAACGTAATCTCAATTACTGATGGTCAGGTTTTCCTACAAACCCAACTGTTTAACTCAGGCCTACGTCCTGCTGTTGACCCAGGTATCTCGGTATCTCGTGTGGGTGGTGCAGCTCAGTGCAAGATCATCAAGAAACTGTCTGGTGGTATTCGTACATCGTTAGCTCAATACCGTGAGTTAGCCGCATTTGCTCAGTTCTCTTCTGACTTAGACGACATGACGCGCAAGCAGCTTGATCATGGTGAGCGTGTAACCGAACTAATGAAGCAAAAGCAATACTCGCCGATGTCTGTCGCTGAACAAGCAACGGTTATCTACGCAGCAGAAAAAGGCTATTTGGCCGACGTAGAGTTGCACAAAGTTGCACGTTTTGAAGAAGAGTTAATTGCTTACGCGAAAGGTCAAAACCCAGAATTGTTCGACACCATCAACGCGAATGGTGACTACAACGATGAAATTGATGGCGCTCTTGCAAAACTTCTCGGTGACTTTGTAGCATTGAAAGCTTGGTAAACGCTCCGGTTTGTTGGCTGGAAATCAAAACAAATTAGGAGCAGATAGTGGCAAATACTAAAGAAATTCGCACCAAGATAGGCAGTGTTAGTAACACTCAGAAAATCACCAGTGCAATGGAGATGGTTGCGGCAAGTAAGATGCGTAAAGTTCAAGACAATATGACGCTAACACGTCCATATGCCGAGAACATGCGCAAAGTTATCTCTCATGTCGCATCAGGGTCGCTGGAATACCAGCACCCCTACCTTCAACAGCGTGAACCAAAACGCGTTGCTTACATCATTATTTCGTCCGATCGAGGCTTATGTGGTGGCTTGAACTCGAACTTGTTCAAGAAAGTGTTAGAAGAAATGGAGCAATGGCGCACCAAGGGAGTCGAGGTAGAAACAACCTTAGTGGGATCTAAGGCTATCTCGTTCTTCCAACGCAGCGGTAATGTTATCGCGCAAACGTCAGGCCTTGGTGACGCGCCTAAATTAGAAGACATTTTAGGTACGGTTAACGCGATGCTAGGGCATTACGACGACGAAAAAATCGACAGCTTGTATCTCGTTTATAACCAGTTCATCAACACCATGGTTCAAGAACCAACGACCTTGCAGTTGCTGCCCCACCCCTCAGATTCTGAGGCCGATGGAGGCGCGAAAAAAGCACGTCGTTGGGACTACATCTACGAACAAGCACCAAGAGACATCCTCTCTGAGCTGTTACATCGATACATTGAATCACAAGTGTATCAAGGCATCGTAGAGAGCATTGCCTGTGAGCAAGCAGCCCGAATGGTGGCCATGAAAGCGGCGACCGATAACGCAGGCCAACTCATCGATGATTTGCAGTTGGTATACAACAAAGCGCGACAGGCTGCCATTACCCAAGAACTGAGTGAAATAGTCTCAGGTGCTCAAGCTGTCTAAGGGCAGAAAGAGTGGGTCAGAATAGAATTTGAGGATTTAGAGATGAGTGTTGGAAAAATAGTTAAAGTTATCGGCGCGGTGGTAGACGTCGAGTTCAGCGGCGGCAACAGCCCACGCGTTTATGATGCATTGAAAGTGACTAGCGAGGAAGCAAGCTCTCTCGTATTGGAAGTTCAGCAACAACTGGGTGGCAGTATCGTTCGTTGTATTGCAATGGGTACGTCAGATGGCTTGCGCCGCGGCCTAACTGTTGAAAACACAGGTTCTCCGATCACCGTTCCTGTGGGCGAAGAAACCTTAGGCCGTATCATGAACGTTCTTGGTCAGCCTATTGATGAATGTGGTGAAATCGGCCAGAAAGAAAGCTACGAAATTCACCGTGAAGCACCCTCTTATGAAGAGCAAGCAAACAGTACTGAACTTCTAGAAACAGGCGTTAAAGTTATCGACCTTATTTGTCCGTTCGCAAAGGGCGGTAAAATCGGTCTGTTTGGTGGTGCTGGCGTAGGTAAAACCGTCAACATGATGGAGCTTATCAACAACATCGCAAAAGCCCACTCAGGTCTCTCTGTATTTACCGGTGTTGGTGAGCGTACTCGTGAAGGTAACGACTTCTACTACGAGATGAAAGAAGCGGGTGTACTAGACAAAGTAGCCATGGTTTACGGCCAAATGAACGAGCCACCGGGAAACCGTCTGCGTGTTGCACTGACAGGCCTGACTATGGCTGAGCGCTTCCGTGATGAAGGTCGTGACGTACTGTTGTTCATTGATAACATCTACCGTTACACGCTTGCGGGAACAGAAGTATCGGCACTGCTAGGTCGTATGCCTTCAGCAGTAGGTTACCAACCAACGCTGGCTGAAGAGATGGGTGTTCTACAAGAACGTATCACATCAACCAGACAAGGTTCGATCACGTCTATTCAAGCGGTATACGTACCTGCGGATGACTTGACCGATCCATCGCCAGCAACAACCTTTGCTCACTTAGATGCAACCGTTGTACTGTCGCGTAACATCGCGGCATTGGGCCTCTACCCTGCAATCGACCCTTTGGATTCGACCTCTCGCCAATTGGACCCGCTTGTGGTTGGCCAAGAGCACTACGACATTGCACAAAAAGTCCAAACAACGCTGCAACGCTACAAAGAGCTAAAGGACATCATCGCGATTCTTGGTATGGATGAGCTGTCTACTGAAGACAAACAGACCGTATCTCGCGCTCGTAAGATTGAACGTTTCTTAACTCAGCCTTACCATGTAGCCGAAGTGTTTACCGGTCAGAAAGGTGTATTTGTACCGCTAAGCGAAACACTAAGAGGCTTTAAAGGCCTATTAGGCGGCGAATATGACGATATCCCAGAGCAAGCATTCTTGTATTGTGGTTCTATCGACGAAGTGCTTAACAAAGCAAAATCACTCTAAGAGGCAGGTGCACCATGGCTATCGGAATTACAGATAATACATTTCAACTTAATATTGTAAGTGCGGAAGGTACGCTGTTTTCAGGTCCAGCGTATGCCCTAGCCGTTTCTGGCGCTGATGGTGAGCTGGGGATCCGCCCCGGTCACTCCCCGCTTCTCAGTAAGATCAAGCCGGGCGTAGCAGTGTTTGTCACAGACCCTAAATCAGAGGGGCAAGTGCTGTATGTCTCTGGTGGCATGCTCGAAGTTCAGCCGGATGTGGTAACGGTTTTAGCCGATACCGCCTTGCACGGCAAAGACATTGACCGTGCTCGCGCAGAAGAAGCGAAATATGCGGCTCTTGAGAATATCAACAAGGGCAATGTCGACATCAATTTTGCACAAGCTCAGCTTGAACTGGCGAAAGCCGTTGCTCAACTTCGTGCATCAGAACTGACGTCTTCTCGCACTCGCCACTGAGAATAGAACTTAGACGTTTGATGCTTGATGTGTAAATAGTCTACCCACTTAAAAACTGTTTAAGTGGGTAGACTACATCCGATGTTATTGAATCAATCCCTTCCCTGCCGACTCCTTATTTACTCGCCTTATCCACCAGCATCTTCACATTACTTCTCAGCAAAACGCGCTTGGTGCGGATCAAGTTCATGACCAAGAGGTTGTGTGAGTGAATGATATAACTCTGGCTTGCGACCACGAATCCAGCGTCTACCCGTACACATATCTAACTCTTCTGCTTTTAGCTCTGCAATCACCATATCGTTATCAACACTATCAGTCTCAGCAATGATTTCACCATAAGGGCTGAGGATCATCGCATTGCCTGTTCTTACTTCATCCATATCAACGCCGACACCATTACTAAATACCACAAACATACCGTTATCGTGCGCTCTTGCAGGCAGCCAACGCATTAGCCACTCGCGACCATTCTTGCCCTCCATCTCAGCACGAATCGCTTCCGGGTTTTCATCTCGCTTAAACCATAACTCTGGGTCAATTCGTTTCATCGCTTTCGGGCTGCGTGATTGGCAACCGCCCGTCTGATGTGGCGCAATCAATATGTCAGCCCCTTTCAAAACGGTAATTCGTACGTTCTCGACCAAGTTGTTATCCCAACAAATCAAGATGCCGACTTTGCAGCCATGCGGCGTATCGAACACCGTGTATTGGTCTCCGCTACTCATATGTGGGCTAACGAAGGTGTGCAGTTTACGATGTTTCTGCACCTCGCCATTGGGCATAGCAAATACGTAGGTGTTGTATAGTTCGCCATCGGTGCCCTGCTCTATCAAACCCGCGCCAACACTCATGCCAAATTGCGTTGCTAGCGAAACGAGTTTTTGAGTCGATTCACCGCTCGGTACAGGTTCTGCTAAAGCTTCAATATCCCCCCGCGACAAAGCAGACACATGCCAATAACCGGTGATGCACATCTCTGGGAAGCTGATGATCTCTACGCCACTGTCCGCAGCCTTTTGAACGTATTGCTCTATAACCGATAAGTTATACGCCTTATCACCTGCATGGTGGTTGAATTGAACCGACGCTACTTTGATGTCTCTCTTCATTATTCGCCCTCAAACTTGTCTTTATCGAATTGGTATGAGCTCAGTATAAAAAATCGATTCAATTCCATATAATGAAAGATATTCTTAGTTCAATGAGCATTTGGAATGGAATTTGATTTACTGAAGGCATTCTGCCAGTTGGCCAAATCGGGCAATTACCGTTTGGCGTCAGAACAGCTCTACATCACTCAATCTACACTCACTAAAAAGATTCAACGACTTGAATCCAATATTGGGGCGTCTCTGTTTTCTCGTGGTAGGAATGGCGCAGAGCTAACGCATGCAGGCAAAACGTTACTGGCAGAAGCCCAACGTTTGGTTCATTCAATGCAAACGTTTGAGCAGCTTTCAGGCTCTGTGGTGAACGGAACTCAGGGACATTTGAACATTGGCTTTGGTGTGTCCACTTATCATGAAGCGCCCAAGCTTATTGCCGCTTATAAACAGCAATATCCAGAGGTTCACGTCACCTTAAATGACACACCATCTAAGCAACAGACGGATGAGTTATTGAGCCATGAACTCGATATCAGCTTCAATCGAATACCCGACTCCACGGATTTAAAGAGCCTAACCCTATTCAATGATTCCCTTGTAATAGCAGTACACAAAGATCTTCTCAAGCAAGCGCCGAGCAAAGATCAGATTACCTCTGAGTTAGCGAAATGGCCTTATCTAAAGCTCGGCCAACATCGTGGCCCCGGACTAGACAAGCAGATCCAACAATATTGCCTCGCCAATAAAATCGACCTATCCAAGGCACAAGAAGCCGATGATATTCTCACCCTACTTGCCTTGGTTTCTGCCAATATCGGTTTCACCATTGTACCCAGCAGTGCGCAGTTCATTAGCAATACCGATGTGGAATTCATTACTTTAGAAGGTGAATACGCCACTTGGCCTGTCGGGTTGATATGGAATGGGAAGAGTGAAAATCCACTCCGAGATCGATTTGTGGTGTTTGTTGTCGCACAGAGATAACAACAAAGAAAAAATGAGATAAAAAGTCAGTGAATAAGCCAGGCTTAATGGCACAAAAAAGGCTCACTAGATAGTGAGCCTTTTGATATCTGCTTAACGCAAAACCGACGTTTAACGTTGCTTGTTTTTTAAACAAATGGTTGAAAAAATAGCTTTAGAGCAGCCGTTTAGATCTGTAGTTTAGAAGAATTCAATCGAGTTACGGCCGCTTTTGTCATCACGTTGTGGCTTAGGCGTATCCGCTTTCTTTTTCGCTTTGTTATCTTTCTTCTTCTCTTTTTTCTCTTTCTTCGGCTCAGCCTTCGCACTCAGCATTTCTGCCATGCTTTTCTTAGACTCTTTCTTTTTTGAGTCCTTACTTGGCTGGTCTTTTTTAGCTTGCGATTTTTTAGACTGACCTTTCTTCGCCTTGTTGTCTTTTTTAGGCGCATCTTTCTTTTTCGTTTTTTCTGATTCTTCTTGTACTGGCTGATCACACACCACTACATAGTATTCTTGGTTGAATTCAAAGAAGTCGCCATCGTACATTTTACGACGTTTACGAGTTTCTAATTCACCATTTACCGCAACATAACCTTCAGAAATGATGTGCTTAGCTTCACCGCCACCACTCACGAGGTTAGCAATTTTAAACACTTTGTAGAGTTCGATTGGCTGACTAGAAACATCAATACCAATTGCTTCAATCTCAATCTCTTCGCCTTCTTCTCCAAGCTCTTGGCCTTCGTAGTCAGCGTCTTCGTAATGTTCTTGGTCCATGGTGACCTCTACCTAAATATGTACTTCTGGAATATTGGGCGCAGTGTAATCTTAAAACAACTAAATGACCATGTTGAATTCACCGAGCACTCGTTTGTTCTCGTTACGCACCCACTTTACACCGCACCACCAACATTCGAAAGACTCACAAGTTGCTTGGTGTACTCATGCTGTGGATTGCCAAACAAAGTTTCCGTGTCGCCCTTCTCTATCACCTCTCCAGCTTTCATCACAATGGTGTAGTGACATAGAGACTTCACCACGTTGAGGTCATGGCTAATAAATAGGTAAGTCAGGCCATACTTTTCTTGTAATGACTTCAGTAAGTCTAGGACTTGCGCTTGTACCGTTCTGTCGAGTGACGATGTTGGCTCATCCAACAATATAAACTCTGGTTTAAGAATCAAAGCACGTGCAATCGCGATACGTTGCCTCTGCCCGCCAGAAAATTCGTTGGGGTAACGGTGACGAGTTTCAGGATCGAGGTCGACCTCTTTCATTACGTCACGGATGCGTTGATCGAGTTCATGCTCATCCAATTGTTGATGCACTAACAAACCCTCACCAATCACCTGAGCCACTGACATTCTTGGGTTTAACGCCGAGAATGGGTCTTGAAATACCACTTGCATACGGCTTCGAAACGGTAGCATCTGCTGGCGGTTTAAGCCTTGAATTTGTTCGTCAGCGTAGGTAATCGAGCCTTCACTTTCAACCAATTTGAGGATTGCCATACCGGTTGTCGATTTACCAGAACCACTTTCTCCAACTAAACCGATTGAGTGCCCTTTCTTCAAAGTGAACTCCATGTCAGTTACGGCTTTGACATGAGAAATGGTTCGCTTGAATAAACCGCCCGTAATCGGGAACCAAACACGAAGTTGGTCCACATCAAGCAAAGGCTTACTGTCAGGAGAAACAGGTACTGGTAACCCTTTAGGATCAGAGTTAATAAGTTTTTGAGTATAAGGGTGCGCAGGCGTGTTGAAGAGTGTTTTACAGTCATTACTTTCAACTAAGCGGCCATCTTTCATTACCGCTACTCTGTCAGCAATTTTACGAACAATACTCAAATCATGGGTGATAAAAAGCATCGCCATACCCAGTTCTTGTTGAAGATCCTTTAGAAGATCAAGGATTTGCGCTTGCACCGACACGTCCAACGCAGTTGTAGGTTCATCTGCGATAAGTAGCTCTGGTTCGTTGATTAATGCCATCGCGATCATTACACGTTGACGTTCACCACCCGATAATTCATGAGGGTAAGCCGATATTTTTTGTTCCGGGTAACGAATCCCAACCTTTGATAGCCATTCTATAGCCAAGGCTTGCGCTTTGTTGGTTCGCATCCCTCGGTGAATAGATAGAGTTTCAACCAGTTGCTTACCGACTCGATGAAGCGGATTCAATGAAACCATAGGCTCTTGGAAGATCATACCAATGCGGCCACCACGAATCCCGCGCAGCTGTCTTTCAGAGCAACTCAGGATATCGGTACCAGAGAAGTTAATCTTACCGTTTAAGTAGTGCGATGAGCCTTTAGGCAGCAGTTTTAAAATCGAGTTGGCTGTAACAGATTTACCTGAACCACTCTCGCCCACCAGCGCCAATGTCTCACCTTTGTATATTTCTAAAGAGACATCTTGCGTCACTTGCTCTATCGAATCTTTTCGCCCAAAACCGACTGATAATTTATCTATGGTCAGAACTGGAGATGCATTAGCAGCCTCTACCGTTGCCCCTGAAGTAGGAACTGTATTTGAAGTCATAACTTATCCTTACTTCTGTTGATGTGGATCGAAGGCATCACGTACTGCTTCACCAACGAAGACAAGTAACGTAAGCATCAACGAAAGTACGACAAAGGCAGAAATACCAAGCCAAGGCGCTTGTAAGTTAGCTTTACCTTGTGCCAAGAGCTCACCTAGTGAAGGTGAACCCGCAGGAAGACCAAAGCCCAAGAAATCTAATGAGGTTAACGTGGTGACCGACCCAGAAAGGATAAATGGCATCATGGTGAGTGATGCGACCATCGCGTTGGGTAACATATGGCGAAGCATAATACGCTTATCATCAACACCCATCGCTTGCGCGGCGCGCACATAATCGAAATTACGGCAGCGCAAGAACTCGGCCCGAACAATCCCCACAAGACTCATCCAACTGAAGAGAACCATAATACCCAACAACCACCAGAAATTAGGCTCGATAAAGCTAGAGAGGATAATCAGCAAGAACAAAGTCGGCATGCCAGACCAGACTTCGATAAAACGCTGCCCGAGCAAATCGATCCAACCACCGTAATAGCCTTGTGTCGCGCCAACCACTACACCGACAACACTCGATACAATCGTCAGAATAAAACCAAATAACACGGAAATACGGAACCCATAAATAATGCGAGCTAACACATCTCGCCCTTTATCATCGGTTCCTAACCAGTTAACGGAATCAGGTTCCGAAGGCACAGCGCCAGAAATATCGAAGTTTATCGTGTCGTAGCTAAACGGAATGATTGGCCACACGATGTAACCGCTGTCTTCAATGAGTTCGATAACATATGGGTCTTTATAGTCGGCTTCGGTTTCAAACTCGCCACCAAATTCGGTCTCGGCATACTCATTGATAACAGGCACAAACCACTGATTATCATAAGAAACCAAGAGTGGCTTGTCGTTGGCGATAATCTCAGCGAACAGGCTCAATCCAAACAAGATGGTAAATATCCAAAGGGAAATAAAACCACGCTTGTTTGCTTTAAAACGTAACCAACGAGCTTCAGCTAAAGGGTTGTTAAACATTTATTATCAATACCTTGTTATTCATTCGCCATTAACGCGCTTCAAAATCAATTCGAGGATCAACCCAGGTGTAAGTCAGGTCAGAGATAATGCTCAACACCAAGCCAAGCAAGGTCATGATATAGAGAGAGCTGAACACCACTGGGTAATCTCGTTGAATGGTCGACTCAAAACCAAGCAGACCGATGCCTTCGAGTGAAAACATCACTTCAATCAACATAGAACCCGTGAAGAAAATACTAATAAATGCGCTTGGGAAACCCGCAATAATGATCAGCATGGCGTTACGGAAAACGTGCTTGTAGAGAATACTGCTCTCGTCCAAGCCTTTCGCTCGCGCCGTCACCACATATTGCTTATTGATTTCATCAAGGAAGGAGTTTTTGGTCAGCATGCTCAGTGTTGCAAAGCCACCGATGACCATAGCAAAAATAGGCAAAGCTAAGTGCCAGAAGTAGTCGCCAATTTGCTGATACCAATTAAGCTGATCAAAGTTACTCGACACCAAACCTCGCAATGGGAACCAACTGAAGTAGTTACCACTCGCGAACAAAATAATCAGGATAATCGCAAACAAAAAGCCCGGAACGGCGTAGCCGACAATCACGACCGCGCTCGACCAAATATCGAAACGAGAACCGTGATGTATCGCCTTCATGATGCCTAAAGGTATCGAAATCACGTAGATGATTAAGGTACTCCATAACCCTAAGGAGATGGAGACAGGCAGTCGCTCGATGATTAAATCAATAACGTTACCGCCCTTGAACAGGCTTTCGCCAAAGTTAAAGGTTGCGTAGTTTTTCAACATGTCGAAGTAGCGAACGTGAATCGGCTTATCAAAACCGAACTGCTTTTTGATCTCTTCAACCACTTCAGGATCAAGCCCACGAGAGCCTTTATAGCCACTGGCAGATGCTTGGTCACTTTCGCTTAAATCAACTTCTTGTCCACCACCAGAAAAGCGCTCCATGATTCCAGAGTTATGCCCTTCTAACTGAGCAACGGCTTGTTCTACCGGACCTCCTGGGGCAATCTGGATAATGAAAAAGTTGATGGTGATGATCGCCCACAGCGTGGGAATCACCAACAGTAAACGCCGAAATATATACGCGGCCATGCTAACTAACTCCTAGCGACGTTTTTCAGGAAGCAATGCCGCCTTCTCTTCTGAAATCCACCATGTATCGATACCTAAATCGTATTTAGGCAATACATCTGGACGCTCAAACTTGTCCCACATCGCGACGCGATATTCACCAACGTGCCATTGAGGGATGTTATAGAAATTCCACTGCAATACACGGTCTAGCGAACGACCTAGTGTAAGAAGCTTTTCAGGATGCTGTTGGTTACGCGCAATTTCTTCTGTTAACGCGTCAACCACCGGATCCATTACACCTGCAGTATTGTAAGTAGAATCAATGTAATTAGAGTTCCAAACAATCATTAAGTTCGGGCTAGGATAAGGGTTTGCAGAAAACGATGAAGACACCATATCGAAATCGCGGTCACGTAAGCGCTTGATATACTGAGTGGTATCGATGGTACGGATCTTCATCTCGATACCCATGCGCTTCAAGTTCTTTTGAACAGGTGTTGCGATACGTTCTGTGGTTGGGCTGTAAATCAGCAACTCAAATGACATCGGCTTGCCAGTCTTTTCGTTGGTCATTACTTTGTCTTTCAATACCCAGCCCGCTTCTTTCAGCAGTTTGAACGCAGTACGCATTTGGCTACGAATACGGCCGCTGCCATCGGTTACTGATGGCTGGAATTCTTCAGTGAAAACTCTCGGTGGAATTTGATCTTTGTACTGAGACAGCAATTCAACTTCAGCTTCGCTTGGTAAGCCTTTCGCTTCATAGTCGGTGTTTTGGAAGTAACTACGAGTCCGTTTGTACTGACCATAGAACATATTCTTGTTCATCCACTCAAAGTCCATCGCATAAGTTAACGCTTCACGCACTTTAGGATCAGAGAACACAGGAGATTGAATATTGAAGACAAAACCTTGAGTCGTTTCAGGCTTCTCATGGTTGATCTCTTCTTTGATGATGTAGCCTTTATCAAAGTTCGCGCCCGTGTATGAATTGGCCCAGAACTTAGCCGAGTTCTCGGTTCGAAGATCGAACTCCCCTGCTTTGAAGGCTTCCAGCATTACGGTGTCATCGCGATAGTAATCGTACTGCACTTGCTTGAAGTTATTGCGACCAACGTTAACCGGTAGGTCGGCAGCCCAGTAATTTTCATCTAAACCGTATGTAACGCTTTGACCAGATTTGTAGCCAATGATCTTATAGGGACCACTGCCTACTGGTGGCTCACTTAGAGGTTCAGACAGCTTTCTGTCTTTCCAGAAATGCTTTGGCAACACACGAGTGCTTTGCGCAAAACTAAACAGCTTCTCGCGATTTGGCTTGTTCATCTCAATACGAACAACCAAATCAGAGACAGCCGTTACTGACTCGATTTCTTTGTAATACACACGATATTGAGGCACACCTTCTTTCGAAAACTTGTCAAAGGTGAAAGCAACATCGTGAGCAGTGATTGGTTTACCATCTTGGAATTTAGCATTTGGGTTGATGTCGATTTCCATCCAAGTGAAATCACTGGCGTAGCGAATCCTTGAAGCGATCAATGGATAATACGCATCAATCTCGTCGCTCGGAGAAAACATCAAGGTATCGTAAATCTCCCCCGTATAGCTGGCAGCAACGCCGCGGGAACCGAATCGATTAAAGCTATCGTAGGTACCAATGCTGCCATAAGTCACTTTGCCCTGCTTTGGCGCATCAGGATTAACGTAATCGAAGTGAGTGAAGTCGACAGGATATTTTGCTTCACCAAAACCAACCAGTTGCGTGGTTTCAATAACGGTGACAGTAGGAGTTGATTCGGTATCAGAGGCGTAAGTAATGGAGGGTTGTAAAGCAATAAGCGGCAGCATAACTGCACATGACTTCAAATTAGACCTGAAAAACTGAGTGCGCTGCGAGGCTTTGCTTCGGAAATCTGTTCCCATTTGACTCTCCCTTCAAATGTTATGAATTCGATATTCAACTTGATTAACCGGCTTTGAATGCACACCGTTAAAACAAGTATAGGTTCAAATCTAACATCATGTAATAACTAATAAAACCATCAGCACCCTAACTCTTACCGTTTATTTACAATTAACTCGTCACTACTCGAATTTATTTGATGACGCAGACTAAAACTGCATCACAATAGTCTCACTAACGTAAATGACAGAAGCGTCGCTGACTTTGATTGGCCTAATTAATCAAACTTAACCCCCAAATAATCAACAAACTATACTTTACTGGAGTATCCTCGCTGCCTAGGTCTAAATGGAATGACACTTTGAACAAACCAAACCACATAACATTCGCAACGTTCAACCTTTTGAACTACCTCGAACCACCGAATGCTTATTATGATTTCGAGAATATCTACAGCTTCGAAGAATGGCAGAAGAAGCAACATTGGATGGCGGAAGCGATTGGTTCAATAGATTGCGATGTGATTGGCTTCCAGGAGATATTTAGCCCGCAGTCTTTAGAGCAATTGATGAAGGAGCTTGGTTACCCGTACTTTGCTGTCGTCGATAGCGCACATGTTGAAGATGATTACCTATATACCTCGCCTGTCGTGGGTATCGCCTCTCGCTACCCGATTGAAAAAGTGCAGCCGGTTAAACCCGACTTAGAGTTGCTTTCAGCCTTCAATCTTAGTGACAGTTTTTCATTCAACCGAACGCCAGTACACGCCACAATTACCTTACCCCATTTGGGCTCGACTGATTGTTATGTGGTGCACTTCAAATCTCAGCGACCTACCGAACCAAAAGGGCAAACTCCAGATAACGCTGATAGCTCTAAAGCCTCGGGCAAACACAAGCCGAAAAGTGACACGTTGACTAGACTTCACCAAGAGCAACTCGGTTCTTGGTTATCAAGTGTTCAGCGCGGCCTAGAAAGCCAGATGCTCCATCAATACATCACCAATCAGCGTTACCAAACCGATCAGCCTGTGGTGTTAATGGGTGACTTTAACAAACCACTGTTTCACGATGAGTTCAAAGGGCTACTAAGTTATTCAATAAACCGAGACGAAAACAGCAAGCATTGGCTTTCCCACTTTCGCTTGAAAGACAGCTGGGATCTCTATCATCAACTGCACGAAGAAGACTTACTAGAGCAACGCAAACCAACACACTATTATGGTGCCTCTGGTTCTGTACTGGACTACATTTTGATGTCCAATGAGTTCGATTGTCAGAACTCATCAAGCTTGATGGAGATCTCTCGCTACACAGTGCTCGACCATCACCTCATCAATCCCAGCTTTGAACACGACCAATTCAGTACTGACCATGCCATCGTTGCTGTCACCGCTCATATCCGTGAAGCCTAGCTGCCCAATTGATATTCGCTTTAAACAGAAGTCTCACCCGCTCTCACTAAAGCAACTCTACTCTACGTAAGGCCTAACAAAACAGATAGAAAAAAGCCGCAGCTCAAAACTGCGGCTGTCCACTTTAGCTAAACGAGTTGAGCCAACCGACGCCCCATTTAGAAACCGATTTACCATTTAGCAAAGTGTGAAACTTAGAAGTTGTAAGTTGCGCCAACATAAAATGAGTCCAATACAATGTCTCTTTCAACTTTTCTTTTTTGAGCAAACGCACCCTCGTAAGTTTCTATAGTAAAGGCATCAGCTTCGTAACCAAGTCTTAGGCTTAGCTTTGATAACTTTGGTGGTGTAAATTCAATGCCAACACCATAACGTACACCTGTACCTGTATCGTCGAAGTTAGAACTCGTCTGGCTTGAGCCGTCTGCGAATTTCATATCTAAATCTACAGAAGATAAACCAATAATACCAAATGGACGTAAACCGTTATCAAATGTGTAACCAACGTTCGCTGCTACTGAAGCGATTTGAGGTGTCCACGTAAAGCCATCACTTTTGTCAGCACGGTTCTTTGCAACAACGTCGCCATAATCTGTGTATTGAAGCTCAAGTGATACGATTCGATTAAACTTGTATCCTGCAATCAGGCGGTAAGAATTATCTTCGGCTTCAAAGGTCACTGGAGCTGTAGTTGATGAAACTAAACCACCATCATCAATACCAGAGCTACCGATTGCGCCGCCTAGGTAGAAACCACTGTCTGCTGCTATTACATTGTTTGCTGCAAATGCTGACATCATCGCGATGCTGAAAATTAGTTTGTTGTTCATTACTGATTGACCTTACTTATTGCAAATCAAGATTGTTACGCCTTCCACTGCTGCACAATCTTGTTAGAGTTATCCGACACCCCGTCGAATTGGCAAGCAGGTTAATCTCACAGAAAACAAAAAAATAAATAAAAATATAATCACTTTGTAATTTCAAACAACACAATCAGTTAAAACAAAATAAACATCTGAATAATAAGCAAATAAAAATCAATCCATTTCTAGACCAGACCTCCCCTTATTTTTCAAACTATCCGATTTTTATATTTTATTGGTAAGGACTTACGAAGGCTTACTTTCAACAGTGACGTTATTTTGCATAATCCGCGCGCTTTATCTGCTATCCCAACCCACTCCTCCACAATGAAGAATGAGAAAGATCGAAAAACAATGAATAACGAAATCCACTTTGGCGACCTAACTCTTAATGTAGATACTCGAAACATCACTAACAAACAGGGGAACAAGATCTATTTACGTCACCACTTGTTTTCCGTGCTTTGTCTACTGTCGAAAAGCGCCGGACAACCCATCCCTAGAAAAGACATCGTGAATGCATGTTGGGGAAACGAAACGGTGCCGACACAAGCACTAACCAATGTCATTTATTGCTTAAGGAATGTTTTTGTTCGCTTGAGAGCATCTAACATCAAAATTGTTACGATTCCTCGATATGGCTATACCTTGTTCGTCATACCCAATACCAATGAAGCCGGTTATGTAGCATCAGAAAACCCTCTTAAAACATCCCCTACAGAATCTGTTCTAAATGTTCCGGTGAGTAAACCTTAGCTCCCTTTTCCTTAAGTTAACGTTACGTTGCCTTACCTTCTTAATTGCCGATGAAAGTGATTGCGATCACCAAAAAACGCCCCATCGAAACGTTTCGATGATCGTTGTCACACTCTAAAACAATCAAACGTGCAAATGATAAATCACACACTATTATCACTATCGAAACGTTTCGATGGCTTTTTCTTGAGTTGTTCTCAACCCATTAAGCGTTATTTTTCGATAGGTCGTGATATGAAAAAAAGTACCCTAATAAACTCTGAGCTCTCTTACCTAGTGGCGACTCTTGGCCATACAGATGAAATCACGATTTGTGATGCAGGGTTGCCGATTCCGGATCATGTGACTCGCATAGACCTTGCTTTGACTCACGGTGTTCCAAGTTTTCAGCAGACAGTAAAAACCATGCTGGATGAATCTCAAATTGAAGGCGTTGTAATCGCAGAAGAGTTTGCGAAAGTAAGCCCAGAGCACCACGCTGCGCTGATTGATTTGATCAAGACAGAAGAAGCGCGTTGCGGCAAACCGCTTTCGATTACTTACATCACTCATGAAGAATTCAAAGAGCGAACGCATGAAAGCCGCGCGGTTATTCGCACTGGTGAATGCACACCATACGCAAATGTTATTTTCCAAACTGGCGTAACGTTTTAGCTCAAGCGAAACGCAACGACAGCTCAGTGTCATCACTGAACCAAAAACAATGCATATACAGAACAATCAAATACAACTGGCCCCGAGTAAAGGAACCGACATGACTCAAGCCATTTTAGAACTTAGTTCAATTGAGAAAGCCTTCCCTGGTGTTAAAGCACTGGATAAGGCAAGCCTCAACGTTTACCCAGGACGCGTAATGGCGTTAATGGGTGAAAACGGTGCAGGTAAATCAACGCTTATGAAAGTGCTTACGGGTATCTACCACTTGGACAGCGGCACTATCGCTTATCAAGGAAAACCGGCTGCATTTAAAGGACCGCGTGATTCACAACAAGCTGGCATTAGTATCATTCACCAAGAATTGAACCTAATTCCAGAGTTAACCATCGCCGAGAACATCTTCTTAGGTCGTGAAATCACAGGGACTATGGGTCGCATCTTGTGGAACGAAATGTACCAAGAAGCCGACAAGCTACTTAAACGCCTTAACGTGAAACACAGCTCGAAAACACCTTTAGGCCAGCTGAGCCTTGGTGAGCAACAAATGGTAGAGATCGCAAAAGCCCTATCGTTTGAATCTAAGGTCATCATCATGGATGAACCAACAGATGCGCTAACAGATACCGAAACTGAGTCTCTGTTCAAGGTAATTAATGAGCTGCGTTCTGAAGGCTGCGGCATTGTTTACATCTCTCACCGCTTGAAAGAGATTTTTGAGATTTGCGATGACATCACAGTGCTTCGTGACGGTAAGTTCATTGGTCAGTGTGAAGTAAAAGACACCGACGAAGATGGCCTAATCGAAATGATGGTTGGCCGTAAGCTGGACGAGCAATATCCACGTATCGGCCAGAGTCACGGTGAAACCTGCCTTGAAGTGATTGGCCTGACCGGTTCTGGTGTTCATGACGTGAGCTTTACGCTAAAACGCGGTGAAATCCTTGGCGTATCTGGCCTAATGGGTGCTGGCCGAACTGAACTGATGAAAGTGATTTACGGTGCACTTCCGAGTGAGCGCGGCGTCATCAACTTAGAAAACAAAACCATTAACCCAGTCAGTCCAAAAGACGGACTTGCTAATGGCATTGCTTATATCTCTGAAGACCGTAAAGGTGATGGCCTTGTGCTAGGGCTTTCAGTGAAAGAAAACATGTCGTTATGTGCGCTGGATCTGCTGACTAAGAAAGGTCAAATCCAACATAAAGATGAAGTGATTGCAGTTGATGACTTCATTAAGCTTTTCAACATCAAGACCCCGACTCGCGAGCAAATCATTGGCAACCTTTCTGGTGGTAACCAACAAAAAGTGGCCATCGCTAAAGGCTTGATGACCAAACCAAAAGTACTGATTCTCGACGAACCTACTCGTGGTGTCGATGTTGGTGCGAAAAAAGAGATTTACCAACTCATTAATAAATTCAAAGCCGACGGCATGAGCATTATTTTGGTCTCATCTGAAATGCCAGAAGTGTTAGGAATGAGTGACCGCATCATGGTGATGCATGAAGGCCGCATCAGCGGTGAATTTGATGCTAAAGAAGCAAACCAAGAATTATTACTGGCATGTGCGGTCGGTAAAAAGATTAACGAGGACGCAGCATGAGTACTAAAACCATGAGCAAAACAACTGAAACTGAAGCGCCAAAGAAGAAGCCGTTAATCAGCAAAGAATGGCTGATTGATCAAAAATCATTGATTGCTTTGATCTTCCTGATTGTTGTCGTTTCTTTCTTAAATCCAAACTTTTTTACCGTCGATAACATCCTGAACATTCTGCGCCAAACCTCTGTGAATGCAATTATCGCAGTGGGTATGACACTGGTTATCTTAACTGCAGGTATCGACTTGAGTGTCGGCTCTGTACTTGCACTTTGTGGTGCTTTCGCTGCCAGCATGATTGGCATGGAAATCCCGGTCATGATCGCCGTTCCAACCGCTCTAATAGCAGGTGCAGCACTGGGTGCTATCAGTGGTGTGATTATCGCTAAGGGTAAAGTCCAAGCTTTCATCGCAACGCTAGTAACCATGACTCTATTGCGCGGCGTAACCATGGTTTACACCGACGGTCGTCCTATCTCAACAGGCTTCACTGAAACAGCAGACGCATTCGCTTGGTTCGGTACAGGCTACGCAATGGGCATCCCTGTTCCAGTATGGATCATGGTCGTGGTATTCGCAGCGGTATGGTACCTACTGAACCACACACGTTTCGGTCGTTATGTTTACGCTCTGGGTGGCAACGAATCAGCAACTCGCCTATCCGGTATCGATGTAGACAAAGTAAAAATCGGCGTTTACGCAATCTGTGGTCTGTTAGCAGCAGTGGCAGGCATCATCGTGGCATCTCGTTTGTCATCAGCTCAACCTACCGCAGGTATGGGCTACGAGCTAGACGCCATCGCCGCGGTAGTACTTGGCGGCACAAGCTTAGCTGGTGGTCGTGGTCGCATCATGGGTACATTGATTGGTGCTCTGATTATCGGCTTCCTAAATAACGCCCTAAACCTACTAGACGTATCTTCTTACTACCAGATGATTGCAAAAGCAGTGGTTATTCTTCTGGCGGTATTGGTCGACAACAAAAACAAGTAACACAAATTAATTTATTCAGTAAACGCAACACCTATTAAAAACAAGACGTAACGTAACAATTAAACCAATAAATAACGTAACAACGAGCTAGGATTATCCAACCTAGCTCACCCTACATAAAGGACTTACACCATGAAAAAATTAGCGACTCTTATTTCTGCTGCTCTTCTTTCTACAACGGTATCTGTGTCTGCACAGGCGCAAGATACAATGGCAATCGTTCTGTCTACATTGAACAACCCATTCTTCGTAACCATGAAAGATGGCGCAGAAGCGAAAGCTGAAGAGCTAGGCTACAAGCTTATCGTTCTTGATTCTCAAAACGACCCAAGCAAAGAGCTTTCGAACATTGAAGATCTAACCATTCGTGGTGTTAAAGCAATTCTGATTAACCCTACAGATTCAGATGCAGTATCTAACGCGATTCGCATTGCTAACCGTTCAAACATCCCAGTACTAACGCTAGACCGTGGCGCAAGCCGTGGTGACGTAGTTAGCCATATCGCCTCTGATAACGTTATCGGTGGTGAAATGGCGGGGCACTTCATCATGGAAAAAGTCGGCGAAAAAGCGAAAGTAATCCAACTTGAAGGTATTGCTGGAACATCTGCTGCTCGCGAACGTGGTGAAGGCTTCATGAACGCTGTAAACGGCAGCGACCTTGAGCTTCTTGCAAGCCAACCTGCTGATTTTGATCGCACTAAAGGTCTGAACGTAATGGAAAACTTGCTTGCAGCTAACCCAGACGTACAAGCAGTATTCGCTCAAAACGATGAAATGGCACTAGGTGCACTTCGCGCAGTTCAAGCTTCAGGTAAAGACGTAATGATCGTTGGCTTTGATGGCACTGACGATGGTATTGCTGCTGTTAACCGCGGCCTACTTGGCGCAACGGTTGCACAACAACCTGACCTAATCGGTTCTTTAGGTGTTGAAATGGCAGACAAAGCACTGAAAGGCGAGACAGTAGACGAGTACGTACCAGTACCTCTAAAAATTGTTGCTAAGTAATTGAATCCAACATCGATTAAATAAAGCAAAAAATAGAGCTACACATAGGCAGGGATTCCCCTATCCCTGCCTTATTTGCCCAACCCAGATAGTGTATCGCTGTTTCTCATAAGTCGTCTAAAAAGACGTGTAATTAACGTAATGAGAAAGACCCATGCATTTTCAAATACGATATATCATAAGGCTCGTATCATGACTCAACTGATTGTTTTAGGTAGCGTTAACGCTGACCACGTACTGCAAGTTCCTTCGTTCCCTCGTCCGGGTGAAACCTTGATTGGCGGTAACTATCAGGTCATCCCTGGCGGAAAAGGCGCAAACCAAGCGGTAGCTGCAGCGCGATTAAACGCAGATATTGGCTTTATCGCGTGTGTTGGTGACGACCCATTTGGCATCAACATTCGTCAAGACTTTGCTAAAGATGGCATCAACATCGATGGCGTTATTGTTGCAGACAACACCCCTACCGGCATCGCTATGATTCAAGTATCGGCAACGGGTGAAAACAGTATTTGTCTATCGGCTGAAGCAAACAACAAATTGACTTGCGATCAAATAGAACCGCATTTGGCTAAAATTCGCGACGCTAAGTATCTGTTAACTCAGCTTGAAACGCCAATCGAAGGCATTGAATACGCAGCAAAAATTGCAAAAGAAAATGGCACTAAAGTTATCTTAAATCCAGCCCCGGCTCGTCCACTCTCAGATACGTTATTGGCTTGTGTTGATGTGATTACACCCAACGAAACCGAAGCGGAAGTGCTAACGGGTATTACAGTAACTGACAACGAATCGGCTCATACTGCAGCATTGGCTTTACATGCGAAGGGCATTGAAACGGTGATGATCACACTAGGCGCCAAAGGCGTTTGGGTTAGTCATCGCGGTCAAAGTAATGAAGCTAGCAAAGGCGAGCTAATCGCAGGTTTTCGCGTTGAAGCAACGGATACAACCGCAGCAGGCGACACATTCAATGGCGCATTAGTTACTGGCCTGCTTGAAGATATGCCATTAGAACGCGCAATTAAGTTTGCTCATGCTGCAGCTGCAATTTCAGTGACTCGCTTTGGCGCTCAAACGTCAATTCCAAGCCGAGCTGAAACGGATGCTTTTCTATCAGAACAGCTTTCGGCTTAATGTATTGTCTGGTCTTTAATTAGACCGCACAAATACCCAAGCATAAGCCTCTGTTTTCAGGCAAAATATCGCGCAACGTGGACAAGTTTCCCACAAGGATTTTTTATGGCAACAATGAAAGATGTCGCTCGGATCGCAAAGGTTTCGACTTCTACCGTGAGTCATGTGATCAACAAATCGCGTTTTGTCAGTGAAGAGATCGCTGAGCGTGTTAACAGTGCGGCTAAAGAACTCAACTACGCACCGTCTGCATTGGCACGTAGCTTGAAAATGAAGCAAACCAAAACCTTGGGCATGTTGGTTACCACGTCCACTAACCCATTCTTTGGGGAAGTAGTAAAAGGTGTTGAACGTCGTTGCTATGAAAAAGGCTACAACCTCATCCTGTGCAACACCGAAGGCGATAGCGAACGCATGAAATCCTCTATCGATACCTTGCTGCAAAAGCGTGTCGATGGCTTGATGCTGATGTGTTCAACGCTTGAAGGTCAACATATCGATGTCTTTGATCGATACCCTGAGTTACCTGTCGTAGTAATGGACTGGGGCCCGATGTTATTTGCGAGTGATAAGATTCAAGATAACTCTCATCAAGGTGGCTACATGGCGACTAAGCACTTGATTGATAATGGACACTCTCAAATCGGTTGTATCACCGGCCCATTACACCGCAACCAAGCTTCATCTCGTTATCAAGGTTTCAAACAGGCGATGGAAGAAGCGAACTTCGAGATCAATCCTAAATGGATTGTTGAATCAAACTTCGAATGTGATGGCGGCTTTGACTCTTATCAAACATTAAAAACCCGTGGCGAAATGCCTTCAGCGCTGTTTGTAAGTAATGACATGATGGCAATGGGTGTGATTCACGCAGCGGCGCAAGATGGTACATCGATCCCTAACGACCTTTCTATCATTGGCTACGATGACATCCACTTGTCGAAATACATGACACCAGCGTTAAGTACGGTCCACCAGCCAAAACATCGCTTAGGCCAAGCCGCTGTAGATACACTTTTAAACAGACTACAAGCACCTGACTCTGACCCGCAAGTTGTCGAACTTGAGCCGACATTAGTAGAACGAAGCAGTGTTAAAGCGATTTAGAGCGCTTTCTAGCAAACCCATTTCCAACAAACCTAAGCAACAAGCCTAAGCAACAAGCCTAAGCAACAAGCCTAAGCAACAAGCCTAAGCAGCCAAACAAAGCAGCAAAGCGAGCAACAAACCAAAATAACAAAGGGCAAGGTTATCTAACCTTGCCCTTTTCGATCCTATTGCATTTTACTTGGCTTGGTAACGACTCAACACAGACGATATCTGCTGTATTTCGTCTAACACATCAATACCATTGTACTGAGGCGCAATAGACAAATCTTCAACCTCTACCGTCTCAACGGCCTGATTTTCCGAGAGTTGAAGCATTACTTCACCTTTAGGGGAATAAACTCTGCTACTACCACAATACGTTGCGGTAAAGGCATCGACTACATCTTGCCCAACACGATTACAAGTGACGATATGGCACCCTTCTTCTAAGGCTCTTGCTTGGGCAATGGCAAAGCTATGATGACCACCAAAATTCGCAGGATGAAGAATAACGTCGACCGACTGATACCCTCTGATGATCTCTGGAAACCAGATATCAAAGCAAATCGCGACGCCAAACTTTAAGCCTTTATGTTCAAAAGTAAGGAGCTCGCTCCCTCTAGAAAAGTATTCTTTGTCGAACTTCGTTTGGCTGACTTTTCGATATTTGTTGCGTAAGCCACAAGCACCCACAACAACGACACTGTTGTAATACTGGCCATCATCTTTCTCTGCGATACCGGCAACGATTAATGTCTGATGTTTCGCGGCAAGCAGAGTTAACGAATCAATGGTAGGGCTGTTATTGAAGTTTTCGCACAGTTCATGAATTTCTGCAGCCTCGTTAAAGATATACCCAGTAGAGAACAGTTCAGGCAGTAACGTGATATCACCCACTGACGCCTCTGCTTCTAAAAGCTCAGAGACTCGCGAGATGTTCTTTTGTTTATTTTTGTATTCAACTTCAAGCTGAACGAGGGTGATGCTGACATTATTCACAATTGAATCCTTGCTAGGTAACACTTCGAACTGTATTACTTCAAACTAGAGACTGAAAACGACAGAGTAAGACAATCCCCTATCGCTTTCTTATTAACACGCCAAAGGTTGAAGCGAGTGCACACTCAAAAAAGCATTTTCGCTCGGTTATTCCACTATTTAGGTTCTACTTCTAACACTGGCTCTGGCAAGACAGGAGGAGTGCTGTCCATATAGGTTAAGAAGTTTTCCCACACCTCATGCGTTCTTTGTTTAGTCAGTTTAGTTTTGCAAGAAAGCGCCATGAGGCCTCGAATCGAACCATCACGCCATTGCGTATATACAGAATCACAATGCGCTGATTGGTAAGTTTGCCAACTCTCCTGAGCCACCTTGATTGAACTGACCAACTCCGCATCATAAGCATTGTGCTCAAAACTCGCGGTAAGGTATTTATCGAGTTCCATTTGTGCCGATTCCAACTTAATAGACGCACAATGATTAATCTCTATTGTTGTCATCGCATTTTCGCAATCGACTGTCTTTTCAACTGCGAGCACAGAGCACGAGAAGTAAGCCAAACCGAACAGTGCTATCACTCTTTTCATAAAAATCCTTGATTCTGTCATCAATAAATTCTCGACATGTTTCGATTAACTGAAACACAGGTTATTGAGTCAATTTCCTTCAATATCCCAATCGTATATAACTCTAATCTTTATAGGGTTATAAATATCTTTTATTCGTATTAGTACTGCAAAACTAAGTAAAATCTACAAAGAAAAATCGGCTAAACATCAATATGTTACTGGTAAAATCGAAAAAAAATCATATTTATCAATAATTCATGCGCTCATTCACAATATTTATTATTTTCCTTGCTACCTAATCGTTAAATTTATAAATTAAATCGAATGCTCACTTAGATCGGTAGTCTTACTCCAACTATGGATATCAATTACCCGAATATTGCTAAAACATCTTTATGCTTCGTTGTTTCTTTTTGTATATCGATGGCAATGCTCATTCCGGCTACGCCTTTTCATTACCAAACGTTGACTGAAGACTCATCCAAACAACTCGAGCAAAAACTGAGGCACATTCAATCTCAATTCGATTACTTTTTGACTGAGGTTGAGCACGGGCAATCATGCGAGTCCGTGGTTACTCGGCTGAGACAAACGGTTTTTGATACCGACTGGATTAAAGAAGCGGCGTTGTTTAATAAAAATGACCAATTTTATTGTTCAACAACAGAAGGTGACGTCTCATTCCGTCTCTTTAAATCCATCAGAGAGCGCTTGAATTCCGATCCAAACATGACCACGTTGTCTTATACCAATGCTGCGATCACTAAAGTCAATTCCATCATGCTCATTTCTTCTAACGAAGATAATGCGGGAATTAGCTTAATGATCCCTCCTCATTTCCTGTACGACATAGTAAATCGAAATCTATCCAATTTTGGTATCGAATCAAAAGTAAAAGTAATTGATAAAAACATATCCCAGCCAAACGAAGGGGCACATTTACAGAAAGTAGTCATTGTTTCTGATAAATACCCACTAACCGTGACCTCATATATTGGGTATCAATATTACTTTAATTACCTCTTACGTTACTCTTGGTTCGGCTTCCTATTTGCAGGAATCGCAACAATTATCGCCGTGTCTATCAGGCACAATAAACAAAACCACAGAAGCTTAGAGTATTCATTATCTGATGCATTAAGAAACGATCACTTGCATGTCCACTTGCAGCCTATCGTTAACCATAATACTCATGAAATAGTCGGCTGTGAGTCTCTGTTGAGGTGGCATGACCCAATCGAAGGTAACGTCTCTCCCGCAATATTCATCCCTCTTGCAGAAAGCTTAGGGTTAATAGAAGACCTCACGTACTTCGTGTTACGTGAAGTATTAACCATGCTCAATAGCAACCAACACCTGTTTCAATCAAGGTATGTCAGCGTCAACATAAGCCGGAATGTGCTATCAAATAGCAACTTCGCGAGCAAG
The DNA here is from genome assembly GCF_003345295.1 of Vibrio splendidus. Taxonomy (NCBI): domain Bacteria; kingdom Pseudomonadati; phylum Pseudomonadota; class Gammaproteobacteria; order Vibrionales; family Vibrionaceae; genus Vibrio; species Vibrio splendidus. Next base: position 1,474,275 of record NZ_CP031056.1, read on the forward strand.
GTGAGTCATATATACAAGAAGAACCCAGACATTCTCAAGCAGGTGGTATTTGAAGTCACAGAGGATGGTGAATGTTCTGATGCCGATATGGTTAAGATTAAAGACAACCTGACTAAACTATCGAATATGGGCGTAAGAGTCGCGATTGATGATTTTGGTACGGGCTATGCGGGCTTAGACTTTGTGAGACAATTCCCGTTCAGCATTCTCAAAATCGATCGCGTGTTTGTGAAAAACATATCCGACGAATCAAGCCTTGGTATCCCTTTGCTGGAGTCCATGCTTCAGTTGTCACGTACCCTAGGCATGCAGGTAATCGTCGAAGGGGTTGAGTACGAATCCCAAGTGAACATCTTGTCTAAACTGGGCGTCGACTATATCCAAGGCTTCTATTTTTATAAACCGATGCCAATAAGCCTGACGATAAGTTTGCTCAAGCAGCAACATATCGAATCTAGTCATGAATATCAGGAATCTGAACCCTCTTCACCAGAATTAGATCATTCCTAAATCAAACTAATACGTTTTTGTCACACCGTGTTACGTCACCATTCGTAACGCAAAGGTTGCTAGAGCTCTACTTTTAGAGCTTTAGCCATCTTTTCAGGGTCAAAACCTACCCAACCACACACTATGCATTTGTACACCTAACGATCTAACCTACAATAACAATAGGTTTCTATTGTGTGGAATACGCGTTTTTATGTTTGCGAGTTGGTTTGATGATATTTCTCTACAGAGAAAACTATTAGTTAGCTTTTCCATCCCTATTGCATTAATGGTTCTTGTCTCATTCTCTGTCCATCAAAACACCCAATCAATAGTCGAAGACAATCACTGGGTTGTGCACACTCATAAGGCGATTGCTCGCGCTCAGGAGCTTCTAAACCTAGCCATTGATATGGAAACGGGCCAAAGGGGCTACCTCATCACGGGTGACCCTGTATTCCTAGAGCCTTATCACCTAGCACTTGATGTATGGAACCAAAAAGTTCATACCCTTTGTGAACAAGTAAGCGATAGCCCCAGCCAAGTAGAACGCCTCCGAAACATCGATGCACTTCATAAGCAATGGCTTAAGGAAGCAGGTGAAAAAGAAATCGCCCAGCGTAGCTTGGTCGGCAATGGCACAACTACGATGCAAAATGTGATTGCTTTAACCCAGAAACAAACGGGCAAACAACTTATCGATAAAATTCGTAACGAGATAGCCGAGTTTATTTCAATCGAACAAAAGCTCATTCAAATTCGAGTAAAAGAATCCGATCACTCCGCCAACCAAACCAGTTATGTGCTGTTTCTAGGAACACTTTTTTCAACGTTTATTTCTCTGCTAGTAGCAGCATGGTCATCAAACCGTATTAAGAAACGTATTCACCTACTCCTTAACGCGGCCAATCAAGTGGCGGCTGGTCATTTAAAGCAAGTCGCTTCCATGCTTGACCGAAGCCCCTCAATGAGCGGTAACGATGAGGTTGCTCAACTCACCCACAGTTTCCAGAAAATGGCGACGACTCTGGTTAAAAGTAACAACCAAATGCACGCCTCAAACCGTGATCTCATTGCTGAACGTAAAAAAGCCGAAGCCGCCGTTAAAGCGAAAAGTGAATTTCTTTCAACGATGAGTCATGAAATACGCACCCCTATGAATGGCGTGCTTGGCATTTCGCAGATCATAGCTTCCCAGACTAAAGAACCGGCCACCAAAGAGAACATCGAAGTCATCCTCGATTCGGGTCAACACCTGATGACAATACTCAATGACATCCTAGATTTCTCTAAAGTGGAGGAAAACAAACTCGAACTGGATATTGCTCCCTTTAACTTTGAACAAGTTATTCGACCTGTCTGCAGTGCAATTAAACCGATGGCAGATGAAAAGAGTATCCGTTTAATCGTCGATAACGAGGTTCCTAATAACATAGACCTTATTGGTGACTGCGCGAGGTTACGCCAAATCTTGTTTAATTTAGGGGGCAACGCGATAAAGTTTACCAATGAAGGCCACGTGCTGATTCAATTGGCCCTTAATCATCAAGACAATAAGCTCCTTTTATCAATAACGGATACTGGCGTCGGGATCCCGAAAGATAAGCACCTGCATATATTCAACCCGTTCGAACAAGCGGATGCATCCACAACAAGAAAATTTGGTGGTACAGGGCTTGGGTTAGCTATCGTTAAAAAGCTCGTGGAGCTGATGAGAGGTGAGATAACTCTAAACAGTGCCGTTGGTCTCGGGACCAAGTTCCAAGTTTCATTACCTATCACCTGGCAAGAACACAAATCGACAGAGACCAACCCAGTTCTCATTAGCATTGACGAGCCATTCCATAATCCGTTGAATGTGTTGTTAGTAGAAGACAACCGCATTAACGCCATTGTTGCTAAAGGTTTTTGTGAAAACCTCGGATACCATGTTGAACAGGCAGAAAATGGAAGAATCGCGACGGAATATCTGAAGACAGCAGAATATGACCTCATCTTAATGGACAATCACATGCCTGAAATGAACGGAATTGAGGCAACGCAATTTATTAGACAACAGCTTGGCTTAAACACTCTGATATTTGCTTATACCGCCGATGTGTTTCGCGAGGCTCATGACAGCTTTATTGAAGCGGGTGCAGACCACGTTTTAACAAAGCCGTTGCAGCAAGAGAGTTTCTTCGATGCCCTACAGCAGTTTTCTTCACGCCTTCCTAAGCACGCTAACGACGAATCCACGACTGATATAACAAGCAATGTTATCGAACTTCACAGAGAGCCCATTGATAAGCTCAGCCTAACAGAAGAAGAGATCAGTCAATCAGAGGTTATTCAATCGTTTAAAGAAAACCACCACGACTTGATCGTGCTTTTGAAATCAACGTCGAAAGAGCTTGAAGAGTCCATCGATCAACTCATCGAGGCCTATATTCAGCAGGACCTTAAATCTATAAGGAAGACTTTACACTCAGTAAAAGGGATGGCTTTGAACCTCGGGCTAAACATGTTGGCACAACAAGTGATCGCTCTAGAAAAACAAATAAAGCATCAGCAGTTGCCAGAAATAGAGCAACTTCAAAAGCTCATCAACCGCATCTTAGTCAATGAGCATCAAGCTCAACGAATGATAATGGCTTATGCTGCGCCAATAACTTATATACACGGCCAAGTACGCTAAAATCAAGAATTTAAGCCTGACTTCTCGTAGCATACAAACTCTACTTAAGTCTCCATTAACGCTACCCACCATCAAACCCACTAAGCAGACACCCCTTGTTACATAAGGCACTCAAAAATAACGAAAGAAAACGCGAATACAATGGGTCTTCTTTGAAGAATATTTAATTTCATCGCATCGTTGAGTGCATCACAAGGGATATCATGGAAAAGAAACTTCAAACCAAACTGGCGACTAGCCTACTGCTGCTGAGAATCGGCATTTTTATCGTCTTCTTATTCTGGGGCTTGGATAAGATCCTTGTACCTGAGCACGCAACCAAAGTACTGGCTGGCTTTTACGGAATCGACATCTCGGATAATGCGATAATGGCTATGGGAGTCGCGCAATTAGGGTTCTTAGGCGCGTTCGTTGTCGGCATGTGGAAAAAGTATACCTATGGCGCAATTTTAATCCTGCACGCAGGTTCCACCTTCGCCTCTTTTGGTAAATATATGGACCCGTTCAACAACCTACTGTTCTTTGCCTCTTGGCCAATGCTCGCAGCCTGTGGCGCACTCTTCTTACTGCGTGACTACGACACTTACAGCGTTGCCAACTAACACAAAGGGCGCCTGTAATCGGCGCCCTCTTTGGTTATCTTGATTCTTAAACGTTTGTAATAGCCCTTTATCTGCGGGTGAAAGCTTTAAGAATGTTATCTGCTACAGAGTTACTTTCTAAGTAGTACTCTAACGAAACGTATGGGGAGCTTTCATAAACTGAACATGAAGCACCAACTCGCAAATCTCCAACGGTTTTCGAGTAGCTTGATTTACCAACTTCAAATTGGAATTCTGGATAATACTCCTGAAACTTGTCAACCAAATAGCCTAAAGCTGAAATACATTCGCTCTTACTGATAAAACCTCGCTCGATTTTAACTCGCCCCACCAATCCAGAGCCATTATCTATTGTAACTTCGTAATCTGATATAAAACTAAGCTTTGAGTCAGTATCTAGATCTAGAGGCACTCGAAAATTAGTAATTGGACTATCAGTGGTAATATTGAAGTTTTTCAAAGGTTCGACTGGGAAAGGTTTAGCTACTTCAACTGCAAATAAAGAGAGTCCCTCACCTTGAAACGTTGTGTGTTGTTCCATTGAGCTAAAGTCACTACCCATCATATAACCAAGGGCGGTCATGCAGGCCATGACTAAACCTATTTGCATTTTGTGCATCTAAATCCTTAGACTATCGATGAGCTATAACGAATGACAGGGATCCCCTTTCCAAGGATCTGCCACACTTGTGTGGTAGCTAATTGCACCGAAGCTATCATTTGAACAAAATTTAAAGTCTTGTTAGATGACGATTACTCCGAACTTTTGAGCTCTTGCGGATTAAACTTGTAGTTGTAACTATTCCACTTTGAAGCAATACCAATATCATAACCGTAGGTAAGAGTTACTTTAATCAAGTTTTTATTTAGCGACTCTGGGTAAGTATAAATTATAGTTTGGACTAGTTGCTTTGCGATCTCTGAATCTCGAACACTATCTTTATAAAGAAAAGCTTGAGCTTTCACATATGTCGTTGTTTTACTGCCAGAGTTTGATGAAGTAAAAGTTGTTGAACCTTCTGTGACCCCTGCATATTTTACTGACTCATTATTATTGATTGCTTTCTGTGTTACTAACAGTCCCTTGAACGATTCTGATTCAGTTAAGTCAGAAGTAAGAACGGGGACAAGGACCGCTGTAACAAATAAGCCGGTAACCACCACTAAGTGAGGTCTCCAGACTGATGGCAACTTTTCAGAACTAGCCTCTGCATTTACGACATAAGTGCCTACGGCAAGATCATGCAATGACTGTCGAGTTACGCGATTAAAAATATATAAGTAAGTAATTGAACATAAGCCACCAAATACGATAAACGATAACAGGTACATTAAATATGGAATTACTGCTTCGTTAGTAATTTGTGCTCCATTCAGAGAAAATGGAACGGCAAGGAAGCTATACCTCAAAAAGGACTTCGGTAGGCTGATAGTTGAATTGCATGAGTCAACAACTCTTATATTTAGAAGCTTTTTTCCTATTGTCTGACCATTTAATAAAGAGCTATTCATTACACCAAAATATGTAATTGACACAACAAAGCCAATCAACCTTCCCCACTCACCAAGCTGGACGAAAACATCTTCTAGAAATAAGCCGACAACATACCCCAATACACCTAAAAATATTGTGTCAATAAACAAGGCTCCGATTCTCGTCCAAAAACCACAAATCCATTTTTGTTGTACTTCTTCCAAAATATAATCCTTACTATGATGCTTGAAAGTAATTTAGCAAATGACATGGATTCCAGCTTTCGAGGATCTACCATACGTATGTAGTTCCTAATTTCACCGCAGGTACCATATCTGATCATTCTTATTTCTACACAATCGAGCTAGTTAAATACCATCTCAATCTTCATGTTGTAGGCCAAAATGTTAAGGTCATTCTTCATAAGTCAGCAATAGAGCTAAGCTACTGACTACAATAGCAAATATACCACTCATGCGTATAGCCGTTGAAGCGTGTGATGGTGCACATTATTGGGTAAGGAATACTTGGCATAGTGTCTGATATCCAATGTAACCCAATTTTTAAGGCTACTTATGAACCATTACTTACGACAGGAAAATCTACAAAGTAGCGATAATTGCCTGCATGAGCAAGATAGGTGTAATACTTAATTCAATGCTAAGAGACGGTGTAATGTGGGATAAAAATAGCGTCAAAAATTAGCTATTGACGCTATAGCCTTTTGCTATGGCGCTGAACTTAACGTTAGTTCTTGTATATCAATTAGATCGACTCCCTACCCAATATTCGCTTGTACTCGATTAATTGTTGAACTGGGATTACTGGCAACACGATGCCTTGATACTCTTTTTCAACTGACGCTGAATAATAGATTTCAAGCTGATACCAAGAACCGTCTAAAGCCGATTGTATCCTCGTATTTTGAGATAATCCGATTTCAATTTTTTGGTTTTGATAAACCAACTGGAAGGTGTGAGGCCCGCAATACCTAAGCCACCGCATAACACATTAACCACTGAAACCAACGCATAGTAAAAATGCCACGCGTGCCAAATCACTCTTGAACAATTTGTTATGTGGTTATCCCACGTAGTCCTATTAAGTTTCCAAACGGGTCTTCAACTTGGCACATCGACAGCCCATCTTCAATTTCCATTGGCCCACGATAAAGATACGCACCTAGAGCTTCAAAATGACCTAAAGCAGCAGATAAATTATCTACTGACCAGTAAACAACAGTGCCACTTTTACCAGTACCAACTTTTTCGTCAGCTTGGACTATTTCTAGCGAAAAACCATTTAGGTCGAGTACCGTGAAATCAAAGTCAGGGTGGTAAACAGAAACCGATTCAGGAAAAGCTTTCTTGTACCATTCAAGCCCTTTAGCTACATCTGGGACATGAATAAGAACCGCTGATGGATTCATAATTTTTCTCCAACCACATAACTCCAGCTAAAGTGGTGAGCAACGAAATACGATGTTTCCGCATACCACCTTAACCACTAAAACCAACGCATAGTAAAAATACCACGCGTTGCGAATCCCTCTTGAACAGTTTGTTATAAGGAGGGTTCACCTATTGTCCACATTTCAACTTCTATACTTTCTTCTTCATCACCCCAGTCTTCTTTGTAACCCAACTCGATGTAATCGAAACTTGCGGAAATTTCATACTTTGCCAAAATACTTCTACCTAGCAGTAAGCCATCGTCAGGCCTAAACCGCTTATAGTAGGTTTCATCGAAGAACACTGTTACTTCACTCGCAAAGAGGTTGGGATAACAAAGAAGTACAGCTACCCAAGACTTACCTTGTTCGTTGTCTGGCTTTGCATTAACCATATGATTGGCAGCTACAAACAATTGCTCTAAAGCCTCTTTCTGCCACTCAAACTTGGAACTAGAACCTTGGACAAAGCGATCAAGTGTCCAAATTTTAAAGTTAGTATATTGCTCATCATCCCGTTCTGGATAATAACCTCGAAACTCTTCAGCCCACGCTTTTAGGGCACGTATATGCCTTTCTGGATTTCGTACTTTCTGTTTTGGACGATGAAAGCTAGTTCTTCGCATATCTTCCTTCTTATAACGCCCGCTTAAGCGGACAAAAATTGTTGGTTATAATGTGGAGCGAAGCGGAACCTAACCAACTGTTTTTGTTCCGACTTAAAGCGCTTGTTATAAGGCTATGACTTCACCCAACACTTTTTCTATATTTGCATCCAAGTCACTATTAGATTTGTAGCCCTGTTTTATTAAGTCTATTTCATCACTTATCCAGATAAACTTATCAAAGGCTTCACAGCCCCATTCAAGTGATAAGTATAATTTATGTGAGATATCACCTAGCTTTTGAGTATCAAGTTCACCTTTTTGGTACTGTGCGAGTATTTCACTTGCAATAACTTTACAGTCACCTTCATTAATAGGCTCAAGCATTAAATCAAGTAAGGGCTCTCTTTCGAGGCTTTCACCAAGAGATATTTTAGTAACCCAATCGGGAAATACGTCATTATCAATGATGTAGGTATCGGCTATCTGTACTAATTGCTCTCTAGACAGTAAACCTACTTTATTTTGGATAATCCATTGCCGGAATTCAGACTTCAATATCGACTTGCCTTATAACGAATGACATGGATTCCCCTTTCCGAGGATCTGCCACACTTATGTGGTACTTAAATGCATCGGAGGCATCATGTCTGATTATTCTTATTTCTGCGGTATCGACCTAGCTAAAAACCACTTTAGTCTTCATGCCGTAGACCAAAATGGTAAGGTCATACTTCATAAGTCAGTAACCCGCTCTAAACTACTGACTACAATAGCAAATTTACCGCTCATGTGTATAGGCGTTGAAGCATGTGGTGGTGTACATTATTGGGTAAGAACACTCAATAAATTGGGTCACGACGCCCGTATTATGGCCGTTAAGTACGTAACCAAACAGAGCATAAAGAGTTAAACCCACCGGGTCATTGCAGCCGCTAATGATGGAGATAGGTTAAGACCACTTGCGGAGAGCCTGTTAATGCGGCGGACACACTAGATGTCATCTAACGAACGAATAAGGCACCGCAGCCGCGTTAAGGTGTGAGTAACGCAATACCCAAGCCTCTGCATTGCACCTTAAACACAGGAATTAATGCAAAGCAAAAATACCACGCGTTACGAATTACTCTTAAACGCCTTGTTAAATTTATATTTATCAGCGACGTAGCGGGCTGAGTTTTCAATGTATGGAAATACAGTACTTTCATTAATATTTAGTAGATCAAGCTCCTTCAATAGTACAGTTTTGTTAGTTATTGTAATCCTTAATACTTCAATTTCTTCTGTACCTTTTTCATCAAATATCACTTCGTGACCGAACAATAAAAAAGCTCCTGATTGAGAGGTTATTCTGTCATTGCTCTTTTTCCCCTTTACACAAATGACTTTTCTCATATCTTTTGGATCTATAATTGGCTCAAAAAATGGCTTTTCTTCTTTTATAAAGTGCAAGAGCCTTCTAACCGATTTCTGCTCATTAAAGTCTTCAATATCCAAATTGAAATCAATCTTGTCCTTCTCAGACTTAGGTAGCCTTGAAAGATTAGATATACAACTAGCAACATCAGAGTCAAAATACTTTACGTTCTCCCTTTTAACCGCGAATATTATAACTTCACCAGACTCTTCTGAGGATCCTTTACATGCGAAATATAGTGCAATCAGAGGGTTAGATGTTATATCTAACAACCTTGTCGGTAACGAATAATGCTGCATTCTCACTAGTCGATCTAAGGTGTAGATATCTGACGAAAAATCAGCTGAGTTTGATACCAAAAGCTCTCGGCAAATAATGTGTTCTACATCTAGATAAAGATAGTTACCCTCTTTGTCTTTCCTGAACAGTGACGGCTCAAGTTTGTATTGGTCTTTACTCGAATGACCGCGATAGAAAATCTCACGATCTTTACCATATTGATAAGACAACACTTTCTTTATAAAACCCTGTAGCTTTGTAATTGTTGGAGACTGTGACTTTTCCGCTGTAGGTTTACCCGATTTAGAAATGTCTTGAACATTGTTTAAAGGGATACCTTGATTTTTTAATCTTACGAAAAGATCCTCATGTTTTACCGCCCAATGAGTTCGATTCATTTCCCAACCGCGTATATCTAGAAGATCTGCAATTGGCTCAATTTGGGCGAATGGGATAGGATCAATATCTTGAGAAATTTGAAATTCAATTAATACTGTTCTATTTCGCTCTTTGATCGACGTTAAGTATCCAATGTAAACGTCGCTTCTCGTCCCTTCGTAGGCAAAGAGGCATGGATAGCTTTTTAGTAAATCAATATTTGATTCATTAAGATTTTTAAGTGCTTCAGATAGATTCTGGTTTGTGTATTCAAGAAATCGACTTCGATCGTATTGATAATTATTCCGCTCCCAGGCTCCATCTTCAGCTGTCACAAACAAATTATACATCTAATGTTGAACTCCAATAAATTTAACGCCTTGCTAAGGTGTGAGCAACGCAATGCCTAAGCCTCTGCAGACCACCTTAAACGCAATAGCCAACGCATGGTAAAAATGCCACGCATTGCGAATCACTCTTAAGCAATTTGTTAGGCTTGTTCTTCAGCAATCTCTTGACCTTTAAACAAAGTAACATTTTCTCCAGATATCAGTATAAAATCATAGTCTTGTTCCATAAAGATATTTGAACTTCCTGTTATTGTAGCTTTAGGAGCAATAAAGTTTAAATCGTCGTCAATATGATAAGAGTAAGATTTCAATCCTTTGTCATATAATCCATCTAAACACTTAGGATAATTCTTATACTTCTCTGTATTATACTTACAATCTAAAACTTTAATAAAAGCCTTTTCCGCGTCCGATATAATGTTAATTTTATCGTTTAGGTCAGGACTATCAAAGTCGGTTTCATCTAAGTCATACTGTTTTACTAATGTTTCTTCACAATCAAAGAAAAAAATCATCAATTCATCAGATAAACGTGCATCATTCTCAAATTGTTTCTCATTAGATAAAATTTTTGTTCTATTTTTATGCCCATTCTTAAATAGGCGTGTAAAGCTATCATTGCTTTTTGATATGCCCACATAATAGAGGTAAAAGCTTGATACTTCCTTTGCATCAAAATCCCCCTGGATATTGATATTCTCTTTGCTATGGTCCCACAGTAACTTGTCCGTTGTGGCCCAGTATGTCGGTTCTTCTACTGATACATCGATAGACGCTGGATAAATACGTATGAACTGTTCACCTGCTTCGAACTTCATGTCATCTTCAATTAAAAACTCAGATAGATCTACAGATAAGTTTTCATACTTCAAATCACCACATACAAGTTCGAAATTAAATGATGCAGAATCAATATCAAAAGTGAAATTTTGAAAATATAGTTGCTGCCTCTGAGCTAGCATATATAGATGACTATTGGTAAGTTGCTTTCTTACTTCCGGATTGCTTTCCCATAAATAATCCGCAAACCTATTTGAAATAGGGGGATAAATTAATTTAATCGCATTTAATGATACTTTCATTTTTCCTCCAAAAAGCCTAACGCCGCATTAAGGTGTGAGCAACGCTACCACGAAACTCAACCTTACCACCGTAAACACTAAACCCAACGATAGAATGAAAAATGCCAAGCGTTGGGAATCACTCTTAAATGCTTTGTTAGTTTCGTTCTAAACAAAAGCTCTGTAATACCTTTAAAGGCTGCCTTAATGTTCCATTACTCCAAAAGGCAGCAGAGTAATATGTAAGCTCTTTATTATGATATGAGCCAATTAATATACCAATGACACCTGAGAATTCTCCCATGTTCATAGAACCATGAGCTTCTATTGTTTTTTGCCATGTTCTTAGATAATCAAAAATTTTTTGGTTCTTTGAGCCATCCCAACTATCAAAGACAGTCACCAATACTCTTAGAGGTGAATTTAGCCTACATAGCTTATTCATTTCTTGGTTTGCAGTTCGAATATCATTCTCTGATTCAATTTGTATTTGAGGGACATAAACATCGCCATAGAATGACTTAGACATTACATAGTCAACTGTAAACTCTTCATTGCCATGGAATAAGCCCAGTTCTTTAGATACTAAAGGGAGAAGTGACTCCTTGTAAAAGGATGTACGGTTACCTTTAGAAGACCAAGCGTCTGACAATTCATCACATGAAAAAGTACTCAATTTATTAACTAGTTCATCTTTGAATGAACTCCACAATGTATAGTTTTTATCTTTTTCAGTATTACCTTTAGGTTCTAGGTATTCTTCAATCCCACAAATCGAACTGAACCAATGCTTATCATCAGGCAATACAGGATTATGCTCGCTTGAAGGAGCAATAACTAAATCACTACACCTCGAGTTGAAAGTTACATCTTCAAACCTAAATTCACCTTTGCCTCGTTCTTTTAACACTGTCGCAGTTGCAGGCACAGCCATCGACAGCATTAGGTTACACTGCGGACATTCCATTAAATCCCAAGTATTCAGGTGAACTTCACTATCGACACATACCGGGCACTTTTTATACTCAACAAATATCATTATTAACCATTTTATTTTACAACTATGCTCATAGAAACTAGCAGTTATATTAGACAGAATAATTCTGCATTTTGTCCCTGAAACAATTCTATCTAGTAATCTAAACCGTTCAGGCTCTGTCTAATAACTCATTTAATAACAGAACCTTACCTGATTACTGCTTTATCAAACATGACGAAAAGCAGAAATTTTCTATATAGTTACAGTAAAATTCAGAAAACACCTCAATGTGTGAGTTAATCGTTGCCTTATTCGGTGATTTACTGACCAAACCCTAGGCAGTTTTGACCTAAGTCTTTGGGTTGGATGATGAGCGAACCGCAGTTCAGGCTATGAATTGTCACGGATTGAGGCCTGTACACTCAAACAAAAACGCCGACATGATTGTCGGCGTCTACGCTATTGGTATGGATGAATGTGAGGTAGTAACTACTTCGCCATGGTACTCAAAAACTCGGCTTCGAATTCTTCATCGGCTTCTCGGGTTAGGCATTCCACCAGCCAGTTGATGCTTTCATGATCTAGGTTACTATTCACCACGAACGCTTGTTTCACGCCAAACTCACCAAGCTTGGCTGAACCATAGTTCTTGAACGATTTATTGCCGTGATAATGGAGTGATTTAACCGCTTCTGCGTTGGGTTCAGGTAATTCATCCAGTGTGTTGGCAAGCTGAATAACTAGCTCCATCGGATTCTTAGATGACGAGATACGATACAGAAAACCGCCCTCCACTTTCTGCCTAACCCAGTAATCAAAGCTGCTGCAGTCCATCACCTTGTCGCTGACCAGTGCCGCTTCGCTGCGATAAGCGCATGCCTCTAACATCACAGGTGTGTGTTTAAATTCTGGCTGTCCTGAATTGGTATCGGTGTTAGGTAAAATCAGGTCACACGGCTTGCTGTCTTTGGCCGTGGTGCCATTCCAATGGATCGGCATAAACACCTGCTCTTTACGCATCTCTTGGGTTAATACCAAGCGCGCTTGAGACTCACCTTGAGCGCTTTTCACTTTAACAACCTGGTTGGTTTGGTTTGTGCCCGTTTCCAATCCAAATTTCTTGGCGGTTTCAGGGTGAACAGCAATGAACGGCTCGGGAGTGTGGTCTCCAAGTGATGAGGCAAGCCCTGTTCTACTCATGGTGTGCCATTGATCGCGCACTCGTCCGCTGTTCATAATAAGCGGATAATCTGGTGACGATGTCGTTAATGGCAAAGCATGTTCAACCGCAACGAACTGCGCTTTTCCTGACTTAGTGAAAAACTCACCATCGGTGAACATTCGTTTATTTACGATATCTTGCTGTAATTCTAGTACGGGCCATTGCTGGGGTTTTAGCTCGCTGTAACCTTTATCGTCTAAGTTTGTTAAACCTATTAAGCACAAGTCTCGTTGCTTGCCATTCGCATTATCAAGGCTAGTCATCTGACAATACTCTTCAAATATCTGCCCTTCATGACGATAATCAAAGGCATGTTGATGACCCATTTTCTGCGCCACTTCTTTAATCATCCACCAATCAGGTTTAGCTTCACCCGGGCTTGGCAATATGCGGCGCTGCCTTGATATACGGCGCTCAGAGTTGGTCACGGTACCCGATTTTTCACTCCAACCTTGCGCAGGCAACACAACATCGGCCAAGCGTGTGGTTTCAGTATCGGCAATGCAATCTGACACCACCACAAATGGACAGTTTTCTAGCGCGGCTTTCACTCTCGCACTGTCTGGAAGGCTCACCACAGGGTTGGTCGCCATAATCCACACCGCTTTGATCTTGCCTTCAAGCATGTCGTCAAACAACTCGACTGCTTTCAAGCCGGGTTTGGTTGCTAAGTTATCGGTTTGCCAAAAATCACTCACCGTTTGGTGTGATTTTTCATCCCCAAACTCAAAGTGCGCCGCCAGCGTATTCGCTAAACCACCAACTTCGCGACCGCCCATTGCGTTGGGTTGCCCGGTCACAGAGAAAGGCCCCATACCTGCTTGTCCGATTTTTCCGGTGGCTAAATGACAGTTGAGAATAGCGTTCACTTTGTCACAACCTTGGCTCGACTGATTCACGCCCTGAGAATAAATGGTGACGACTTTTTTGTTTGATGCGAACGCACGATAGAAGCGCTCAACCTCTTGTTCCGTTAGCCCGGTCAACTGGCTGACGCCTTGCTCAGAATTGATGTTTGAATCAGAGTGGTAAACATACTTCTTTGCTGACTCGATCGCTTGTTGGAAGCCTTCTGTGTTCTTGCTTATATAGGCTTCATCAAGTGCATCATTATCCGCTAGGTATGAAAGCAATCCGTTAAACAAAGCCACATCAGAGCCCGATTCAATCGCTAAATGTTGATCTGCTATTTCACATGTGTCGGTATAACGAGGATCTATGACGATCACTTGCAGTTTGGGATTCGCTTGCTTAGCCGCTCTTAACCTTTGAAAAAGAACCGGATGACACCATGCTAAGTTTGAGCCAGTAATCACGACCAAGTCAGTTTGCTCTAAATCTTCATAGCAAATAGGCACCGTGTCGCTACCAAATGCACGCTTGTGTCCAACAACGCTCGATGCCATGCAAAGCCTTGAGTTGCTGTCGATGTTTCCGCTGCCAATAAAGCCTTTCATCAGCTTATTGGCAACGTAATAGTCTTCTGTTAACAGTTGACCAGAGACATAGAACGCAACCGAATCAGGGCCGAACTCTTCAATGGTTTGGTTAAACCTATCAGCGACCAATTGAGTGGCGTCATCCCATGCGAGTTCATGTTTTTGTTGATTTTGAATATGAGTAGGCTGAGTAAGACGACCTAGAGGTGTTACGGTTTCACCTAGAGCAATGCCTTTAGTACATAACTTTCCATAATTCGACGGGTGTTCTTTGTCACCGCGCACTTCAAGCTTACCTAATGCAGTGGGCCTCGCTTCTATTCCGCAGCCAACACCACAATAGGCACATGTCGATTTTATCCAGCCACTGTTTGAATCACTCATCCGTTTCTCGCTCAATTATCCATAATTGTATTTATTTAGATCAAGCAAATAACACGCCATTAAACCAAAGAATCGCAAATACAACAAAAACCAAATAAAAACAACAACTTAATAAAACAAAAATAATTAAAACTCAGTTCCCAATAAATGCTTGATACGAAAAACTTATTTTTTGCACCATCTTGCGGAAAGTTGCACCACAAACGCTCATTTCCATAAATTTAACAAAAAAATTACATACCACTTTAGGGGTAATTGCGTGCCACCCGAAAATCTTAATCAATTGAAAAATATGAATTAAATTTTATTTATTTTGCTAAATTATAATTTGGCATCCTCCTTGCTCCACTAGAAACCAAGAGTTAGAAAAACAATTTTTGTTTTCTTGATAATGATGAATTGAGTGGAATCTCAACCCGGTATTCATTTGTTAACCATTAGAAGTTAAACGCTATAAACGTTAACGCTATAAACAATGAAGCCGAGAATAAGGAATGGATTATGAGCAAGAAGAAGATCGTCGTCGTTGGTAACGGTATGGTTGGACACAAATTTATCGACAACATATTACAATCAGAAAGTGATGATTTTGATGTAATTACTTTCAGCGAAGAACCTAGGTTAGCCTATGACCGAGTCCAGCTTACAGCTTACTTCAAACGTGGAAATGCCGAAGATTTGGCATTGACCAGCGAAGAGTATTACCAAAGCAATGGCGTCAACTACCTATTAAACGCAAAAGTCGCTCAACTAGACACTGACAATAAGTGCGTTGTGACAGAGTCGGGACATACCGAGAGTTATGACACATTAATTCTAGCGACAGGTTCATTTCCTTTTGTTCCTCCTATTCCCGGTAACGACCAAGAACATTGCCACGTTTATCGCACCATCGAAGACTTAGACGCTATTGAATTATCAAGCAAAAGCAGTAAATCGGGCGTGGTTATTGGTGGTGGCCTGCTTGGCTTAGAAGCCGCAAATGCAGTTAAAAACCTTGGTTTGGAAACCCATGTGGTGGAGTTCGCTCCTCGCCTGATGGCCGTACAGTTGGATGACGGTGGCGGTGCGCTTTTACGCCGTAAAATTGAAGACCTTGGTGTTCAGGTTCACACTGAGAAGGCAACCTCTGAGATAGTCGCGGGTGAGACTTCTCGCTACCGTATGAACTTCGCAGACGGCACCCATCTTGAAACCGATATGATTGTGTTTTCTGCGGGTATTCGTCCTCAAGATGCCCTAGCTCGTAGCTCTGATATTGCCATTGGTGAACGTGGCGGCATCGTGATTAACGATCATTGCCAAACCAACATTGACAATGTGTATGCGATTGGTGAATGTGCACTTTGGGACAACAAGATCTTCGGCTTAGTGGCTCCTGGCTATTCAATGGCGAAAGTCGCAGCAGCGCATATCATCTCTGATGGCGCGAGCGACGCTTCGTTTACTGGTGCCGACATGAGCACTAAGCTCAAACTGCTTGGTGTTGATGTCGCAAGTATAGGTGAAGTACACGGCCAAACAGAAGGTGCTCAATCGTATACTTATAACGACGAAATCGAGCAAGTTTACAAACGCCTTATCATCTCAGCTGATGGTAAAAAGATTGTTGGTGCAGTATTGGTGGGTGACGCCGAAGCTTACGGGTCACTACTGCAAATCAAACAAAATGATATGCCTCTTCCTGAAAACCCATCCGTGCTTATTCTGCCAAACCTCGCGGACGATTCTGGTTCAGCAATGGGTGTTGAAGCCCTGCCTGACAGCGCAGTGATTTGTTCGTGTTTTGATGTGACCAAAGGCGATATCAAAGACGCCGTATCTGCTGGATGCACCACCATGGCAGCATTAAAAGAAACAACCAATGCTTCAACAGGTTGTGGTGGTTGTTCTGCGCTTACTAAACAAGTTTTAGACAGTGAACTAAGCAACCTTGGTGTGGAAGTCTCAAACGATATTTGTGAGCACTTTGCCTATTCTCGACAAGAACTTACCGACATTATCCGCGTCAACAAAATTAAGACATTCGATGAGCTATTGGATTCTCATGGCAATGGATTGGGCTGTACAGTCTGTAAGCCTGCAGTCGGTTCAATTTTGGCTTCTTACTGGAATGATTACATCCTAGAAGATCAGCATATTGAACTGCAAGACACCAACGATATCTACCTAGGCAACATGCAAAAAGACGGCACTTATTCAGTTGTGCCACGTATTGCAGGCGGTGAAATCACACCTGACAAATTGATCGTGCTTGGCGAAGTCGCGAAAGAGTTCGACCTTTACACCAAAATCACCGGTGGTCAGCGTGTCGATTTGTTTGGTGCGCAGCTTAACGAACTGCCTATCATTTGGAAAAAGCTGATTGATGCAGGTTTCGAAACAGGCCACGCCTACGGTAAGTCGGTTCGTACTGTTAAGTCGTGTGTGGGTAGCACTTGGTGCCGATACGGTATCGACGACAGCGTAGGCTTAGCGATTCGATTAGAGAACCGCTACAAAGGGCTACGCTCGCCACATAAAACCAAGTTTGCAGTTTCTGGCTGTACTCGTGAATGTGCAGAAGCGCAGTCGAAAGACTTCGGCATTATCGCGACCGACAAAGGTTGGAACCTCTACATCTGTGGTAACGGTGGTATGCGCCCTCGCCATGGTGACCTTTTTGCTACCGACCTTGATGAAAGCACCCTTCTGCAATACATAGACCGCATTCTGATGTTCTACACACGTACCGCAGATCGCCTACAACGTACATCAGTATGGATGGAAAACCTTGAAGGCGGCATTGAATACCTCAAACAAGTCGTGATTGAAGACAAGCTCAATGTTGTTGAAGAACTTGAAGCAGATATCGCCCTCAATATCGAAAAATACCAGTGTGAGTGGAAAACCACCATCGAAAACCCTGAAAAGATGAAACGCTTCCAGCACTACATCAACAGCGAAGAGATGGACACTAGCCTTTCATTCATCAAAGAACGAGAGCAGCGTTTCCCTAAGCCGAGCTTGAGCGATTCATCTGAGAAAGTTCGAAATGAAGCCCTCACCAATTCTGAACAAATTGAAGTTACCGAAGTGTCATAGATGCCTTTCGTCTGTCATCGCAACTACGCCACTTAACCGAATAATGATTATAAAGCTCATCTTTTGACTAGGAGAAAGTCATGAAAAATTGGACAACCGTATGCAGCACTAGAGATTTAACCCCAAATGGTGGCATTTGCGCCAAAGTAGACGATAACCAAGTGGCTATTTTTTACTGTAAGCGCAGCGACACGCTTTATGGGCTCTCTAATTACGACCCTGTCGGCAAAGCGAATGTGATGTCACGTGGTATCATTGGTTCATTAAGCGGTGAGCCTTACGTAGCTTCGCCCTTATACAAGCAGCATTACCACTTAGAAACTGGCGCATGCCTTGAACAACCCGAACTCAAGCTCGTTAAATTTGAAGTTCGCAAGCAAGGTGAACACGTACAAGTTCTCGCACCGCTTGCTATCGCCAGTTAATAAACAGCCGACATCATCCTGCAAACGCTTTATAGGCGTGAGCAATTTCGGCATAGGGTTTAGCCACATGAATGCGTTCGAATTTCGGAAGTAACGCACGAGCTAAAACCGGGTAATTTTCCAGATTTAAAGGATTTAAACCATGGATAACACAAAATTTTCGCTGCTTTCATTTAAGGGTAAGATGAAAACCTTACACCTAAGCTGGATGGCCTTTTTTATCACCTTTGTTGTGTGGTTCAACTTTGCCCCGCTACTGCAAATGGTGAAAACTACGCTTGGTCTTTCTACTGAAGAGATCAAAACACTGCTTATTCTCAACGTTGCGTTAACCATTCCTGCTCGTGTCGCAGTGGGTATGTTAACCGATAGATATGGCCCAAGGTTGGTCTACTCTTCATTACTTGCTGTCTGTTCAATCCCTTGTTTTATGTTTGCGATGGCAGACTCTTTCATTCAAGCGGCTATTGCACGTTTCCTATTAGGTTTCATTGGCGCAGGCTTCGTTGTTGGTATACGCCTTGTGTCTGAGTGGTTCCCACACAATGAACTGGGTACAGCAGAAGGTATTTACGGCGGTTGGGGTAACTTCGGTTCAGCAGCGGCAGCATTCACGCTTCCAACTCTCGCTCTAGCATTTGGTGGCGAAGACGGTTGGCGTTATGCGGTTGGTATTACTGGCGTAATGAGCTTAGCGTTCTCGTTTGTGTTCTACAAAAACGTAACGGATACACCAAAAGGTTCGACTTACTTCAAGCCTGCTCAAGTAACAGCGATGGAAGTAACATCAAAGGGTGACTTTTTCTTCTTACTTATTATGAAGATCCCGATGTATGCCGCTTTAGCACTACTGACATGGAAACTATCGCCAACCAACATCAACATGCTGTCTGACATGGCGGTTTACTCGGTTTACGCAGGTTTAGCCGCACTTTACATATACGAAGTGTCGCAAGTTTGGAAGGTAAATAAGAACGTATTCAAAGAAGAAGTGCCAGAGATTCACCAGTACAAATTCAAGCAAGTTGCGGTACTTAACGTATTGTACTTCGCGACATTTGGTTCTGAATTGGCTGTTGTATCTATGCTGCCGTTGTTCTTCTCTGAAACCTTTGAATTAACGCCGGTTCTTGCGGGTATGGTTGCATCGGCTTATGCCTTTATGAACCTAATGTCTCGCCCAGGTGGTGGTTGGATTTCAGATAAATTCGGTCGTAAACCAACACTGCTTATTCTAACGATTGGTCTTGCTGTAGGTTACTTCGCAATGGGTCAAGTAGACAGCACATGGCCTGTATGGTTAGCGGTTGTCGCGGCGATGGCGTGTTCTTTCTTCGTTCAAGCGGGTGAAGGTGCGGTATTTGCGACAGTTCCTCTAATCAAACGACGTATGACAGGTCAGATTGCAGGTATGACGGGTGCTTACGGTAATGTGGGTGCAGTAGTTTACTTAACAGTGCTGTCTTTCGTGAGCTACCAAACCTTCTTCTTAGTGATTGCTGCGACCGCCATACTTGGCTTTGTGACTCTACTGTTCATGGAAGAGCCTAACGGTCAAATTGCCGAGGTTAACGACGATGGCAGTGTCACGCTGATTAATGTTTCAAACTAGTCTCAGTACTATGAAGCATTGATATTATTGAATCGGGAGAAGCACCTTAGCAGATACATCAACGCTAGGTGCTTCGTTCAAAGGCTCTACGTTCACTAGAGCTTTTGTTCTTTCTCAGATGTGCTCTCAAGCAGATGAGAAAACGGCCAGTTAAGAAGACGGCAGTTAAGAAGAAGACCAGTTATGACAATTTCATTCAGCCAAGGACAAGTCACCACGCCAGAGTCAAACAACCAAATGACGCTGAAGTTTGGTGGTTACTCAAATAAAGGCATTCGTGATGAAAACCAAGATGCCATCATTGTAAAACACCCAAAAACTCGCGCTGAGCAAGAGTTAAAAGGCAGTGTTGCCTGCATAGCCGATGGTGCGAGTTGCAGTGAACATGGCCAAAAAGCCAGCCACACCAGCGTGATGCAGTTTATTGATGACTACTACGCCACTCCAAAAAGCTGGAGCATTCAGCGCTCGGCGCAAAAGGTCTTAACCTCGCTCAATTCTTGGCTCTTCAACACTTCTGTTTCTAATATTCATCCCGCACAACAAGTGAACCACAATGCGCTCGTTTCCACTTTTAGCAGCGTGATATTAAAATCCAACACCGCACATATATTCCATGTAGGCGATAGTCGCATTTATCTATTGAGAGATGGCGAATTACGACAGCTTACTCGCGACCACACTCGTAAGAACATGGGGCAGAAACATTACCTAACTCGAGCTTTGGGTATGGATAATCAGCTCAACGTTGACTATCAAACGCTTCCTATTAAGAAAGACGACTGCTTCATCCTGACATCTGATGGCGTACACGAGTTTGTCTCGCCCAACACATTCAAGGATCACATCGACAAACCAGGAGCGGATTTTGAATACGCTGCACAAACGATCTGTAACACAGCTTTAAGCCACAACAGTTCAGACAACGTGAGCTGCTTGATTGTGCAAGTCAGTCACCTACCTAAACCTTCGCTCATTGAGTTCCATGAAAAGCTGGCTAAACGTGCTATCCCACCCGCTTTAAAGCTTGGGCAAAGCATCGACAACTATATGGTACTCGAGGTGTTGTATGCAGGTTCAAGAAGCCATGTATACCGTGTAATGCAGAAAGAGACACAAACCGAATTCGTCTTGAAAGTACCGTCGGTTCAATATCACGATAGCCCCGCACAACTGAGCGCGTTTTTTAACGAACAATGGGCAGGGATCCTGCTGAACAACAAGAAAGTAATGAAGGTCTACCCGACGCCAGAACACTCGCAATTCCTATATCAAATCTGCGAATGGGTAGAAGGCATCACGCTGAGACAGTGGATGTACGACAATCCAAAACCTTCACTCAAACAAGTGCGCGATATACTCGATAAGATCACACAAGGTATCCGAGTGCTACAACGTGCAGATATGGTGCACAGAGACTTAAAACCTGAAAACATCATGATTCAACGTGATGGCGAGATTAAAATAATTGATCTTGGGGCTGTGTTGGTAAGAGGTATTGAAGAAGGAAGTAAATCAGAGCAAGACTCGGTACCATTGGGCGCTGTTAATTACATTGCACCGGAAACCATAAAGCACAATACCGCGACCACAAGTTCGGATCTATTCTCTATTGCAGTCATCGGGTATGAAATGCTCACAGGCGAACTGCCCTACTCTGAGATGTCTGCACAATCGCTCAAGCAATCTCGTCATCATCAATGGGAATACCAATCGCTGACACAAAAGCGTACTGACATACCAGCTTGGGTTGATTTGGTTTTACAAAAAGCCTGTGCCGAATCACCAAGCGAACGTCATCAAGTGTTGGGGGATTTTGTGGCAGACCTTTACACACCAAACCAAAGCTTGGTCAAAAGCAAAGCCAAGCAACCTTTGATAAACCGAAACCCGATCCAGTTTTGGAAAGTGTTGGCTTTGTTGCTCGGCATTGTTGCCATTGTAGAAATGGGCTTATTACTCAGTGCTAGTTAAAACCAAGTTCGAGTTAATTACAGGTTCGAGTTAATTCCAAGCTCGAGCTAAACGCGAGGCTTCTAGCTAACCGTAACACTCGAGCTAACCTCGTTTCACTAAGCTTCTTGGCACGAGTTCAATGCCAGCTTGGTAACGCTTGGCTGACGCGTTCAAAGCAAGTGCAAAAGCACTATCGGCAATCACTTCGAATTGCTGCGGCAGTGAGTGGACTTTAAAAGGCAAGAAGTCGAGCAGTCGGTTATCACCAAAGGTTGCCAGTTTTACTTGATTGATCAGCTCTGGCTTTTCAACCATCACATCCAGCACACCCTCTAATAAGGTGTAAGACATAGTCACAATCGCATCAGGAACTGTGCCTTTAGCTATCCAGTCTTCAAAAACCTCGCGCCCTGATTCTCTATCAAAGTGTTCTCCATAACCCACAACCATCGGCTTGATTTCTGCTAGCCCTGTTTGTTGAGTATGTGCTTTATTCGCCGCTTCAAAACCCAGCTGACGTTCACGTGAGATATTTAAATCAGGTAGTGCACCTATCAAGCCAACACTATGAATGCTGTCATCGAGAATCGAATGCGTTAGTTCAAATGCAGCTTCGAAATCTTCACTGATCACGCAGGCAAAGTGCTCATCATCTAAAGGACGGTCAATCGCGATTACGGGTGTGCCTGAGTTTTGCAGCTTCAAGTAGAACTCATTGGCGTCTGGCATTGAGCTCGCCACCAGCAAAGCATCAATACGACGACTGACCAAAGCTTCAGCGACCTTTCGCTCGGTTTCAGCGTCATCATCTGAACAGCCAATCAAAATCTGATAGCCCACTTTACGTGAGTTCTGCTCTATCAGTTTTGCTAAACGCGCATAACTGCTGTTTTCCAGATCAGGAATAATCAAACCAAATGAACGGCTATTACCAGCACGCAGCGACGAAGCAGCATGGTCTGGTCGGTAGTTATACTCTTCCACAACCGCCATGACTTTCTGCTGAGTCTTTTCACTGATTCTGTATTTCTGCGCCTTGCCGTTGATGACATAACTGGCCGTGGTTTTCGATACTCCAGCCAATTTAGCAATTTCATCAAGTGTCATATGGGTGACCTGTATTTTGTGCGTAGGATCATATAACCAATGATCTGATCCTCGGATTAGTTGAATTATATGCTGAATCGATTCAGTATAAAAGCTGAAAGGATTC
This sequence comes from Vibrio splendidus, assembly GCF_003345295.1. Classification (NCBI taxonomy): domain Bacteria; kingdom Pseudomonadati; phylum Pseudomonadota; class Gammaproteobacteria; order Vibrionales; family Vibrionaceae; genus Vibrio; species Vibrio splendidus. Next base: position 1,497,371 of record NZ_CP031056.1, read on the forward strand.
AGCAAAATCTGAAAAGTGACTTCAATCATCCTTTTGAATGGATTGAGCGTCATTTGTTGTGATTCAACTTCTCGTTATTAACGAAACTGAAATTACGACACGCAGCAAAACTATTTTGAAAACCAAAATCGGCTTTGCTGAATTTTTTTACACTGAATGCTGAACCGATTCAGCTAAAGTAAAACAAAGAGCAAAGCAACGAGTAAAGTTCACTAATTCTTGCTCTAGACTGAATCGTAGCGATACACAAATTCTCAAGCGATACGCTAAAGAGGCACCATGCTTAAATTATCAAAATCTGACATCACTCTTGGTCAAACGGCCGATGACAAATTCAAAGCTATCCAGAACATTGCTGGCGACCTAACCGCGAAAGGCTTAGTTGACTCTGGCTACGTTGAAGGAATGCTGAACCGCGAAAACCAGAACTCAACGTTCCTAGGTAACGGCATCGCGATTCCTCACGGCACCACGGATACGCGTGGCCTAGTAAAAGAGACAGGCGTTGCGGTACACCACTTCCCTGAAGGTATTGATTGGGCAGACGGCAACCGTGTTTACGTAGCAATTGGTATTGCAGCTAAATCTGACGAGCACTTAGGCATTCTTAAGCAACTAACGAAAGTGCTAGCGGCTGACGGCGTTGAAGAGAAATTAAAGCAAGCGAAATCAGAAGACGAAATCATCGCCCTACTTAACGGCGAAGTTCAACTAGAAGCCGACCTAGACGCTTCTTTAGTTCAGCTGTTGTTCCCTGCAAGCGACATGATTCAAATGTCTGCAGTGGCGGGCGGCCTACTTAAGAACACAGGTTGCACTGACAACGCATTCGTTGCCGACCTAGTGACGAAAACACCGACTCACCTAGGCCAAGGCCTGTGGTTGTTGGGCAGCGACAAAGGCGTAACACGCACTGGCGTATCGTTCGTTTCAACAGCCAACCATTGTGAATTCGAAGGCACACCAGTTAAAGCATTGGTGGCATTCGCCGCTTGTAACAGCGCGCACCAATCTATTCTGGCAAACCTAAGCAAGATGGTTTTCGAAGGTAAACAGCAACAACTGTTAACTGCTGATGCCGCACAAGTGATTGGTCTTCTGAAAGGTGAAGCGGTTTCTACAGCTTCTCAAGACGATGACAACTGCGCAGTATTCAAAATCAAAAACGCACACGGCCTGCACGCTCGTCCGGGCGCAATGTTGGTGGCTGAAGCGAAGAAATTCGAATCAACGATCCGTGTTTCAAACCTAGATGGCGACGGAAAAGAAGTGAACGCGAAGAGCTTGATGAAAGTAATCGCACTTGGCGTTAAACACGGCCACCAGCTTCAGTTTGTTGCTGAAGGTGAAGATGCAGCACAAGCACTTGAATCGATTGGTAAAGCTATCGCTTCAGGCCTTGGCGAAGGTTAAGGAATCGATATGTCTGATAAACAAATCAAAGCCGTTACCGTTACGCTAAACCCTGCTCTTGACCTAACTGGCGCTATCGACGCACTGAACGTGGGTTCAGTGAGCTTGGTAAACAAAGGTTCTCTTCATGCTGCGGGCAAAGGCGTTAATGTAGCAAAAGTACTTTCAGAGCTTGGCGCGAAAGTGACCGTAACAGGTTTCCTTGGTCGCAATAACGAAGAAGCATTCTGCCAACTGTTTGAACAAATGGGCGCAACTGACCGCTTCATCCGTGTAGATGGCGCAACTCGTATCAACGTGAAATTGGTAGAGAACTCAGGTCAAGTTAGCGACATCAACTTCCCAGGTGTTCCTGTTAATGCTGACGCGATTAAAGCGTTTGAAGAAACCTTGTTAGAGCTGGCCGAAACACACGAATACTTCGTGATTGCAGGCAGCTTGCCACAAGGCGTATCGCCAGAGCTTTGCGCTTCTTGGGTACAACGCTTGCGTGACCTAGGTAAAAAGGTGCTGTTCGACAGCAGCCGTGACGCACTTAAAGCCGGTATCAATGCACAACCTTGGTTAATTAAGCCAAACGATGAAGAGCTGTCTCAGCTGTTCAATGCAGAGCTGACAACACGTGACCAATGCCAACACGCAGGCCAAGCCCTAAGTGAAAAAGGCATCGATAACATCGTGGTATCACTTGGCGCAGAAGGCGTGATGTGGCTAAACCAAGGTGAATGGTTACATGCTCAGCCACCGCGTATGCAAGTGGTAAGCACAGTAGGTGCAGGTGACACATTAGTCGCAGGCCTGTGTTGGGGTCACATGCAACAGATGCCAAAACCAGAACTTATTAAATTCGCAACCGCCCTATCTGCTCTAGCAGTTTCACAGGTAGGCGTGGGCATCACCAGCCAACAAGAGCTGGATTCAGTACTACAAAATATCCAATTACAGTCGCTTAGTGCTCCAACTAGCCAGTTAGACACAAGCAAATAGGACAAAAGGTTTATTATGAATATTACCATTATCACAGCTTGCCCTAGTGGCGTAGCAAACAGCATCATCGCCGCAGGCTTGTTAGAACAAGCGACAAAAGCACTGGGTTGGAACGCCGCTATTGAATGTCAATCAAGCGTGCTACCAGACTCAACCGTATCGCAAGACACTATCGACAGCAGCGACGTTGTGGTTATCGCAGCCAACACAAACGTTGATAAAGCGCGCTTTGTCGGCAAGAAAGTGTACCAATCGGCTATCTCTGAATGCACTGCAGATGCAAAAGCATTTCTAGAGAAAGCGGTAGCAGAAGCAACAGTATTAGACGCTTCTCAAGTTGAGACTACAGTGGAAGTGACTGGTACCTCAGTAAACTCTTCTACAACAGCAAGCACAGGCAGCAAAAAGATCGTAGCGATTACGGCTTGCCCGACTGGTGTTGCACACACCTTTATGGCAGCTGAAGCGCTTGAAGCAGAAGGCAAACGCCTAGGTCACCAAATCAAAGTGGAAACTCGCGGCTCTGTAGGTGCGAAGAACCAACTGACAGACCAAGAAATCGCAGACGCTGATCTTGTTATCATCGCGGCAGATATCGACGTTCCTCTTGATCGTTTTAACGGTAAAGCGCTGTACAAAACAACGACAAGCCCTGCTTTGAAGAAAACAAAGCAAGAGATGGAAAAAGCGTTCGCAGAAGCTAAACCATACCAACACACTGCTTCTTCAAATTCAGCACCTGCTGACGAGAAGAAAGGCGTGTACAAGCACCTAATGACTGGTGTTTCTCACATGCTTCCAGTAGTTGTTGCAGGTGGTTTGATCATCGCACTCTCTTTCGTGTTCGGTATCGAAGCGTTTAAAGAAGAAGGCACACTAGCGGCAGCACTGATGACTATCGGTGGTGGTTCTGCGTTCGCACTGATGATTCCTGTTCTTGCGGGTTTCATTGCATTCTCGATTGCTGACCGTCCGGGTCTGGCTCCAGGTCTAATCGGCGGTATGTTGGCGAGCTCAACAGGCGCAGGTTTCCTTGGTGGTATCGCAGCAGGTTTCATTGCCGGTTACGCAGCAAAATTCATTGCCGACAAAGTTCAACTTCCACAATCTATGGAAGCCCTCAAGCCAATCCTGATCATTCCGTTTATCGCGAGTTTGTTCACTGGTCTTGTGATGGTTTACATCGTGGGTGGCCCTGTTTCTGGCGTGATGAGCGCAATGACCACTTTCCTAAACAACATGGGAACGTCTAACGCGATTCTTCTGGGTGTGATTCTAGGCGCTATGATGTGTTTCGACCTTGGTGGCCCAGTAAACAAAGCCGCTTACACGTTTGGTGTTGGTCTACTGGCTTCGCAAACTTACGCACCAATGGCCGCTATCATGGCAGCAGGTATGGTTCCAGCTCTAGGTATGGGCCTTGCGACTTTCCTAGTGAAAGACAAGTTTGAAGCGGGCGAACGTGAAGCAGGTAAAGCATCATTCGTTCTTGGCCTATGTTTCATCTCTGAAGGTGCAATCCCATTCGCAGCGAAAGATCCAATGCGTGTTATCCCAGCTTGTATGGCAGGTGGCGCACTAACTGGTGCTCTATCAATGATGTTTGGTGCACAACTAATGGCTCCACACGGCGGCTTGTTCGTACTACTGATTCCTGGTGCTATCTCTCCGGTTCTTATGTACCTAGTGGCGATTGCAGCAGGTACGGCAGTAACAGGCTTTGGTTACGCAGCTCTTAAAAAAATGAGCAGCGATAAAGTGGAAGCCCAAGCTTAATCCCCCAAGCTCTTTAATTTAGAGCGTTTCTGATGCACTGATAATTTCAATGCAACAAATAAAACAAAGGCTCCTCATTTGAGGAGCCTTTTTTAATGAATCACCAATACTCTCTGACCAAAACAATCCCCACGGTTACCTTTTGTTTACCTCAACTCCTTTACTGTCGCTGATAAGAAAAATGACACACAAGGAATGAGCATGAAATTACTCGCTTCACTACTCACAACAGTCGGCATTACTGGCGCTGTCTGGGGGGCACTCCATATTCAACCTGCAATTGCAGACGCATCGACGGAACAGCCAATCAAAGAGGTATCAACGGTCAAGCCTTCAATAGCTAAACCAATCAAGGCAAAGCCACTGGTCACTAAAAACACGCAACCTATTGCTTCTCAAGCTACACAAACGATCTATCTACAAGGCTTAAGCAAAAACATTCCTTTAGAAGACGTTCCAGAGTTGTGGGTGGACTTCTATCAGAACATCAAAGTAAATGACGAAGAGGTAACTAAACACCAGCGACAGAATCAACAACAAGTCATCGTAATCTATCAAGACATCAGCTTAGATTTCAGCGAAGCAACAATCACGATTGGCTTCCCGACTCAGCAATCAAGATTAAATAAAAACAAACCCTTAATTAAGATTCCAATCAAAGCCAAAGGCACCCTTCTGCTAGGTAACGGCGAACATACCGAACAGGAATTAGCACAAGCTTGGGAAGGTATCGCGATTTTAAAAGAAGTGGATATGGTCATTGAGTACCACCAACTGAATCAGCATGGGTTGCCAGATTCTAGTGAGTTATACGTCTATTATAAGAACAACCAGTAAAGGATTTAGTTATGGATTTCACTTTGGATAGCATTGGGAGCTTTCTCTCTCAAACATTCACAGAAACAAGCATCATCCTTACCGAGACTTGGGTAGATGATAATTTTCTACTGCTTGCTCTGGCTCTGTTTATCTTTGAGCTTATCCGCTATGCCTTTAAGAAAAAGCTCAGCTGGAACATGTTGGGAGATAGCGCGACCAACTTAGTCACCTTATTCTTCTTATTGGTTACCCTTTTCTTTGTCGGGTTAGCCTATGTCGGTGCTTTTGTTTACGCCTACGAAAATTTCAGCCTAACTCAGCTACCAATATCTGGTTGGACGATTCTAGGTTGTTTGATCTTGGCCGATCTCGCGTACTACTGGGAACACAGATTTTTGCACAGTAATGGTTTAGCATGGGGAACGCACTCTGTTCACCATAGCTCCCCTTACTTTAACATCTCGGTCGCCTATCGCTTTGGGCCATTAGATTGGTTATTCCCATTCTTCTTTTATCTGCCACTCATTTTGCTTGGCTTTAACCCATTTGTTGTCCTGATGTGTGAAACATTTGTTCAGCTGTTCCAAACGCTATTGCACACTGAAACCGTTAGACGACTTCCTCGCCCTGTCGAAGCGGTGTTTAATACGCCTTCACACCACAGAGTCCATCATGCGACCAACAAACAGTATCTTGATAAAAACTATGCGGGAATACTGATCATTTGGGATCGCATGTTCGGTACTTTTGCCAAAGAAGAGCAAGAAGTCACCTATGGCGTCATTCCTCGAATCAACTCTGTGAACCCATTTAAGGTATATTTCCACGGCTACGTTAAACTGTGCCAACAATTATGGCATGCGCCAAATTGGAACTACCGATTACAACTTCTTATTCAGCCGCCTATTTGGGCTTGGAAAAGAGAACGAGAAATAAAGTAAGGATACTTATGAGCATTAACGCCCTGTTGATTGAAGACGACAGTGACTTAGCAGAAGCCATTGCAGATTATATGGAACTCGATGGGTTTGAATTCGACTTTGCCTATAACGGCGCAGCAGGGCTTAACCTCGCCTTAGAGGGGCAATATGACATTATCCTCACCGACATCAACATGCCTAAAATGGATGGACTCGATGTGTGTCAGTCACTTCGACAGCAAGGCGTTACTACACCCATTCTGATGTTAACGGCGAGAGATACGTTGCAAGACAAGATCGCTGGCTTCGAGGTTGGATCGGACGACTATTTAGTGAAGCCTTTTGCAATGGAAGAGCTAAAAGTACGGCTCATGGCGCTAGTGCGTCGTTCTCAAGGTTCGGTGACGTCGCTGTCTGTCGCAGATCTCAAACTGGACTTAGACAAGCACCAAGCCCTTAGAGACGGCAAGCTATTGAAGCTCTCACCAGTATGTTGGCGAATGCTTGTGATGCTAGTGCGAAACAGCCCTAACGTGGTGAGCAAAGCCAAGCTTGAAGAAGCATGGGAAGACGAAATGCCAAGCTCTGACAGCGTGAAAGCACACCTGTTTAAGCTTCGCCAAGTGGTTGATGCGCCCTTTGACTCAAAACTAATTCACACGGTTCATGGTATTGGTGTGGTCTTGCATGAGGAGCCATCATGAAACACCCGGACATGAATCGAGTCAGTATCAAGCGTGATATCTACCTCTACTTATTTGGCATCGTCGTATTACTCACTGCCATCTACAGCTTGATGGTGTCTCAGAGCTATCATATTGGTCTCAATGAATCGGCAAAATATGGATTTCTGTATGAGTTGGAAGTGGCAGAGCAGCAATACATCGAAACAGGGCAACTGCCAGACTACCAAAACCCAACATTCCAAGCCTTTCTAAGTTATTCAGGTCTGCCCGTTAAGTTTCAACAAACCTTTGATTGGAAAGCGTTTGATAACGATGCAATTTATGAACACTACGAGCAATCAGCTAACAATGATTCAGGCCAATACCTCTATGCAGCCAAGCATCCGATATCAGGTAGCGACGAAGCGTTATACATCATTTCTGAATACGACGAAGCCATCTACTTGAATCTATTCGAGCTGAACCCACCTGATTCCGTCAACCAAATTAACAATGCCTTCATTGCCATCGGCGTCCTATTACTCTTGGTGTTCTTGATCATTCGTCTTCTGATACATCGAGTTACTAAACCGATCATTACGCTATCAAAATGGTCTGAATCTCTGGATGTTGGCAACACTGAAGGGCTGACTCAGTTTCGATACAAAGAAATCGACCAGTTGGCTTCGCAGCTTGTTAAGAGCGTACAAGGTGAGCGTCAGGCCAATGAGCGTGAGAGCTTTTTCTTAAGAGCAGCTAGCCACGAGTTAAGAACACCGATTGCCACTATTTCAGCCAGTGGGGATATGCTGGTTCGGTTGTCTGAAACTATCCCTAACAGTGGTCAACGAGCGGTAGCGCGAATCCAACGCTCAGCCACCAACATGAAAGCCTTGGTAACAACGCTGCTGTGGATGAGTCGCAATAACGAGAGAGAAACCAACTATGAGCAAATCAAGCTTACTCCTCTACTCAATAATATTATCGAAAGCCAACGTTATCTTCTCAAAAACAAAGAAGTAGAGATCCACACCAAGGTCGATCAAGGCAAACACTCCCTTCCCCGCGAGTTAACTGAGGTTGTGATCACCAACTTAGTCCGAAATGCATTCCAACATGGTGGCAACGGAGATATATGTATCACACTGACAGAACATCAGTTTGAGGTGACCAACCGTTTGGAAGATGAAAACCTAACAAACGACTCAGAACAGCAAACCTCTTTTGGTATCGGCCTAGAGCTCATTGATCGCGTTTGCCAGAACCAAGGTTGGCGTTTTACTCATGAAACCCACAACAATGAGTTCATCGTTAAAGTCATACTGTAGCCATTTGCCCAAATGGTTATTTGATGGTGACCAAAAGTTTACCCTTGCTTGGTTATGCTAGTCGCACAATCTAGTTAGGAGTTATTTTATGGGCACTTGGATTTTGGAAACACTGTTGTGGGCTGTGGTAACCGTGGCGGTTTGTGTCGCGATTTGGGGTCTGTACTTACCTAATATATTAATCGCATTAGGCGTTTCGGTAGCGGTATCGCTGTTACTTGGGAATAGCTGGAGAAGCTAGAATTTCGGCAAGAAGACGATGAGCAAAACGAGCAGTGCGCTGACACACCCGACAGCACCTAAGTTACTAAGTTACTAAGTTACTAAGTTACTAAGTTCAATTATTAGATACACACTGTCGGGCGCAGAATTAAATTAGCTAGTCAGCGTATCTTCAAACACACCCAGCTCACGACCAAGCCAAATAGCTCGAACCGTGTGGTCTAGCGTTTCTTCACCGCTCGTTACTGGGTGAATCAACACCGACATATCGCCGCGCTCTTGCTCCAACCACTCAACAATGCCCGACTCTTTGTTCGAAAAGTGAATCTCAAACATCGGCATCTTATGTGGCCCAACCAAACGCTGTATTAATGGGAAAGTCTCTAACACATCTTTACGTTCTGATAGAATTTTCTGACGCAGTGTTTCTGCCTGCTCTGCAAAGCGCAGAGGGAAATAGATATGACCGTGGTACATGGCACCATCCTTTAGAATTATGATGTCGCGATTTTATACCTAAACCGCCTTTAATAGCTAAATCTAAATATAATATGCCAGCGCTATCGGTTCTAAACAGAGAAAGCGCCATGGTCTTGTTAACGTCAGGTTCGTTGCCTCCAAGTTAAACCTTAGAGGCCTTTTCCTAACCACAAGCTCGTGTCGAACTATCAGTACAAGTGCTTCTAATCAACTTCATCACAATATTAAACATCACCCCCACCAAAAACAGCGTGATGACAATGCTGGCGCCACTTGGCAAATCGTAATAAGCCGACACCGCTAAGCCCGATAAAATACCGACAGTGCCAATCCCAATACTCGCGATAAAGAAGCGAACGCCTTTATAGGCAGCTGCACATAACGCAGGAATCACCAGTAACGCAAACTCCAAATATATCCCAGTCAGCTTTACGGTGATCGGCATCAAAATAGCGAAGATAAGATAAAAGCCACTTCCCTGCATAAATTCAGGCTTTACGCTAATCAACACCAACATCGCGGTCGTGATTATTGCCAATGGCCAGACATCATCCCAGGTAGACCACAACAGCTGCCCGTTGAGAATGCCTTGAATAAAATCGGCGCCATGAGGATCTTTGCTGACCAATAGAATCGCTAATGAAGCCGATACCACAAACAAACTTCCTATCATTGGTTCTAAGTGTTGTTTGTAACGCTTTTCCATTAACGCAATTAATCCGCATAGCAACAATGACATGACCCACGGGCCAATCATCTCTGCAAACCAAGAGCCGCTAAACTGTGCATATCGGCTCAACCAATAGTGACTCAAAGCGGCGCCAAGGGCAGCCACTTGCGCGACAGCGAGATCAATAAAGATGATCTGGCGCTTGAGGACTTGCTCCCCAAGCACAATGTTGCCGACTAATGCAATTAATCCACACAATACCGCAGATGCCAACCAACCATATTCATTCAACATTATGATCTCGTTGATGTGTCTGGGTTAACGAGCGTTCTAAGCAATTCATCAATGACTTGATCGTACATTTGGTCAAGGCTCTGACCTTCTGCAACCGTCAATGGTAGCTGTATCGTAGGCTTGTTGATTTGCTGGTTAAGCCAATTAGCAGGACGTTGGTCTTGATGTGATGAATACACAATCGCATCAAACGAAGCAGGATCCAACTTGGTCAATGACTGTAAATGTGACGTAGTCGGTGATATCCCAGGCTTAGGTTCTAAATCAGCAATTTGCGCCATATCTAACCAGTCAAAGAGGTAACGATATGTAGCATGATAACCGACCACTTTTTTACCTTGTAACGGCTCTGCTTTCGTTTCCCACTCTGCCAATTTATTACGCCAGTTGGCACGAAACTTCATTCCATTTCGCATGTAGATATGTGCATTGTCAGGATCAAGCAGTTGTAAACGCTTGGTGACCTCTCTCGATATAGGAATCATATATTCAGCAGCAAACTGAACATGTGGGTTTCCGTGAGCATGGATGTCTCCCATGCTTCGATCGACATGGTCATGGGTATCAAGCATACCTACCATATCGCTCGCGTATAACATGGTGGGCGCGCTATCTTGAACCGCAGGATTACCACTGCGTACTTGCAGCATTGGTAACCAGCCTACTTCTAATTCAGACCCTGAACACATTGCCATATCTGCTTGACGCATTTTGGCAATAAGTGATGGTCTTGCTTGAACATAGTGCGGGTCTTGCTTAGCCGTAGTCGCCGAATAGATGTTGGCATCAGGAGCGTGACTATGAACAAGAGCTTGCCATTCAGGCTCACAAACGAAAATATTCAACGCCATTGCAGACGAAGATGCCATTATAGATGAGGATACAATGGCAACACCTGTTGCCATTGTAAGTAGGAGTTTCCTAGAATGCATGAGCACCGTGCGCCCCAAAGGTCATCACATACTGAAGGGTAAATACGTTATCTGTCTCTTTACTTTGGTTTTCAACGCGAGAGTATTGCGCTCTAACTGTACCAAAATGAGATGAATCCCAAGCGATCATTGCATCTGCTTCTTTGTCGTTCATTGCAGTAAAGTGCATGTGGTCACCATGTGCGTGTCCATCATAGCTTTCTGCTTCACCGTAACGCAGGCCAGCAGACCAGCTTGGGCTAAATCGGTAGACACCCGAGACATAGTAGCCTGCTAGTGTATCTGGTGATTCTGCGTCATTTTTGAATTTGTCATCGACGATGCCATCTAACAACATGTATTCAGCAGCAAGCGTGAAGTTTTGGTATTTGTAGTTACCGTTTGGAGCCCACTTCCATACAAAGTCAGCACCGTATAAGTTTGAGCCCGTTACCGCCGCTCCGTGGCTATGATCGTGGTCATGGTCATGCCCGTGATCATGGTCTCCAAACTCACGAACTTTACCGTTTTCATTTCGTAAGTAGCTCAAACCAAACTGCCAGCTTGATGACTCTGAAAAGTCGTCACCTAGCTTAAGAGTTGTAGTGTAAACACCAACGTCAGAGCCATCATCAACAGACGACATCTTACTACCACTTAGCGCTTCAACACCGAACTTCACATACAGATCTGTAGGAAGAACGATGTTTGCACGAACACCATCATCGTAATAATGAGAGCCTAAAAATGTACGGTAAGCGGCAGGACGCTCAACAAAGCTATCGGTATGCATATGTTGGTTATTTAGGTAGCCGAAATCAGACAAGAAACGACCACCTCGAATGCTTAAACCGTAAGGCATCGTCAGTGTTTCAATGAAAGCTTCTTCGAGCAGTAATTCAGTCTCATCATCGTGAGTTTCAATAACCGTAGTCAAAGAGCCATAAAACTTATCATCGATATTCGCAGACATGTTCAGTTCTGTATGACCAAGACCAAAGCCTTCGCCGCGCTCTGAGTTATTACGTTGACCGTCTTGATAATACCCATCAAGAACGACACCAATTTGAGGGTTCGACAACGTGTCGGCAAAAACAGGGGAAACGAGAATGCTACCAACCGCTAGAGAAACCAATTTTTTATTCACAACTTTTTCCTTTCTAAGATACATCACCAATTAATTTATTGTTATGTTATAACATTACAATAAATAGTTAATCGTTGAAATGTAACAAAGTATGAAACAACTCTAATAACAGGGCATTAAATAGGGTAAAAGCCATTAATATTCAACCACATAAACAAAAACAGCAATTGACAAGTGAAAGCGAATAGTAACGGTATTTATCGAAAGACTGATATAAGGAAGGAATGATTCGATGGAACAAAAAACTAGAGTTTGAGTTAACGTTGGCCGCTAAAACAGACTCTAGAGATACTGGTGTCGACTATCGTTTTAAAATCACTAAGGGCGTAGCTTTAAAACTCGGTCAATGTCTTCCGCGGAATGGCGCTCTGGTACTTGCTCCCACTCTTCGCCAAATGAACGGTTAACCACTCGACCGCGTTGGAAACCTTCGCGCGCTTCTAGTTGCTTCGCCCAGCGAACTACGTTGGCGTAAGACTCAACTTGAAGGAATTCAGCGGCATCATATGTTTTACCTAGTACAAGGTTGCCATACCAAGGCCAAATCGCGATATCTGCAACACTAAGCTCTTCGCCTGCCACATACGTGTTATTCGCTAACTGTTTGTCTAATACATCTAGTTGACGTTTCACTTCCATCGCAAAACGGTTAATTGGGTATTCTTGCTTTTCATCGGCGTAAGCGTAGAAATGACCAAAGCCACCACCTAGGAATGGTGCAGAGCCTTGTGCCCAGAACAACCAATTTAATGTTTGAGTGCGAGCAGCGCCCTCTTTCGGTAAAAAGTGACCAAACTTTTCGGCCAAGTGCATCAAGATGGATGCCGATTCAAAGACATTCACATCTTCGTCACCAGACTTATCAACAAGTGCTGGTATTTTCGAATTCGGGTTTACACCAACAAAGCCAGAAGAGAACTGATCAGCCTCACCGATGTTGATCAAGTACGCATCATATTCAGCTTCTTTAACACCCGCCGCTAACAACTCTTCTAGCAAGATAGTGACTTTTTGACCGTTAGGTGTGCCAAGGGAATACAATTGAAAAGCATGATCACCAACAGGAAGCTCTTTATCAAAGCGAGCGCCAGATTCAGGACTATTGATATTTGCCCACTTGTTACCACCATCAGCATCGTTAACCCAAACTTTTGGCGGAGTGTATTGTTCTGACATGATATTTCCTTATTAATATAGGGTAGCTTTAACTGATATTAGGTCACGCTCCCTTGGTTAAAACCCCTAAATACAATTTCTTTTCAAACTGTTAAGCATGGCTTATTCCAGAAAGACATAACCTGCTTTATGAGATAGCACACGTAAAAGATAAGTGCTCAATCAAACCTAAGCCCCATATCGGTTAGTACGACACGTGATTTAGTCACGACATTCCTACAGCTTCCAGAAAGCTGTGATAAAATCGGGAGATTACAATTGATAAGGATTTGGCAATGTCTTCAGATTACACAGGCTCGAGTGCAGCGTACGCTCGCCAAGAGAAAGGCTACCGCGAAAAAGCACTGAAACTGTACCCTTGGGTTTGTGGTAAATGTGCACGTGAATTTGTTTACTCAAACTTGAGAGAGCTTACCGTTCACCACGTGGATCACGACCATACAAACAACCCTGAAGATGGCAGCAACTGGGAACTACTGTGCTTGTACTGTCACGATCATGAGCACTCAAAATACACGGATCATGACCGTTACGGTGTTGATGCAAAAGCCCGTTTAGACGACCATCAATCAGCAACGCACAATCCCTTTGCCGATCTAGCAAAGTTGATGAAGAAGTAACACGCGTTAAGACCTGTATTTGCTAGATGATAGCGGCTAGATACTAGATAAATAACAAGAAACCCCAGTATGTCACCATACTGGGGTTTCTTTTATCTGCCTTATAGCTAGAGTTCACTCAAGTTAAGGCCAGATCAAAAAGAGCCTTCCGAAGAAAGCTCTTTTTAGAATTCTGTATTAGTTCTGCAATTATGCAGCCGCTTGCTTGCGAGAGTCTTCTACCTGCTTAGCGCGCTTTTTTAGCGTCAACTTATCGCGGTATGCAAACCAAACGTAAGACACAACCACTAAGAAGAACAGGTATGACAATGAGAAAATGAACGGCGATTGAATGATATCGTTCGAGATACCCCAAGAAACACCGACAACTGTCACTGCAATTTTCGCGAAAAAGCCACACATCAATAACATTAGAGCTAACTGTGGGAAACGCGTGCTACGGAAAGCTAACCAATAGCAACTACCCACTGCCAATGCAGCAATATAGAAGCCAAACAAGAAAGAGTGGATATGGTCAGCTGCCGCTACACCACCAGAAATTGACATCAATAGAATTAAAAACAGTTTCATAATACTCGCCTCGCCATAAGTTGGAAACGCATCCTTTCAAATTTGGAATCTCAGTTTGCGTACTATTTTCCCACTTTTTTTCAACAACACAACCCCTCCAATCGAACAAAATGTAAGCAAAGGTACAACTAAAAACCACCCGTAACAACTGGTTAACATTTTGTTTTTAATAAAACTCCGTTACTCCTTGTCTCATATGGACAAAGCTCCACTTCGATTTATTTTGTTACACAAAATTAACCTTAGAAAATAATTAAAATAATTCGTAACTCTGTGATATCCGCACGGAATACGTGGCAATTCAGAAATACTTATCGAAGAACACCTTAAAAAATAGGCTCGCCACGTTAAAAAGAACAAAACAGAAAGGTATTAAATACAATTGTAAAACCAATAAAAAACAACTTATTAACAAGTTTGAGTTTATTTACCAAAAATGGAAAAAGAGATTCCAATCACATTTTTATTGGTTATAATCCGCGCTCTTTTGCGCAGTCTGTTGATAAACGCAAACTAATTTTGAAGAAACAATCACAATAACCCGTCTTTAGTTAAGTGGCTCACCACTAACCAACGACAAAACTGAGAATAAAAATGAGCAAGATTGATAAAGCATCACGTATCCTGCTAGCAGGCTTCTGTATCAACCTTTGTCTTGGCATCCTGTATGCTTGGAGTGTATTTAACAAGGCGCTAGTCACCGAAGCTGGTTGGAGTGCTGCTGAAGCATCTGCACCTTACGCTATTGCAACTATCACATTCTCTGTTTGTCTTCTTGTTGCAGGCATCCTACAAGACCGTATGGGTCCACGTAAGATCCTTATCTTAGGTACAGCGCTTACTGGCCTCGGTATGATTGCTTCTGGTTTCGCTACGACTCCTATGATGCTAAATCTAACGTTTGGTGTGATGACAGGTGCTGGTATCGGCTTTGGCTACGCATGTCTTTCTCCATCAGCAATGAAATGGTTCCATTCTTCTAAGAAAGGTATGGTTAACGGTCTAATCGCTGCAGGTTTTGGTCTTGCTGCTATTTACCTAGCACCACTCACTTCTGCGCTAATCGACAGCATGGGTATCCAAACAAGCTTTATGATTCTTGGTGCCGGCGTACTTGCGATTGCAGTACCTCTAGCAGCAACAATCAACAACCCACCAGCGGATTACACGCCAGCTGAGCCTAAAGTAAAAGCAGGCCAAGCACCTAAAGCAGTTAAGAAGACTGAAGACCTAACGTGGAAAGTAATGCTGAAGACTCCTCAGTTCTACTCTCTATGGATCATGTACGCATTTGCTGCTTCTGTTGGTCTTATGATCATCGGTAACATCACTACGATTGCTAGCGTTCAAGCGAACCTACCAAACGCAGTTTACCTAGCGTCTATCCTTGCTGTGTTCAACTCAGGCGGCCGTGTTGCTGCGGGTATGCTTGCAGATAAAATCGGTGGCGTACGTACTCTACTTCTAGCGTTCATCCTTCAAGGCGCGAACATGGCTCTATTCGCTACGTTCAACTCTGAATTCACGCTAATCATTGGTACGGCTATCGCAGCTGTTGGTTACGGTACGCTTCTAGCAGTATTCCCAACATTGACTGCTGAGTTCTACGGCCTGAAAAACTACGGTACTAACTACGGCGTGCTTTACACGGCATGGGGTATCGGCGGCGCTATCGGTGCAGCAGTTGTTGGTTACTCAATGACAAACGGCGAAGGTTACGGCCTAGCTTACACAATCTCTGCAGCTATGATGGCAGTGTGTATTGTTCTTGCAATCGTCACTAAGCCAATCTCTGAAGCTAAAGTTTCTGAACTAAAAGCATCTCAAGCTTAATCACCAGAAAAGATTGAATTTGTTACTGAAGAGCTTAACCTTAGGGTTAGGCTCTTTTTGTATCAAGCGACGAACCCATTGACGATAGAAACCACTCTTCAACTCTCCCCTACTTATTATCTCGATAACTTCAATCGGTTGGTTGAACACGCTCAAACGCTCTATACCGATCTTCTAAGTGACGATGAATGTCGTTGGTTGTCCGCATACAAACGTCTTTCCGTTTCAAGCCAATGTTTAATGGTTCGTTTGCTTTCTCGTAAAGGCCGTTGGTTTCGCAGCGATAAACTCAACTATGTTGAGATCCCTGATTTAAATAGCGCACTACAAGAGCTAAGCACCTCAGGCTTTATTGCGTTAAGTCATCCCGCCGAACAACATGACCTTGTCATTAGCAATGTCGAACTCGGATTGCACTTGCTCACCAAACCAGAGCTGTTAAATGTATTCCCTGCCTTTAAGAGCAACAAAACCGCGAAGAAAGATGAGCTGTTGTTACTGCTTGATCAGCAACCTTTTGATCAATTTCAAAACCTAAACTTCGACTGTATTTACATCGTCGAAGCTCAAGTTATCGATGTTTTGCTGTTACTCTTCTTTGCCAACACCTATCAAGACTTAAGCCAATTCGTGTTAAGCGACCTTGGGCTCAATACCTTTGAGAACTACCCATTAAGCAAGCAGCGCCGCTTCTTCACTTCTAGAGATCAACTCAATCAATTGCTCCAGATGCGCGATGTTCAACGCTTGTATTCAGAAGGTGACCGCAAAGACAGTGAATTTCTTGAGCAGCTTTTACAGTCGATACCTGCGGAATCAGAACACAGAAGCATAGCCAGAAAACGATCGCGTTTGATCAACGATATCGCGCGCGATCTAGAAAGGCTCAGCCAAAACGACCAAGCTGTCTTTTGGTTTAAACAATCTGTACTTCCTCCGAGCAGAGAGCGACTTGCACGCATCTATGACAAGCAAGACGAGTTAGACTTAATGTGTGACATTGTCACGCAAATGAAAGCTGCTCCATCGGATGTGTCAGAGTTGGAAGTCGCTATTAAGCTTGAAGACAGGCTACTACGGAAACAGGGGCACAAAGTTTCACGAACCATAAAACCGATCTGCAAAGAGATAAAGCTGGAGTTAGACCTAAGCAAAATGCGAGTTGAGCTTGCAGTAAAGCAACATTTTGAAAGCCAAGGTTGGGATGTTTACTTCTCTGAAAACAGTTTTCTATGTGGCTTATTTGGTTTAGCCTTTTGGGAGGTCATTTTTGCAGATGTTGAAGGCGCCTTTATCAATCGATACCAACATCGACCACTGGATCTGTACCATTCCGATTTTGTAGACAAGCGAGCCGAACAGGTCGAAGCGGTGTTTCAGACTATATTCAAGCATGGGCTGAACCACTTACTCTATATTTACGACCAAAAACACGGTATTGCCAACCCATTTGTCCATTGGAACTACTTCCCCAGATCACTCGTCGAGCACAGCATGGTGGCTATTCCCAACGCATTGATTGTTGATCTTTTCAAAGTGATATTGAGTGATTTAAAGCTATTTAGAACTGGGATGCCCGATTTGATTACATTCAAGGACAAAGAGTTTCATTGGGTTGAAGTCAAAGGCCCCGGAGACAAACTGCAAGACAACCAATGGCGCTGGATCAAAGAGTTTGAGCGATTATCTGTCCCTTTCTCTGTTTGTTACATCAACCAGTGAGCCTTAAGTCGACACTCCAAATTCCAACCTAGGGTGAGTGACTCACCTCGATAAGTTGCTCAGCCCCATCAAGATCTTATCTATAAGATTGTTAGAACATGAGCATTTTCAATCATTTTCGATATAATTAGAGAAAATGCTTAATATATAAATACGTATGAATTTGAAAAAACTCTTCATTTTAGCTTTTGTTAGCGTCTTCTCAGGTTGTGCCGTCTACGCGGGTTTAAACTTCGACGAACTATTTGGTAAACAACAAGTTCGCGATCGCCAAGCGCCTATTCTGTCGGCTCAAGCACAGCACTTCATTGATGAAGTAAAGCCCATCATTGATAACCGATGTGTGGTTTGTCACGCTTGCTATGACGCACCTTGCCAGCTCAAAATGTCTTCGGTAGAAGGTATAGACCGAGGTGCGAGCAAGGCACTCGTTTATCAAGGCACCCGTTTAACCGCCTCAGCCCCTACTCGCCTGTTTGAAGATGCTTTAACCACACAAGAGTGGCGCGATGCGGATTTTCATCCAGTTCTCAACGAACGTATGCAGAACTCAACGGCTAACCTGGATGCTGGTCTTGTTTCTCGAATGTTGATCCAAAAAGAGAACCACCCACTTCCAGATCAAACCCAGCTTGAAGGTTTCGACTTTTCAACCGACCGCGACCAACAATGCCCAACTATTGAAGAGTATGCCCAATACGAGAGAGATTACCCGACTTGGGGGATGCCTTATGGGATGCCGAACTTAGATAAAACAGAATACGCGACTTTAATGAGTTGGTTGGAAAATGGCGCGTTAATGAACGACCACATTCCGCTGAATGATGCGGAGCAAGAGCTCGTTAATGTCTACGAAAGCTTTCTCAATAAGAGTGACAATAAAAGCCAACTTTCAGCACGTTACATCTATGAGCACCTGTTTCTATCGCATGTCTACTTCTCTGATTTAGCGCAGCCAACGCGTTTCTTCACACTTGTCCGTTCTGCAACGCCTCCAGGTGAAGCGGTGCAGCGCATCACGACTCGTCGCCCTTACGACGATCCAAAAGTAAAACGTGTTTACTACCGCCTGATTCCAGAACAAGGCTCCATCGTCGACAAAACGCACATGCCTTTCGCACTCAATAAAGAGCGACTACAAAAGTGGAACACTTGGTTTGTCGATGCTAATTACTCTGTGAAACAACTCCCTAGCTACAACATTGATGTCGCAGCTAACCCTATGACTTCGTTTGAAGCGCTGCCAGTGAACTCGCGCTTCCATTTCATGTTGGACAATGCGCAAAACACCATCATGGCTTTTATCAAAGGGCCAGTGTGTCGTGGTCAACTTGCCTTGAATGTGATTAACGACCGTTTTTGGGTTTTCTTCATTGATCCAGAGAAAGCCGATTTACCAGAAATAAACGCTTTCTACGCTAGCCAGAAGAAAAACTTAAAACTACCTAGCGAGCTAAAAAGTAACACCGTACCAGCGACTAACTGGGTACGTTACTCTAAGCAACAGGCTCGATACCTAAATGCGAAATCAGACTTCACTAACCAATGGTTCGATAGTGGCGTGAACCTAGACACCGGTATAATTTGGGATGGCGATGGCATCAACCAAAATGCCGCTCTCACTATCTTTAGACACTTCGATAGCGCTTCTGTTGTTCAGGGTTTAGTTGGTTCACAG
Source organism: Vibrio splendidus (assembly GCF_003345295.1). Classification (NCBI taxonomy): domain Bacteria; kingdom Pseudomonadati; phylum Pseudomonadota; class Gammaproteobacteria; order Vibrionales; family Vibrionaceae; genus Vibrio; species Vibrio splendidus. The sequence continues at coordinate 1,516,602 of NZ_CP031056.1, forward strand.
CCTAAGACAGCATGGATCCTTGATTACGCCTTACTAGAGCGCATTCATTACCTTCTTGTAGCAGGCTTCGATGTGTACGGAAACTTCGGCCACCAGCTGATTACGCGTATGTTTATGGACTTCTTGCGCCTTGAGGGTGAAAGTAACTTCTTAACCCTTCTTCCTAAAGATGTTCGCCATATTGAACACTCAAGCTGGTACAAAAACCAAAGTGCACAACTGAGCGATTACTTGCAACGCAATATCGCCCCTTTCGACCAACCAACAAGTGTGGTTTACAAAACGGCCGATCCTAAGCGTGAACTGCTCAATATGATCAAAGATAAGCTCGCGCCTGTCCTCGATAGTCGTTTTGATATTGTCGAAACAGGTTTTGGTCGAAAGAACGAAGCACTGCTTAACCAAGTGAATTTGATAAAGGGAGTCGGCCTGCGTCATGTTCCTCAGTTAGTGATGATCATGATTGAAGGCGAAAATGGCGAAGAGCAGCTGTTCACCATGATTCACAATAACGCTCACAGCAACATTTCAAGCTTGTTTAATGAAGAAGGTAACAGAGATTACGCCAATGATGACTTAACGCTCGTACGAGGCGTTGTCGGTAGCTACCCTGCCGCCTACCTGTCTTTAACCGAAAGCGAGATACCGACTCTGGTGAAAACTCTGCAAAATTTAAACACAGAAGAAGATTACGTGGCGCTGCTGGATAAGTTTGCGGTACGACGCAGTTCTAGCGAGTTCTGGCCGTTCAGTGACCGAGTTCATCGTTGGTATCAACAAGACCAACCGATCGAGTTTGGCTTGCTGGATTACAACCGCTTTGAGAATAGATAGTAAGCGATAAGCCTTAGTTCGAGCTCTTGAGCCTTGGTTAGCTGGAATGGTTAGCCTTTCATAAAGAGCGCTGACTTGCACGGTATAAAAAATCCTCTGACGAATATTCGTTCAGAGGATTTTTTTGACTTGTTAATTAGATCAAGTTTAAAGCAAGCTCTCGTCATTAGGCAGAAACATAAGTTAGTAACGCCTCTAACGAGTGTTTAACCAATTCAGATAAAGCGTGGTCGTTATCTCGGTACTGCAATAATGGTTGTTCGCTAGCTTCAATACTCTGACACAAATTGTACAGCGCTAATAAGCCCAAACTGCCCGCCGATCCTTTGAGCTTGTGCGCCAAAGACTTCACTTCTCGTCCGTTATCGGCTTCGCTTGCCTCGACTAATTCATTCAAGGTAAGGTTACTGCTCTCCTCGAACAGCACAACGATCTGTTTCATTTTATCCAATCCAAGGATCGACAAGTCACCCTCTATCACTTTGGAATCAATCAGTTTCACTGGAGTGTCTCCTTCATCTTGGGAATCAGTTGTCGTCGTGTACTTGGCTAAAACATCTACCATCTGTGTCGAGCATTCATCACTGTTACCCTTAATCATACGGTTACCATTTTGCTTACAAACAGCATCGTTTGGATCAGGCTGTGGCAACAATAGTGTTTTACCATCGAGTTGAGCAACAATGAGCTGAGAAAGTGCTTCCTTCTCTAGCGGCTTAGGCAAGAAGCCATCAAAGCCAGACGACAAGTAGCTTTCCACTTCTTCGTTAAACACGTGAGCCGATACTGCGATCATTGGTGGTACTTTGCGTGTTACGTTTTCTTCATGCTCATGCTGAAGCGCATCGTCTTTAAGTTGTTGAATTAACTCGACGCCATCGCAGTCCGGTAAGTTAATGTCCACCAGCGCAATATCAAACTCTTGCTCACTGAATATGGCTCTCGCTTCTTGTCCGGTTGTCGCTATCACAACATCGTGACCCAGGTTATTCAAAAAGCCTTCAGCAACAATACAGTTCACAGGGTTGTCTTCAATCAGAAGTACCTTCGCTCGGATACAAGCTTCAATAACCGTTGCTTTCGTTTCAATTTTCTCACCTACTTCAAGTGGCAATGAGAACCAAAACTGACTGCCCTCGCCTTCTTCGGAATGAACACCAATGTCACCATTCATTGCCAACATGATGCTTTTACTGATCGCTAATCCAAGCCCTGTGCCACCGGTTTTGTTGCGACCGCTATCGGTTTGGGTAAAGGCATCAAACAGACAAGCTTGTTCGCTAGCGTCAATACCGACACCGGTATCTGACACTTCAAACATCACTCGATTTTCATCTTCGATATCTAAACTAATGAAGATATCGACCGAGCCACTTTCAGTAAACTTAATAGCGTTACCGACCAAGTTATTCAATATTTGACTGATTCGAGTGACGTCACCACGCCAATAGCGTTGCACGTCACTTTCGATATGAAAATCAAAATTAAGCTTCTTCTCAGCGGCGCGCCCTTCCATTAACTGATAGGTATCTTGAACCATCTGGTAAAGGTCAAAAGAAGCCGCGCGTATTTCTAGATGTCCCGCTTCGATCTTTGAATAATCCAGTACGTCATTCAAAATCGCGAGTAGATTCTTACCACTGCGGTTAATGATGTCCGCATAGCCTGATTGCAGCGGGTCTAAGCCGGTATCTTTAAGCAATCGAGCCGTGCCTAATACGCCATTCATTGGCGTTCGTATTTCATGGCTCATCGTCGCAAGGAAAGCAGACTTGGCACGGCTTGCTTGTTCTGCCGCATTGCGAGCTTTAGCGTGGTTACCCACCTCGACATTCAACTTCTCATTGGTCTTTTGCAGTTGATAGGTTCGGTCTGTGACCAACTCTTCTAAGTGCTCTTTGTGCTCTTCGAGCTCACGTTTTGCCTTAGCTTCGCCAACCGCGACCACTTGTAGTGCTTGCGCGGTGTTTCTGGCGGTGATGATTGCCTCGCCCATATGAGCCAACTCATCATTACCCTTAACCGAGATATCTATATTCAGGCGACCTTGTGCGATAGACATCAAGGCCGATGAGTATTCAGTAAGGCGTTTAACAACCGAGATATACACCACTCGCCAAACGATAAATGCGACGATAACCAAACCAATAACCGAAATCACAGACAGCGACCATTGAGCCAGATTCAGCGTGCTCGTCAGCTCATCAACCGCTTTTTTGGTGCTTCGGTTTGAATCATCAACCAGTTGGTTAACGGTTGTATTCAGCTGAGAGAACAGCTCCAACGTATTTTGCATCAGAAACTCTGACTTCTTGGTGTTCTCATATTGTTCTAGCGAGATATCGAACACGACCTGGCGTTTTCTCAACTCTTCAAGCAACTGAGACATCTGCGCAGAACGAGTCGGATCTTCCACCGCTTTAACGCGGCGCGCCATGATTCTTAGGTTGGATTCGAACTCAGACTGGATTTGATGAATACGTTCAACATTGGTGACGGTCTGAGTTTCTTCAATTTGATTGAGCATCTTAAACGCCAACAAATGCAATTCGTGCAGACGCTCAGACAAATCAAGATCAACTTCAACAAGTGCGTCTAAGGCTTGGTAGGCTCTATCGGTTTCTTTGGTTTCTAGCAGGTCATAGATATGCGTTACGTTAGCAACCGCAATGGTAGCCGTGTTCAAAACTTGGGTTCGCGTGAGCTGCTCTAGCTCTTCGGCAAGTAAGCGCATCTCTTCAACACGAGACGTCAATTCCTTGCTTAACCAAAGCTTACGTTCAACCGAGACACCCAGTTCAGCCAGTGTGTTAATAACGCTTTGAACATTGTTTTCGAGTTTATTGAGAAGTTGCGAATCAAAACTGTCGACACCAAGCTCTTTGATATGTTGAAGAAGTGCTTCAAGCTGGCCAAACAACACAGTGCCAGCCTCTTTTCGTTCGGCCTCGTTTCTCGCATTAGAAAGCGTTTGTACCGACGAAATAATACGGTTACTCAACTCAGAAACTTGACGAGCTTCGATCATGGCAGGAAGCGCTGAATCGACGACGTTTCTTTCCGTTTTTGCTACAAAGCTAAAACCAGAAACACCGATCAATGCAGACAATAGAACCAACAGTGCCATCACTAAGAATGAGGCCAGTAGCTTGCGTCCAATACTCGCTGAGGCTAACAACATAAACTTTAAACCTTAAAACGTTCTTCTTTACCCATGCAGAATACGCTATATTTTGCAGTGTTTCTTATCTAAAACCAATAAAACGGCAATTCATGCTATCTAGACCTTTAGCTTCAAAAATCATTCTCTCACTACTGGCCACAGTAACCTCTGTCGCGAGTGCTAGCGAGCCTTTGAGCCCAATAAAACCTGCCGAAGCCACATCACATAAAGAGAAAATTTGTGCGATTTATCCGCACCTTAAGGATTCTTACTGGTTGTCTGTTAACTACGGCATGGTCTCTGAAGCAGAAAAGCAGCAAGTTGAGCTAAGAGTATTAGAAGCCGGCGGATACCCAAACATTGGTAAGCAAGCGTCACAGCTGGTGCTTTGCACACAATGGGGAGCCGACGCCATTATTTTAGGCACAGTTTCACCCGATGCTTACCATGACAATCTTACGGATTGGGTTGGCTCGACGCCTGTGTTTGCTACTGTGAATGAGTTGACCGTCAATGAAGAACAACAAAAGGTATTGAAAGGCACGGTCGGTGTCGACTGGTATCAAATGGGATTTCAAGTCGGAGAGGTTTTGTCGAAACGACATCCGAAAGGATCAGGCGAAACACCTATCGCCTTGTTACTTGGCCCTCAAGCAAGTGGCGGTACTAAGCCTGTAGCACTGGGGTTTTATGATGCAATCAAATCGAGCGATATCAAAATTGCGATAAGCTATTGGGCAGACAACGATAAAGAACTGCAAAGAAACTTGGTACAACAAGTCATCGAGCAGCCGGATATTCAATATATTGTCGGAAGCGCAGTCGCGATTGAAGCTGCGATAAGTGAGCTGAGAGCAGCCGGTAAAACCAAAGAAATTGGATTAATTTCAAGTTACCTAAGTCACGGAACCTACCGCGGCTTGCTTCGTAACAAGGTGCTTTTTGCACCAACAGATAAAATGGTTGAGCAAGGTCGCTTATCGGTAAAACAAGCCACCAGTTACTTACGCGGTCAACCTTATGAGAAACACAGTGCACCCATGATTGAAGCACTGACACCTGCAACACTCAAAGATCAAATTATCGCCGACTCATTGTCACCTTCTGAGTTTCGTCCGGTATTCAGTGTGAATCCTTAGTGCTATATTGGCTGAAGAACTCAAAACAATAAAAACGAAACAATCATTTAGGGAACATTCATGCAAAAAACGACGCGTACTATGCCAACGCATAAGAATATCGCTTTGGTCGCTCATGACCATTTCAAACCTGAGCTACTTAGATGGGTCAAAGAGAACAAAGAAAAACTACAAAAGCACTTCCTTTATGCAACGGGCACAACGGGTTCTCTACTCAGTAAAGAAACAGGCCTAGCAATTAAGAGCATGATCAGCGGCCCAATGGGCGGTGACCAACAACTTGGTGCGCTTATCTCTGAAGGCAAGATCGATATGATGATTTTCTTCTGGGATCCACTGAATGCCGTACCACATGACCCAGATGTAAAAGCACTGCTTCGTATCGCAAGTGTTTGGAACATCCCAGTGGCAACCAACCGCGCTACCGCTAACTTCCTATTTAACTCTTCACTGCTTGAAGAAGAAGTGATCATTGAGATCCCAGACTACGAAGCGTACCTAGCTGAGCGAACTTAATGGTTCAGCGCTCTTAATTAACTAAGCAGATCGCTTCGTTAAGAACTAAGCAAAACGCTTCGTTAAGAACCAAGATAACGTCAAAGATTAAAAAGCCTGCTTCATCGCAGGCTTTTTGTTCACCAGAGTCTTAACTCGCTACTTGTCACTCCATACCGCCATTTCGTTGCCACTTGGCTCTCTAAAATGGAAACGTCTACCACCAGGAAAACTAAATATCTCGCGGTTTATCTGACCACCAGCATCAATCACATCACGCTCGGTTTGCTCAAGATCTTCGCTATAGAAAACCATTAGCGCTGCGCCACTTTCAGCATTCGACGCCAGATCCGCTAAATAGAACCCACCCATTAAGCCTTTCCCTTCAAAAGCAGAATACTCAGGGCCATAGTCTTCAAAGGTCCAACCAAACACTTGGCTGAAAAACGCCTTAGTTGCAGCGATGTCTTTCGCAGCAAATTCAATGTAGTTAATAGAGCCGTGTTCCATAGCGGATTCCTTCTACTTTATGCCTTTTCCTAATGATAATATCTTACGCCCTAACTAGAATAGCTAGCACGCTGATGATAATTGCTTATGCCCTAATAAGAATAGGTAGCGAGCTTGAAGATCTAATCTTAGACAATTACGCCAAGTGACATCACTTTTTACGAACGACGGGGTAATCAGATCCATGCAGTTCTTGTACAAAACCAGAACCGTCGCCACTGTGTGTGATCCATACTTTCTCTTTTGCTCGCGTCATTGCCACGTAAAATAAACGACGCTCTTCTGCATAAGGGAAGGCATCTGATGATTCAGTCAATGCGCCATCAATATGCAGCTGTTTCTTCTTCGTCGGGAACTGCCCTTCATCAACACAAAGAATAATCACAAAATCTGCTTCTTTGCCTTTACTGGCGTGGCAAGTCATAAAATTAATGTTGATGGATGTGAAGATTTTTTTCCAATCTTCCAGCAATTCTGGTTTGTGGTAATGGTTACGTCCAAGTAGCAATACTGACTTGCTGGCTTTACCTTTTACTTGCCTATTAATCTGATCCAGGATCTTCTCAACTTCTTTGCTTGGCGCACTGTACACCGCCTTCTGCTTCTGTTGTTTGAAGCTGTTCAGTTCTTTCGGAAGCTGAATCGGGTTTTCCTGCACAAAACGATTGGCAACTGCACCTAACTGATTGTTAAATCGGTAAGTCGTATCTAGGTGATGAATCGTCGAGCTCTCAAAACGATCCTTAAAGCCCGTCGTTAAATCAACATCTGCGCCCGCAAACTGGTAAATCGACTGCCAATCATCACCTACCGCAAAAATAGAAGCTTGGTGTTGCGCTTTCGACTGATTACACAGTGCCTCAACCAAGGCAAGGCGATCTGGCGAAATGTCTTGATACTCATCGATCATGATGAACTTCCAAGGCGAGATAAACTTGCCTTTTTCGACATACTGAGTCGCTCGGCTGATCATGATTGAGAAGTCGATGTGATTCTGTTCTTTCAGTTCTTTTTGCCATGCTGTCACGCATGGCCAACACAGTGAAAGCTCGCTGTTGAGACGCGTGTAGTCTCTGTGATCAATCAACTGCTGTTGCACTTCCTTCTTCGATAAACCCGATGCATTCAACTGTTCAAGCTGCTTTTCAAGCCAACCTATCAACTTGAGGTTTGAAACATGGCTACCAAGTTCGTCATCACCTGTTAAATAAGCGATTGGCCATTTAGACAGGTGCTTTTGCCAGCGTTTGAAGTTAGTCGGCGTCATCCAGTGCTTTTTCAACCAATCAATGCACCATGCTTGGCGTTGATTGTCATCGAGCGCTAACGGAGAGATAACCACACGTTCAGGTTCAACTTGATTGAGTATCTTTAAACCCAACTGGTGGAAAGTACTCACTTGCACCTTCTCTGCTGATAAACCAATTTTGCTGTTAAGGCGCTGTTTCATCTCTTCCGCTGCTTCGCGACCAAATGCGAGCAATAACAACTCTTCAGCTTGAGCTTGATGACTTTGCAGTAAATACGCGACGCGAGCTGTAAGAACACTGGTTTTACCCGAGCCAGCGCCCGCTAATATAAGGTTGTGATCATCATTCATCAAGACCGCATATTGCTGAGATAAATTGAGTGGTGACGATTCACATTGAGCAAACAATACTTCCCAGTTTTGTCTTTCTGTTTCTAACCACTGCTGATTTCTTTCGGCTTGCCTAATTTCCGTCTCAGACAACCATGGCTGCATTCGAGCAATGCGGTTTGGCATACGCTGCGCCGCTTCTTCTAAAGTCATCGTCATATTTTCTAAACTTGAGTTAACCATGTCGACCCAAGTCTTAACTTTAGAATGCGCTAGGAAAGCAGGAAGTTGCTCAAGACGCGTCAATTCAGCTTCCCATTGAGGAACGTGTTCAGCCAATTGTTCACATTGTGTATCATGCCACTTCTGATAAGCAGCAACCGATGCGCGTGCAAATTGACGGCATTGTTCCCAAGGTAGGCCTTGTACTAACCAGCTGCGCTGTTTGCCATCTTGCTGATTAGCAAAGAACTGTAACGATCCCCAAAACAATCCGCGTTTTATCGCGATCTTGCCACTCCAAATAGTAAACGGGATTCGTTCTTCACTGCCTACTGAAGATAACAGCAGGCGTGGACCATCAAGTTCGACTTGATGATATTCATTTTGAATAAAAAACTGTGCAGTCTTGTTAGCGCTTAGCTGCATTGGAGTGTGCTCTCTAATTGGGAATATTGAATTTATATCATGATGCTGTGAGAATTAATAATGTCTCACATCTTATCGATGCTTTCATGACCATCTAGGGGCAATTATGGATAAGTATCAAATTCTTGTGCTTGATTTCTGTTAGGATTATGGTTTTAGTGTGTCAAGTGAGCGACTGTGGACTTCTCAGCCAAATTGCGCCTCTATTGGGCGAATAAAACCATAAATTACAGCGTATTAATTCTCATCACTCTACTCGGTGTTGTGGTTCCTGCTTGGTATTATGGACAAAACACACTCATCACACCTTTGATCTTAGGTGTTATTGCTGCGGCTCTTGCTGAAAGTGATGACAGCTTTACCGGGCGTTTGAAAGCACTCACGCTAACCTTTATCTGTTTCGCTGTGGCCGCTTTCTCTATTGAGATCCTGTTCGATACACCGTGGCTGTTTGCGATAGGGCTTTTCGTTTCAACCTTCTCTTTTATTATACTCGGTGCAATTGGCCCTAAATACGCCAGTATCGCGTTTGGTTCGCTGCTTGTTGCTATCTATACCATGCTCGGCGCCCATGAGAGCACCAACCTTTGGTTTCAACCGCTTCTACTTTTAACCGGCGCCGCTTGGTACTACTTCATGTCGATGATTTGGCAGATTGTCTGGCCGATGCAGCCCGTACAGCAAAACCTAGCCACGGTGTTCGACCAAATCGGCAATTACATCGGATCAAAAGCGGAACTCTTCTACCCTGTATCTGACCTTATTCCTCAGCCACATCGTATTATTGAAGCTAAGCTAAACGCCAGTACCGTTAATGCACTCAACATGTGTAAAGCAACACTACTTAACCGATCTAAGCGCGGGCACATTGATGGTCCGAGTGACCGATTCCTAAATACCTATTTTATCGCACAAGACATTCATGAGCGCGTGAGCTCTACCCACTACCGCTATCAAGAGCTGGCAAAGCACTTTGAACGCTCTGATGTGTTGTTTCGATTCAAGTATCTACTCGAAGCCCAAGCCACAGCCTGTAAAGAAGTGGCGAGCTCATTGAAAGTCGGAGCTGAATACCAACATGGCGATAAGTCTGTATTAGCTCTTGATGAGTTAATGTCTTCGCTTAACCATCTTAACCAACAGAACAAGCCCGAGTGGAAATCACTGCTCAACCAATTAGATTACTTATTCAATAACCTAGCTACCGTCGAAAAGCAGCTCTCGAATATCAGTAACCCGGATGCGGAAAAGTTGGAAGAAGATGTATTGGACGATACCAACCCTCATACTTTGACGGCAATGTGGCACAAGATCAAAGCCAACCTGAATACCGACTCGATGCTGTTTCGTCATGCGATTCGTATGGCAATTACATTGACGCTCGGCTACGGGATCATTCAAGGTTTTGACATAGAGCGTGGCTATTGGATCTTGTTAACGACACTGTTTGTATGCCAGCCAAACTATAGTGCAACACGACAAAAGCTGACGGCTCGTGTCATTGGCACCGTTGCAGGCTTGTTGATTGGAGTACCACTACTGACCTTCTTCCCGTCTCAAGAGAGCCAGTTAGTTTTCATTGTGATCAGTGGCGTGATGTTCTTTGCATTCAGAATCAATAACTACGGATTTGCGACCGGCTTTATAACACTGCTTGTACTCTTCTGCTTTAACCAATTAGGGGAAGGCTACGCGGTGGTGCTGCCAAGACTAGCGGATACCTTTATCGGTTGTGCCCTCGCCGTACTTGCTGTCATTTACGTGTTGCCTGATTGGCAATCAAAGCGATTGCACAAAGTCATGGCAGATGCGCTCGATTCCAATAAGAACTATCTCGCTCAGATCATTGGCCAGTATCGTGTAGGTAAAAAAGACACCCTTAATTACCGTATTGCGCGCCGCAGTGCACACAATAACGATGCCAACCTGACTGCAGCCATCAGTAGCATGCTGGTTGAACCGGGCAAGTACCGCACCTCTGAAGATGAGAGTTTCCGATTCCTAACCCTTAATCATGCTCTACTCAGTTATATCTCTGCTCTAGGTGCTCACAGAACGCGTATCGATGATGAAGCAACACATAAACTAGTATTAGATGCACACAGAGTAATACACGAACATCTCGACGCTCTAAATGATCAACTCTACTCCCACCAAGAACAGTGTGAAGTGAAAAACGCTTACGACCCTGAACTGGATAAACGTCTGAGTGAGTGGCGAGAAGAAGACGAGAGTTCTGTCAGAATGGTTCTGCAACAGCTGCATTTGATCTATCGAATGCTTCCAGAATTGCATACCTTAGCGACCAAGTTTGCGGTTAAGGTAAAGATAGATAAGCCGTTTGAAACAGAAGCTTCTTGAACAACAAACAAAATACTGTAAAAACAAAAAGATACCGCCAATCGTTCACCTTTTGATCATTGAGTGTATTTATATATTGCTCTATCCATACCCCAAACTGGGTAGAGCAATTGCTTACCTACCCTTTCATTACAAGGGATGCGGGGATTTTTACATTGTAGGAATTCTCTGACTTTGATTGACCCAACCATAACTTTGCCTAACATTTCTCGGACAAAAAACGACCACAGAAATTTATAGTTGTCTTAGTTTTAGGAAACTTCAAACTTCATTTAATATTCACTTAATCTTGTTTGATTTCCTGAATCAGTAGGCTATGCTCTATAGAGCATATGGATTTGAACAAAGGTCACATTATGAATACACAGCAATTTGAAGTATTTAAGCAGCAAATACAGCTTCTTAGCCCACAGCAATTGAAAGCACTTCAAGGTGAAATCGACGGCAACCTTGAAACGGACCAGCCTTCTCTGCTTACTGATGAAGAGTTAAACGCACTAAATGATCTGTTTAATTAATAGACAGACGTCACTATTTTAGCTTAAGTTCACCGTTTCACCGTAAATTTCACCTGTTCACCATTGCGCTCAAAATATCGTCCGCCTAGACTCATTCAATACGTCAATAAAAGGTTCTGCTATGTCGATATCTGGTATTCAATCTGGTTACGCCATTATTCAGCAGTCAACCAACATGGCTGAAGAAGCGGCAATCGAGCTCAACCAATCCTCCAAACACTCTCTAGAATCCGATGACGCTTTCCAAACTAGCGATTTCAGCTTTAACCAAATAGAACCTGAACAATCCATTTCGTTTAAAGAGAAAGAACCGGAACCATCTTCATCCTCAACGGATGCACTCATAAAACTGACTCAAAGCGCAAGTTATAACCGCGTTGGTGCGAGTGTGATTGATCGTCAAAACGAAGCCATCGGCAGCCTTCTCGATATCCATATCTAGTTCAATCTCATAGTGAGCATTTTTTAACGAAGTTGTCTTGCTTAGGCGAACAAATTGCTGCTAAACCCATACAAACTGTAACTCATTATATCAGGCGCTTGTTTCTGGCTTATTACTCGGTAGAATCAGCGCAAACCAATTTGCTGCACAAACTTTACTTCATACTATTTATGCCAAAACTAAATCTGCATCGCCGTGACTATGTTTCTATTTTAGGAGGCGACATCTCCGCAGACGCATTAGAAAAAAAGCTTCAGCCTCATTTTGAAAAGCCAGTAAATAAGCTGACACCTAGCCCCTATCTGACAGAAAAAAATCTAGCACGTCGCTGGACAGCTCTCGACAATTTAGATTCTCAACAAGAGCTCCTCGACCCTCATACACAAAGTCAGGTCCAAGCTTATGAGAAAAACATTGAGCACTTTATTGGCACAGTTAAAGTCCCTGTGGGAATATCTGGCCCTTTAAGAGTCAATGGCCTATTTGCTACGGGCGATTACCTCGTACCACTCGCAACGACAGAAGCGGCGCTTGTCGCGTCTTATAACCGTGGTTCAAAGCTGATTACGGCTTGTGGTGGCGCAAGTGCTATGTTGCTTAATGAAGGTGTAACACGTACGCCTGGTTTCGCATTCCAAGGGTTAGTTGAAGCCGGACAGTTTGTGGCTTGGGCTGTGACTCAATATGACCAGTTCAAGATCTTGGCGGAATCAACAACATCACACGGCAAGCTTACCGACATCAACATCAACATCGAAGGCAACCATGTTTACTTGGTGTTTGAATTTCTAACCGGAGATGCCTCTGGCCAGAATATGGTGACTATCGCAACCAACGCGGTATTTGAGTACATAATTGAACATACACCAGTTAAACCCGATCACGCCTTCCTTGATGGCAACTTATCGGGCGACAAAAAAGCCAATACTCAAACCTTGCGCAGCGTTTCGTGGCAAAAAGGTCACAGCCGAGGTTAATATCTCAGCTGAACTTGTCGCTAAGTACCTCCATACCACACCAGAGAAGATGGTACAGTTCGGACAAATGACTACAGTCGGTGGCGCTCTTAGCGGTACGATTGGTATCAATGCCCATTATGCGAATGCACTGGCTGCACTCTATATCGCTTGCGGCCAAGACGCAGCGTGTGTTGCTGAGTCAGCGATTGGTATGACTCGTATGGAGCTCAACAAAGAAGGTGGTTTATACGCGAGCGTGACGCTGCCTAACTTGATGTTAGGGACAGTCGGTGGCGGTACAAGCCTACCAAGTCAAAAAGCCTGTCTCGATCTACTAGGGCTGCATGGCAACGGCAAATCACAAGCCCTCGCTGAAGTCTGTGCTGCACTATGTTTGGCGGGTGAGTTATCCATTGTAGGCGCATTCTGTGCGGGTCACTTTTCGCGAGCTCATCACAAGTTAGCACGCTAGTTTCTGTTATAAAGCCTTAAACCGACTGTTGTCACGCATTGAGTGAGTTGTGTATGGATTACTTACATTTATCGCGAGTGAGCCTTAAACACCTCACTGCGCTGCATATTATGCTGAACACCCACAGCGTCACTCAAACCTCAGAGCAACTCTTTGTCAGCCCTTCGAGTGTGAGTAAGACATTATCTCAGCTACGTGACATTCTCAACGACGAGCTTTTCTATCGAGACGGTACCAAGCTGATCCCGACTCCCTTTGCCCTGAAAATAGCTCCCACCGTTCACGCGATTCTTTCCAGCATGAACGGGCTACTTCACCAAAAAAGTTTTACTCCTCAAGAATATCAAGGCAGCTTTTCACTTTCGATGCGTGAAAGTACCTTCGAAGTGTTTGCCTCGAAGATCAGCAAAATCACCACTGAACTTGCACCAAAAGCCAAACTTAATATCTATTCGAAACAGGAGCTTGGATTCGATGCTTTGCTCAGTGGTAAGGTCAATTTGATCTTGTTGCCCCATGATATATCCCAACCACCAACAGATAATAAAGAGTTGGTGTGGGAAACGATTCTTCCTGATGAAATGGTTTGTTTGATGGGCGCTTACCACCCTCTCGCTCAGCAAGAGCTAACGGTTGAAGGCTATTTAGATTACAAACACATTGGGATTTTAGATAACGAACTGTCTCAGCCTTACTTTGAGCAAAACTTAGTTCAATGTCATAAGCCAAGAGATATGGCAATATCGGTAGCGGACTTCGGAGCAGCGGCTGTACTGTGTCACCACACGCCTTTCCTATTCACCAGCTCTAAACAGTGGGCTAAGCATGCCAAGCAAGCACAAGGCTTGGTAAGTAAGCCGCTCCCTTTTGATTACGGTAAAGTGGCGTATAGCTTAGTGTGGAACAAGCCAAACATGAATGACCAAGCGATCAAATGGTTGTGTGATTTGTTCTTAGAAGCCTAGCTCATTCGTCATTGATGACCGCGAATATTAAGTATAAACCTCAGGTGTTTGCATTGGCCTTTGAACAATTAAGTAGAGCTTGTCGTGAAAACTCTGCATCTGTTGTTCTGTACATTTAGGCCACTCCAAAGCTTCACCAATTACTCCATGATGTTGAAACGCATTCAGCCGAATTCGAACATCACTTGGCAAGCCCTTCAAGTAGTAACCGACCTGCTCTACCTCGATATCGAGGTCACTTTTATTAGGGATATGCAGCAACCGGACTTCATGTAACTTTCCTTTATCTGCTAAGTAGTTGATGGTTTCAAACACTCGATGGTTCCCTCTACCCACTAGCCATTGATGCGTTTCAGATTGCCATGATTTTAGGTCGATCATTGCACCATCAAGGTAAGGCAACACCTTATTCCACCCTTGTTGCGACAGTGAGCCATTACTATCAATAAAGCACGTGAGATGACCCAATTGCGGATCGCTTTTGATCGCTTGAAATAGTTCGATGATAAACGGCAATTGCATCGTCGCTTCGCCACCCGAAACGGTAATACCACTCAGGAAAAATTGATTATGCCTCACCAGTTCAAGCACCTCTGAGACCGTCATCGTGGTGATTTTTGGGCTCGACTTATGATCACAGGTATCGATGCACTGATCGCAGTTGGTACAAGCTACCGGATCCCACTTCACTTTGCCTTCAATAAGACTCAGAGCACTGCTCGGGCAGCCACTAACGCAATCTCCACAATGGTTGCAGTGGTTAATAGTGTGTGGGTTATGACAAGTGATGCAATCGAAATTGCAGCCCTGAAGAAACAGCACCAAGCGGTTTCCCGGGCCGTCAACACAAGAAAAGGTCAGCACACGGCTGACCTTCGCTTGTTTTTCTGTCTTATTATTTTTAACCCTAGCCATTTGAGTTGTTAGATCAGAAACTTTCATAATTCACATTGTTCGTATTCGAAACGCCTCACATACATAACACACGCACGTTAAAGCTATTCGTATGTCGGCGACATCTCTAAGCTCGCCACGCGTGGCTTACGCTCTAGAATGCCCGTATTTTTAGCGGCTTCAGCACCAAGGAAAGTAGTATTGGTGCGTGAACCTTGCTCGTCATATTTAGCAATATCAGACAGTTTGATCATGTAACCCGTTACACGAACCAAATCATTTGATGCAACGTTGGCAGTGAACTCACGGTAACCCGCCTGAATCGCGCCTTTACACAGGTTAAACATCGCTTCAGGATTTGATTTCACTGTTTCATCGATGGTCAAAATGTCACTGATGCCAGAGGTGTAGAACTTATGGTGACCCGCGGTAGCACGAACGTAAGAGACTGGATCCGGTTCGGTGCCATAAGGAATACGGACACCCGGAGTCACATCTTCATCTAAACTAATACCGCCTTGAGCATGCAGCAGAGCTTTACCCTCAAGCCCATACTTCACTTCAGAGCTTTCAACGATCTCAGCCAGCTTTTCAGAAATGCAATGACCAAGCTGATTCGCCTGTTCATCGTGACCATAGCGCCCTGCTTGGCCCTCTTTCTCCAGCAAGATGTTGACGGCTTCCGCCATGCCATAAATACCAAACATTGGCGCAAAGCGGTCTTCTTCGATAAGGCCTTCTTTGGTCAGGAAACCGTCAAAAAAGTTAGACTCTTCATGCAAGAAGCGGCTACGAGCGTTCATCAATTCAACCATGATGCCACTGTAATTCGGCAATACTTGTTGTAAGAAATCAGCACTGTCCTCAGACTTCAACGCCACTTGCTTGAGGTTCATACGCACCAAGGTGTTTGAACCGCCCGCTAAAGGCAAAGAGTTATAGCAGCTCACAATACCAAAACGCTTGTCGCCGTAAGCCTCGGCATGCGCTGGATAGTTTGCGATATGTGGTTTACTGCACTCACAGATATTGCTTGCCGCATGACGAAGTAGATCATCAGGTGTCACAGCAGGGTCGTACATAAAGGTTAGGTTTGGTGCGATCTGCTTCAGTTCAGCATCTACGCGCAAAATCGTACGACACACAATGTTGTCGGTCGGGCCGATATTCACATGCATAAAGGCATCTGGCAGTGTGCGATCCAGCATGATCCAGAACAGCTTCAGCTTTTGGTATACCTGCTCATCCGTCAAACCGCCAACAAAAGGCATCAAAACATCGTCCAACTGGCCTAAATAAACCGGAATTGAAGTCACTGACGGAACGTGATGATAAAGGATAGTGAGCATGTTCAATGCTTCGTCGAAATTAGTTGCCGCGCTAAGCTCTAAATACTTGGAGCCTTGATGTAAGTATTTAGAATAATCAGGAAGCACATAGCGCGGCTTAAATGGGGCGTGACCTTCAAACATGTCACACAGCACACCTTGTTGTAAGGCTTGCTCTACTTCATTGCTTACCGGCATATACGGCAGGCTGGCTTCGGCTTCTAAGGCAAGATAGCTCGACTTCTGTTTTGGGGACAGGTTGGCATCTGAAATGATATTGCTAAAGCGTTGTTGTTGATCTGAAAGTGATGAAGAAGTAGATGACGCAGATTGGTGGCTCATGATTAAACCCTTAATATTCTTATGGGCTTATTTTATATCTCACACTTACATTTCCACTAATGAAATGTATGCAAGGCTACATTTCCAAAATGGAAAACACCATTTGTAACTTAGTAATTTGTGAATAGATAGTTTGTAAATTTTGTGAATAGACAGTTTGTAAATTGGCCATTTGAAAATTAACGATGGTTGTTTATCGATGATTGTCGTTGGGAAAACTATAAATTAACGGTAGAGCAAAATTTATGGTGGGAAGGGAAAGAGTGAGCAGAAGAGATTAGGCCCTTTGATTGAACCGTTTAGTTTAAAACGCAAGTGCGTATAAATAGAAAACCCACATAACGGATCCAAAGATCGTTGATGTGGGTTTAGTCAATTAAGCGTGAGTGCGGTTATCTGATCAGCTATCTATACGTCAACTGCAGATACGTCAACTACAGACAAGTGAACTATAGATGAGGAACCACTTGTTTACGGCCTACACCCATCAGAACCTTCAAAGTACCTTGTGGGGTGTCGATTGAAAACGGTGTTGAGACTTCAACAATCGAAAAACCTGCTGCGCTCAATACATTCTGGGAGCGCTGTTCGCTGACCCCAAAATCTTCGCTGTCGTTTTCTAAGTACCAATCCCAGTGTACAAAAACCCCATCGTTTTCTAACAGAGTATAAATAAGGCTGACCGTATCTTGTAGGTTCGGAATAAAGCCGCATACCGAAGAGGCTACCACTAAGTCAAACTGATTTCTGAATGCTGGGTGTTGGGCTGCAAGTCCTCGCGATAAGATATCAACGACAGGCTCTACATTAGACAGCTCTTTTTTATCTAACTCTTCAATCATCCCTTCTGAGATATCGAGAGCGATGATCTCTTTTGCAAAAGGAGATATTTTCTGGCTGAGTAATCCTGTACCACAACCAAAATCAAGGACACGGGTTCCGTTCAAATCAACGAGCTGTGTTAACTGGTCAAATGCGGACTGTGCGAATACAGCAGTAGCGGGATCGTTATCCCAATCAGGTGCGTACTCGTCCCATTGTTTCGCCATCATGGCCTCCATCTTTACTTCTTGTAGGTTCGGAACGCCCCCAGAATAAACCAAATTAGTCAATTCGTCATAGAGTTATCATGCAAAGATGGACTATTTCTAAGATAGTCAGCACAATATTCAGATAATATGCACCGCCACCCGCTCAATATGGAAATGAAATGAACCTTTCTCAAGTCCAAGCCTTTTGTTCTGTTGCTGATTTAGGATCCGTCTCTGAAGCTGCGCGACAGCTTGAATGCAACCGAACCAAACTGAGCATGTCGATCAAAGCCTTGGAAAAAGAGTTAGATGTCGAACTGTTTGTTCGCAGTGGCAACCACGTAGAGCTTTCTGAAGCAGGCAAAGCTATCTACAAAGATTGCGAAGGTATGTTGGTAACGGCAGCACGCATTAAGCAAACCTGCTTACATGTTTCAGGTGAATTCAACGCCGAGATTTGGATCGCTCGCGACGATTCCCTACCCGATGAAATGTGGCAAAGTTTATCGCACGCCCTAAACAACAAATACCCTTCCACTTCTTTCAACTTCGTTCTCGCTTCTAGTGGCGACTTGGCTAATCTTGTCGAAACTCAGCAAGTTGATTTTGCGTTTGGTGTCGATTACGAGCGTGTCGACGACCCAAGAATTATCTACAACCCACTCGGCAAGATCCGAATGATGTCGGTATGTAAGAAAGGGCATGATTTGAGTGCGATGCGAAGAGTGTCGGATGAAGTACTTAGAAATTCGATGCAAGCGACCATGGTTTATCTCAATGAAAAAGATAACCCTGAGCTTGAGCCCTTCTCTCGCCGATACATCGGCTTCTCTAGCTTCGATTTTATGTTGGATACGATTCTACGAGAAGATGCTTGGGGCGTAATGCCTGAGCCATTGATACGCCATTTATTGCGCGAACAAGAATTGGCGGTGATCAAGCACACTTATGGTCTAACTCAAGAAGACTACTGTATGTTTACTGCGGCAGGTATGGCGGAACACCCAGGTATGAATTGGTTAGCGGATCAGATCAGCGATTACTTGTTTGATTTCTAAAGTGTCAGATAATGCTCTATCTCAACACTTAAAATCATCTAACAAATAGAAAGCTCTCTCTTTAGAAGACCATCACGTGATCCACTAAATAACGTCCGTCTTCTTCAACCAACACCATTTCTGCCACAAACTCGCCTTTCGCAATGGTATACGCTTGTTTCCAAACAAAGGCGATGGAATCGGAGCGTCTGAATAACGCCACAGGCTCACGTTCAGCAAAAAATCCGTTGCTGTGCTGATAATGATGACACACCTTCGCTAGATACTCAGGCGTCACAATATCCTTCATGCGCTGCGTAAAATCTCGGCAGTGCTGAGCATGGTCAACCTTGGTTGAACCATCCATCAAGTTGTCCATGATCGGGTTAGCAATCGCCCACAACTCGCTATCGTTGAGATCATCAAATTTCATCTTCATCCATTCCTTTTCAAGTTCAACTCAGCTCTACGCCCAAGGTTCAAACCCAAGTTTAAGCTATAAGATTTCAGCGCGATTTCTGTAACCCTAACAGCCTGATCCTTTACACAGCTAGCTATGAGACCTTCACAACCTATGTGTTTTATTAATCATAAACCATTTAACGCCAGTTTCACATTTTCTGAAAAACAGTCATCGTCAACTTTACTGACACCAGAATTTACCCATAAGCCGTTGAATAGTAAGAACTTGAATATAAAACGAGTTACCGACATATAAACGTCATCAGATAAAGTTTGTAAAGCTAGCTCAATATTAGAACAATGAAGTTATCAAAAACATCTGGAAAATATTATGTGTGACAGGAAAAGCCAAAACGAAAACCGAGTACTATTGTTCTCAGCCCTTTTAGCATCAGGCTTCGCAATTGGCGGATTGGTGTTGGGTCTTCTCGTTGGCTCTCTAGTCATAGTATTTGACGGTGTCTATTCTCTTATCAGCTTACTGTTAACTTTATTGTCACTAGCTGCTTCGAAATACATTAATCGCCCATCAGACAGGGAGTTCCCGTTCGGTCGAGCCATCATTGAGCCCATCGTAATCGCGATTAAAGCGATTGTGATTCTGCTTGTGGTCGGTTATTCGCTTTACTCTGCGATTGGTGCTCTGATGACAGGTGGTCGTGAAGTCGATGCTTCTATCGCAACTCTGTTTGGTATTTTCAACGTATTGGGTTGTGGTTACGCTTGGTGGTACATCGCCAACAAGAGCAAACGCATTTCTTCAGGTTTGATTCAAGCTGAGTCAAAACAGTGGCAAATGGATACGCTTTTGAGTGTGGCAGTTACGGCAGGTTTCGTTGTTGCTTGGTTGGTGGCTTACTCTCCGTTTGCTGAATACGCGGTATATGCCGACCCTATGATGATGTTGCTGATGTCTTTCTACTTCATCAAAGTGCCGTTCGACATGCTACGTGAAGCAATGCGTGAGCTGCTAATGATGTCGGCAACCAAAGATATTTGTGACGCGGTAGATAAGAATGTTGTCGCTGTGGACAAAGATGCGGACCAAGATTTGGAGCTAATGGGTGTGACTAAAGTTGGTCCTGAATTAAGAATCAATGTTGATATTCATACCAACGACCAACAAGCGATTGCGGTCGATGATATTGAACGCACGCGCCGCCAACTTAAGCGACGCCTATCTAAGATGCCTTATGAGCTTCAATTGAACCTCAATATCGCGAGCTAAGAGCATTCTCTCTTAAGTTCAACACTCAAGACTGAACCTCTTCAGAAGCCGACGCCTTAACCGTCGGCTTTTTGTCTCTGGTTACCCACCAGCAAGCCAATGAACCGATCGTCACCATACAAACGCCCTGCCAAAAACTCATGCTCAATGACAAACCTAGAATCATAGAAGACAGTAAGGTCGCGAAGATTGGCGTAAAGTAAGACATGGTTGCAAGAAACACCATATTCCCCCCCAGAATCGCCGTGTTCCAAAGCGCGTAACCAGCCCCCATACAAGCCCCAGCAAGCACTAAGTCAATCGCAGCACTTGAAGTCATCACCATGCCGGTTTCATCACTCAATGCGTATTTGATCCACAGAGTGACCGCAGTAGCGATAAAGAAAAGCACAATCGCATTCTGCCCTTTAGCAACGCGTTGGGTGTAATTGCAATATACCGCCCAAATAATCGCGCCGAAGAATGCCATCGAATAGGTTTTAGGATTAGTCGCAATATTAGCCGCGATTTGCTCGACAGAAAGCCCCTGATCGCCACTGATACTCCAAGCCACGCCAAAGAACGCTAAGACGATACTTGGATAAACCAACCAGTTAATTTTTTTGTCACTCAACAGCACCGCAAACAACACCGTCAGTGCCGGCCACAGATAGTTAATTACGGCCATCTCTATCGCTTGATGTCGGCTGTTCGCCATTCCCAAAGCCAGAGCCAGGAAAATCTCATAACAAACGAACAAGGCGCCGCCAATCAGCAGGTAAGACTTAGAAAAACGTGACAGCTTTGGTAACCCCATAACACAGACCAACAACAGCGAACTCACCGTATAAAGACTGGCTGCACCACCAATTGGACCTAGCTGTTCTGAGACACTACGAGACAGAGCAATCAAACAGCTCCATAGTAAAATGGCGATAATGCCGTAGCAGCTATAACGATGAGATTTCAGCACGCCTTTTCCTTTATCTATTTTTGATGGTCACTCTATGGTTAAACCAAGTTCATAATAATTGGCCGAGTACATTTTCGTACTCGGCCATCAACACTTTGTTTACAAAGCATCTATCAATTAACTAAGCCAACAGCAAAGCTTGTAAGTCAGCCAGAGACTTAACCTGATAATGAGGGTTAATTCCTGCTGGCGTCGCTTTCTCTTGGCTGTTCAACCAACAGGTCTCAATACCAAAATCCAAGCCACCTAAAATATCAGAGTGTGGGTTGTCCCCGACCATCAATACTCTTTGCTTTGATGGCAATCCAATCAGCTTGTGTGCATGCTCAAAAATTTCCGCGTCTGGTTTAGCGACACCGACTTCCTCAGAAATGATCACATGGTCAAAGTAGTCTGTCATTCCTGTTCGTTCCAAACGGATTGACTGCAGCTCTGTGAAACCATTGGTGATGATACCCATGTTCACTTTGCCTTTTAACGACTCCATCAACTCTTTTGCACCAGGAAGCAGAGAACAGATGTCTGCCATTGCGGCTAAAAAGGCACTGTTTAGTGCTGCCGTTGTTGTCTCTAACTTTGTTGCCCAGCTTTCAAAACGCGCGTGCTTCAGTTGTGCCGCTGTAATACGGCCATCTTGGTAATCGACCCATAACGGCAAATTAACCTCTTGATAAACTGAATAATCCTGTTCGCTAAAGTCCACGCCAAAACGGGAGAACATCAGCTTCATTCCTTGAAAAGCATCAAAGTGGAACAATGTTTCATCTGCATCAAAGAATATCCAATCGTACTTCATTTTATTTCCTATTATTCGCGCGGTTGAGCAGTGCTTGTATTTATTTTCTCATTGCCTCAAAGGCCAGATGTGCATTCTACTATCATTTTTGTGAGCCTGAATATAGTTCTAAGAATTTATAGAAAACAAGCAACAAGTCATGATGTATCGCAAATTTTGCCACATATTAAACCAATACCATACAAGAAATACACTTAAGTACCGGGAGGTACCATGAAGCACTTCTTACCGTCATCCGTCATGCTCACCCCATTCCTTGTTAAGTATTATGATGAAGAACCAGAAGACACCTCTGACGTCTTAGATACCGATGAGTATCAACAACCTCAAATTGAAGCTAACGATGACTCACGCAAACCATCGACACAAACTGAACTTGAACCGATGTTGAGTGAATAGCCTTTACCTTTCATGACTATGGAACGCCATTCTGTTCTTAAATTAATCAATAGTTCGCTTTCCATTACTGACAATAAACACATAAGAAAACCATAAAAACGATTGCTATATGAGCCCTATCACAACGCATAACCACAAAGTGGTAGTTCGGAATCAAAGTTGTTCCAGATCAATGGTCGACCAGTTGATTGCCGACAACATGTAGGAAATTAAAAAATCATAATTAACGGAGTTTTCCAATGTCTACTGCATTTTACATCCCTACAATCAACTTCATGGGTACTGGCTGTTTGAAAGATGCTGCTGATAGCATTCAGTCTCAAGGCTTCAAAAAAGGTCTGATCGTAACGGATAAGATCCTTAACCAAATTGGCGTAGTTAAACAGGTACAAGACCTACTTAGCCAACGTGGCGTAGACGCAGTTGTATTCGATGGTACTCAACCAAACCCAACCATCACTAACGTGAACGATGGTCTTGAGTTACTGACTGACAACGATTGTGATTTCGTTGTTTCACTAGGTGGCGGTTCTCCACACGACTGTGCAAAAGGTATCGCGTTAGTTGCTTCTAACGGCGGCAAGATTGCTGATTACGAAGGCGTTGACCAGTCTGAAAAGCCAATGATGCCTCTAATTGCTATCAACACAACAGCAGGTACAGCTTCTGAAATGACGCGTTTCTGCATCATTACTGACGAAGCTCGTCACATTAAGATGGCTATCGTTGATAAGCACACAACACCACTTATCTCAGTAAACGATCCTGAGTTGATGCTTGCTAAACCTGCATCACTAACGGCAGCAACAGGCATGGACGCGTTAACACACGCAATCGAAGCTTACGTTTCTATCGCTGCAACGCCAATCACAGACGCAGTAGCGATTAAAGCGATTGAACTTGTGCAAGCACACCTAAGAACAGCCGTAGCGCACGGTGAAGACATTGAAGCTCGTGAGCAAATGGCTTACGCACAATTCATGGCTGGCATGGCATTCAACAACGCTTCTCTTGGCTATGTTCATGCAATGGCACACCAACTGGGTGGTTTCTACGACCTTCCACACGGTGTATGTAACGCTATCTTGCTACCACACGTTCAACGCTATAACGCGCAAGTTTGTCCAGAGCGTCTACGTGATGTTGCAAAAGCGATGGGTGTGAATGTTGAAGGTATGACAGCAGAGCAAGGCGCAGAAGCAGCTATCAACGCGATTGTTCAACTAGCAAATGACGTGAACATCCCAACAGGTATTGCTCAACTTGGTGCTAAGCTAGAAGACATCCCGACTCTGTCTGACAACGCACTAAAAGACGCTTGTGGTTTCACTAACCCTAAACAAGCAACTCATGAAGAAATCTCAGCGATCTTCGAAGCGGCAATGTAATCTAGATACAAGTCATTTCTTATAGCTAACACAAACGGGCTCACCTTCTGAGCCCGTTTTCTTTTATCTTCCTGTCTCTTTCAATTCTTTGCCTTCATAGCCAACCAAGAGCGACGAATCACTAGCTGCTCACTACTAAAAAGTCGCATTGTTGCGATCGCTTGGTTATAGTCAAACTATTGATATATAGAATGACAAACAGGTTCCATTGAGTCGTTGGATAGTTAGCACCTCATTATTAGCTTCACTCGTTGCCCACTCCGCTCAAGCAGAGGAACAAAATGAGTGTCACAGTCAACCGCTAGAAGACGCCCCTGTCGAAAAGGCCTACCACTACCTAAACAGTAAATTTTGCCAACCCGCATTATGGTTTGACAGTTTCTTTGTCGATGACCGCATTACCGAAGATGCTCGAGCGGGCACTTCTATCCGTTGGTACAACGATTTTATCTATTCAGAAGGTGGCGATGTTGATTACTCAACCAAGCTCAACGCACGCTTGCACCTGCCTTTTGTTAGTAAACGACTGAAGTTAATCTATGAATCGGTTGGCGATGAAGAGTTCTTGGATTTCTTTCCACAAGATTCAGAGGAATTAGAGAGCGCACTCGGCCTACGTTACGATGCTTATGCCAAGGGTTATAGTAGCTTCAATATTAAAGCGACATTGCGTCCGCGGATTGAAGCTCGTTATCGCTTTACCTACCCTCTCACTACCGATGCCGTATTCAGGCTGACCCAACGTGTGTATCAAGAGAAGCAAGAAACTGGCGAGATCACCGATATCGATTTTGATCTTTCTTTGAGTGATGACTTCTTAGCACGATGGTCGAACTTTGCAGGTTATAACGACGACCTTAAAGGCTGGGAGTACGGAACGGGACTGACTTTGTATCACTATCTTTCTCAAGACCAAGCTCTGCAATACAGCGCGACGATTACAGCAACCAGCGAGCCGTATAACCACTACGAATATTCACAAGTGTCGATAACCTACCGAGAAAACGTTTGGAAAGAGTGGCTGTTCTACGAATTGATTCCGCGTTATCAATGGGAACGAGAGCCTTATGAAAAACACACCGAAGAAGCCAACATCACCCTTAGGCTTGAAGTCTTGTTCAACAATGTCTAGTGGAACAGTATCTAGTGAGTGTTTGTGAGATTTGGGCATCGTTAGATAGGAACCGAGGCACAAAAAAGCACATCATGTGATGTGCTTTTTCAGTTCTATATAAGGCTTAAGTTGTAGTCTTAACCCTTGTAGTTTCTTACTCGTGCCGCTTCTGCTTCACGCTTGTCGACGACCGTTTTACCGATTGGCGCCAATGAGATAACCGCAAGCTTAAGGTGCTGAATCGCAAACGGAATACCGATGATAGTAATGAAACACGCTACTGCTGACATGATGTGACCAATCGCCAACCAGATTCCTGCAAATAAGAACCAAATGATGTTACCAATCAGACCTAGTGGGCTGGTACCGATGTCAGTTTCATTAGTCAATTCATCACGTGAAATCGCTTCTTGACCAAATGGGAAGAATGAGAAGTTACCCATTACAAAACACGCTCTACCCCATGGAATACCAACGATGGTGAGGAATGCGAGCAGTCCGAAGAACCACCATGCCAGTCCCATAAATACGCCACCAAACAGAAACCAAATGATGTTTCCTATTGTTCTCATGTTGTCTTCTCCAAATCTTTGAATGCTGTTTATTTCATATGCCGAATAAGGCAATACTTGTTCTAATAGGTTCATTATTATTGAGTCTTTATGAACCGCTTATGAATCGCCTACATTTTATGTGATTGATACACACCACGAAACGCTAAATCCGCATAGGGATCATCGATTTTATTTGATACCATGTTCGTAGATTTTTAGTATCACAAAGCTAAACAGCTACAACAACTAATTTAAGGCCGAACTTATGAACAACACTGAGCAACCTAAAAAGAAAATGAAAAACTGGGTGCCAATCGTCTTCTTCGGACTTCTCAGCACAGTGCCTGTATTCATGTTTTTAGTCGACGTGTACATCAACCAATACATGTAACAAATCCCCGTCATCTTATCGGCGTAAAAATGAATACAGAAAACAATTCCTGTATTCATTTCAGTTAACTCACTTCTGCTGTAATCAATTCAACTCTTCTGCGATCAAATCAACTCTTCGTTAATTAAATCAGCTCTTCGTTAATAAAGTCTAGAATGTCGATCAGCTCATGATCTGGCAAGTTTAGTAAGTTATCACCTACATACCATTCAATCTTACATTGGTTTGGCAGTTCGCTGATCGCTGGGTTTCCTATCCAAATCTTGTGCTTCTTAGCTATATTGTCGCGCAGGATAATGCCATCCTCAAAACCCACCGGTAAATAGAGGTGAAGCATGTTTACTTGGGGTTCCTGCGGGTTCACTTTGAACTGCGGGTAATCTTGTAAGATTTGATAGATTTGCTTAGTACGCTCATACAATGCTGGCATCAACTCGATCCGTTGATCAAACTGCATTGCTGCCGAAACCACGTAAGGCGTGCGATGATAAACATTTCCGCCCTGACGCTTCATCCACGCTGAAGCTTTTGCTACGAAAGCCTTATCACCTAATAGGAGTGACCCACCAAGACCGTTTAACCCTTTGTAAAGCGAAACATAAGCCGTATCGAACCCCTTAGCAATCTCGCTATATGGCTTTTGATAATACGCGCCGCACTCCCACAAACGAGCACCATCCATATGCAGATGAATCGATTGTTCTTTGCAGTACTGCTTTATCGCTTCAAGCTCTTCCCACTCAGGCAGCTGACCACCAATCTCTCGCATCGGTAGTTCATACAATGCCGCGGCAATCTCATCAGGCCACGCCTTTAAGTCATCGACATTCCAAGTGCGAAATACATTACCAACCGGAAGTACATTGAAACGGTTCTGGAGCTGATACCCTTGGCGTTCATGGCGCATAATATGACTCGACTCATGCATCGCTACTACTGGGTTTCTTTTCTCTTGGCAGGCAATTTCTAATGCTGTGGGTTGGTTCATGGTGCCGGTAATCACAAACACGGCGGCTTCATAACCAAGCAGCTCTGCGACCTTATTTTCAAAGCTCTCGATAAACTCGCCATCACCGTAGGTGTCGTGCACCACATCATGTGTTTCGCACCATTCAGCCATTTGTGCGAAGGTTTGGGCTGGTGTTGGATCGAAGTGACCAGAAAGCAGCAAATTACATTGTTGACGCAAGTCCGTGCTCATACCTTTTCCTTTATTCGTTGTCGTTCTATGTAGGGTGATTGAATTATTTACGTTAGCCTTCAACGGTGACATAAAGTACACCTATTCGCTTTTATTATTAGCGAATAATTAGTTTTACTCAGTCATCGGCTGCGTGTGCCGGAAATACTCAAATTGATGGGTGTTTTATATAATTAAGTCCCTAAAAACACGCGCATCTAACTAGATAAGTATGGGCTAATTCGTTGTTGTTCAACCATTCTTCTATTATTGTATATCTATAATTCCAATAAATATTATTCGTTAATGGACAAAGAGGGCTATATGTCGAAAAATCGAGTCTTGGTGCTATTCGCCCACCCTTCTCAGCATCGCTCTGAAGCTAACAAACCCTTATTTGAGCAAGCCAAACGTATTGAAGGCGTCACCTGTGTCGACCTTTATGCTGAATACCCAACCTTCAAGATCAATATCGATCGCGAACAGAAACGCCTGTTGGACCATGACATCATCATTTTTCAGTTCCCACTATATTGGTACTCAACACCCGCAATTCTTAAAGAATGGCAAGACCTCGTCCTAGAATACGGATTTGCTTACGGCACCGATGGCAATGAACTGCAAGGCAAAAGCTTGTTATGCAGTATCACCGCTGGCGGCAAAAAAGAGGCTTATCAAACTGACGGTTATAACCACTTCACCATCCGTGAACTGCTTCACCCAATTGAACAAACGGCGTCTTTGTGCGGCATGAACTACTTGGCTCCATTGGCTTTGTTTGGTTCACGGACTGCGTTAGAAGAAGGCCGAATTCAAGATCACGTAAATAGCTACAAATCGCTTTTAGAGGCTTTTGTTGCGGGCGAAGTCGACCTCAACAAGGCAAGCAAGGCTGAAAAGCTAAACCATTACGTCGATGAAATGATGAGCAGAGGTTAGATCATGACAGGATATTTTCTACAAGCATTTATCTATTTGCTCGCGGCAGTCATCGCCGTCCCTATCGCTAAGAGACTTGGCCTCGGTTCTGTGCTTGGTTACCTGATTGCCGGTGTGGTGATTGGCCCAATTATCGGCTTAGTGGGCGAAGAGACCACGACCATTCAACACTTTGCCGAATTCGGTGTGGTGATGATGCTGTTCTTGGTCGGACTTGAGCTTGAGCCGAAGATGCTTTGGGCAATGAGAAACCGCCTTATGGGGCTCGGCGGCCTACAAGTCGGTGGCACAACGACCATAGTGATGGGCATTGCATTGTTCTTTGGGCAACCTTGGACGATCGCGCTGACTATCGGTTTGATCTTCGCACTGTCATCTACGGCGATTGTTCTCCAAACCTTTAATGAGAAAGGACTCTCCAAGACAGAAGGCGGCAAGAATGCTTTCTCGGTCTTACTGTTCCAAGATATCGCCGTCATTCCGATGTTGGCATTTATCCCTCTATTAGCATTGCCAGAATTAATCGAAGCTGCACAAAGCGCGGTCGCTTCGGCTTCTGATCACCATGAAGAGTTGAGTCTTGTTGCTGGCCTACCCGGCTGGGCTTATGGCCTTGTGATCACAGCATCTATTGCGATTGTTGTGGTCGGCGGGCACTTCTTGAGTCGCCCACTGTTCCGCTTTGTGGCGAGCTCAGGCCTGCGTGAAATCTTTACCGCAACCGCACTGATGTTAGTTATTGGTATTGCTGCACTAATGAGCCTTGTTGGCTTATCTCCTGCGCTTGGTACCTTCCTTGCCGGTGTGGTATTGGCGAACAGTGAATTCCGCCATGAGCTTGAGTCTAATATCGACCCATTCAAAGGGCTGCTACTTGGCTTGTTCTTCATTACGGTAGGTGCGGGCATCAACTTTGATGTTCTATTCAACGACTTTGGTTTAATCATTGGCCTCACTCTTGGCGTTATGCTACTTAAAGCCTTGGTGTTATTTACATTGGCGCTGATCTTTAAAATCAAAAATAGCGACCGATGGTTGTTTACGTTGAGCTTGGCGCAAGCCGGTGAATTTGGTTTTGTACTACTTAGCTTCTCGGCTCAAAACCACGTATTGCCTGCTGATATAGTCCAAACTCTGTCGCTGGTTGTTGCTCTTTCAATGTTCCTAACACCAGGCTTATTCATTCTATTTGATAAAGTGATACTTCCTCGTTACGAGCAAAAGTCTAACGATCGAGAGGCCGATACTATCGAAGAGAAAGGCACGGTGATCATTGCTGGTATTGGCCGATTCGGTCAAATCGTTAACCGCTTATTGGTGTCGAATGATGTCAATACTGTGGTTCTGGATCACCAAGCTAACCAAGTCGATTTGTTACGCTCCATCAATATCAAATCTTACTTTGGTGATGCAACTCGTCATGACTTATTGCATACCGCAGGAATCGAAGAAGCGGCAATGCTTGTCGTCGCTATCGATAACCAAGACTCAAGCGTTGAATTGGTGAAGTATGTTAAACACACCTACCCTAATGTGAAAATCTTAGCGCGTGCGTTCGACCGTGGTCACAGTTACCGCCTACGAGAAGCCGGTGCAGATACTGTAGTCTCAGAAACGTACCACTCGGCACTCGAAATGGGCGCAGAAGCTTTACGTTCTTTAGGGCACCACCCATTCTTCGTCGAACAGCAAAAATCAACGTATCAACGTGTTGAAAGTCGTAAGTCTGAAAAGCTTTACCAAGCTTGGTCTGATGCTGAAGAGAACCCACGTTACGACAACAACTACCGACAAATCTTCATTCACCTTGAAGAAGCAATGAAAGAAGACATGAAGAAGGACCGTTCAGACAAGCATTCACGCTCCGAACGAGGTTGGACACCACCGCCAAAAGGTTATGCCGACGGCTTTGAGGAAGAACAATCCTAAGCAGGGCTCTAAATACAAGGTCAAACACTATTCAAAAAGCGGCTTATAAGCCGCTTTTTCTTCACCTAACCCACACGAAGTGCCCTATCAGTACGAAGAACGGATGCTGGAATCGGTAATCCACAACATTTATGTGATCTACCTATAATTTTTAATTTCTACTCACATAGCAAAAATGAATTCATTTTTTACATTATTGAAACATTCCACTCTTGCATAAACCACACTATAAACATGGCTATATATGCACTCCATCTAACCATTCGAACATCGAGTCGATTTATAGCGACCACTCTCTAAGGCTTGAATTACATTGCATATATCTAAACTCGCCTCACAAGCTGCCATTAAAACATTCACAAAACCAATAATTAATACTCCACATTCACAAATTCAAACCGTGAAAATTAACACAAACGTTTCAAAGTATGTCTATCGTTACAATTTGTAACGTATGCCAGTTGTCGGTATAGTCCTGCACTTCAAAAAGTGAGGCGGTTGCGCTCACCTTAAAGGAGATAATAATAATGATTACTAATGATGCTGTAATAATGGGCATGTTAGCTGTTATTCTTGGCGGTGTTTTTATCACGGAAAGTAGCCAAAATAGCGCACTGAAAAAATTCTACTCGTTCGTTCCGGGTCTATTGCTCTGTTACTTTGTTCCCTCATTGCTGAACAGCTTCGGCATCATCGATGCGTCAAACTCAAAGCTATACTTCGTTGCAAGTCGCTACCTCTTACCGAGTGCACTCGTTCTTCTGATCATCTCAGCAGACCTTCGTAAAATATTTGGCCTTGGTTCTAAAGCCGTCATCATGTTCCTAACTGGTACTGTCGGCATTATCATTGGCGGGCCTTTAGCGATTCTAATTATCGACCAAGTTAATCCTGATCTTGTATCTGGCGATGTATGGCGTGGCCTTACAACTGTGGCAGGTTCTTGGATTGGCGGCGGTGCAAACCAAGCAGCAATGAAAGAAGTGTTCGAGGTTGATGACCAATTATTCTCTGCAATGATTACGGTTGATGTTATCTGTGCGAACATTTGGATGGCCGTGTTACTTATCATGGCAGGTCGTCAGAAGAAGATTGATGCATGGTTGAAAGCAGATACTTCATCTATTGAAGAGCTAAAAGAGACGGTTTCTAAATACCAAGAAGAGAACGCTCGCCCAACAACCACAACAGATCTCATGAAGATCACGGGTATTGCGTTCGGTCTTACCGGCCTAGCTCACTTATTCAGTGACCTAATCGCACCTTGGATCTCGACCAACGCTCCAGAACTCGCGAAATACAGCCTTACATCAGGCTTCTTCTGGTTAATCGTAATGGTGACAACGTTCGCGCTCATCGCTTCATGCTTCAAATCAACACGCAGTCTTGAGCACAGTGGCGCATCAAAGGTAGGTTCAGCGTTCATCTACATCCTAGTTGCAACTATCGGTATGCAAATGGATGTGACGGCTATCTTAGACAATCCAGGCTACTTCTTCATTGGTATCACATGGCTAACTATCCATGCCATTCTAATGATTGTGATGGCGAAGCTTATCCGCGCACCACTGTTCTTCATGGCTGTCGGTAGCCAGGCTAACGTTGGCGGCGCAGCATCAGCTCCTATCGTAGCTGCAGCGTTCCACCCAGCATTAGCGCCAGTCGGTATCCTTATGGCTGTATTGGGCTACGCTCTAGGTACATACGGTGCCTACATCTGTGGTCTCATCATGCAGGCTGCTACGGGTTAATAGAAGCGCTTCAATGCAGTAACACAAAAGGCTGAACGATGATCGTTCAGCCTTTTTCATTTCTACTCTTTCACAATTAGATTAATCAAACAAAGACGCCAGCTTATTTTCCACCACAGGACTGATATTAAAGCTCAACATAAAGTCCGGACGTGTCTTTTCATCTTTCTCAATATAATAATTCGCTTCAATACCGAACTTCCAAGGACGTCCATTCAAAACCGTTGTTTTACTAATACTGATATTTAACGGAATTTCCGCCTGATCCTTATTCCAGTCATATGAGAATGTCGGCGCAGAACCAACCGTCCAACCTCCACCTAAGATCTCTACCCAAAAAACTTGTGTCGATGTCTTGTTTATTCGAGTATCAGAATGGTCGGCTCCGTCTCCAGAAACACCATACAAGTGGTTTGGGAACATACCTACAACTCGCTCACTACTTGCCTTCCCGACCATAAACTCTGGCCCGACAGCAAATTGATCAGCCGTTAAGTCATTACTACCTGTAGGCAAAGAAGCAAACAGACCGAAAGCGACAATAGTACCGCCCTCCATTTTAGGCGCATAAGCTAAATCAAATGAGATGTCTGTAACGCCTGACTGCTCCATATGTTGGGAACTTGTCGGCGCATTCACATTGAAATCATTCTGAACATAAGAGATAGCCGGGCGGAAGATCACTTTGTCGCCATTATCCATTGGAAACGGCAATGTCGGCTGTAATACAGTCGCGAAAGCATCCCCTCCACCATCGTAACCACCTGAATACTGGAGCTTTAAATTAAGGCTAGCGTAAGCTGTGTTTGGGTTTGCAAGTTCCTTTGCTGCCTGTTCTGCTGCTTGATTGCTATTACCTTTCGAGATAGTGGTATTAGCGTTCGCAAAATTCGGCGTTAATAATATTCCAGTTATTATCAGTGCAAGTGGTTGACAAGCCATGAGCCCTCTCTTCAATAATAAAACAATAAGGTGTAACTGCTTATTGAGTATTTTAGAGATTACTGAGCAGTAAAATGGCCATTAAGTGACAGAGGTAATTTAGTTGAGAAGAAGAGAGCTTAGATACAAAAATGCCCCAAATCTCTTTGGGGCATTTTCAAATAATCAGGAAGCGAGAGAGTGTTTACTCCTTAAGCTTATTCCCAATCAAGAATTACTTTACCAGACATACCAGAGCGTATCATGTCGAAGCCTTTCTGGAAGTCGTCCACTTTGTAGTGGTGGGTAATGATTGGTGTTAGATCTAGGCCAGACTGGATTAGTGAAGCCATTATGTACAAAACAAAAATTAAACATTATAAAACAACAAGTTAATCTTATTCCATAAAGTATATGGCGACAAAGTGGCGACAGTTTCAGTCATTGTTATAACTCCCCCACTTCAATAGGAGGTGTCTTTCCCACCTTTCTTCCTATTTAACGCCTACAAACAAGTAAGCACTGTAAGAAAATATGCCGTAGAACTTTAAGGAACGAAAATAAATTACTATAAAAACAACAATTTGACCAAGAAACCTATGTATATAAAAACAGTTACAAAGACAATTTATACCCATAAATAACGCTGTTTTATAATGAAAGCCGCCATTTTTGCAGCCACTTTTTGAGAGTGACTCAACCAACAAAAAAGCCAGCATTGAATCCATCAACACTGGCCTTTGTTTAGTTAAACCGATGAGAGGGTTAGTCTACAAAATACGGCAGTTGTTCTTCAGTCAAAGCACTGTCTTTGGCAAAGTCAGTATGCCCCAGTACCCTGCTCACGTTCCAATTGGTTAGATCTTGGTTAAATGCAGAAGCATTAGAAAACATCTCTTTCATATTTCTCACACTCAATGTATTCCAATTACCAATATCTTGGTTAAATACTTTTGCCCCAGAAAACATATTATCCATTGAAGCTACTTGTGAAGTATACCAATTGCCAATGTCTTGGTTAAATTTTTCTGCGCCAGAAAACATCTTACTCATAATCCATACTCTTGATGTATCCCAATGTCCTATGTCTTGATTAAAAACTCGTGCTTTGTAAAACATCGAAGCCATGTTCGTCACATTCGATGTATCCCAATTCCCAATTTTTTGGTCGAATGCGTGTGCTTCCCTGAACATACTTTGCATAAGCTCCACATTAGACGTATCCCAATTACCAATATTTTGATTGAACGCGTATGCTTGCCAGAACATCGTAGTCATATCCTGAACTCTTGATGTATCCCAATTACCGATATCTTGATTAAAGGATTCTGCCTTTCTAAACATATCCCTCATATTAGTTACATTAGACGTATCCCAATGACCAATATTTTGATTAAACGCGTATGCGCTCCAGAACACCGACCTCATATCCAGAACACTTGATGTATCCCAATAACCTATATCTTGGTTAAATACCCATGCAGAACTGAACATAAAATCCATTCTTTGAACACTTGATGTATTCCAATAGCCTATATCTTGGTTAAATGAATGTGCCCAAGAGAACATAGAACTCATATCTGTAACATTAGATGTATCCCAATGTCCTATGTCTTGATTAAAAACTCGTGCTTTGTAAAACATCCAAGCCATGTTCGTCACATTTGATGTATCCCAATCACTAATATCTGTATTAAAAGAAACTCGGTCATAAAACACTCTACTCATATCCGTCACCTGTGTGGTGCACAAGCGGATATGACCTTGCTCTAAATTATCTAACAAAGTCTTATTTTTAATTAGAGTATTATCCACCACGACATAAACTTTGCCATTCTCAAACATCACTGAGTTAACGGCTTGGTCAGGGCACTTTACTGAGATATCAGCAGCAAAAGCAGTTTGGCTAGCAAGCGCGGCGGCGCCCACAAGAAGTGAGGTTATGGTTCTTTTCATTATATTGTCCTAGGGTTGAATAGACGTTATTGCGTAAAAGTTGGAAGGCTATCTTCAGACAGGCCACTGCCTTTGACGAAGTCGGCATGACGAGAGACGCGCTTGACGTCCCAGTAGGTTAAGTCTTGGTCAAATCGCTTAGCGCCAGAGAACATACGGTCCATGTTGGTTACACGAGAGGTGTCCCAACGGCTGATGTCTTGATTGAAGTATTTGTTTTTAGCAAACAGGTCACTCATGTCTGTTACGTGAGTGGTGCAGAGTAGGATGTTGCCATCCAGAAAGTTTTGCCAGTAGTCTGAATTGCGAATGAGTGCGTCATTGACGACCACAAACAATTCATCTTCTTGAACCATGACGGTTCCTGGTTTATTTGATTCGCAAGTCACCGTTTCAGGCTCACTAGCAAAGGTATGGCTACAACTCAGCAGCGCGCAGGCGGAAATAATCGAACGTAAATTCATAGTTAAAAACATGATTTAATTAAAATAAGTTAGGAATCATACAGAAAGCACACCTATCTATTTCACTATTTGGGTCTGCAATTTCACTAAAAAAGTGGAATTGCATTCACCATCCCAATAAATAACATTATTAATGACAGAACG
Organism: Vibrio splendidus; assembly: GCF_003345295.1. Classification (NCBI taxonomy): domain Bacteria; kingdom Pseudomonadati; phylum Pseudomonadota; class Gammaproteobacteria; order Vibrionales; family Vibrionaceae; genus Vibrio; species Vibrio splendidus. Next base: position 1,551,887 of record NZ_CP031056.1, read on the forward strand.
CGTTATAAATAATCCTTTGTGTCGGAGTGCCACAATAATTAGTTAATCATCTAGCACATGTTTACCCTCGTTCACCACTTCGCACTCTGCCTTAAGCATTCAGCTCTTTTTTTTTGGCCTTAAATAACGTTTTATCTACTCATTTAAAAACAAAAAAGGCGACAGTAAAAACTGTCGCCTTTCTAATATCTTGTTACTCAGTTAAAGCTTATTCCCAATCTAGGATTACTTTACCTGACATACCTGAACGCATCATGTCGAAGCCTTTCTGGAAGTCGTCCACTTTGTAGTGGTGAGTAATGATTGGTGTTAGATCTAGGCCAGATTGGATTAGTGAAGCCATCTTGTACCAAGTTTCGAACATCTCACGACCGTAGATACCCTTGATAACCAAGCCTTTGAAGATTACTTGGTTCCAATCTACTGCCATGTCTGATGGTGGAATACCTAGTAGAGAGATCTTACCGCCGTGGTTCATGTTAGTCAGCATGCTGTTGAACGCAGATGGGTTACCAGACATTTCTAGACCTACATCGAAGCCCTCAGTCATGCCAAGATCAGCCATTACATCTTCAAGCTTCTCTTCCATTACGTTTACTGCGCGAGTCACACCCATTTGACGAGCAAGGTCTAGGCGGTATTCGTTTACGTCAGTGATTACAACGTGACGAGCACCAACGTGTTTAGCAACAGCAGCAGCCATGATACCGATTGGACCAGCACCAGTGATTAGCACGTCTTCGCCTACTAGGTCGAAAGAAAGCGCTGTGTGTACTGCGTTACCAAACGGGTCAAAGATTGATGCTAGATCGTCAGAGATTTCTGCAGGGATCTTAAATGCGTTGAACGCAGGGATCACAAGGAACTCAGAGAACGCACCAGTGCGGTTAACACCAACACCTGTTGTGTTACGACAAAGGTGAGTACGGCCGCCACGACAGTTACGACAGTGACCACATGTGATGTGACCTTCGCCAGATACACGGTCGCCGATTTCAAAACCACGAACTTCTTGGCCGATGCCAACAACTTCACCCACGTATTCGTGACCTACTACCATAGGTACTGGGATTGTGTTTTGTGACCATTCATCCCAGTTGTAGATATGTACGTCAGTACCACAAATTGCGGTTTTCTTAATACGAATAAGAAGATCATTATGACCCATTTCAGGTTTTTCAACCTCGGTCATCCAGATGCCTTCTTCAGGCTTAAGCTTAGAAAGTGCTTTAATTTTCATAATATTATCCAGTTCATCTCGCCTAACTATAAGGCGAGAATCAAAAATCTATATGTTCTATTGGGTGTTGTTCTATCTAATCAAAGGATGCACAAGGCACCCCTTTAAAATTAGATGATAGCCATGTCTTTACCAACTTGGATGAACGCATCAATTGCGCGGTCTAGTTGCTCACGAGAGTGTGCAGCAGACATTTGTGTACGGATGCGAGCTTGGCCTTTTGGTACTACAGGGAATGAGAAACCTACCACGTAGATGCCTTTCTCTAGTGCGCGCTCTGCGAATTCAGCTGCTACTTTTGCATCACCCAGCATGATTGGGATGATTGCGTGATCAGCTCCGCCCATAGTGAAACCAGCTGCTTCCATGCGAGTACGGAAGTGGGCAGAGTTTTCCCATAGTTGAGTACGTAGGTCGCCAGATTCCGCTAGAAGATCTAGAACGCGAATAGACGCAGATACGATTGCTGGTGCAACAGAGTTAGAAAATAGGTATGGACGAGAACGCTGACGTAACCAGTCGATCACTTCTTTCTTACCAGAAGTGTAACCGCCTGAAGCGCCACCCATTGCTTTACCAAGCGTACCTGTGATGATGTCGATACGGTCTACAACGTTGTGGAACTCGTGAGTACCCGCACCGTTTTCACCCATGAAGCCAACTGCGTGAGAGTCATCAACCATCACTAGTGCGCCATACTTGTCAGCAAGGTCACAGATAGCAGGAAGGTTAGCGACTACGCCGTCCATTGAGAACACACCGTCAGTTACGATAAGCGTGTGACGAGCACCCGCTTCTTTAGCTGCGATAAGTTGTTGCTCTAGCTCTTCCATGTTGTTGTTCGAGTAACGGAAGCGCATTGCTTTACATAGACGAACACCATCAATGATAGATGCGTGGTTTAGAGCATCAGAAATGATTGCGTCTTCTTTGCCTAGGATTGTTTCGAATAGGCCAGCGTTTGCATCAAAACAAGATGTGTAAAGGATAGTGTCTTCTTTACCAAGGAACGTAGATAGCTTTTGCTCTAGTTCTTTGTGAGAGTCTTGAGTACCACAGATGAAACGAACAGAAGCCATACCAAAACCGTGTTGCTCCATACCGTCTTTAGCAGCTTCGATAAGGTCAGGGTGGTTCGCAAGGCCTAAGTAGTTGTTTGCACAGAAGTTTAGTACTTCTTCACCAGTCGAGATAGAAACCGCTGCTTTTTGAGCAGAAGTGATAATGCGCTCAGACTTGTAAAGACCTTCTTCTTTAACTTCTTCGATTTGAGTTTGAATCTGTTGGTAAAATGCAGAAGACATTGTCTATTCCTTCCTAATTATTATTCAGCAGCATCGCGCGCCGCATTATGTAGGGGATGTAAACGATTTCAATTCGATCATTTACACTGTAAAACTTATACCCCTATTCTAGTTGAACATCCCCTTCTCGATTATCCCTTTAGTTGGAAAAACATTAATGAACCACAGGCACTAATAATAGTTCATCCCAGTGACACAGGGCACATAAACGCGTCTTACCTGTTCTTTTTAACGTCAAATCCCCTTCCGTTCCTGTCAAATTTCGCTTTCATATCGAATATCAATTTTTCATCTCAGAACGATATAGTGATGATTATCCGCATCTCTCAGAATGTGCGACCGTTACGCCGCTATGCAAATGAGACAAGATGAGAAATAAGCACATGACCCTATCCGATCACACCATTCAAGAAGCCTTCGAAAACGACTGGTACACCTGCTTTTATCAGCCAAAGGTGCAGCCTAGTGTCGAGAAAGTGACTGGAGTTGAAGCGCTGTTTCGTTTAGATATTCCAGAAGAAGGGATTTTCTCTCCGGGCGTGTTTATTGATCGCGCGTTTGCATTGGGTTATGAAGAAGAAATCTTTTTTAGTGTGCTTGAGCAATCTCTAACGGAGGTCAAATCGCTTTCCGTTCATCTAAGCTTGGCGGTAAACATCAGCAAGAAAGTGCTAGCAAACCCTGATAATGTCGAAAAGGTTCGTGAATTACTTTGGAATGCATCTTTCAAAGCAGAACAGCTTACCTTTGAGCTAAGTGAAAATGATCAGTTAGATGAGCAGCTTTGTGAGCAGATAAAGCGCTTTAAGTCTCTGGGCGTCAGAATCTCTATCGACGATTTTGGTATCGGTTATTCAGACATGAATAAGGTGATTAGCCTTAATGTCGATGAAGTAAAGTTCGATAAATCGATTGTGAATAGTATTAAGCCCGCAAGCTCCGATTTAGTTAAGCGTACTTTGGCATACTGCAAAGAGTCTGGTATTGAAACCGTTGCGGAAGGCGTTGAAGACGCAGATACACGTCAAATGATCCACCAGCTAGGGTTTGATCGCTATCAAGGTTTCTTGTACTCAAAACCTCTGCCTTTAACCGACCTAAGATTGGTCATGTAGAGCGCCTTTACAGGCTAGAGCTTAAAACAAACTCGACACTTTTCTTCTTCTGCTTAAGGTCGTGGTAACGGATATACTTAAAGTAAATATCGTGTTTATTTTGGATGTTCTGAGAAAAAGGATTTTTCACCACTTTCTTAATATCTGCCTTGAAAAACGGCATGCCGAGCTTGCTCATATAAGGTTCTAAATACAGGTCATACAGGAACTGACACATAGCTGGGTCAAGGGTCGGAAAGCGAAACTCAGTATCAGACAAATTATCCGCCATGTAATCGAAGATCTTACGACGAATCACAATGCTAACCGCGCCAACACTGCAGAGCATCTTACTTAAGCCGTCATACACCACATGACCAATAATGACCCCCTCGAAAAGAAAACAAAGTACCTGCATATCTTCTTTTTTCACACCCAGATGCTGAGAAACCTCGATAAAATCTTTGCCATAGGTTTTTAGATGCATTCCTTGAATCGACTTAAGCCTTTTCGCTGGAAGTGCTCCCATGTTATATGACTCAACACTCGTCACCTCATAGTCATAACCAATATCAATACTGAATGGACGCTCGACATTCTTAGTGGCGGCTTTCACCTGTACCATTTCTTCAACGGAAAAATCGTAATCGACCTGAAAGAAACTCGCGATACCAAGACGACGAACAAAACTAGGCAACGTCTTTGCCCTTTCCCATTGGCTGACCATCACCTGATTGACACCAAAAAACGCTCTATGAGAATTGGAAAGCAACTCTGCAAATTCTTCCTGTGAAATAGAGATTGATTCACGAAGTCGTTTTAACTCTATAGGGAAATTTTCTTTATTCATCTGTTACTTACCTAGCTTTTTTATCAGTGTAGTTCACTCAATATCGTCCGTACAAGATCAGTGTTAAACACTTAAGAAAAAAGCCACTTCGTGAGGAAGTGGCTCTAAGCGAAAGCTGCTAGGTTCTAGGTTCTAGGTTCTAGGTTCTAGGTTGAGCAATGTTGCCCTTGGCGATCAGACAATACTTTACCGTCTTTGATCGTCACTATTCGCTTAGTTCGTTCAGCAAGCGAGTTATCATGCGTCACGATAATCAATGTTCGGCCCTCAGCATGAAGCTGATTAAACAAAGCCTCTATCTCAGCGCCAGACTTGGAATCCAGAGCCCCTGTTGGCTCATCAGCTAATATAATCTGAGGGTCATTAACCAAAGCTCTAGCAATAGCGACACGCTGTTTCTGACCACCAGACAGTTGATTCGGTTTATGGTCAAGTCGATCGCCCAACCCTACTTGTTCAAGTAGTGCCGCCGCACGCTTACGACGCTCTTTGGCTTTGATCCCTGAGTACACGAGAGGCAGAGCAACATTGTCCAATGCAGATGCATACTCAAGCAAATTAAAACTCTGGAATACAAAACCAATTTTTTGATTCCGAATACCTGCAAGCTCATTAGCACTCAACGCAGCAACATTTTTTCCATCTAGCTGATACTCCCCTTCCGTCGGCTTATCAAGGCAACCAAGCATATTCATCAGCGTTGATTTACCGGATCCTGACGGGCCTAAAATAGACAAAAACTCTCCCTTCTCAATCAAGAGATCGACACCGTCTAGTGCACGTATCTCAGTATCACCGTTTGAGTAGTGTTTACCGATATTTGAGAGTTCCACTAAGAATTTGTTAGACATGGTTTCTCCGCTGTCTTTGATCTCATCATTCACTTTGTAGTGCCTCCATCGGAGTCACTTTCGCCGCACGATTAGCCGGAAGCCAAGCCGCAGCGACACCAATAACCACCAACGTCAAAACAACAATGGTGACAACCAACCATGAAAGCTCAGGCACAGGTTTACCAAGACGCTCATAAAACATGTTGCCTTCAAGCTCTAAAGAGCGAATTACAGCAATCAGTGTATAAGTGATCACTAAGCCCAATAAACCGCCCATCATCATAGTCATTAATGACTGAACCAGATAATGCATGCGAATCATCCCTGGAGTAGCACCGACCGCCATTCTCACGCCAATATCTCGTGTGGATCGTTTCACCGTTGCATACATCACGTTAGCAATACCTATGCCCGCCACTGCCAAAGTGATAAAACCAATCACACCAAGGAACCCCTGAAGACCAACTAAGAATTGTTGCATCGTTTTTTGTTTGAGAAACATATCCTCAACCTGAACGACCTGCTCATCACTGACACTGGCACCATGTTTGCGCGCAATAACCTGACGAATCGTATCTGCAAGTTTGACTCTGTCGACACCATCATGAGGTTGAACGTTGATACCACTAATGTCACCGTTAATATTAAAACGCTGCCATGTAGAGAAAGGAACAAAGCTCGAATAATTGATGCTATCTCCCTGTTCAACCTTGGCACTGTTTTTCTCTAGTACACCAATCACCGTAAACTCTTGGCTGCCAATTTTTACTGTTTTCCCCACGGGATTGACCTCTAATTTGACAGTAGCAAACCAGCTAAAGCTTTCATTAGGGTTAAACAAATCGGCCGCTAAAAGGTAACCCAACACGATAACTTTGCGTTGTTGCTTTTGGTCTAGAGGATTAAACCAACGCCCTCCTGGACGTGTCTTGAGATTCGTCACCGACTGAAATTCAGTCGTTACAGCTAACGCTTTTTTCCAAGACCCTCGCTCCCCAACAGTAAGTGATTCATCCCACACAGCAGTCGGCACCGCAGCTTTGATGTTAGGCAGAGCCTCTACAACTTTCGTATCTTCTACTGTTAGAGTCAGCGGCTTGCCCTGATGAAAAGATCCATAATCAACCGTAGCCATCCCCCCTGATAGATAAATCAAATTACCATTGCCATTTTGTGCCGTTTTAAGCACGCCTTGCCTAATGCCTTCTCCCACCGATAGCATCGCTGAAATACACAAGGTTGCCCACGCAACAGCCAGAATCGTGAGCCCAAGTCGTAGCTTTTCTGCAGACATTTCCTGAAAGATTTGTCTCATCGGTAATAGCATGATTAAGCCCTCGCAATGAGTGCATCAACAGGAGTTAGACGAGACGCCCGTTTTGCAGGAAAGTAAGAGGCTAGGAACGCCAGAATCAGTGTCACCGTTAACGCCATTCCAATAGAGCTTAACGTGATAACAGGTGATCCAATCCATTCTGGTAACACCATCGAGCCAAGTAAATAAACCGTACCAAAGGACGCCATTAATCCCACGATGGATCCTAAGGTAACTAAGATAAGCCCCTCAATAATAAACTGAGACATGATGGAACCTTGTGTTGCACCAATCGCCAGCCGAACGCCAATTTCCCGAGTTCTTTCCGTAACAGAGAGAAACATGATATTAGCCACACCCAAAGCGCCAACCGCCATAGTCATAGCGCCACTGGCCGTCAGGAATATTTGAATACCACGAAAGATACCGGTAATCACGTCTCCACCCTCACTAAAGTCGGGCAGATAGACCGCATCTTTATCAGTAGGGTCAAAGTGCATCTGTTTAGCAAAAAAATTAACAATGTTACGTCTAAACGATGCGGAATCCATGGCTTCTACAGGCTTTAATAGCAGTTGCCATGGCTTATCTTTCCAGAGATCAAGATAAGTGGTTTGGGGCACAAAAACTCGTCGACTCTCACCGAAAGAGATCCCTCCTTCATTATCGACCATCACACCTATTACGTAGAATGGAATACCGTTGATCTTAATATGATCGCCAATATCGACTCCACCCATTTGAGCAATTCGATCACCCAATACAACCACCCGAGTGTGGTTTTTCATATCCGTCACCGAAATATTTCGTGAACCAGGCTGCAACTTATTTTGTGAGATAGGAAAATAAGAGGGAGCAACACCACTCACCATACTGCCAATATTATGCCCTTGAGTGTTCGTCACGCTGGTATCCCTTTTAAGGTAAACAGCAGACGCCTCTTTAACAAAACCAGCCTGCTGGATCAGCTCAATTTTATCTTGTTCAAGGTTTATTTCTCGCCTTGAAGGCATGCCCTGCCAAGGTTTACTCGTACTAGAGGGAAACACAACCTGAGTGTCATTGACCAAAAATGAGAAAGACTTCGTTTGATAACGATAGAAGCCTTCTCCTAACGCCATTAAAACAACAACAGACAGCACGCCCCATGAAATTGCGATAATAGCCAAGGCACTTTTCATCCGATGCGCCAATAACGTTTGCCAAGTCTGAAGGAAAAGATTAACCATGGTGCAGCGCCTGAGAGATCAGCGCCATCGCTTCATCATCTAATTTACCGGTTGTCTGAAGCAGGCCTATTCTCTGACGCCAATAATCATATAAGTTGGTCTGTAGAAGGAACCTTGAATCAAATAAGCTGTTATGTGCATTAATAACATCCGAGGCTTCTAGGAAACCCGCGTCGTATAACTTTTCTTTGCTACTCAACACCTCTGCGCGAGACGCTACAACATCATGCGCCATTAACACTCGTTCCCAGTTGAGTTTCACTTGAGTAAAGTTCTGATCAATTCGCTTCTTGATGTCTATTTCAACCTTTCGTAAATCCTGCTTAGCCGTCAACAAGTTAAGCGAAGTTTGATCCACTTTGGCGCGTGTTGAACCATTTAAATCAATAGGAACACTAAGAGTTAAACCCGCGTTAAACTCACCGTTGTCCAACCGATCACTGTCGTTATAGCCCACTTGTCCTTTAACTGTCGGGTAATAACCTCCTTGGGCAGACTTTTTGTCTAGCTCGCGCGCTTCAACGCCTTTTATGGCAACCAGTAATTCAGGGCTATTATTTCTCGCTAGCTCAAGCCACTGCTGCTGAGAAGCCACCAGCATAGGAGGCTCAACCAAGTTCTCGGTACGAATTTGATCGACCGAATCAGGAGCTTGGTTTATCAGCGCTTCCAGCTCTGACTTTTTACTTTCTAACTCTGCCTTTGCTCGCAGAATATTGGCTTTGTCAGACAACTGATTAGCACGCATCTCTTCCACATCAATCGATTTCACTTTGCCTGCTAGATAGCGTTTTTCGAAGATTTTTAGCAGCTTGCTGCCTTCCTCTAACTTACTGTTGGTGAGCTGTAAGTTACCTTGAGCGCTGCCTATATCGAGATAAACCAGAAGTAACTTAGCCGCCAAATCATTATGTGCTTGAGCCAATTCCAGCTGGGATTTCAGATACTCTGATTGTGCTTTATCTAATTCAGACCAAAGGCTACTGTCCCAAACAACCTGAGACAGCTCTGCACCATAACGATTTGAACTACTGCGGTCTTCGCTCCAGTCTGCTGAAGCGCTCGCGCTTAAAGCGGGTAATAAAGAGCTGCGACTTAAATCCACCGAACTCTCACCGAGTTGAACACCAATTCGGGCTTTCTCGTAATCAGGATCCGTCTGTTTGGCTCGCTGCCATGCTTGTTCAATGGAAATGGCATATGAAGGGCAACTAAGCACAGTTGCTAATAGCAAGCTGCCTACACTCAACAGGGGCGATTTACGAGCTGACAGAGGTTTGTCTAATCGCTGTGAACAACTAAACAGCGCAGGCTTAACCATGTGATGCCCCCATCATACTGTTATCGATGACGGTTTCGTCTAACTCCACACCTTCGATGACTTCGACATTGATGCCATCGGATAGGCCCAGTTTTACCGCTTGTTTGTGGAAGCCTTGTTCTGAGCTGTCTGGAATTAATACGTTAGGGCTGTCGCCTTCAAATTGCAGTGCGCGCTCTGGTAGAGTGAGTACATTTTCTGATTTAACTAGAATTATCTGAGCAGATGATGAGAACCCTGAACGTAACCGGACGTCTTTCGGTATTTGGAGCTCGCCAACTTCGACTTCAAAACCGTTATCAAAACTTTTGCCCGAACTACTATCAGCTGTTGCGTTAAGACTTTCAGACTGAATCGCAATCTTAGTCAGTACCCCTTCTATTTCGATACTTGGATAAGGTGCAACGGTCAGTGTTACTGGCATCCCCGGAGTGAGTTGCGCGGCATCATGCTCACTAACACTGCCCTTAAAAATCAGGCTGTTCATATCGGCCAATGACATCATTTCTGTTGCCGCTTGGCTCGATTCAGTAGAAATAATCGGTTCTCCTACCTCGACTTTTCGATTCAACACCGTACCGTCTATCGGAGCGTAAATGGTTGAGGTGAGGCGAGAGTTACCAATTGTCGACTCCCCGCTTTGAATCAATTCGAGGTTCTGACGTTTTTGCATAACGTCAGCCTGTGCTGATTTCACATTGGAACGTGCAGTCACATATTCGTCGTAGTTCTTAGGAATGATTTCTTGTTCGACCAAACTCTGCAGATTAGCGAGTTGTTGTTTTGCTGACTCAATGTTCGCCTCACTTCGCATCAATTCGGTCGAGGCATCGGTCAACGCTTTCGGGGTAGGGTTAGGGCGAACCTTAATAAGCGGCTGACCTTGCGTTACGTACTCACCAACACCGGCATAGATTTCACCAACGATCCCGTCGATTTGAGATTTGATAGACACAGAGTGAGCGGGAACGATATACCCCACCGCAACCGCCTGCTTTTCGATCGTCCCCGTGGCAACCGTTAGGGTTGGAAAGGCTTCAGGAGGCGTTGAAGTTTGAAAATAGAAATACGCACCTCCACCTAGCAGCGTGGCACATGCCACAGACACTAACCCACGTTTAGTCATAATTTATCCAGCTCATTATTTTATATTTGTGAGCCCTATGACTACCGTGGATATGCGAAGTTCATAAATAGTATAAAATTTTATAATGCATAGCGTTAAAGCAAAATTAAACGATAGACTTTCTACGCCTCCTTTTAGCCTTATCATGACCATTTAAGTAGAAAGTTGTCTCCGTTTAACGCACTTTAAATCTCGTAGGCCCAGCACTCTTGTTGTATGTCGAGCAGCTCCGGCTTACCGCTCTCTAGCCGATAGAGGTGGAATTGGCTTAAAGGGGGCGAATACACATGTAACGTAATGAGCGGTTCATCTCCAGCCTGTAGATTCGATATCTGATGGATATCATTATCTTTACTGACGGTCACACTGCCCTCTTGGAAATGAGTCGACTGAGAAGCAAAAATATGGCCATTAGCCGCCGTTTCAAACAAGGTTTCCGTTGCTTGCCCATGTAGAACCTTTACGCCACAAGACGTATTCAAATGATCGTGTATTTTACTTCTTTGCCCATTTAGCCAACTCAAAATTAAAACTTCGCAGTGGTCATTCTTGAAAAGTCTTTGTCGGCAGTATGTTTCTTTATCAAAACTCGCCAACGACTTGATCTCTTCTTTACTCAGCTCGATGTTATCCAATATGAACCTAATGGAAGCCAGAGACATAGGTTTATTCGCCAGCTGTATTTGGTCCATAAACTCTTGGAAATTAAGCTCATAATCGTTATTAATTAACGCGGCTAACGCGGGAGATTGCGTTGGGGTGATATCAGTACGTTGCAAAATACTTACCTCTGACTATGTTTTCGCTCTTCCGAACTCGAAGTTAAAAGCTCTCTTCGAACGATGAAATATAGCTGATTCGATTCAGCACAAGTTGGGAGGATACTAACACCGTTTAAATGAAATTTAACAAGTAACTACAAGTATTTACATTCATATAACAAAAGCATCTAACAACCAATTTGAAGCAACGGAATCGCCATATTGACTTGAGCTCTGAATAGCTGGGTAATATGAAATAGGAACAACAAAAGAACGGCTTCTATCACGGCTACTATTGCGCGAATCAATTAATGAAATTGATTCACAAATCAGAAGAGATCAATCACAATCAAGGTTATGGTCACTGTTGAAATTAGTCTAACTGGATACTTATGATTAACCCAAAACTCATCGCCCTACTTCCCGATCTCGCCTCGTTTATCTTAGTTGTGAATGAGGGTAGCTTTACCGCCGCAGCAAAGCAGCTAGGCGTTACACCTTCAGCGTTGAGTAAATTGATCACACGTCTAGAAAAAGCACTCTCAGTAAAACTGTTCGAGCGAACCACTCGTACATTGATCATCACGCAAGCAGGCCAGTTGGTATACGATCAAAGCGTGGTCATGATTAATGCGGCGCAACAAGCGGTTGAGCTTTCTACCTCTGACCATACTGAACCTGCTGGCTCTATAACGGTAGCAGCGCCAGAAGCCTTCTTGAACTCCGTGCTACAGCCTTTCGTTGTTCCATTCTTGAATCAGTACCCTGAAATTCAACTCAAGTTAAGAGCCGCTGATGGCGACATCGACATATTGCGCCAAGGCATCGACATTGCCTTTCGCCTTACCGACAAACCTGACGAGAGTTTGGTATTGAAAGAACTCGGAAAAACAAACCTCGTGTTATGTGCGAGCCCGGACTATTTAGATGCCAAAGGAATCCCTCACCACCCTACCGAGCTTTCTGAGCACGACTGCTTATACCTTGCAGAAACAGATAAAGACCACATTTGGGACTTCCTTAAAGATGATGAGTTTTACACGGTCCCCGTCAGCGGACGTTACGCTGTGAACCACTCTCAGATGCGATTGAAAGGTGTTAAAGAAGGGCTTGGCGTGGGTATTTTCCATGACTTCGTGATTCAAGATGCATTGGCTGAAGGTTCTGTAGTGCAAGTACTGGAAGATTGGACCATCAAGAGTAATTACCATGGCGCTATCGCGATGCAGTTTGCTCAAACCAAGTATATGCCTGCTCGCCTACGTGTATTCATTGATTACGCAATGGAACACTTGGGTGACAAGCTGGCAGGAGAAATAAACTGATGCTGAAAGGAATACACCACGCCGCCATTATTTGCTCAGACTACGAAGTCTCTAAACGCTTTTATACGGAAGTTTTAAAGCTTGAAGTGATTGCGGAGAATTATCGTGAAGCACGTCAGTCGTATAAGCTCGACTTGGCACTGCCTAATGGCGCTCAAATAGAATTATTCAGTTTCCCTGACGCACCTGAAAGACCAAGCTTTCCGGAAGCTCAAGGGCTGAGACATTTGGCTTTTTGTGTTGATGACGTTCAACATGCCAAAAGCTATTTGGAAGAACAAGGCATTGAAGTCGAACCGATTCGAGTTGATGAGTTTACGGGGAAATCATTTACGTTTTTCGCAGACCCAGACGGCCTGCCGCTAGAGCTGTATCAGATCTAAAGCTTTATCAAATCTAGCGCTGAATCAAGTCTAAAGCCTCCCTCACAAAAGAAGCAATCATCTGATTAATAAAACGGACTTTCTCAAGTCGAGAAAGTCCGTTTGCATGTCAATTAACTCAACGCGGTCTTGAATTTCTCAACGCGTGAAAACAGTAACCAATCCAATAGCATTGCAGTCACAATCGTTGCACCCGCGAGTGGAAACAATATCGAAATAATAACCACAGTCACTAAACCCGCTTTCCATAAGCCTGCATCGCCAAACTTCGGTGGCGTTCCCAACTTTCTCTGGCCTGAAGGTCTGCGCATCCACCACATTACTCCACCAGTCACTGACACCAAAATGAATGCCAAACAGAACAACGCGTTTAGAAGCTTGTTGATGATACTGATATCACCTTGGTGCAGAGAAATACCCACGGCTAAGGTTTTGGCGAATAAATTGTAATCTTGCCACGTCACCTCTCCTAGGATGCGCCCTGAATATTGGTCGAGGTGAGTCGTGCGATCTTGGGTTGGATCGATAATGTCACCGCCCATGGTATTCGCAGCCACGGTGTAAACGCCCGTTTCTGAGCGCGGGAAATTGACTTTATATTGCGTAAAACCAAGAGATTGAGCTTTTGCTATCACATCATCAATCGAGAAATTACTCGCAGATAATACATGCTGAGAATGATCCTCACCCATCTTAGAATGATCATGAGCTTCAGACGCTTCTTCTACTTGGTGGACGTGTTCTGCTGGCTTATCTTGAGACAAAGGCAGTGGCGTTTGCTCTAGGTTCCAAGGCATTTCCTCCTCAGACCCGTGATTTAAAGAAGCATGCGTTTCGTGAGACAGAGGAATGTCGTCCCACATTTGAGCAGGAAAAGTACTCCATGCTTGCACTAGCTTACCGCCCCAAAAACCTGTCCATGACAATCCCGAAAGAATAAATAACAGAAGAATGAATGACAGTGTTCCACCGATGTTCGCATGCAGATCACGCATGAAAATACGCGTTCCTGAACCAAATCGAAGCTTAAGAAAACCAGCGCGGCTAGCGTTATCTCGAGGAAGCCATAAGTAAATGCCACTGATGAGTAACAGAATAGACAAGCTTATTGCGACTTCAATTAGGTAATCACCCCAATCACCAATCAACAAAGTGCCGTGAATGTCATTCGCCAGTTGGTACAGGCTATCGCTGCGCGGGATTTCTCCTACCACTTCACCAGTGTATTGATTCACCGTGGCGAAAACGGAAGTGCCATCTTCAAGCGATACAGAAAATCGGTTCGCAAGATCAGGGACTTTACTCGGAACAAACTGTGTCACCGTACCTTGTGGGTATTGATGCTGTACGGCAGCTAATTGTTGCGACACCTTGATCGGTTCGCCCGATGCAACAATTTCAATCGCGTCTTGATGGAAAGCGAGTTCAATTTCATCATCAAACAACATCACCAAACCAGTAATACTCAACATCAACATGAATGGGATAACGAATAGCCCTGCATAGAAGTGCCAGCGCCAAGTGAGGAAGTAGAGAGTTTTATTGCGGTCTTTGTTTTTTATATTGGTTCTCGAACCGGTTGTTGCACTGCTTGTAGACTGCGAAGTCGCTTGTGCTTTCGCAGAGCTTTGAGATTCATTTCTCAACATTATTATTTCCTTTGACACACGCAAACATACCTTCTGAAGAATCAGAAAGTAATCTGAGCATGTTTAACTTTACTTAATACTTTGTTTTTTTAATTATTTTAGAAGGTTAGGTTTAAGCAATATCAAAGGGAGGGCCGCGCGGGGTTTGTCTCGTGTAGCGTTCGCTTAGAGCCAAAAAAGCGTAGCTGTCTGAGACAATAGAACTCAGTCGAGTTGTCAGTAGTGTAGTTGGAAGTTCGTCTTGGTGAAACGTGGAAAAATGGCTAAATGGACACGGCTTTCCTTTGTGAGTATTGGGCTCGCCTTCCTCAATTTGAACCAGTTCAAAGCCGTTGACCGTACATAACGACGCCCATACTCCCGCACTATTACCATGAGCATTGATAACAGGCATTAATGTCACTAGCACCCAGCTTAATGCTGTAGCAAGTAACATGGAGAAGTTGAACGAAGTTCGGCGCATTATTCCTAATCTTTATAAATTTTCCTTATTATGAGGCACTTGTTATATAGGTAAACGTAAAGATTAACATCAGGTTAAAAAATTGAAGCTAACGCACACTCTTTTTAGTTAAAAACTGGTTACAACCAAAGAGCCAAAAGAATGTTACGCACCTATTAGCAGTAACATGTCTAGAAAATAGCAGTAAACTGTTTAGAAAAAAGACAATAAAAAACGCCGCCTTACACCTTCCTCTAGAGAGGGTAATGTAAGACAGCGTTTTAGAAATCGAATCTTGAGGCTTTGCTCTTTGTTACGTATCTAGCAAACTCAATTGATTAGCAAATTAACCGAAGATCTTGCTCCAAATGCTTGGATTACGCTTCTCGTGATACTCTTCACGAAGGCCATCGATAGTACGAAGCTCTTGCTGTGCAGATTCAAATTCACCTTGGTCTAGCTTCTTCTCAATGCTATCAATCGATGCACTGATCTTTTTGAAACCTTCCATGAAGTGTTCTTCTTTCTCAATTGGGTAAACACCCGTTTTGAGCTCAGCAACTAGCGTGTCGATACGTACGATAGGCTTTTGCATCTCTTCAATGTTTTGAGCTTCTGCCGCTTGTTTGAACGCAAGCTTCATTTCTTGCATGTTTTTCTTAAGGTCAACATTAGCAAAAGCGTTGCCAGACAATAGCGAAGCAGCGATTAAGCCAGATAAAAGGATTGAGCGAGTTTTCATTGTTTCTCCAGGTGAAGCGATGTCTTTGAAGATAGCGCCATCGTTATTGTGGCACTTCGACTTTATTATTTTCGGCTAGTGTATACAAAAATCCGTCGGGTACAAAAATTGATTGTGTCGAAATGCAAACTAGCTAGCTAATTACTGACAAGTACCAGGCAAACCATCATTCAAATACCGAAAAATCGGCAATTGATTGACGACCACGCAATGCTAAAAATGCCAAAAACTGCTGTGGCGAATGAGTGACCACTTTATTCGAATCCACACCTACTTTATCTAACAACGCAGCGACTAAGCCCAAACCACCGACATCTACGCAGAAATGCGCATCGCTACCTGTGGTAATAAATGCACCCTTCTCTTTCGCTATTCTTGCAATCTCATAACAGCGGTCAACACTGCCAACTCTGCTATTGCCTTTGAGTGTGGTGTTGTTGATTTCAATCGCAACGTTATGTTCCGCCGCACATTGAATCACAGCTTCAAAATCGAAATCAAAATTTGGGTTTCCTAAATGACCAAGTGCATCAATTCGACCACCTTTAATCACATTCAACAATGCTTCTGTATGGGTAGCGACATCCGATGGACGAAATACTGGCTCATGAAAACTCGCGATCACCCAATCCAAGTTCTTATCCACACTCGGATGAATGTCGATTTCACCCTGTGTGTTCATGATGTTTGACTCGACACCTCGAATAATTGCGACATCTTCAATAAAACGAGGGAGCACACGCTGATTGCTGAAAAACCAATAGTGTGGCGCGCCCGGCATGGATTCTGAATGGTCAGTAGTACAAAACATGGCTAAACCGTTTTGCTTCGCCGATTTAGCGTTTTCGATCAGCGTGCTGTAAGCATGGCCACTTGCGTATGTGTGGGTGTGGGTATCTACTTTGAGTTCCATGAATCAATGCTCTCTTCGCTTGGTCAAAAAACGTTTTTCAGAAAGTAACTCTGAGTCTCTTTCTGGAAAGGAGTGCCTGCACCTTTTTCTGAAAAGGAGTGCTTCGGAAAAGGAATGCTTAATGGCAACAATTCGACCAGTTTATCAGCTGAAAGTGACAATTAGCACCTAAACATAAGGGTTTCTTGCGAGTTCATTTACACAGCACGATAATACGTGGCTAACCAGAAGACACTAACGCTTTTCTTATCTGAGTAAAATCGAACATACTCGGTAATTACGCCAATTTTTTGCAACCTACCCAAGTTCGTCAATACTTAAACCAGTCTACAAACTGGAGTGTTAGATGAGAAGAAGACGATATCCGCTGAGTATACACATCACTAGCCTTTTCTTAATTTTGACCACTCTTGTCGGTACCGTACTGATTTCGATAAGTTATCGGCACTCTCAAGAACTGCTTTTAGGCACCGTGCGCGAAGTCAGTAATGAACATCGCGATAAGTTGGAATCGGTATTTAAACAAGCTATTGCCCCAGTCATCACAACCTTAAACGTGATGGCAGTGAGCCCGTTTGTTGCTCATCAAACCTCCTCCGTCGAAAAAGAATCTTGGCTTGCTTCGGTCGATATCATCTTCAAACAAAATACTAACTTAGTCGCTCTGTTCTATGGCTCTGAAGATGGTGATTTCAGAATCTTTCGCCCTCTGAGTTCCATTAAACAGAGAGCCGATAACAACGCTCCCGCTAAAGCGACCATGATGGTCAGCAGCACCAATCTAGATGGTGAAAACTTTATTACCTTTCTCGATGGCGCACACCAAGTGATCAGTACCCGACAAGCCGAGAGTAAGTTCAACCCCACGACTCGACCTTGGTTTCGTAACGCAAAGCCTGACGGCTCAATACAACTCTCTGAGCCCTACCTGTTCTATTTCCTGCAAACCAATGGCATCACTCTTTCTAGACGTTCTTTGGATGGCAAGCATGTCGTTGGTGCCGACTTCACGTTGAAATCTCTCTCTTCCCAGATCAGTGAATTGGCCTACTCTCCACAAACCCGACTCGCTCTGTTCGATCAACATTTCAATCTTCTCGGCCAACATCAACTTGATCTATCGATTCCCAAGCTTACCTCCCAGCCTAACGACACAAGTAAAACTGAGAAAACGAATAACCAAACGACAGGGAAACTCTCTGGCAGTGAACAAGACCTAAGCTTTTTTAATGTGCCAAAGCGTGAACAGATGGAAGCATTGAAAGCATCCGTCATAGCACCACTTATCTCCGACGAGGAGAAATTAAACCTCAACTTAAAAAACGTTGAATACAACTTAAACACTTGGGCATTAACGCTAACGCCTGTTGAGCTCACTCAGAATGTCACTTTATATTTGGCAGAGGCTACGCCGCACAATGAGTTGCTCTCTGATCTTATCTCGATGCGTGACAAGCAAGTCGCCGTCGCGATTGGGATGTTGTTCATCTGCTTCGCTATCGTATGGTTTGTTGCTAATAGACTGTCTCAGCCTCTCAATA
The DNA here is from genome assembly GCF_003345295.1 of Vibrio splendidus. Lineage (NCBI taxonomy): Bacteria > Pseudomonadati > Pseudomonadota > Gammaproteobacteria > Vibrionales > Vibrionaceae > Vibrio > Vibrio splendidus. The sequence goes on from NZ_CP031056.1 coordinate 1,569,955, forward strand.
CGCTGATGCAACTCACCGACAACATCGCACGATTTGACTTCAGGCGAACTCATTATCCCAAAAGCATGATTCAAGAAGTGGCTAACCTCGCCCACTCTATTGAGCTGATGGAACACACACTTCATGATCTTATTACGCTACTTCGAGACACGGCAGGTAATCAGGAATTTTCGATCTTAGCCAAAAATATTGCTCATCAAAGCTATTTAATTACCAAAGCAGAAACCATTGTCCTCTTCACTCAATCAAAAGAGAAAGATGTGTTTGATACGGCCGCGAACCTCGCCATTCTTCCCTTTAAGGCCGACATCAATGACTTCATCAAGCACACACCTTGGTTGCTGTGCCAACTTAAATCTGGAGAAACCATCCACTTAAACCGAGAAGACAATGTTCTCAACTATTACCAAGATTCGATCTTCAATTCAGATCTGTACCTGTTTCCACTATTAAACCGTGAGAAGTTGTTGGTGGGTATCGTCGCAATTGGCTATGAAAGACCGATTACTAAGATGCAGTCAGACAAGCACGCCTTCTTACGAGAACTGCTCAGCTTTGCGGAGATAGCCAAAGATAACATTGACCAAATGCAGCAACAGAAAGACATGCTTAATGCCTTTATCGAGTTGATTGCATCAGCTATTGATACCAAATCACCTTACACGGGCGCGCACTGCCAACGAGTGCCTGAACTGACCAAATGGCTGACTCAAGCAACCATTGATGATGACCGTTATTACCCGCAATTCTCATTGGATAGTAAACAGTGGGAAGAGTTAATGCTCGCCGCTTGGCTTCATGACTGCGGTAAAGTCACCACACCTGAATATGTGGTGGACAAAGCAACAAAACTGGAAACGATTTATGACCGAATCCACGAAGTTCGCATGCGCTTCGAGCTGTTAAAGCAACAAGCGGAAACCGACTACTGGAAAGCCATAGCGAACGGAGCGCTTCAAGAGGATCAGCTTAAGGTCCTCGAACAAAGCTTGTCAAAATTGGATGAAGAATTTGCCTTTGTTGCTGAGTGCAACCTTGGTGGAGAGTCGATGACGGACGAACAGCTAGAACGCTTAGACCGAATAGCCAAGCGCCAATGGAAACGAACACTCGACGATCAGCTAGGGTTATCTTGGTCTGAAAAAGAGAGATTCAACGAACAACAAGACACGACAGAGAAGAGTGAAGCTGAGCCAGCAAGAAAAAACCAAAGACTACCGGTGATGGAACCGCTACTTGCCGATAAGCCTGAGCATAAAATACCGTGGGATAATGGCTTTAGCCCTGCTGATGTATGGCAGGAAGCGTTTGTGCTTAAGCCAGGAGAGGTCAAATACAACCAAGGTGAACTGCACAATTTGAAAGTTCGTCGTGGTACGTTAAACGATGAAGAACGTTTCATGATCAACGATCATATTATTCAAACCTTCACCATGCTTAACAAGCTGCCTTATCCGTCTTACCTCCAGAATATTCCGGATATCGCCAGCGGACACCACGAGCGTATCGACGGCAAGGGCTACCCAAGAGGCTTAAGCGAAGACCAATTACCTCTGCAGTCCAGAGCGATGGCCATTGCCGATGTATTCGAAGCGCTCACCTCTAGTGATCGCCCGTATAAGAAAGGCAAACTCCTAAGCGAATCACTCAATATCATGACCGACATGGCCACCAGCGGTCATATCGATCCCAAGCTGTATTTGCTGTTCTTAGAAAACAAAATCTACGACAAATACGCTGAGCGATTCCTAGAGACTAAACAACGTTGCGAGATTGAACCAAACGAACACATCGACCGAGTAAAAGAGTACATACGCTCATTATTTTAAGTTTGAGCTAACCATTTAGTCTTTAGGCTATAAGATCAATGATTAGCTTTTAGCCGCAGAATCCAGCACCGCAACGTCCACTACAGTCGCTACAGCCACTGTGACTCGCGGTGTTTGCTTGGCTTTTGCTTTGCTGTGTCTCTTCGCTAATAGCGTGTTGGTAATGCTCGCCACAACAATCAGGTTAATGCCAATCATCTGCTGAGTAGAAAACACATCATCAAAGAACAAACCCTGCCATAAGGCGCTAAACAGCATGTTAGTAAAAATCAGTGGTGCCAACTGGGAACCGCTATCTGCAAGCTTATAAGCCTTGGAGCGGAAAATTTGAGTATTGATGGTAAACAGTGCGAGTCCAAATGCACCAAGTCCAATCCAACGCAAGTCATCAAACGACAGCAAAGTAGTTAAAGCTCCATACACACTGTCCCCCTTAAGTACATCTGGTACAGCAGAAACAGAAGTAAACACGAGCATAGGTATAACGAGTATTGCTGCGACTAAAAAGGTCCATGCGTTAAGCTCTGCTGGTGTCAGGCTGGTTTTAGATGCTCGGTACAGACTCACTTGCGAGCCAGAATTAAACACACCCGCTAGAAGTCCAAGCAATAGCGCAGGTCTAAAGAACTCCGAACCAAACTCAAACTGCGACCAATCTCCTGCCATCATCACTACGCCGAAAAATGTAATCGCTAAACATGCGATAGTCGTTGTATGAATCTTGGTTCCGAATATTAATTTTTCTAACAATGGAATAAACAGCGGCCCCGTACTGAATAACACCACACCTTCAACCAGCGTTAAGGTTTGTAGTGAAGTAAGGAAACACCACTGACACGCCACCATAAAGATCGCTCGCATCACTAAAGGTTTCCACATATCGAGTGAAGGTTTCGTAATTTTGTAAAACATCAAGAATAAGAATAAGAACAGACTGGGTAACAAAAAACGCACAAAACTGAGTAACGAGATTGGCATCACTTCAGATAGATACTTGGCCATCAAGCCACTCAAAGACAAACTGAACGTCGACAACAACATGAAAGTCGTCGCCTTGGTAATATCAGACATAATTATCACCTCCTATGACACCTATTTTAGAAGCGTGACGTGATGAAAAATAGCGAGTAATATTAACCATAACTGTAAGGAAAACTTACCAATGAAGAAACTCGTCCCGCTTAAATCCGTTTATGCTTTCATTGCTGTTGCTGAAACCGGCAGCATGACCGACGCTGCTCGAGTGTTGTTTGTCAGTCATTCTGCAGTAAGCCAAGCCATCAAATCACTAGAGCAACTGGTTAATAAACCGCTATTTCAGCGAGTAGGTCGTCGTGTTGTTCTTAATGCCGCCGGTAAGCGATATTATCGAAAGGTCGCGCCCGCACTTGAGCAAGTGATAGAAGCCACCGAAGAGCTTGCCAGAACGCCTAACGATCACCGTATCACTCTCAACATGGTGAATTCACTCGCGATGCACTGGTGGATCCCTCGAGTCCCAGAATTCCAAGCATTTGCTCCCTCACTTGATATCCGTATTTCGACATTAACCGGCCCTTTCGATATCGAACAAGAAGGTGTCGATATTGCCCTCGTACATGGCAAGCCAAACGAGTGGGAACAATATTACAGCGAAAAACTCGGCGACGACGACCTAGTCTTGGTGTGCAGCCCTGCTCTATTGAAAAACCAGACCGGATTAAACGTCCAGCAACTCGTCAAACAAAACCCGACCATTGGCGTTTTTAACCTCAGGCGACAACACGACTGGCAAGTCTGGTGCGACAATTACCAAATCCCAATGCCGACGTTCCACAGTAACTTGACGTTCGATGTCTCGATTCAAGCCGTGCAAGCTGCCATTCGTTCGCTTGGTGTATTAGTTACGCATCGCTTGTTTGTGAAAGATGACATCAGCCATGGGATGCTAGTGGAGTTGGGCGAACCCGTCGCGAATCCACACCAAGATTTCTATTTTGTTTGCCCAAAAAACAAATTAAAACAAGAAAGTGTGCTAAAACTGAGAACATGGTTGAGGCATGAATTCACACGCTCAGAGACAACTCTGAGCGATGTTATTCAAGAGTAAGACCAAACTATCAATCCATACAGAGAGTAACAGCTCATCAAGCTTACAAGAGGCCATTATGATTATTACCACCACTCAATCTGTTGAAGGCAAACGCATTGTCGATTACAAAGGAGTTATCGCCGGAGAGGCCATTCTAGGCGTTAACGTTTTCAAAGATATGTTTTCAGGAATCCGTGACTTTGTTGGTGGGCGTTCTGGCACTTATGAAAAAGAGCTAGAGAAAGCACGTAACTACGCCTTCAAAGAGCTAGAACAAAAAGCCATTGAAGCAGGCGCGAACGCGGTTGTGGGCGTAGATATCGATTACGAGGTACTAGGAACGGGTAATGGCATGCTAATGGTATCGGCGAGCGGCACGGCGGTTGTCGTCGCTTAATCGCCTAGTCGCTCAATCACTTAGTCACTTAGTCACTTAGTCACTTAGTCACTTAGTCACTTAAGATTTCAACACATGAGCACTTAATCTATTAGGATACTGAGCAATCAGGCAGCCTAATGAAAACTCGTTCCAACCCTTTGATGATTAGCCGCCAGAGGGTTAGAACGGTTTTAAGCTGACACTTAGCTTGATGTTACTGGTGCAACCTTTTGCCCTGAGAGCATGTCATCAAACGAGGCAACTCTCGACAAGAAGGCACCTTTATTTTCAGGTAAGATAGAACTCGCTAAAGGTAAGTTCGCTTTCATCGAATCCACAGCTCTTCCTCGCACCAGTACTTCAAAATGCAAATGCGGCCCGGTTACGCGACCAGTCGTGCCTGACAACGCAATTTTCTGCCCACGCTTAACCTGTTGCCCCTTCTTAACCAAGAATCGGCTCAAATGCAGATAGCGAGTTTTGTAAACACTGTTATGTTCAATCACTATGTATTTCCCCGCATACGGGTGGTTACGAATAGCAATAACTCGACCGTCACTGGTTGAATAAACTGGCGAACCTACAGGTGTTGCGAAGTCAGTACCATTATGTGGAGATATACGTCCGGTCACTGGGTGCTTACGGTACGGGTTAAATGGCGAAGTAATTCTTCGGAATTGTTTGTCTATTGGGTAGCGATTGAACGCTTGCTCAAGGCTGTTACCCTCTCTGTCGTAGAAGCGTCCATCTGGAGCAAGAAACGCGGCCACTTCCTTACCTCGTAACGTAATCGATATGCCTTGGACCTCTGTTTTTCCTGTTAGATGGTCGCCTGTGTATTGCTCCTTAACCAACACATTAAACTCATCGCCCGCTCTTAACTGCTTTGAGAAGTTAATCTTGTCTCTTAACGTTCGAGTAATATTGGCTATCTGGGCGGTTGTTAATCCCGCTTTGTATGCTGACGTTGAAAAACTGCCATGAACGGTGCCCTTATAGAGCTTTTCTTTCCATTCGCCAGGCATTTCATGGAATTGGTAATTAAAGCTTCCATCATCATTTTTAGTGAAGACAGCTTGCTCTACGAGACTTTCATGGAAAATCAGCTCTACGAGTTGTTTAGAGTCACTATCCAAAAGCAACTCTAGATGATCGCCAGGCTTTATTGTATCGAGCTTCAAAGACTCAAGATCCGCTTCCATCACTTTTTGAACTGTCTCATAAGGCAGTTTCCATGACGAAAATATGTTGCTGAGCGTATCTCCAACCTTCACGAAATAATGAACTTTTATCAACGTTCTTGAGCTTGCCTCTGAATCTGTATATGAGTTTGATGCCCCCTCTTGATGAGTTAATAAATCTTTATAAGGGGTGACTTGAATTGAGATTTCTTCTGGTGCTTCGGATTGAAAATGGAGCAAAACGGAAAGCGAGAATGCACTGATAGCGATCACGATCAGGCCAATAGGGAGGAACTTCATAAAATACTTAGCGGTTATAACAAGGAACTTGGCAAGTGTTATAACATAACAATTAATTCAAAAGAATAAACGAAATGTAAGAAACCGTTCCACAAAAGTTGCCAAAATATGGTGGGCGTGTGAAGCCCACCACCTTAAGTGACATTACTCTTCACAAAGCGCTTCAAAACGATCTAAGCCGCGCAGCATCTCAAAGTCTGGCTCTTCAGCTAGCAACTCTCTCATTGAACCACTCGCTTCAATAGAACGCTCTAAGTCATCGATAGCCTGACCTTCTGCTCCTAACCTTGCATACGAACAAGCACGTTGATACAAGGCGTGGGCATTTTGGTCATCCACTTCTAACACGCGGTTACATAGGCTCATTGCCCAGTGGTATTCCTGCATATCCATCGCAGCATCCGCTTTATAGGTCAACGCTTCTAAATCACCCGGACGAACCTTCAATATCTCATCGTAAATTTCAATCTTCTGCTCGGCGGTTTGAGCGTTTTGCGCTCTGAGCCATAAATTGTGAATCTCATTGATGATTTCGATTTCTCGGTTGTTCTCTGAGATAATTCTGGTCTTACGCTTAAGATCCCTTTCAAGAACATTGAATTTCTTCTCGTAGTCTTGAGCAATCGAATTAAGTCGCTGGTCAGCCATTTCTTTGGTGGTGTGTTTGAGGTCTTTCAGTGATTGCCAACCAACCAATGCAATAAGAGAAGCAACACCCGCAATAATGTAGAAGAAATACGTGACCGTGACATTGGCATAATTCAATGACTTATCGGCGACTGTAAGCTCACGATCGGTCATCTGAATGGTCAAGCGCCTTTCCAGATCTTGCTGTTCCATTCGCAACTGCTTCAACTCATCTAAGATGTAGCGTTCCATCAATGGTCGGTCTACATACTCTTTCTCTGAGTATTTAACCTCCTCGCTTGCAAAGCTCATGGTCGTGACCAGTGACAACACTGCAATCAATAGGGTTCGAAGCATTTATACATTCCTTATATATTTAATCTTTGTTAACTGTATCTCTTAATCGCAAGACAAGCTAGAAAGTTGGCAATTCTGCCTTCTCCTTATTGGAATTAACACTCTAAAACATCATTGATTATTATAAAACACCTGAAGCAACATCATTAATTTCTAAATTATAAAAATACCGCGTAATACTGTTCTATATAATTAATTCGCGATGCGAATATACCAAGAGTTGATTTATTGCATCGAGATGAATCTTATATTAATAACGATCAGAGCGAGGTTAATTTGAACAATCCACGATACGATTTAATGAGCCGGGTGCTGCACTGGGTCATGGCATCTGTCATCATCTATGCAACAGTCGCAGGGTATGTGATGCACTATGTCACCAGTCATCCAGAGCTATTTTCTTTTCTGTCAGTGCTCAACATGTCATTGGCGACCATTGCGACGCCATTATTCGTGGTTCGTTATGTCTGGAGCCACTTCCGGTCATCACCAACCATGCCACTGTCTGTGCCTGAAGGGCAAAAATGCGTTGCTAAACTTGCTCACTCCCTGATGTATCTAGTGATGTTTATGGTTTTCAGCACCGGTTATTTGATGCTGAAAGAACCTTATTCGTTATTCTGGTTAGTGATCGTGAATAACCCAATTACCGATCCTGCAATCAACGGCTTCTTTTTCTATTTACATCGTGCCAGTTGTATTGCCCTAGCCTGTTTAGTTGTTCTTCATGTTTGTGCTGCACTTAAACACCACTTTGTCTCTAGGAACTATGTATTGAAGATGATGATTTAAATTTTGTAGGGATATTTAAGTAATATAAGTGATGTTCTCAGTATTCGAGGTAATCATCTGCTTTAAAAAATTCAGCATGGTTTACACAAACAAAAAAGCCATAGCATGTTTCGCTATGGCTTTCTTATTTCAATTTGATTACTTGGTTTGGGTATCAAGCATCACTTGCCAGTATTCACATTTGGCCAAGAACTCTTTTAAATATAGCTCTGGGTTCGCAAGCTTCTCACCGCCTTTAACATCAGCCCCAGTCACTCGCCAAAAGCAACGAGTTACCAAGTTTCGGTGGTAAATAAAATCGTTAAGTTCATTGGCCTTCAAAGGAAGTTGCTCACCAAACGTCTGTTCGTATAGGCTCAGCATAGAGGCTTGCTCACTTGGCTTTTCCCTTAAAAAGGTATCCAAATCCAAACCTAACGACTGCTGCTGTTGTTCCTTTGGCAGTGCTTTAGCTAATTTAGAGATAACACTGAACAGAGCCAACTCAACTTTTTGAGACGCTAATAACGATGCCCCTAAAAGCGCATGTTCATTGGAAATGTGTTGCTCTGTTGATGAAGCGGTTGCTGTTGTCACTGTGTTAACCTCAAATAATCATAACGGGTGTTACTGAACTGGATAGAGCCTTTTCATTACGCTGAATCTTATTCTTGTAATTAAGAAGAATCTTACAGTTAAGCAGAGTCTTGTATCTAAGCAAAGTCTTACAGCTAAGCAGAGTCTTTTAGCAGAACGCGGTCAGCATCAATAATGGTGAAGCCCGATGCATCTTCATTCTTTTCGACTTGCACTAAACCTTTAAAACCAACCTGCGACAACTTCTTCGCAAGGTGATCCGGTGCTGTTTCAAAAACAACATCCATAAAAGGTAAAGACTCAGCATCAACAAAACCATGCTCGTTAAACAGTTCCATTGCTTGAGATAAATGGTCTGAGTCGGTTAATTCGATAATTTCTACAACTTCTTCCAACAACATTTTCGATTCCATATTCGCCAGAAAGTGACTGACACAAGCACTTACGTTTTGCTCGCATACATCCCGATGTACGAAGACACCCCTTTAGTAGTAGGGAGATCATAACATATTAATAATCGAAAAATATGTTTAATTTCCCAACCTCTTGGGAGTATTAGAAAACAATAGAAACTGGTGAAGCATAGACAAGGCCAATTTATCTCATCGAAAGCAACAGCCTAAATTTGAGGCAATCAGGCTACCGTAACCTGGGAATCGCCCGTTTCGACAATCGATTCATTCAACAACCCTGCGTAAATTCCATTGTATGCCACCAGCTGTTCATGATTACCTTGCTCAACAATTTCACCCTTTTCCAATACCAGAATCGTATCCGAGTGACGAACGGTACTCAAACGGTGCGCAATCGCAATCACGGTTTTTTCCTTGAACAGGCGCTGCATCGCTTTTTGAATGAGGTCTTCAGTGATTGAATCTACCGAACTGGTCGCCTCATCAAGCATCATCAATTGACCACCCTGTGCAACCGCTCGTGCGAACGAAATAAGCTGCGTTTGCCCCACAGACAAATTGGATCCGTTCTTTTCCAAGTGGAAGTCATAACCTTGTGGCAATTGTTCAATAAACTTATCGGCATAAACATAGCGCGCTGCCTGCTCAACCTCAGTTCTAGATAAATGCGTTTTACCCAGCGCGATATTGAATTGGATTGTCTCTTCAAATAAGTGCACGTCTTGCATCATCATTGAGAACAAATGAGCAGAGTCTTCATTAGAGAGCTGCGACAGCTCTATTCCATTCAGTAGAATGCTGCCTTCATAGTCTTGGTAGGTTTTAGAGATTAGACGCAGAATTGTCGACTTGCCCGATCCCGTAGAACCCACAAGCGCGATTTGATGCCCTTTCTCCAATACAAACGAAACATTCTTTAGAACGTAGGGAGAGTCGTCTTTGTAACGGAAGCTCACGTTCTTAAATTCAAGGCTCACAAACTGTTCGAGCTGTTTTTCAACCTTGTTAGATGGCAGCAGGTTGCGCCCTTCCTCTTCAGTCGGCTCAACAAACAGCTCTTCAATATGGTCAAACGCTGCAAATGAACTTTGAATAGAAGCAATCTGCGACGTAAAGTCACGGATCGGAATAAACACTTTTTCTAAGGTGTTGATGAACGCAATTAGCACACCCAAGGTGAGTACCCCTTCTATCACTTGCTCAGAGCCATACCAGATCATAATTGCGATCGTGATTGAGGTAATGCCCGAGATAAACGAGAACAAAATCGCATCGTATTTATTTATTTTCTTCTGTGCTCTCAGAAACTCATCAGTATAGCCTTGGTAGCGTTGTTCGACTTGTTCTTCGGCTCGATACATCTGAACCGTTTTCATACCAAATAAGACTTCTTGTAAAAAGCCAATACCACGAGCGAGCGAAGAACGAGTCACCTTATACAAAGCGCGAAGTCGGTTTCTCACATACACAGTCAAGTACATCACTGGCGGCATGATAATCAACACAATCATCGTTAACTGCCAGTCAATGAAGAACATCATCACCAACAGAGCAATGGTATTGATGCTGTCTTTAACTAGACCTACAACCGACTGAACAAATGTCTCGCCGATGGTTTCCAAGTCACTGGTTAATCGTGAAAGCGTGACGCCAATCGGTGTGTTATCAAAATAGCTGCGTGGCAGTTTAAGCACGCGAGCAAACAACACTGAACGCATGTCGGTTATCGTATATTGACCCGTTTTACGCAGGTTGTATGAATAGATAGTATCCACCACATAACTCGCCACCAGAACTGCGACTAGATAGAAGACGTATTCGAGCAGTCCATCCATATCCCCTTGGCTCAGGTGAACATCGATCACTTGAATAATCAGCCAAGGAAACAACAAACTCGTGATGACAGAAAGAGGAAGCATAGCGATGCCCAGAATCGCAGAACCTTTGTATTTCTTAGCAAACTTAAAAAAGTGCTTGAGGTACTTGAGATCAACACCTTTTAACATGCTGCTGCCTCCGTTTCATTCTGCTGTAGTTGCCATGTATCGTAATAGTAATCACAGGTTTTCAATAACGTAGCGTGGTCGCCCTTCGCGATCACTTTACCTTCGTTCAACACGATGATTTCATCCATATATTCAAGGGCATTAACACGGTGTGAAACCACAAGTACTGATTGATTTTCCAAGCGCTTAAACAAGCCTTCCAAAATCTTACGTTCTGTTTCATAGTCGACAGCCGATAGAACGTTATCCATGATGATCAGATCGGTGGGTTGCAATAAAGCACGCGCAATACTTAAGCGCTGCTTCTGGCCGCCTGACAGCATGATCCCTTTCTCACCGACTAAGGTTTGGTCACCATGCTCAAAACGAGTAACGTCACTCGCCAACTGACTGAGCTCCAACACTTCATCAACCTGACTCTTTGCCAAGTCAGTATCTAAGCTGCCAAAGCGGATATTATCCTCGACGGTTGCTGAAAACAGGAAAGGGTCTTGAGTCACGGTTTTCACGTAACGGCGCAAGTCACTGCGTGAGAAGCTAGTGACATCTCTTTCGCCAAGAAAAACCGAACTTTCTGGTACATCCAAGTGATGGTTCAAGCAGTTCACTAATGTCGTTTTACCCGCTCCGATTCCACCTAGCACACCCACTTTCTTACCAGCAGGAATATCAAAACTGATGTCATCAAGAATCACACGCTCTTCACCCGAATAGCTGAAGCTGAGATTGCGAACGGAAAACGTTTTTCCCTTCAGCGATTCAACATCTAACTCAGTGAGCTTATCTTCATCAAGCTCTGGGACTTTGGCATTAAGAATGGTCTGTGCACTCTGAATACCGACCATGCCACGCTGATAAATGGTCGCAATTCTGCCAAGCTGCATCAATGGCATAGCCAGTAAAACCGAGTAAGTTAGGAAAGCAGTAATCTCACCGAGGGTTAGCTCTTGTCTCATTAACATGTAGCCACCAAGCCCAAGAATGATGATTTTCATCAGGTCATTGGCGTAGTCGAGTACCGGCATAAAGAAGACTTGAATACGTGTAATTTTAAGGCGGCATTCAAGCAATAATTGGTTAAGTTTTTCAGTTTCGGATTTCACCCAAGGTGACATCTGCTGGCTCTTAATCAAATCAATCCCAGACAGGTAACTCATTAGCTGAGCAGACAAGTTTTGTAGACGTTTCATGTGCTCTAAATGCAGTGCTTTCATACGCTTGAAGCCCACACGGAAAATCACAAAAGCAATTGAGATAGGAATAATCGAATACAGTGTGAGTTCTGGCGATATGCGCCACATATAGAGCGGTGTTAATGACAGTGCTAACAACGCATTGAAGAACTGCAGAAATCCCACACCAAACAGCAAACGAATGCCACTGAGGTCATTATTGATGATGGAGATCAGTCTGCCTGACGCAAACATCTGGTGAAAGCTGTTAGGTAAACGGTTTAACTTTTGGAGAAGTGTCGTCTTAAGCGCCGCCTCTGTAATCCGCCCAGGGTTAAGCGCATAGATACGAGACAATATACGCACCACAACCATGGCGACTGACATGCCAACCACAATCCAAACATAGGTTTGAAGCTGCTGATGACCGCTTGAGGAAGCATCATCAATCAGATCTATCGCCAATTGGATATAGCGTGGTATTTCAACTTGAAGCCAATTTACGAGAAAAATGAAAACTATCGCCAACAAATAAGAAGTGCGATTCATACGCAAATAGTGGGCAATAAACTGTCTTTTATTCATGGAATTCTTTCTTTGAGGACGGGTTCGCGGCTGTACCATGGATTCATCAGGAGCTTGGTACATTCTCAGGTTTAAAGGTACACCAAAAAGACATAGTTGACAATATCAACCAAATTTATATTTTAATCGTTCCGTTGTTTTTCAAGGCTACAAAAAGAAAATTTGCCGCCAAAATGGCAGCAAATATTTTAGGTTTGTTAAATGATGAACTTTAAAGGACGACGTCTACCTGCCCATTGTTGATGTCCACTAAACGCTTTACTTCACTTCCCATTGCTGATGGATACCATACTTCTACCCAAACCTTATCAACATGATTTGGAAGAAGCAGTGTCGTTGAAAAATCAATATCCTCATTGATCGGCGTTCTCAACACCTGTGAGGTGTAATCGACAACCTCACCATTAAAATCAGTGTAGATACTCATAAAGCCTCGAGAGCTTTGTGAACTTGCTACGTCAACGCTCACAACAACCTCTCTCTCGGTAGAGAAATCAAAACCTTCCGGTACGGATAGCTCTACCGATTTCAGCGCTTGTTGTACAGGTGCAACGCTAGAGGTAACCGCGTTACTGACCCCAGCAGGAGCGCTACTTGGTGGGGCGACTGAACTTGGCGTTGAAGTGGTTGAACCGCCACCACCTCCGCCGCCACAAGCAGTAAGAAAGACCAAAGTTACACTACTCAGCATTAGTTTAGTTGTATTCATAAATCCTCCTTGATTAATCTTCAGTAGACCACGTTTTGTTGGCGTTAGGGTCCAAGTACCAGGTTGGTTTTGAAGAACCTCCTGAGGTCGCCCATTCAGCAAAGTCTGGGTATGCCTCGCTGATATCGATGTACTCTGATGGATGATTCCATGGCGATGAAATTAAGATACCCCAAGGCATATTTTGCGTAGTTCGATAGTATTTATCACTAGATGGGTCTGAATCGTCTTGCGCGATGCCATAGAAATCACTCACTAACGTGCCACGAGACGTTGGTGGTAGGTCTGCCGTGTGTATTTCTAAGTCTTTACCCGGAGATGTAACGAAGCTATCACCATGGTATTGACCTTCTCCTGCTCCAAAGATGAATGGGTCAAAGCCACTTAATGGCATCAGTGAACTCACTGTCGGCTCGCTTCCAGAAGCAAACGGTAGAGAAATGCTGAACGTCATTTGGTCAGCTTCTAACGTCGGGCTACAAGACGGATTAGTGCGGTGGAACATGCACTCACCGTGAATCGGAAGATCATTTTTTAGGTTCAACGAAGCGACAACAACGAGGTCTCCTCCTGGCGATGCAACATTTTTGTCCTCACCTGTAAACGGCGAGATATTTACTCGAGTCGCGCCATTCTTTTGCACTCGAGCCGTTTGAAGATCAACATCTGACTCATCGAAGCCATCAAGCTTCCATCCTAGTCCATTACCATAAGAAGCACCGTAGGCCATTATGGTTCCAGTAATATCCATTCGAAGCACTGCTTCATCTTTACTTAAAATGGTAGTGCGGTAGTAAACCACGACGTCATTTAAGTCAAAGTCACCAACTTCTGGCCAATTATCTTCAAAGGCCGCTGTATAGTAATTAGAATGTTGAACCGTTGTGCCAGGATCCGTAACGTTGAACACGTAGTCTTCTACTTCCCCGTCACCCACGTATCCATCGCTCGGAATATTAGGGCTGCTCGCTAAACGGAATCGAGTTTGTACAACACCAACGACGGCGTCATCACCAACACGAATAGGAACGACTTGGCTTCCGTCGACAACAGAGTAATTTTTCAGTATTTGCTCGTCATCATCGAAAGTCCCGTCCATATCCCAGTCGGCCCAAGCTTGTAGGTAACCACTACCGACTACGTTGACATTAATTAGACTGTCTAGGCCGATTTCAAGGTTCGTCAGCAATGCAATACCGTCATCATCATTTCCGTCAACATCCAAATCATCGCCGTTTGATGATGCGCCAGGTTGGCCATCAGTATCGGCATCAATACTAGCGCCTAAGTACAGCGTGGAAGAAATCGCATGCTCAGCACCGTTGCTCGCCTGTAATGTTCCATAGCTGTCAGGCGCGTCACCCAAATCAGATTCGTCTGAGCTTTCTATTGGCGTAGTAAATCCAGATAAATCCCAATTACCGTCAAATGCCGAGAAAATCGGGTTAGGGAAACTACTGCTACTACTCGTAACCGTTTCAAATTGTAGAGTAACGATCGAGGTGTTCTTGTAGGTGAATTTTACGGCACCGGATGTGTCAGTTTCGGAATAGTTCGTACCTGGTCCGGTGAATAGCACCGACGTTCCATCGGCACTCTCTTCCGCCGTCAAACTCGCGCTAGCACTACCAAGCTGGTAACTGTAGAAACCTTCGCTTTTAAACACTCTGACTTGCTCCGACTGCACGGATTCGCCATCAATGTCATAACCAATCATGTCAAATTCGGGAAGTGTATAAGGCACTGAGAACGTACCTGAGAGGCCATCTGTACCATCATAAAATTCAAAGGTATAGATTAAGCCTGCAGAGCCCGCTGAGTTAGTTTGGTAAAGAAAACCAATATCTCCTGAAGGCTGCGTCGCGCCAACTTTGTAGTTAGGAGCATGAAACAAAAATGTCGCATCACCAAACACACTACTAGACACTTTGGCGTCTATTGTTTTTCCATCATGTGTTCCGACGTTCAGAAAATGCATTGATGCCCCATCGTAGGTGGGCCCAGCCCACGAACTGCTACCGTTCGTCACCTCTACATGGTTTGAAAAGTCCAAATCCACCGTCGTTGCGTAGATAGGGACACTGATTGCTGCCGTCACAAGATAAATAATTTGCTTGTATTTCATAGTAAACCTCGACTTCTTCTTCGCTTCTGCGATTTCCTTGAAAAGTACGTAAACTCTGAACGGCAAATTAAAGAAACGTCTCATTTAACTCAAAACAATCCACATCTTTGTTTATTGTTTTCGTGCCGATAAAGCGAGCTGCTTAATACAAAGAAGCAAAAGAGAAGCCAAGTTTCTAACTATTTGAAAATAATCGTATTACATTGAAAAATAAGACTTATTTTTCAAATTTCAAATTACAATCAGGATAAAACGGTCTGTTCTTCAAAATAAGAATCAATTTGAAGAAAGGTTAGTCAACTTGATAAGAGATTAGTCAACTTGAAAAGAGATTAGTCAACTTGAAAGTCTGTTAGATACAGCAACGTTCTATGCGGTTTGGAAACTGGATAAGTTGTTTAAGGGCTGGAGGCGTTTTGCTTAAAACTCAAACTACGATGTGTTTGGTCAAGTAAAGGGGTAGGTATTATTGTTCGTTCATGGTTAGCAAAACTGTTTAAAAATATTCTACTTTTAAACAGTCTCGATTTATTAAAAGGGTTACAGCATTTCTTTTGCGATGAGATGTAACAAAAAGGTTTCGCGCTCAATGCTCATGCCCTTCTTAGAGCTCTCAGCCATGGTCTTTTCGTTGTGAGCGATCGCTTCATGGATATTCATCCACATCGGCTTCATCCCGTTTTTCACTTCATAATCTTCGTAAGCCGTTTCACCAAGCTCACGATCGATTTTGCATGAGTAGCAGTAAGAGATCATATGCATCATATCTGCATCGTCTTTATACCAAGGACGGAACTCTTCAAAAATGCCAAACGGCTTAATGCTATGGATATTCTTCGCGCCGGTCTCTTCTTCGAGTTCACGCACCATACCAGCAATCACATCTTCACCTTCATCCAAACCACCACCAGGAATGGTGTAGTCGTGATAACGCTCTGTATAAAGCATCAGAATGTCTTCACCATCTAATACAATGGCGCGGGCAGCATTACGCTTGTATACCGTTTTATTGTCTAGATGATCGATATCAGGGTGGATGGTGGTTTTTAGGTGTCTCATGATTCTGACTGCTCTACTGAATTTGGCGGCATCATATCATAATCATCAATAGATTCGAGGTTCTCCGTACCCCACAAGAACACATATCCTCTGCTTTTGATCGCAGTTCTCCCACGGCTATCGAGTCAAAGTAACCATCAAGTAGCACCTTATTGACGGAGGCCGTTCCTGTTATAACATCAGCTATGTCAGCTTGATCAAACACTCAAAAAGCACTTAAAAATAGCGAAATATCAACCTATTTCAATATCTTGACCAAATTAGGACAACCTTTTCTGAAATCTAAAATATACTAATTTCATAGAGCTTCTAATCTGGTTCTGTAGAACTTAACGCATTCGATTATAGAGTTATCACATAGGAGATAAACATGAAGAAACTTGGTTTGATGGCTGTATTTGCCGTTGTGTTGGGCGGTTGTACAAACGACTATGCAGAATATAGCGAAGGCCAACGTGTTTCAGTCGCTAACCCAGCCGCGGTTTATTGTGTTCAACAAGATGGTGAATTAGAAACCGTAACTGAAAACAATCAACGCACCACTTATTGTGTGTTTGATGACGGTGAACGTATCGAGCAATGGGAATACTACCGCAACAACCATGAGCAAAAAGAAGAAAGCTAAACTGCGACATCGTGAACTGATGACGCCGTACCTGTGAACGGCGTTACTCTGTCACGAATCCCACCTAATCAAATCCCATTACATTACGTAGACTGACCGCTACCAAGCGGCAGTTTACCGTATTTCCACACCAATTGAACGGCATTTTATTTCTGACGTAGCTCTGACATTAGCCTAACCGAGGCCGATAGAATGCCTGCCCGTTACAAATATTTACACATTGAATTACTATGAAAAGCCAATCTAAAACCAATGAACACACTCCAATGTCGTTTGAACTGCCAGAGTTCACCCTTTCCCAATCGACATCTCAAGTGATCTACAAACGATGCCAAACAGCTCTCGTTGTTTTAGCGATTGGTATAATGGTCAACCTTGCAATCCGCATTGATTTCGTTTTCTTGAATGGAAAAATCGGTGAAAATTCAGTCACTGAAATGCTACAGCAATTTCTTTTGATCGTCTCCTCTGGCGCATTTGCTTACCTCGCTAAAAAGCGTCCTGAGGTAAAGCATGCCGCTATGTTAATCAGCGCATTCTTCGCTGTAATGTTCATTCGAGAATTAGATTATTGGTTTGACATGATCGTACATGGCGCTTGGGTTGTCCCTGCCCTATTGGTTGCTGGTAGCGCAATCTTTTATGCAATTAAAAATGGTAAACGAACCATTGATCAGCTTGCGCTTATTCTTGCATCTCCACACATGAACACGCTGGTTACTGGTGTTATGCTTTTACTTGTTTTCTCTCGCTTATTTGGCATGGGTAGTTTTTGGCATGGCGTAATGGGAGAACATTATATAAGTAATGTTAAGACCATCGCTGAAGAAGGTACTGAGCTTCTAGCTTACTGTCTGATTGCGTTTGCGAGCTTAAAGACCGTTATTGGCATCACGAGAAAGAAATAAACATCTATCGCCACCAGCGATGTGTGTGATCCGATTCCGGGTCTAAATAACGATTCAATAAAGTCAGGTTAGTATCGAGTAATGCTAGGTACTCCCTGACTTTTTTTATGTCGGTACCCACTGAAGTCTGCTGGATACAGCGCTCCAATACTGGGAGTAAGCTGTCGACGATGTCAAAATGAGGCGCCCCCTCTACTAACGCCTTTACCGCTATCAGTGCCTCCAACGACAGCCTTTTAGGCTCCCCCCTAACTAACTCCAAATCTCGCTTGAATGTGCCCGCAGAAACACCTTCAAGATAAACTCGATAGGTTGTCAGCACATCCATCAATAGAAACAATTGCCCTTGAGTATTTTGATGAGGATATGGCACCGCAACATGAGCTTCTAGTTGAGGATCGATTTGTAGTTCCACCCCAAGTGCAGAGCACTTCTCGACCAAAACCTTAAGCAAGCCTTGTTCGTCCATGAGCGATTGGATCTCGAAAATACGTTGTAAATGGTAGTCATTCGAAACGAACGTCACCTTCACACTCTGCCCACGGGTAAACAGTCCACTTTCAATCATCTCTGAAGCTAAGTTCTGAATGTTCTCAACCGTATTTGTCGATTTCTGCTCAAGCAAAATCGCCCCTAAGGAAAACGGATATTCTCGCTGGCTTTCCATAATTCTAAAATACTGGTGCATTGCATCCGCTTCAGAGGTGGTTTGACCTTTTGTCACCCCACCACAAAATGCAACACCCGTTTTCTGAATAGACTCTTCTGCCAAAGGCCTCGCCAGATACTCCATCAAAGCATCAACTCGACTGATGCCTTCATCAGTCAATTTATTCCCATTAAGTCGCTTACCTAGCACAATAAGGAGGTGATTAATGCTCATTTTATGTTCAAGTCTCGTTTTAGTGATTAGATGGAGTGAATTATGTATACAATAGTTCTTAACAAAAGTATTTTTAAATTCCTAAATGTAGCTCGCAATAATGCTCACTATTGATAGCAACATCTTAAGGTACACAAGAATCAACGTGCAGCTATATAAAGCAAAAATAGCACGGTCTTGTATTTCATCGAACTACACGCTTGTTAACACTAATCTCATTGAAAGAATACGCTCACTCAAAGAAGTGAGGTTAACAAAAGATATACTTTAACCAGAGTTCGTTCATCGAACCGTCTTCACAGGAAGTTACTATGCTGTCTATTTTTGATATCTACAAAATTGGGGTTGGCCCGTCCAGCTCCCACACAAATGGACCAATGATCGCTGGGTTTAACTTTACCCAAAAAATTGATGCTCAGCTTAAGCAAGTGAAGCGTATTCAAATCGACTTATACGGCTCGTTATCATTGACGGGTATTGGTCACCACACAGACAGAGCAACTTTGTTAGGCTTGCTCGGTAACCGCCCCGACACTATTAAGATTACCAGTGCTAACCAAGCAATGCGTAAAGCGATTGAAGATAAATCTCTACTGGTTAGCGGTAACCATGAAATTCACTTCGATGTAGAAAGCGACTTACTCTTCCATAAAACTAATCTTCCGCTTCATGAAAATGGCATGACCATCTCTGCCTTTGACGCAAGCGGTAGTCTTCTAGATATGGAAACGTACTACTCGATTGGTGGTGGCTTTATCGCAACCGCTGATGAGCTACAAAACGGCAAGCAAGAAGCAGAAACACAAGTTGAGTTCCCTTTTTCTTCTGCCGACCAACTACTTGAATTGTCAGAGCAGCAAGGGCTTAGCCTTGGTGGCTTAATCCTGCGCAATGAAGTGTCTTTCCAAGACATGGATGTGATTGACCAAAAAGCTGACCAAATTTGGAAGGTGATGTCTCTGTGCATGCAGCGTGGCTTTGATACTGAAGGTATTCTTGATGGCGGACTAGAAGTCACCCGTCGAGCGCCAGCTCTTTTGAAAAAGCTTGAGGCGAATGCTTCGATTGAAAATGATCCAATGGAGATCATGGATTGGATTAACCTATTTGCCTTTGCTGTAAGTGAAGAAAACGCAGCGGGTGGCCAAGTGGTAACATCTCCAACCAATGGTGCGGCTGGCGTTATTCCTGCGGTATTAATGTACTACCATCGTTTCATTAAAGAGCTAGACACCAAGCAGTTGAAAGACTTCTTGGCAGTCTCTGGCGCTATCGGCATCCTATACAAGACCAATGCTTCAATTTCTGGAGCAGAAGTAGGCTGTCAGGGTGAGGTTGGCGTATCTTCATCAATGGCTGCTGCTGGCTTAACCGCTTTGCGCGGTGGCAGCAACGAGCAAATCTGTATCGCAGCTGAAATCGCAATGGAGCACTCTCTAGGCATGACATGCGATCCGATCGGCGGGCTTGTTCAGGTGCCATGTATCGAGCGTAACGCAATGGGTGCAATGAAAGCCATCAACGCATCACGTATGGCTCTAAAACGCACCAGCAAGTGTCTTATCTCGTTAGACAAGGTTATCGCAACCATGTACCAAACAGGTAAAGACATGAACAAGAAGTACCGTGAAACGTCTTTAGGTGGTTTAGCGGTGATCCACATGGCGCCACCATGTGAATAGCTAGATGCGATGAATAGTCGAGATACAGAGAATAGTTGAAACGCAATACATCGTTGACACGCACGAAAAGAAATCGCCTCACTCAGAACCGTTATTGTAAACTTAGTTTTCGATATCCAAACAAAAGCCAGCCACCAAGCTGGCTTTTTTATTGGCTAAAATCCAACAGCCAATAAAAAGTGACACTCACTTGAACATTTTACAAGATGACCAATGTTAACTTTTCCTTTATCCGTTCATTACTTAGCCACAAATGAAGGTAGTTAAATTTCTCACAGTTATGTATCCATTATCAAAATCTAACATTGCAAATTTCATTCATGAGAAATATCAATGTACTCATAAGAAAAGGTATATCGAGTAAAGTTCTGTTTGGGATGCATGTTTCATTTTATGTATTGCTAGTGATGGTATTATAATTAGGTTATTACACTACATCTTAATACTAATGTGAGAATAAAATAATGTGGAATAGATTAAACAAATCAATGATGTTCTGCCAAATGATGTTTGGACTTTCGTTCTATGGCGTCATGGTGATCTTGACTCGTTTCTTCCTTGAAGATCTTAACTACAATGAAGCCGACACAATGATGGTTGTTGGTGCTTTCTCTGCAATCGGACCGCTATTTGCTATTGCAGGTGGCTTCATCGCCGACAAATTTTTAGGCGCATACCGATCGTTGACCATTGCCTTTCTAGGGTTCGCAAGTGGTTATGCTCTACTGGTACTCGGTGCCGCGGCGACCAATGTTCCAATGGCATTATGTGGTATTGCTTTAGCGAGTTATGCGCGTGGTTTGATGTCCCCTTCTTACCCAAGTCTTTACAAACGCACGTTCAAAACTCAGGAAGATTTCGAAAACTGCTACCCTATCAACTACTCAGTCAACAATATTGGTGCGCTTTTAGGTCAGTACTTGTTCCCGATGCTAGTGCTTGTTGTTGGTTTCCACGGTGGCTTCCTTCTTTCAGCTGCTCTAGCAGGTGCCGCACTTCTGATGATGCTCTTTGTTCGCAAAGGCCTTGTTGAAGCAAGTGCTGAAATCGACCAAAAGCCAGTAAGCACTAAACACTGGGCTGCATTCCTTGGCCTTTCAGCTGCAATGATTGGTTTGGTATTCTTCATGTTTTCTAACATGGATATCGGCCAGAACATCGTGTACGCAATTGGTGGTGCAGCGATCATCTACTTTGTCTCTTTGATGATGAAATCGAAGAAGTCAGACATGCTGAAAATGGGCACGATCTTAATCATCACATTCCTGACGACATGTTTCTTCGTGTACTACGGTCAAATGATGACATCGATGACAATGGTTGCAATCAACACAATGCGTGGCGATCTATTCGGTTTCATCCCTGTAGCACCTGAAGCGTCGATGGCAATGAACCCACTTTGGTGTATGGTTGCAGGCCCTATCATTACGGGCATCTTCTCTAAACTAGAAAAGAAAAACATTCATTTCTCTACCGCAACCAAAGTAGGTTTCTCTTTCATTCTGACGACGATCGCTTTCGGTATCTTAACGATGGCAGTAACGACCGTTGGTGAAGATATTCTGATTCGCCCAGAAGTGTTCCTAGCAATCCACTTCTTCCTAGCATTTGGTGAGGTTATTGTTGGTTCTATGGTTGTAGCCTTCATCCTGTCTGTTGCACCTAAGCACATCGAGAACTTCTCAGTAAGCTTATTCTCTGTCGCAATCGCACTATCAGGCATTGTTGGTGCTGTATTCTCAACGTCTATTGCACTTGAGAAAGGCCAAGAGATCACACAAGAGATCGTTCAAACGGTTTACGGTGATTACTTCCAACTATTAACTATCCTAGCGGTAGTAATGGTTGGTATCGCAATGGCAGCATCGTTCATTATTCGTAAGATGCTAGACGCAGCGAAAGCCGCTGATGAAACGATTGAACTAGAGCAAGCAAACAGCTAATAACACTCTTATTCAACAAGCTCGTTCATCAAGCCCTTTAGTTTTCTAAAGGGCTTTTTTTCGATATGGATATCAAGATAAATAGATGTCAGGATTGGTAGGTAAATAGATGGAGGTTCAGGTTACGTTGCGCTGTGTAAATAAAAGTAAATGATAACCATTAGTATTGAGTGTTTTCCTGTTCAGGATTATGATGTGAAAATCAAAATCTAAGAGAGCCTTATATGAGCAAGCCTAGCCCTATCACATTAACCGTTACTCAAACCTCAACAATTACACCGAATATGCAGCGTATAACGCTTCGCGGTGAAGGATTAAGTAAGTACCCAATCGAATGTGCCGGCGGCTACATCAAGCTTTTGTTCTCGCCACTCGGCACCACTGATTTAAGCCAACTGAATGACGGTGAGCGCCCAACCATGCGCACTTACACCATTCGTCAATACAACCCAGTAGAAAAGTGGATTGAAGTTGATTTTGTACGCCACATAACCACAGATCTGCAATGTGGCTTCGCTGCAAGATGGGCGATGAACGCAAAAGTGGGTGACACAGTTTCAGTGGCAGGCCCTGGTTTGATTCAAGGGCTGAATCTGGAGTCTAATTGGTTCTTCTTAGTCGCAGACATGACCTCGCTCCCTGCTCTTTCTGCAAAAGTAAAATCACTTCCAGAGCACGCAACGGGCCACGCTGTCATTCAGATTAATTCAGCAGCAGACAAGCAACAACTTGAAGCACCCAAAGGCATCAAAGTTACTTGGTTAATTGAAGATGAAACTGAAGAAACACTTTCCCAGACGGTTCGCAATTCAGAATGGTTAGACGGTCAGGTTTCGATTTGGACGGCGTGTGAATTTGAAAGCATGCGCGAACTAAGACAGTACTTCCGCAACGATAAAGAAGTCGCGAAAGAAAATATCTATATCAGCAGCTACTGGAAACGTGGCGTCACTGAAGATGGCCACAAAGTGTTGAAGCAACAAGATGCTCAAGCTTTAGCAGGTTAAACCTGTCACTACATATATCTTCTTGCTAGATAAATAGAAAACGCCCTTAACGACATCACTATCGTTAAGGGCGTTTTAGTTTTAGTTTGAATCCGATAAAGAGCAAAGCTGAAATGTAAGATTAAATACTCTCACCTACTTCAATCTCATAACCAAGATCCAGCTTCGCCACCCATTCATTGTTGCCTTGTAAACGCGCTACAACTTGCTCTGCAGCGACTTTACCGATCTGCTCCCTAGGTGTTACGACAGTCGCTAAACGCGGCGTCATCGCCACTGTAATGTCGTGTCCGTGGAAGCCTGCAATCGCCATCTGCTCTGGTACTTGAATACCACGTCGTACACATTCGTAAAAAGCACCAATGGCCAAATCATCGTTAGTACAAAAAATGCCATTCACTTCAGGGTGCTTCTCAAGTAACTCGCCAATCAGTTTTGCACCAAGAGTAAACGAGGAAGCGTCTTCCGTTTGCAGCGTTACTGGCGTTTTGTCGGCTTCTTGCATCGCATGCTCGTAGCCCGCCATTTTCAAGCGAGTACGTTCATCCATACGTGCCGCTAAGTAAGCGATATTGGTACGCCCTCGGTCGAGCATGGTTTTAGTCATCGCTCTTGCCGCTTCGAAGTTATCAAAGCCAACCGCTTGTTCAATACGGGGAGACACCGAATCCATAATTTCAATCACAGGGATAGAAACAGTCTGCAGCATTTTACGCGCTCTATCAGTGTGCACGTTTTCTGAAAGGATAATCGCGTCAACGTTGTAAGAAAGCAGCGAAGCGATGCTCTGCTCTTCCAGTTCTGCGCTATAGCCATAGTGAGCAATCATGGTTTGGTAACCCGCAGGCGCGGTGACTTGCTCAATACCACGAATAACTTCAGCAAAAACTTGGTTAGTTAACGAGGGGACCAAAACACCAATCGCATTGCTTTTTGCGTTGGAAAGAATGTCTGGTGCGCGGTTAGGGATATAACCTAGCTCGTCTACTGCAGCGCTGATCTTATCTCGCAGTGCTTCTGATACTTGAGAAGAGTCTCTCAGGCAGCGACTGACGGTCATTTTGGTGACACCAACTAAGTTGGCAACATCTTGTAATGTTGGACGTTTTTTCTTATTCGACATAATTAGTAATTATTATTTTTGAGTTATGTTACTGGTAACAGTGTATCCGACTGACGTGGAATTTGAAGCCTAATTTAGTAAAATGTTGATACAGCGTCAAAATTACAAACGCCCTCTTGTTGAGGGCGTTATTGATTGTTTAAGCGTTTACTTTTACTTCAGTTCTCGGAGACTGACTCCAAGTCACGTGAAACTTTTCAGCTTCATCTCTATCGACTCGTGAATAGGTATGTGAGCCAAAATAGTCACGTTGCGCTTGCAATAGATTCGCTGGTAACACTTCACAGCGCAGAGAATCAAAGTAGCTTAATGCTGAACTGATCCCCGGCATCGGCACACCATACAAAGCTGAGTTAGCAACGGCGATACGCCAAGCAAGCTCACGCTCTTCCACTTGTTTGATGAAAACCTCGTCAAACAACAGGTTCGCCAGCTCACCATTTTGTTGATAAGCCGATGTTATACCTTGTAAGAATGCTGCACGAATAATACAACCTGCTCGCCAGATCTTAGCTATCTGAGTAAAGTCGAGATTCCACTCCTCTTTGTCTGACGCTGTTTTCAACAAATCAAAACCTTGCGCATAAACAGACAACTTGGCGCAATACAAAGCATCATGAAGCTCAGAAATAACCTCTGTTTTATCCAACTGACTCGCATCGGCAACATTGCCTTTTAGCAGTTTGCTCCCTTGAATACGTTGTGATTTTTGACCGCTCATCGCACGTGCATAAACCGCCTGTGCAATGGTTGGAGTTGGGCAGCCTTCCTGAAGACTGTTAACTGCTGTCCATAAGCCTGTGCCTTTCTGGCCAGCCTTATCAAGCACAACATCAACAAATGGCTTACCCGTCGCCAAATCTTCTTGTTGAAGAATATCGGCGCTGATTTCCATTAGGTAACTATTAAGTACACCGTTGTTCCACTGTTCGAAAACTTGGCCAATCTCTTGAGCTGGCATTTCAAGTACATCACGCATGAACTGATACACTTCGCAGATAAGCTGCATGTCGGCATACTCAATACCATTGTGAACCATCTTAACGTAATGCCCAGTACCCGAAGGTCCAACATACGCCGCGCATGCTTCACCCGCTTCAAACTGAGCAACCGGTAGTCCATTAGCATCCACTTTTGCAGCAATAGCTTCCCACATCGGTTTCACATATTGCCAAGCCGATTGGTCACCACTCGCCATGAGCGCAGGGCCAACACGAGCGCCTTCTTCACCACCAGAAACGGCGGTGCTAAAGAAGCGCAGTTTGCCTTTGTAGCCCACTTCACGCGCCTCGGTATCTGTCCAAAGGCTGTTACCCGTATCGATAACAATGTCGTCATTTTCTAAGCCAGCATCAAGCAAGCTATTCACGACGATATCGACAGGTTTTCCAGCAGGAACGGACAAAGCGATTACACGCGGCTTAGCTAGCCCTTGCAACACATGCTCAAGGCTAGTCCCTTGTGTGAACTGACCTTTACCAGTAAACAATTCATTAAGCAGCTTTGCTTCTGAACTAGCGCGCTCAATGTTGTCTGTATTCAAATCAAAGCCAGCAACGTTAAAGCCGTTATCCAGTAAGTTGAGTGCAAGGCTTTTGCCCATCACTCCTAAACCAATCATCGCAATGTCGTTTTTTAACTGAGTCATGGTTTAGCCTATCTGCTTAATTTGTTTGAGTGCACTTTCTACTACCTGTTCGACATCTTGTGAGATATCAACAAACAACGCATCGGCTTCATTCGGTTCAACCAAGGTTGCGAACTGGCTTTTCAACATTTCTTGACCATTGAAGTAATGGTTCTCGCGCGCTTTATGGCGGTTCCAAATGGTGTCGAAGCTACCCTGTAGGTACACGATAACTAAACCTTCATTATTCTTTCGTAGAATGTCGCGATATTGAGGTTTCAATGCAGAACAAGCAATCACAGCACTTGGCTGTTCGATATATTGCTTATTCAGTGTTTCTAGCCATCCTTGACGATCTTCGTCAGTCAGCGGAATACCTTGACGCATTTTTTCTACGTTGCTTTGCGGATGGAAGTCATCGCCATCAAAGAATTGAAGCTCTAAAGCCTGTGCGATACGGCTACCAATTAGGCTTTTCCCGCATCCAGATACGCCCATCACGAGTATTTTTTTGCTTTTCATAAGGCAAGTCTTCCCTAAGCCCCAACCAAAACAGGGGCTGACAATCGAATCTAATAGTTAAACTTGTGTTGCTGTTGATAGGTTCCTGAACGTTAAACTCGCTCTGGAACCTTTGCTGTTATTGCCACCAAAGCGCGAGCTGAGGAAAGATAATAACCAGTGCCAGCACCAATACTTGAAGTGCAATGAACGGCAGTAGTGAAGAGAAAATCTCACCTAAGCTGATGTCTTTTGGTGCTACCGATTTCAGGTAGAAAGCCGCTGGACCAAATGGTGGTGACAAGAACGACACCTGCATGTTTAGACAGAACACAACGCCGAACCAAACTGGGTCGAACCCAAGGCCAGTAATGATTGGAACGAAAATTGGCATTGTTAGAAGTGCCACACCTACCCAGTCAAGGAACATGCCTAGTACCAGCAAGATAGCCATCATAATTAGCAATGTTACTGTCGCGTTGCCGCCACTGAGTGCAAGGATGGTTTCTTCGACAAAATCGATACCACCCATCAGGTTGTAGATACCAACCAGAGCACTTGCACCGATACCAATCCACATGATCATGCCGCAGGTACGCATGGTTGCCATCGCACTTTCTTTCAACATGCTGTAGTTCAATTCGCCACGGATTAATGCGCTGATCATGATGCCAACTACACCCAATGCAGACGCTTCTGTTACTGAAGCGATGCCTGTGTAGATACTGCCCAAAACCGTTGCAACAGAAAGCAGTGGGAAGAACAGAGCTTTGAAGTAGCTTGGCTGATTAGCGATGTCTTCTTCTGTCTCATCATCGCTTGGAATTGGCGCAAGAGAAGGGTTCAGCTTACAGCGAATCAATACATAACCGATGTAACAGCCCGCAAGGATAAACGCTGGTAAGAAAGACGCTTTAAACAGGTCGCCAATCGATACGCTGGCTGTCATGCCGTAGATGATCAATACGATACTTGGCGGAAGCATGGTACCAAGTGCGCCACCCGCACAGGTTGTACCGATAGCAAGCTTACGGTCGTAGCCCAAACGAAGCATTTGAGGTAGAGCAAGAATACCCAATAGTACCGTTTCACCACCGATAACACCGGACATAGAAGCCAATAGAACCGCAACTAATAGCGTTTGAACTGCAACACCACCACGAACCTTACGTCCGACCGATTTCATTGCATCAAACAGGTCACGCGCGATACCCGAACGGTCTAAGAGAGCCGCCATCAATACGAACATGGGAACGGCAAGGAAAACATAACCAGAAGCAAAGCTGTAGGTACGGCTTGCGATCAAAGGTAAGGCATCAGGGCCAAACCAGCATAGAGTGAAGAAAATCGCGACAAAGCCTGTTACGAACGCTAGCTGCATACCGGTCAGTAGCAAGCCAATCATCATAACCAGCATGAGCAAGCTGCCCCATGCGATACCAATAGAAGATAAATCAAACATCGTCATTCTTCCTTAGACCCATCAACTCTTGGATTAGGTGCAATACAAACTGGACAACAAGAACACACAAAACGACAAAGATCAGGCCTTTCAACAATGCAGGATAAGGCGCGTTTAACACTGAGCCTGATGTTTCAAGGCGGAACTCACCCCATGGTGCAAACCATGCTTCTTCTGCGGTGAAGTAAGCGGCGTAAGCCAACATGCCAGCAAAGGCCAAACCCACAATATGGTGAACGAGATTAAGATATTTACGTGCTTGGTTAGACACTGAATCGTAGATAAGAACCACACGCACGTGTTTATTCGCAGCAAACGCGTAGATACCACCAATAATGAATAATGAACCACCGATGAAAGAAGCTGTTTCATGTACCCATGTGGTCGGGGCATCGAATGCGTAACGCATCACAACTTCATAAAATGAAATCAATACAGTAAAGATAAAAAACCAGCTCACGAGATTACTGAACTTTATAACAAAACGATCGAGCGCATTTCTTGGTTGCTCGTCGTTTTCAGCTGGGGCATGGGGAGTTTTGTCTGTCATGAGCCAAATTTCCTGGGAGAATACGGGAGAGCAATGCCCTCCCCCGTCAGTTAGCTAAGTTTAAATTACAGTAAGCCGTTTTCTTCTAGGAACACTGTTACTGAAGTGTAAACTTTTCCTGCGTTATCAGAACGCTCTGCAAATACTTTCCATTGGCCTTTCGCGATTTCACGGAACTTCTTACGTTCTTCTTGTGACCAGTCGTGGATAGTAATTTCAGGGTTCGCTTGAGCTTCTTTAAGCGCAGCTTGGTCAGCCATTTTCAGCTGAGTCGTCATGTCGTAAGAGAAGTCACGCACTGATGTTTGCAGCATTGTTTGTAGATCAGCTGGCATCTTGTCCCATTTCTTCTGAGAAATAGAGATATCGATAAGCGGCAATGAGTGGAAGCCCGGTTGAACTGGGTGGGTAGCAATGTCGTTCATGCCCGCTTTTTGGTTTGTTGAAAATACTGTGTAGTCCGCGGCATCAATTACGCCTTTGCTCAGGCCAGTAAATACTTCAGAACCCGGCAGGTTTACTGGAGTCGCACCCGCGGCTGCAAATACTTGTTGAACTAGGCCTTCAGGCGCACGTAATTTCAATCCTTTAAGATCCGCAACACCATCGATTGGCTTTTTAGAAATGAAAGATTCAACACCCGTTGTAGAAGCACCAACAAACTGAACACCGTAAGGCTTATACAGTTCAGTCATTAGTTCGTTACCGCCACCGTAGTTCATGTACTGAAGCAGTTGTGTTGTGTCAGACCACGCACCAACCATGTTACCGATTAGGCCGAATGCTGGATCTTTACCAGAGAAGTAACCTGTTGCTGTGATGTGACCATCTAGGATGCCCATTTTGATCGCGCCTAGCGTTTCTGTGTGTTTAACCACAGCGCCAACAGGCAGAAGATCGATATCAATACGTCCGTTAGACATCGTCTCTACTCGCTCAGCCCACTTCTGCTGAACCTTGAAGTTCAAATCACCAGATGGATCTGAAGATTGAACCTTAAGTTTAAAATCTGCAGCCATTGCTGAAGTAGCAAATAGACCAGTGAGGGAAGCGGCAATCAGCGTTTTAGTCAGAGCTTTCATTTGGGTATCCTTATGAGTTTCACAGAGTCCGGCTTGTTATTATATGTTACCGGTAACGTTGAGATGAATGTTACCGGTAACTTTACAACCTTGTCTATGAGAAGGATCACATCTTTAACATTAGTAAAACGTTTGCTATCAATAAGAAAAATGCGACTGAAAAGTCACGTTATAGGTTGGAGGTAGGATTTAATTTCTTTTTAAGTCAGTGAGATAACTAAGCCAGCAATGATAAACATGACGCCTACACCACGTGTAACGTGCCACTTTTCCTTTAAAAAGTAGATCCCCATCACTACGCCGAAGATGATACTTACTTGCCTAAGTGCAACAACCAAGCTGACGTTCTCTGTCATAGTCATCGCAAACAGCACCAAGCCATAAGTCGAAGCCATCATAATGCCTGCAAGCGTGGCTTTCTTGCGTAGTATCCACGCATTCGCAAACTCGATTCTTTGGTTGGTTACGAATAACCAAACACTCAGCGGAATCACAATCGCCCAAAACTGAATGCCTAGGTAGAAAATCGCGGTGTGTTTGTTAGTAATGGTTGGTGTGCTTAGAGGATTTAATAATAGAAGCGCCTCTTTATCAATGATGGAATAGCCCGTGGTACCAATAGCGGCGATTAACGCCCACAGCACGCCAAGGTTGAGATACGCTTTTAACCTAAAATCTGAAAACTTCTTAAGTGGAACAAACAAACAACCCAAGGTAATCAAGGGGAACCCAAACCATTGATTAGGTGACAGCTCATAGCCTATCAACACCGTGCCTAAACCCACCATCAACACGGGCAGTGCTCTTGCCATTGGGTAAATCACGCCGATATCAGCCTGTTTATAGGCTGCCCCCAAGCCGATCAAATAGATGATTTGGCAAATCCCGCTCAAGAAAACCAGTTGCCAAAATGGAAGTAAGATATTTGACAGTCCAACACTGTGAACATACCAGATCAAGTAAGGCGTCAATATCGCGGCAGCGGCAAAGCCAGAGGCTAAGAAGAAAGACGAGCCCGAGCCTTGATTAGATTTACCTAGAACGTTCCAACCCGCGTGAAGCAAAGCCGAAATGATCACGATTACAATCGCAGAGAATTCCATTTCATTCCTAAATTATTGATGAATTAGCACAACGGCTGACAACAGGTGATAAAAAAGGCCTCCGAATAAGAGACCTTTGAGCGTTTCAATTGGGCAATCCTGCATAATTGCAGATATGCCAACGTTCTAAAGTATGACTAGCGCTCTAGCTGTGCGATCGACTCAATGCTGATCGCGTCATGACGCCAATATTCAATATCGCAATCAATCAAATCACCGTCTTGATTGTAATTAACACGCTCAACCACCATAGCCGGAGAACCAGAAGTCGCACGCAGGGCTTGCGCGGTTTCGCCAAGCAAAGACGTTGTGCTCACTCGGTAACGGATCTTCTGATACACCACGCCAAAGTGCTCACGGTAGATGTCCGTCAACGATTTAGACAAGTCATAATCAAGCAAATTAGGGAACAGCTCAGGTCGAATGTAGTTGGTCACATACACAACGGGTCTGTCTTCAAGATAACGAACTCTGTCTACTCGATAAACATCCGAAAAAGGTTGCAGCTCAAGAAGCCTAGTTGCTTCCTTGGTTGCTAACATGCCTTTCGCCGCCACCAACTCTGTTTTCGGCTTACGGTTCTGCGACAGAGCCATATTGGTGAAGTTCAGTGTTTGTGTTGGATCGTAGCGCAGTGGCGCAGGAGAGATAAACCAACCACGTCGGTCTTCTCGATAAATTCGGCCTTCCGCTTCAAGTGAAGACAAGGCTTCACGTAACGTAACTCGTGTTGTATCAAACGATTCAGCCAGTTTGCGCTCCGCAGGCAGCTTCTGTCGTGGTGTTAACATCCCCGACTCTATCTGCTCTACGATGACATCTTTGATTTTTACGTACTGCACTTCATTTCCTTTTATTCTTGTTCTTGTCGTCAGCCACTCCTTGGCCAACTGCAATATAAAATGGTTTGCTAGCGTTTACGCCAAGCTTGGGTGCGCTTCTCGAATAACTTATTGATTAACATATGAATCAACTTCGCGCTCGCTGCCGATATCATGATCATCACCGCCATGGCAGCTGCTGCACCCGTTTGCCCCGCGTCGTCCATATTCAGTACTGAAACTGACGCAGGTATCGTATCGGTAGAATACAAGAATACTACCGCAGATGTCGTGGTAAGTGCATTAATAAACAGGTATGTCGCAATATCTAAAATCGCAGGCAGACAAACTGGCACCGTCACCTTAAAGAACAGCTTGTATTGCGGTAAGTTCACCGAGGCTGCGGTCGCTTCAATTTCATCAGGTAGTTGTTTTAATGCAGTCAACGCCGTCATGTGACCGACTGTGTAGTAGTGAACTACGGTGTTAATAACCAAGAACGCCATTGTTCCGTATAGGAAATTTAAAGGGTTACTTAAATCGTTGAAATAAAAAATATACCCTAAACCAAGTACCATGCCTGGAACCGCCATCGGTACCACACTGAGCATTTGCATTGCTTGACGAATAGGGCCGAATGCTCTGCCTTTCTCAATGCAATAAGCACCCAAGAAAATCAATACCGTGCCGACAATTGCTGTCCATGCGCCTAGCGTTAAAGAGTTGAAGAATGGCGTCCAACCGTAAGTACTCATCTCAGAAAAATTATAGTTATTTAGTGTTAACGCCTTGTTCCAAGGCCAGAACGTGACCATTGACCCGTATATCGCCATACCCAACACAATAATCACAGCCGCCGATATGATGGCGCAATAAAGAAAGCACAACCCATCACGTAGAGTGCTTGGTTCTGGTTGGTACGCGACAGAGCGAGTATCAAATAGGCTCTTCTGCTTCTTTTGAACCCAGCGATCAACGGTAAACGCCAATAATGCAGGCAACAGCAAGATGATACTGGTCACTGCACCCATCGAGAAATTCTGTTGCCCGACCACCTGCTTAAAGATATCGGTAGATAACACGTTGTAACTACCACCAATCACCTTCGGTACGCCAAAGTCACAAACTACCAATGTAAACACAACGATCAAAGTGCTGATCAAACCATACTTTGCTGCTGGTAACGTCACCATAAAGAAGGTTTTCAAAGGTGAAGTGTTTAAGGCTCGTGCCGCTTCATAAAGACGAGCGTCAGAGGTTCTCAATGAAGTAGTTAAAATCATTAAGGCGTGTGGAAACGTCCAGAATATCAGGCCCAGTGAGATACCAATCAATCCGTACACCGAGTTGCCACCCAAGACTTCTTTAGCGATACCTTGATTACCAAATAAGAAGATCAAACTGATCGCGGGAAGCAATGAAGGAGCAAGAATCGGCGCTGAACCCAACACCTGAAAAAGTCCCTTGAAAGGCATACATGAACGAGTCAACGCATAGGCATAACCAAACGCTAATACACCCACAACAACCGTTACTAGCAGACCCAAAGTAAAAGTGTTCCCTACAGATTGCCAAAGGCTTTGAGAAGCAAAATACGTTGCGAAATTCTGTAGTCCTACAAATTCTCCGTCTGCATTCTGAACACTCTTTTTCAACATCGCCCATAGTGGCATCAGGATAAACAACGTCATGACCACAGACAAAAAGGCCAGCAGACCAAATAGGATTACATTGTCTTTGCTTAACCGAGCCAGAAAAGGCTGTACTCGTCGTTGAATTAGCAGCTTAGATTGCATCATTTGAGTCGATTCCATGATTATTTACGCCGCCTCATCTTTCATCACTTGCAGGCTTTTCGATGAGTAAGCTCTAAGGCCTTCTTGATCAAATGCTACGTAACGAATATCACTGCGGCGGAGCTTCAATCGATTGAACTCTTTGACTGACACATCAACGATGATCTCTTTCGCCGTTGAATCATGTTGTAATTCGCACTCAACTCGATAGAAAGCCCCTAGGAACTCGCTCGATACGATTCTCACGGGTAATGACTCACTAAAACGATCAACAAACTGGATTTGCTCTGGACGAACGGCAATATCGAAAACATCACCAAGTTTTGGAGTGAGGTTATCTAAACCCGGCAACGGTAGCATCGACTCAGCAATACGTATCTTGCCTTGCGCTGCGACAGAAGCTTGAATGAAGTTCATGCTGCCAACAAACTCAGCCACAAAACGACTGACTGGTTTTTGGTAGATCTCTTGTGGGGCACCGACTTGCTCAATGACACCGTGGTTCATCACCACTATTCGGTCTGCCATCGTCAAGGCTTCATCTTGGTCGTGCGTCACCATGATGGTCGTAATACCCAGTTTGCGTTGCAGCTGGCAGATCTCGTCACGCAGGTGTGTTCTTACCTTCGCATCCAACGCAGAAAGCGGCTCATCAAGTAATAACAAACCTGGAGACAACGCCAATGCGCGAGCCAGAGCAACACGCTGCTGTTGTCCACCAGACAGTTGATTCGGATATTTTTGGCCAGACGTCGGTAAACCAATCGTTTCTAACCAAGACTCTACTGTTTCCAGAGCTTCTTTGGTCGACATCCCTTGATTCTTCAGACCAATCGCAATGTTTTCTTCCACTGTGAGATTGGGAAACAAAGCATAAGATTGAAACACGATACCAAAGTCACGCTTTTCTGGTGGCAAGAAGGTCGTATCATTACCGTTCTGCTCAATAGAACCAGAGGTCGGTAAATCTAGACCTGCAATCGCACGTAATAAGGTGGTTTTTCCACAGCCAGATGGACCAAGGAAGCAGACGAACTCGCCTTTATCTATTGATAAGGAAATGTCTTTTAACGCTGTAAATTGGCCAAATTGCTTTACAACGTTTTCAATATTCAAATAAGTTTGGTTGCTCATACTACAGCACTCTCCATATGGTATATACCAAATTTAAACTGAGAATATTGCAGTTGAGTGACAAATTTATAGAAGCTAAATGACAGTTATATTGCAGATATAATAAGCATTAAAGATTGCTACTTGTTCAGCATTAAAAGTTAGTTCAACGTTGAAAACCCTCAGTGACTTGCCCATAAATCACTGAGGGCCTAAATGTAAACGCTAGATTAGTTTACGATTCAACCTTGTCGGCTTTACCTGCTGCACCCGCCAACTTTGCCAATTGCCTATCAAGCCACAATGGCGTGTTACCGGAATCTTCCGCGTTCTCTTTTCTTCGTACCGCATCACGAACCATCATGGCACCTACCCAACGGAATGGCTCTGGCGG
This sequence comes from Vibrio splendidus, assembly GCF_003345295.1. Taxonomy (NCBI): domain Bacteria; kingdom Pseudomonadati; phylum Pseudomonadota; class Gammaproteobacteria; order Vibrionales; family Vibrionaceae; genus Vibrio; species Vibrio splendidus. The sequence continues at coordinate 1,604,756 of NZ_CP031056.1, forward strand.
GAAGTGTCCTAACGGGCCTTTAGTTAAACCGCTTCGTGTCCAAGCGTTGTCGATATCGAGTGCCATTGCTGACAAAATCTTCCCACCCATTCGGGTTTGAGCAACGCCATTACCAGAGTAACCAAGCCCATAATAGATATTACTTTGGCCTTTTAGATTACCGAAAAATGGCAAACCGGTGACCGAACGATCTGAGCCGCCTGACCAGTTGTAATCGAATTCACTCTGCTCTAGTTTAGGGAAAAGTTTTTGAAAGGATTGATTAAGAATCGGCAGGTAGTTGGTCGTTTGGTTAAACATGCTTTCAACTTGATTGGCAAACGAGAACTTATTACCGCCTTTGCCCAACATGAGTCGTCCGTCCTGGGTATCTCGGTAATAGTGGACAAAGATACGCGAATCTACCACCGCTGACCCTTTCTCTGGACCAAACTGCTTGAGCTTTTCAGGAATAGGCTTAGTCACCACCATATCTGAAGAAACAACCACTATGCTGCGTTTGAACTCTTTAAAGTGATCGAGCATCCATGCATTGAGCGCTAAGATCACTTTATCCGCAAATACGGAACCGCCTTTGGTTTGGACGCGAACTGGTGAGCCGTAATCAAGAGAAACCATCTCTGTATTTTCGTAAATTTCGACACCCAGTTCGAGAGCAACTCTGCGCAAACCTCTAGCCAATAACGCTGGCTGCACACTGCCCGCAGCTTCTGAGTAGTAACCCTCAATGTGGCGATCAGATCCCGCTTTATCAGCTAAGGACTGATCACACTTCTTCCAGCTATTGATCCCCTGCTTGACCAACTCATTAACGATAGGCTTCATTCCGCCCTTTTGAGATTCATTGGTTGCCGTATAGTAAGTGCCACTTCTATAAAGGTGCGCATCGATTTTATGCTCGTTACAGAACGCTTCGATCTCGTAAATGACCTTTTCCGATTCCTTAACCAACCATTTCGCTTGTTCTTTTCCGTAGAGCTTTTTCAGCGTCGGATATTTGGTTGACCACGTCAGCATGCAACCGCCGTTCGCACCAGAAGCACCGCTACCACATAGGCATTTTTCAATCACGACAACATGCTTTTCGGGTTGCTGTTGTTTGATTAAAATCGCCGTCCATAAACCCGTATAGCCACCGCCAACAATGGCGATATCACAGTTAACGTCTTTTTGAAGCGGTTTAGAGGACTCTAGCCCTGCCTTGATGCTGCCAAATTCCTGCTCCAATGCTTGCTTGAACCAATATGAGTAGTGCTTTTTCATTTGTTGTACCTTACTAAAAACCTAAAGGCGTAAAACTAAAAAAGGAAGACCGAAGCCTTCCTTTACTGATTCCTAACTTCTAATGAGCTGCATATCTATTGGACTACGTGTCTAATAAGCTCAGTAGATTAAGATTTTGGCTCTGATTTAGCGTCAAACTTCTCAGACCATGTTTTCAATACATCTGCACGTTCGCTGCCCATACGAGCGAAGTCCATTTTTGCCATGTTCTTCTCTACGTTCGGGAAGTTTTCTGCTTTACCTGTCACATCTTGGTGGCCAACAACTGGGTACATTTCGATGTAAAGTTCATTCGCTGCTTTAGATATTGACCAATCGATAACACGTTGTGCTGCATCCGAAGGCTTAACAAGACCTACCGCTTCAGATTCCCAACCGATACCTTCAGGCGTAATGACAGAAAGTGGCGCACCTTGAGTTTTTAGCTTCGCACCTCGGCTCGCCATAGAAATTCCGATAGCCACTTCCCCCATACCCGCTTGAACACATGGCTTCGAACCTGAGTGCGTGTAATGAGCAATGTTTTGATCTAGCTTCTGCATGTAGCTCCAACCTTGGTCTTCACCCATGTTTTGTAACCAAGCCGAAACCTGCATGTAGCCCGTACCAGAAGATGCTGGGTTTGGCATAGCAATGTGGCCCTTGTAGATAGGTTTCGTTAGGTCATCCCAAGATTTAGGTGCCGGTAAGTTAAGTTGCTTAGCAACTATTTCGTTAAAGCAAACGGCATTAAAGAATGCGTCATTGCCATACCAAGCTTGAGTAGACTGTGGGTCGTTAAGATTAGCGCGTAATGCTTCTACACCTTGAGGTGTGTAAGGCTTGAGAATGCCCTCTTCTTTAAGCAAAGCCATAGAAGAGCCCGCAAGACCCCATACTACTTCTGCACGAGGGTTGTTTTTCTCGGCCAATAATTTTGCCGTCATGATCCCAGTTGAATCACGAACCCATTTGATGTTGATGTCTGGGTTTTCACTTTCAAATGCGTTTTTGTATTTCGCTAAAATGTCAGTTTCAAAAGCGGTGTAAACCGTCACTTCCTGTGCTGCATAAGCATTACCAGCTAATAGAGTAACTAATGCTGCAAGTGATCCTTTCATAAAACGGTTTTTCATCATTTTCTCCAGTCAGGCCCGATGCCAAGGTTAGAAGTTAGAAGCTCCATCTAGAGACTTCTATATCTATAAATTCATTTAGGTTGTAAGCACACGCCTCTACATTGGTATGTACCAGATTTCGAATATTAAGCTAATCGACTTTTGTGACGGTTAAATGAACAAAAAATGGCAGTTTAAAGATCGGAGAATATCTCAGACAAGTGGTCAGTTTTAAATATGAAGCTTTTATGAAAATGACGTTTGGGCTATTTACGACCGTTTAAATTGGTTGTTAAAGTAAACGCAAATATTGGTATAGTCCAAAATGAACATCACGAGAACTGAACATGAGAAACGAATACTTACTACTGACACCGGGCCCTCTATCTACTTCTGAAACCGTTCGCCAAGCGATGCTAAAAGACTGGTGTACTTGGGATGATGAATACAACAAAGACGTTGTTGAAGTGATTCGTAGCAAGCTAGTGACTTTAGCGACTAAGCAAACGGGTTATACAAGTGTATTAATGCAAGGCAGCGGCACCGCTTCAGTTGAAGCAACAATCGGTAGCGTTATCTCTAAAAGCGGCAAGCTTCTTGTTGTTGACAACGGTGCGTATGGTGCTCGGATTGCTCAAATCGCAGAATATTTAAACATTCCATGCCATGTCGTTTCCCCAGGTGAAACATCACAACCTGACTTGAACGAAATGGAGACTGCATTGGCCATGGATTCAGACATTACTCACGTTGCGATTGTGCACTGTGAGACCACTACAGGTATGCTGAATCCAATTGAAGAGATTGCCAAATTGGCAAAACAGCACAACAAAACCGTCATTCTTGATGCTATGTCGAGCTTTGGCGGTATCCCTATGGATATTGCTGACTTAGGCATCGACTACATGATCAGCTCAGCAAACAAGTGCATTCAAGGTGTACCTGGATTCGGCTTTGTTATTGCTAAGCAATCAGATCTCGAGAAGTGCAAAGGCCAAGCTCGCTCATTAAGCCTTGATTTGTTTGACCAATGGCACTGTATGGAAAGCAACCATGGTAAATGGCGCTTCACCTCCCCGACTCACACGGTGCGTGCGTTCTACCAAGCCCTGCTTGAATTGGAACAAGAAGGCGGCATTGAAGCTCGTCACAATCGCTACCGAACCAACCAAACCACATTGGTTGCTGGCATGCGCTCTCTTGGTTTAGAACCACTGCTTAACGATGACCTTCACTCACCTATCATCACCTCTTTCTACTCTCCAATTCATAGCGATTACCAGTTCAAGGAATTCTATGACCGTTTGAAAGAGCAAGGGTTTGTGATTTACCCGGGTAAGGTTTCAAACGCAGACTGCTTCCGCATCGGTAACATCGGTGAAGTTTACCCGTCAGACATTGAAGCCCTCATTGGCGCAGTGAAAAACGCTATGTACTGGGACATCAAATAATGACGACGACCAATCCAGAGCAAGTTCTGAAGGCGACGCACTTTCGAAGCGAAGGCGATGTGAACACCACGCCAGCGCGTGAGAAATGGAACGAATCGCTAAACGATGATGCGACACAAGTGATGTTGAAACGTGACTCTGACGTATTTCTTCATCAAGCGATGTCAACGCCTTGCCTAGACACACTTGAAGCTGCAGAAGGCATCTACATTCAAGATGCGACTGGCAAGAAGTATATGGACTTTCACGGGAATAATGTTCACCAGCTAGGTTATGGCCACCCACACATCATTAATAAAGTGACTCAACAAATGGCATCATTGCCGTTTTCACCGCGTCGCTTTACCAATGAGACGGCCGTTCAGTGCGCTGAGAAACTCACGCAGATCTGCGGTGGTGATTTGAATCGCGTGTTGTTTGCTCCCGGTGGTACATCGGTTATTGGCATGGCACTCAAATTAGCGCGACATGTCACCAACAACTTCAAAGTCGTTTCATTGTGGGATTCATTCCACGGTGCGTCACTTGATGCGATCTCTGTCGGCGGTGAAGCTTGTTTTCGTGAAGGCATGGGGCCGTTAATGGCTGGCGTAGAACGCATTCCACCAGCAGTTTCCTATCGTGGTGCTTTTCCGCTTAGAGACTCTTTTTCGCCTCGCGATAGTTTTCCGTTAAGTGGGAGTAGCGCAGGCGATAACAATGAGACTGCATGTGATGTGCACTATGCCGATTACCTTGAGTACGTCATTGAAAAAGAAGGTGGCATTGGTGCCTTCATTGCGGAAGCAGTGCGTAACACAGACGTTCAAGTACCAAGCAAAGCTTACTGGAAGCGCATCCGTGAGATCTGCGATAAGCATAACGTCATGTTGATCATCGACGACATTCCAAACGGAATGGGTCGCAGTGGCGAATGGTTCACTCACCAAGCCTTTGATATCGAACCTGACATTCTTTGTATCGGTAAAGGTTTTGGCGGCGGCTTAGTACCAATCGCAGCCATGATCACTAAAGACAAATACAACACGGCAGCGCAAGTATCTCTTGGTCACTACACCCACGAAAAAAGCCCAATTGGTTGCGCGGCAGCACTCGCCACCATGGAAGTGATTGAGCAAGAAAACCTACTTGAAAAAGTGCAAGCAGACAGCGCATTCGTGTGTGAGCAGCTGCTTCAAATGAAAGAGAAGTACCCAGTCATTGGTGACGTTCGCGGCATCGGTCTGCTTTGGGGGGTTGAGTTGGTCACTGACCATATCACCAAAACCCGGGCTTTCGATGAAGCAGAAGCGGTACTTTATCAATGTCTGAACGATGGCCTGAGCTTTAAGGTGTCACAAGGTAACGTGATTCAGTTAAGTCCACCATTGATCATCAGCCGTAGCGAACTAGAAGTCGCTCTGTCTGTCTTCGAAAAAGCGATAGCAAAAGTCTGCAAAGACTTCGAATACCTTTAAATCACCTTTTAAAGTACGTCTTGAAGAAATAATTTCAAGCAACCAATAACCTAAAACAATCAGTAACCTCCCGACTGAACCTTTAAGTTTTAAACAGGCGGGAAGTGACACACAATAGGACACTATTATGAACACAACATCACCTATCCAAGCGGTTATCTTTGACTGGGCTGGCACTATCGTTGATTTCGGCTCGTTTGCTCCAACAAGCATCTTCGTTGAAGCATTCAGACAAGGTTTCGACTTTAACATCGACCTAGCAGAAGCACGCGAACCCATGGGTATCGGCAAATGGGATCACATCCAAGCGGTCGGTCAAATCCCAGCGGTTGACGCTCGTTGGAATGCTCAATTCGGACGCTCGATGACCAGCGAAGACGTTGATGCGATCTACGCGGCATTCATGCCTCTTCAAAAAGCGAAAGTAGCCGACCACGCAGCGCCTATTTTAAACGCAATTGAAGTGGTAAATGACCTAAAAGAGAAGAATGTAAAAATAGGTTCTTGCTCTGGTTACCCACGAGAAGTGATGGACGTACTGATTCCAGCTGCAGCAGATTACGGTTATCTTCCTGACAACGTAGTAGCGACTGATGATTTACCGAAAGGCGGTCGCCCAGCTCCATTCATGGCGCTTAAAAACGTCATTGACCTAGGTGTGACGAACGTCGCTGCGTGTGTGAAAGTGGATGACGCAGCACCTGGTATCGATGAAGGTCACAACGCAGGCATGTGGACAGTTGGACTTGTATTATCGGGGAACGAAGCAGGCTTAACATACCAAGAATATTTAGATGCAGACGAGACAACACTTGCAGCTGCACGTGAAAAAGCAAGCGTTAAGCTAAACAAATCAAACCCGCACTACCTGATCGATACCATCGCCGACTTACCTAGAGTGATTGCAGATATTGAAAAACGTTTGTTAGCCGGTGAACGCCCATAACGGCTATACCTCCTCTAACGCCTGCAATTCAGGCTATATAAGCAAATAATCCGAGCACATAAAAAATGAAACCTCGTATCACGTAAAAATGATACGAGGTTTCGTCGTTTCCAACATTTGAGACAGCAATTGTTCGACAAAAAAGTTATAAATAGCACCTTGAAAAATATAAATCCCAACAATCACATTGACTCTCATAAGCAATCAGACTAACAATGTATTAACAGTTCTTGAAAAGGTTCTGCCTGAATCAACGCCTTGATTTACTTACTTTTGCAGTGTCCCACCCGGTAAGTTTTCGCTTTAAAGGCCAGTTCAGATAACAATAAAAATTAATCCAAGGATAAGATTATGAAAAAACTTTCAAAAATCATGTGTGCTGTGATCGCAGCTTCCGGCTTCGCTGCTGCTCCCTCAATTGCCGCAACCACTTATGTGGGTGCGAAAGTCGGAATGGGGTGGCTAGATAGCGCTTGTGTCGACAACGTTGACTGTGAAGATGATTCAGTTGCGGGTGGTGTTTACGGTGGTTACAATTTTACCGATAACATTGCTCTTGAATTAAATGCGGATTACTTAGGTGATTATGACACGAGCTTTAACAACAACGGAGCGACTCAAAGATACAGCGATTCTATCGTAGCCATTTCTTTGAGCCCAATGTATCGACTAGCGATTAAACAAGAGTTTGATATCTTCTTCAAAGCTGGTCCTGCTTACATCATGCACGATGACGAAGACGACGTTGTATTAGCCTTAGGTATCGGCGCAGAGAAACAACTATCAGACGACTGGGCGCTTAGAGTTGAATACCAATACTTTGATGATTTTGACGATAAGATTATTCAAGATCTTAACTCTAACCTTGTTACTGTCGGCCTAAGCTACAATTTCGGTACAGGTAACACAACGGCATCAGCCGCAACAGTAGCTTCTGCAGCAGCAGTAACACAAGCTCCTGCGGAGCCTATTGCCGAGCCAGAAACCGTTGTTGTTGAAGAAGAAGCAGTTGTTGTTACTAAAGCTCAGACTGAAAGCTTCTCTCAAGGTATGTTTGAGACAAATAGCACTAAATTATCTTCAGACGGTAAAACTGCGCTAATGCCATTAGTTGAAGTGCTGCAAGCTCATCCTCAATCATCCGTTAATGTTGTTGGTCACACGGATTCAACAGGTGCGGCTGAGTACAACATGATGATCTCTAAGAAGCGTGCTGCTGCTGTAGCCGCGTACATTGAAGAGCAAGGCATTGAAGCAGACCGTATTACAGCTTCAGGTGAAGGCGAAGAGAATCCAATTGCATCAAACGCTACAGCTGAAGGTCGCGCGCAAAACCGTCGTGTCGACGCAACAATCCCAAGCTTCGAATACCAAGAAGAAGCGCAAATGGAAGAAGTTATTGTAGAAACGGCTGAATAATAGCACTCTACTCTAACTAGAATAATTAAGGGCGGAACACTGTAAAGTGTTCCGCCCTTTTCTTTATCTGGCTATGCCTATAAACCGTAAGCGATAAGCCGTAAGCCGTAAGCCGTAAAAATCAGCCTACCACCAAGCTATACAATCAGAAGACTAGACGATTTCCCAACTATGAGTCATCTCTACGCCAGCACCCAACATTAGACATACAGAACAGTACTTTTCTAATGAATCCGCACACACCTTAGCAACCTGCTCAGGATCAAGGTTGTCACCAGACACTTCAAAGTGAATATTAATCACAGTAAAGATTTTCGGCGCTGTTTCACGACGCGTTGTTTCTAGTTTTGCATTACAACCAGTGATGCTTTGACCCGCAGATTTCAAACCGTCCACTACATCAACAGAACTACAACCACCTGCAGCCATTAACACCATCTCCATAGGGCTTGGCGCTGTAGCACCGCCGCTTCCATCCATAACAATAGAATGGCCTGATTGAGAGTGACCTAGGAATTTAAAGCCTTCGACCCATTTAACTTCTGCTTGCATGTTGTTCCTTAGATGTACGAAAACGTCATCATTATTTGGTATACCAATCGTAGTAAATAACTGGTCATCCTAGCTTGTTAAAAATCTCGATAACTTCGTTAGAATTTTTGATTGTAGAATAACTACTTATCGGAAAATTCCGCCTTGTTCTCGAGTTTTTTTCCTGCGCTATTTATGATCACTTACTTACTGTGATTGGTATTATTTTATATCAATGCCTACACCCTACTACTGGCAGCTTTTATGAGCAAGATTTTCTATTTGAGATATTTTTTCATGAATAGTGTAATTTTTTCCATCTAAAACCTGTCTCTATTCGTACATTCAAAATCGAATGAGAAAAACGTCAAGATGAGGTATCTATGAATAAATTATCTAAAATATTGGTATCACTCGTGGTTGCACTACCACTGATTTCGCTGTTTGTAAGCCAGACTGGCACTGCCAATACAATGGATAAAACGGCTAATTCAGGTAAAACTGAAATCGCGACACTGGCTGGTGGTTGTTTTTGGTGTACAGAATCCGATCTAGAAAAACTGACAGGCGTGACAGACGTTATCTCTGGGTATTCTGGTGGTGAACTAGAAAACCCAACCTATAAACAAGTTTCATCAGGTAAGTCTGGTCACATCGAAGTGATCAACGTGACTTATAACCCTGATGTGGTTAGCTACGAACAGGTGCTTGACCAATTCTTCAGACACATCGACCCAACTGATGACAAAGGTTCATTCGTTGATCGAGGTCCACAATATCGACCTGCTGTTTTCTATCATAACCAAGCACAAAAAGACGTCGCTCAGAACTTCATGATGGAAATCGACAAGGCTCAGATCTTTGGTGAACCACTAAAAACAGAACTGATTGAGTTTGAGAAATTCTGGCCAGCAGAAGATTACCACCAAGATTATTACAAGAAGAGCAAAGTTCGTTATAACTACTACCGCTACGCTTCTGGTCGTGATCAGTACCTAGATAAAGTCTTCGGCGATGATAGAAATGAAAACCCGCAAACGATCCGTCAGATCATCGATGGTAAGAATGCGACAGCCAATACTAAGACATACAGCAAGCCGTCTGATGCAGAGATCAAAGCTTCTCTAACTTCACTGCAATACGATGTCACACAAGACGACGCGACAGAGCGCCCGTTTGACAACAAATACTGGGATAACAAGCAAGAAGGTATTTACGTTGATATCGTAACGGGTGAGCCTTTATTCTCTTCAAAAGACAAATACAAATCAGGTACAGGTTGGCCGAGCTTTACACAGCCAATCAGCGAGGCTTATGTTGTGACGACTACTGACTACAAGCTGCTTTACCCAAGAACAGAGGTTCGCAGTAAGTTTGGCGATTCTCACCTAGGACATGTCTTTAAAGATGGTCCAAAACCGACAGGTTTACGCTACTGCATGAACTCCGCAGCAATGCGCTTTATTCCAGCGGATAAATTGGCAGACGAAGGCTACGAAGAATATGTAGAGATGTTCGAGGGCTAAGAATTCAGAAACTTACCATAAACCTCTGAACCTCTAAAAAACAAAGTCAGCATATTCGCTGGCTTTGTTTTTCTAACGCACTAACAAGAAGGGTTAACCTTAGCCTGTTAACTTTTTTGACCCGTTAACATTATTAGCCCGTCAACACTGTATCTTCAGGGTATTTCAACAAGGAAGGTTCTGGACGAGCCAGCATGTACGCCAAAGTCAAAGGACCAATACGCCCGATTACCATAACGACAATCATGATGTATTTACCGGGTTCAGTCAGGTTTGCGGTTAAGCCAGCTGTTAAGCCAACCGTTGCAAAGGCTGAAATCACCTCAAACATGACTCGGTCAAACGCTGCCTTTTCAGTAAGCATTAACAAAAACATCGCGGTGGTTAACAACGCTCCACTTACCACAATAATGGCCAATGACTTTGTTACCGCTTGCCAGGTCACAGTACGTTTAAACATCACTACATGCTTTTTCTGACGTAAGAAGGTCCACGTTGCTACAAAAGCGACCGCAAAGGTCGAAACCTTAATACCACCACCAGTGGAAGTTGAACCAGCACCAATCAACATTAGTACTATCATCACCAACAATGCAGGCTGAGTGTACTGAGACAAATCCACACTATTAAAACCAGCAGTACGAGCACTCGCTGACTGGAAAAAAGCCGCCAACCATTGCCCTTGTGTCGACAAGCCCTCCATCGTCGCTGAGTTATTTCTCTCCAATAACCAAAACATCACCGTGCCCACCGCCAATAACGTCGGTGTCGCCGTTAGCATAATCTTGGTGTGTAAATGCAGATGTTGGAAGCCTTTCCGCCAGTTAGTCGACAGGTCGCCCACGACCGTAAAACCTAATCCGCCGAAAATGAACAAGCCTGCTAAGGTAAAGATCACCAGTGGATCGTCAACAAAGCTCGCCATACTGTCTGAGAACAACGCAAATCCTGCGTTATTGAATGCAGAAATCGCGTGAAATAACGCGTAAAAGCTCCCTGTTGCCCATCCCATTTCAGGGACCCAACGAAAACAGAGCAATACGAAACCTATAAATTCCGCCACCAATGCAAAAATGATGATCTTCTTGACTAATTTTCGGAGGTTAATCTTACGATCTTGCCCCAATGCTTCTTTCGCTAATGCTTGCTGTTTCAAACTTAGCCGAACACCAAACATATAGAGCAGCACCGCAGAAAGGGTCATCTGCCCTAACCCGCCGACTTGCATCAAGAACATCAGTAAGATTTTACCTGCCAAGGTGAAATGCTGACCGGTATCAACAACACCTAAGCCTGTCACACTGATCGCCGACGTGGCGGTAAACAGTGCATCCGTAAAGCTTAGACCTGTCACTGAGAACACGGGTAGCGTCAACAATATTGCAGAAGGGATAAGTACGCCTAAGAAGCTCGTAAGGATAATCTTAGGTTCAGAGCCTTTACGTGGCTTTTTATCACTCTTAAGCGTGTAGAAAGTACCTTTTCGTTTTAACGAATTCATACTGTTACCTTATTTCCGATTGCCAGTTACCAATTGCGTAGCTTTCTAGATAAGGTCTCTTTCGGCCCAGCGATGATCACCACATCCCCAATTTCTAAACTCACATCCAGTTCAGGTGCTTTAGTTAGGTTCGGGCCTCGCTTGAAACCAAGTACCTCAACACCATTTTCTTTGCACAGCTTAAGGTCACCAAGTTTCTTACCCAAAAAATTAGAACCAATAACAATTTCCGTCATCGCTAAGCCGCTGCCAAGGTCGATAAACTCAAGAACGCGTCTATCCAACATTTTACGCGCAACACGAATACCCATGTCTCGCTCGGGCATGATGATATGATCGGCACCAATCTTAGAAAGGATCTTACCGTGAAACTTATCGTTCGCCTTCACCCAAACGGCTTTTGCGCCTGATTCTTTTACCACTAGCGTCGTTAGAATACTGGAGTTAACATCAGAGCCAATCGACACCATTACCATATCGTAATCGTCCAGCCTTAGTTCTTTAACTGTCTCTTCGCTCGTGCAGTTCGCAACAATCGCTTGTGAAACAAAATTGGCCGCTTCTTTCACTCGCTCTTCATCAATATCGACAGCGAGCACCTGCGCCCCTGAACTTTGTAGCTCTTTGCATACAGATAACCCAAAACGCCCTAAGCCGATAACTGCATATTGTTTGTCACTCATTTATTACTCCACTTACAAAGCTACGTAGCATCGAAAACAAATAACAAAATTGTCTTCATACAAAAAAACGACTATATATCCATATAGAGATACAATTTTCAGCTAATCGATTGATTTATAAAGGTAGAGAACAAAAGTGATTTCTGCTAATTTCTAACCCATAATTTCTGCGGCAGTACACACAATGAATGAATTCATAACCCAAGTACAAACCTACATCAACCAGAGCCATAGCGATTGGGCAAATAGCGTCCTATTCATCACTATTGCGAGTTTTTTCGCTTGGGTCGCTTGGCGAATTGTCCATAATCGCCTGGAAATCTTGGTCAAAAAAACCCAATTTCATTGGGATGACCTACTGCTAGAGGCCTTAAAAACACCTGTCAGTACGTTGCTTTGGTGCTGGCCTGCTACCGTGTCTGTTGGCTTGATCCTTCAAGACCAGTTTGGTAATGAAATCAACTGGCTAAGAACACTTAAACACATACTGATCATATCTACGTTTGTTTGGTTTACGCTGCGAATGATCAGTAACTCTGAAGAATATGTCTTAGAGCAAAAAAACAGAGACGAAACCACAGTACAAGCTATCGCGAAAGTGGCTCGACTGTTCTTTATGGTGATGGGCGGCTTAACCATCATGCAGGCGTTTGGGCTGAGCCTATCGGGTTTGCTTACCTTTGGTGGTGTCGGTGGTTTAATCGTCGGTTTAGCCGCTAAAGATCTACTGTCGAACTTCTTCGGTGGCATGATGATTTACTTCGACCGCCCTTTTAAAGTCGGTGATTGGATACGCTCTCCCGATCGTCAAATCGAAGGTACTGTCGAACGCATTGGCTGGCGCATGACGATTATCCGCACTTTTGATAAGCGTCCTTTGTACGTTCCAAATTCGGTGTTCAGTAGTATTGTGGTAGAGAACCCATCGAGAATGTTGAATCGTAGAATCAATGAAACCTTTGGTCTTCGTTATCAAGATGCAGACAAATTGGCGCTCATTGTTGATGATGTAAGAACCATGCTCGAGACCCACCCAGATATTGATGCCAAACAGACGTTGATCGTTAACTTTGACAAATTTGGGCCATCAACACTGAACTTCTTTATCTACACCTTCACAAAAACGGTCAACTGGATCAGGTACCACAAAGTGAAACAAGATGTTTTATTGCAGGTGTTAGCGATTATTCATAAACACAATGCTGATATCGCCTTCCCAACACAAACACTCAAGATTGAAGCGCAAGACATCAACGATTCTCAGGGTGTAATGAATTCGAGCCCTGAAGCTCATAGATAAGCCATAAGCGTGGTAACATGGTGTTAGTAGCCCTTTACGCCTAATTACCACTTTATGATTTTACCTGTCATTCTAGCTGGCGGCTCTGGAAGCCGCCTCTGGCCATTGTCTCGCGAGCTCTACCCTAAGCAATTCCTCAACATTGCTGGCGAACAATCAATGCTTCAGCAAACACTTCAACGCCTGCAAGGTATCGACGCACACCTAACGGATAGCAGCTGCGATGCGCCATTCATCATCTGTAATGAAGAGCATCGTTTTATCGCTGCTGAACAAATTCGCTCAGCTAACGTCCTGCACAGCGGCATTCTGTTAGAACCTGTCGGTAGAAATACTGCGCCAGCCATCGCACTTGCAGCCTTGCAAGCTTTGACCAAGTCTCATGACACTAAAGGAGAAGCGGCTGACCCAATCTTATTAGTGCTTGCTGCCGACCATCACATCGCTAAAACCTCTGAATTTCAACAATCGATTAACCGTGGTGTTGATTACGCAAAACAAGGCAAACTGGTGACATTCGGTATAACCCCAAATGCTCCAGAGACTGGCTATGGCTACATCAAACAAGGGCAACCTCTTATCTCTAGCCTACAACTAGAAACCAACATTACAGACCAACCAACCCATTATGCTTACGACATTGAGTGCTTTGTAGAAAAGCCCGATAAAGCAACCGCAGAAGCATACATCCGCTCAGAACAGTACCTATGGAACAGTGGCATGTTCATGTTTAAGGCATCACGCTATCTTGAAGAACTCGCCGAACACCACCCCGATATATTAGCGGCTTGTAAACTCGCTCTTGCAAAGCAAAATACCGACCTCGACTTTATCCGTATCGACGCTGAAGCATTCAAAAGTAGCCCAAGCGATTCCATCGATTATGCCGTGATGGAGAAAACCTCGCACGCAGCTGTGATCCCGATGGATGTCGGTTGGAATGATATTGGCTCATGGTCTGCTATCTGGGATGTAAGCGACAAAGATGAGCATAACAACGTCATTGAAGGTGACGTGTTAACCGTCGACTCTCAACACAACTACATCCATGCTGAAAACAAGCTAGTTGCTACTGTAGGTGTCGATAACCTGATTATTGTCGAGACCAAAGACGCCATATTAGTCGCAGATAAAGACAAGGTTCAGGGTGTAAAATCGATTGTTAGTCAACTAAGTCAAGCAGGTCGAACGGAGCATATTCATCATCGTGAGGTATTGAGGCCTTGGGGTAAATACGATGTGATTGATTTAGGAAAGCGAGACAAAGTTAAGCGTATCACCGTAAAAGCGGGTCATCAGCTTTCACTACAGATGCATTATCATAGAGCGGAACATTGGGTAGTAGTAGCTGGCACTGCGAAGGTGACCAACGATGAGAAAATCTATCTCGTCGAAGAAGATCAGTCGACTTACATCCCTTTAGGTCACATCCACAGCTTAGAGAACCCTGGCGAGACACCTCTTGAAATGATTGAAGTTCAAACCGGCAGCCATTTAAGTGAAGACGATATCATTCGATATCAAGACAGCTATGGGCGAGACGTTCGAAGCGAACAAGCTTCTTCGTCTCAGAACAAAAAATAGAAATAGAAGCGACTTCAATCAAATGAAACCAACATTAGATCTTAGCTGCTTTAAGAACAACGACATTCGCGGCATCATTGGTAGCCAAATCAATGAGCCGTTTGCCTATCTGCTTGGAAAGGCGTTTGGTGAATATATCCTGTCAGGAAATGCCAAGACTCCAAGTGCATGGCCTCCAGTCGTTATTGGTCGAGATAACCGTGAAATGTCTTTGTCACTGCAAGAAGCCATTACTGCAGGCTTAATCAAGTCCGGGATAAGCGTCATTGATCTTGGGATGACTGGCACTGAAGAAGTCTACTTTGCGACTCGTCACCTAAAAGCGATTGGCGGAATACAAATCACAGCCAGCCATAACCCAATCAATTACAACGGAATGAAATTGGTCGGTGCTGATGCTAGCCCCATCAGTAAAAACAGTGGTTTAGATAAAATCAAACGACGTATTAAAGTACTGAATCAAGAGCTGAACACCGATTTGCCGATCGTTCATGTTCAATCAAATAACTCAGGCATATCGACCAGTATTCTCGCCCCTTATGTAGACCACCTACTCTCCTACATAACACCTTCTAAACTTTCACCAATGAAGATTGTGGTTAACGCAGGAAACGGTGTTGCAGGACATGTCATTGATGCTTTAGAGAAGAAATTTAAAGAGCTCAGTGCCCCTATCACCTTCATCAAGGTTCACCATACTCCTGACGAAAACTTCCCTAATGGTATTCCCAATCCATTGATTAAAGAAAACCAAATAGCGACTCGAGATGCAGTCTTAGAGCATTCTGCCGACCTTGGCATTGCGTGGGATGGTGATTTTGACCGTTGTTTTTTCTTTGACGAAAATGGCAATTACATTGAGGGGTACTATATTGTCGGGTTGCTCGCTGAAGCATTTTTGTTAAAAGAGCCTAACGCCACAGTGTTGCACGATATGCGTATGACATGGAACACGATTGAAGTCGCCAATAAGCTTGATGGGAAGGCTGTTGCAGTCAAAGCTGGGCATGCGCTCATCAAAGAGAAGATGCGAGAATTAAACGCTGTGTACGGTGGTGAAATGAGTGCGCACCATTATTTCCGTGATTTTGGTTATTGCGATTCAGGAATGATTCCTTGGCTCTTAGTGATAGAACTGATGTCGAAAACTCAACAATCTCTTCACCAATTGACCAATTCGAGTATGGATAGATTCCCTTCTTCAGGAGAGATCAATCGTAGGGTTTCAGACCCAGAACAAGTCATGGCTTATGTGTTGTCGCACTATCAAGTTGATGCCGTTGAGATCGATCACACAGACGGGCTCAGCATGAATATGGGCACATGGCGCTTCAACTTACGAAAGTCCAATACAGAGCCGTTGATACGCCTCAACGTGGAAACCAAGCAAGATAGAACTTTACTGTCACTTAAAGTCGACGAGCTACTGTCTTTTTTCATTTAAGAATACAAAGCACTTCCAGTTTTTAACTAATTTTCAACTAAGAGCCACAAAAAAGCCCTTACTAGCGATTGCTAATAAGGGCTTTGAATTTTCAGTCGCTTAGTCGCTGACTGTAATTAGTTTACTTGTTGCGACGAGCTTCAACAGCATCTGCCAGTTGGCGAAGTACTGTTTCAGTATCTTCCCAACCAATACAAGCATCGGTAATAGACTGACCGTATGTCGCTGCTTTGCCGTCAACCAAGTCTTGGCGACCTTCAACAAGGTGAGATTCAATCATCACACCAAAAATAGCTTTATCACCACCTGAAATCTGTGCACTTACGTCATCAGATACGTTAATTTGGCGTTTAAACTGCTTAGAGCTATTCGCATGGCTGAAATCAATCATCACCTTCTCTGGAAGACCTGAAGCTTTTAGTTCTTCCTTAATCTTGCTTACATGCTCTGCACTGTAGTTTGGCTCTTTACCACCACGTAGGATGATATGGCAATCAGGGTTACCTGCAGTTTCTATGATAGCGGAGTGACCGTACTTAGTTACCGACAAAAAGTGGTGAGAAGCACTCGCTGAACGAATCGCGTCGGTTGCAATCTTAATGTTGCCATCAGTACCATTCTTAAAGCCTACAGGGCAAGAAATACCCGAAGCAAGTTCACGGTGAACCTGAGATTCAGTCGTACGTGCGCCAATTGCGCCCCAGCTGATTAAGTCAGCAACGTATTGAGGCGTGATCATATCTAGGAATTCACTTGCCGTCGGCATTCCCATATCAGTTAGGTCAAGCAGTAGCTTACGTCCTAGACGAAGACCATCGTTTAGCTTGAACGTATCGTTCATGTACGGGTCATTGATTAGACCTTTCCAACCAACAGTTGTACGTGGCTTTTCAAAGTAAACACGCATTACGATTTCAAGGTTATCGCCTAGTTCATCACGTAACACTTTCAAGCGTTTGCCATATTCAAGTGCAGCTTCTGTGTCATGAATAGAACATGGGCCAACGATAACAAGCAAGCGGTCGTCGCTATCTTCTAAAATATTATGAATCGCTTTACGGCTTTCAAAGGTTGTAGAAGAAGCAATTTCTGTCGCTGGAAACTTTTCTAAAACAGCAACAGGTGGTAATAACTCTTTTACTTTGTTAATTCTTACATCATCAGTCTGAAACATCGCTTACTTCTTCCTTTTTTCTATCCTTGAGCTGAATGTACGTTGTCTCACGTAACTTTCTTTCAGCACTAATCTTCTTGTTCCTTGTAACTTAACTAGTAAAAACTCTAGTTTCAATCACTAATTGAAAATAAACGCAATTTTTTTTGTGTTTTATATTAGAAACACCATGTATAGTATTGTTTACACACTATCGATTGCGTAATTTCAAGGAAGACAAGAGCAGCTATTCTTCAAGCTTCAGCATACATGTAGCATTGTGTAGCACTTGAAAACAAAAAAAGCTCACGTGATTAACGCAAGCTCTCTATTCAACTACATTCTTTTCAATGGTTTGACAACGCTATCAAGCCCTTCAATTTTCAGAGCAAGGCACAGTTTTAATAAGTCGCCTAGCTCACCAGAGGGGAACCCTTTTTTGTCGAACCACAGCAAATATTCTTCAGGCAAGTCAATCAACGTACGACCAGCGTATTTACCAAATGGCATTTGCATTCTAGCAAGTTTAATCAGGTTCTCTTTCTCTAGCATTACAGGCTCTTTCTAAGCGTCATCGATATTCTGTAGAGTATCACCTAAACGTTCAACCCAATAGTTGATCGCATCTTTGGCATCATCAAGCGAGTCAATCATGGTTGAAAATCTTCATAGCTGGTGAATTTAGTTGCGGTTTTAATTGGGCCGCCTGCACAATCAAACAAGAAGATGCTGGTTGCAACAAGCAAAAAGACTTTTAGAGGTTTCATGACGCACTTAGTTAAAATTAAGGAATTTAATTAAGTATGTCATACCTTATATGAAAAGTTTGTAGAAAAGGGGAGTTAAAACTCAGAGCTAGCTTTAAAATTAATCATGCTGAACGGTGTGTGCATACTCTACGATTACTTGATTTCCTTCGATGTAAGCATTTTGAATTTCACCATCAACACTCATTCTACTTTTCAAATAAACGACTTTAGGCCCTGACTTGTTACCTTCTTTAAGCGAAGGAAACACATTCCTAGGTTCTAAGTGAAGTAAGCGACAGAAGTGACTAATGAAAGACATAGTCAATGCTGTCTCCCCTCTTAGCACTCTTGAGAAATCAAGCTGGTTCATGCCTAGCTTCTTCGAAAACTCCATCTGCGTAATTCGCATTCGCGACTTTTGTGACATCCACGTTTGATACAACGCATCTCTGTCTTGCTCTGTAAATTCCATACCGACTCCTTTATATAATTCGTACCAATCAATTGTCCGGCTTTTCATACACAGCATGTCAGCGTTCGGTTAGTGGAAACCAAAGGTTTGGTTTTGATATGCGCTCAATCGGTGTAAGGAACAAAGAATAATAACCATTAATCATTCACAGAAACAATTAGAGCAATTACTTTCTTTATTTATATCAATTGTTTATATGTTACCTAGGAACACATATGGCAAGTTAATTTGTATTAAGAATTATAAGTTCGAGATTAGCATTCCACATTTAAATCTATTGTGTCGCATTTATAAAAGCTGTTGGCTACATTTCGTTTGCTCAAACTCACTTCTGGCAAACTATTTGAAAGAATAGGACGCAAAGCCACCGGTCTGTCGACATATATTCTGTCTATGATAGCGGGGCCGCCACTTAATAGAATTTAAGTGTAAATGCATGCCGGAGTGTTCTCTTTTTTGTCGGCCAAATACAGTAAGGACAAATAATGAAACAACTCCCAAAAAAATCGCTCATCGCGCTATCGCTACTTAGCGTCAGTGGAGCAAGCTTCGGTCACGGTTATGTCTCGGCATACGATAATGGCGTAGCAGAAAGCCGTGTCGCGTTGTGTAAATTCCCAGCGAGTGATACAC
The DNA here is from genome assembly GCF_003345295.1 of Vibrio splendidus. NCBI lineage: Bacteria > Pseudomonadati > Pseudomonadota > Gammaproteobacteria > Vibrionales > Vibrionaceae > Vibrio > Vibrio splendidus. Next base: position 1,623,986 of record NZ_CP031056.1, read on the forward strand.
AACAAAAAAACACAGGCTGTGGTGGTATTCAATATGAACCACAAAGTGTAGAAGGCCCTGAGGGCTTTCCTGAAAGCGGCCCTGCCGATGGAAAAATCGCTAGTGCACAATCTTCTTTAGCGGCAGCGCTAGACGAGCAAACCGCAGACCGCTGGGTTAAGCGCCCTATCAAATCTGGATCTCAGTACTTTGAGTGGACGTTCACAGCGAACCACAAAACCCGTGATTGGAAATATTACATTACTCAACCAGATTGGAACCCAAACCAACCTTTGGCACGCAGTTCTTTTGATTTAACGCCATTCTGCGTTGTTGAAGGCAATATGGAACAACCACCGATGCAAGTCAGCCACTTGTGTAATGTACCAGAGCGTGAAGGTTATCAAGTGATTCTTGCTGTATGGGATGTGGGTGATACTGCAGCGGCTTTCTACAACGTTATCGATGTAAAATTTGACGGCGATGGCCCTGTTATCCCGGATTGGGATCAAGGCGGTCAAATCAATCCAACTCAAGACCTCAACATTGGCGACGCAGTTTACACTCGTGTCTTCGACCAATCTGGTGAGAACGCTTCATACAGTACAGAGTTAGTGATTGAGAACAACGAACAAGGTAAAGCAAACAACTGGTCTTACGCGCTTGCTTCGAAGATCAATCAAGAGCAAACGCAAATCAAAGCAGGTCAGCTGAACGATCAAAACGATTTCGCGCCAGTGTATGGCACGAACCCTGTTTATCTAAAATCAGGTTCAGGCTTTAAGAGCGTAGAGATCGGTTACAAGATTGATACTCCAGAGCCAGATCATGAGTTAGAAGTCACAGGCCTAGAATCTGAGTATGTTATTGATGAAAACCAACCTACACAGCTTGGTCTTACATTAGCAGCAACTGGCGATATTCAAGCAGAACTGACCGTGTACAACCATCACCGTGAAGCACTTGCCTCTCAGAAATCTGAATTAGCAGACGGACAAGTTGAAGATGTTCAACTCACTCTATCTAAGTCGGAAGCTGGCCACCACATGCTTGTGGTTGTGACGAAAGATGACCAAGGTAACTTAGTGGATCAGAACACGCTTGATTTCCACCTAATGGACGAGCAAACACCGCCACCAGCAGGCGACTACGACTTCGTGTTCCCAGAAAGCATTGAGTCTTACACAGCAGGAACAAAGGTTCTGAGCAGCGACGGCGGCGTTTATCAGTGTAAAGAGTTCCCATACTCTGGTTACTGTGTTCAATGGGCTCCAACAGCAACTCAGTACGAACCAGGTGTCGGTTCACACTGGCAAAGTGCTTGGAACAAAGTGGACTAAGTACTCGCTAGATACTTACTTTGTATTAAGTGAGTTTTAGTCATCAACCAAACAAAAACGGATGCCCAAAGCATCCGTTTTCTTGTTCAGTAAAAGTAGAAACGCCAGTTGTTAAAGTAGATAGTGGTCTGCCAACAGAGCAACAAACAAGATCATGAGATGATAGATGGAGAACTTAAAGGTCTTCATCGCCATATTAGGCTCATCACGATACTTAAGTACCCAAGCGTGGTAAACAAACCCACCGTTGAGCACCAATGAAGCGCTCAGATATATCCAGCTGCTCATGCCGACCAACACTGGCAATATACATACGATGCTTAGCAGCAAGGTATAGAGCAAAATCGATGTTTTGGTGTAAGCAATACCATGGGTCACAGGCAGCATGGGGATATTCACTTTGGCATACTCATCACGACGATGAATTGCCAACGCCCAGAAGTGCGGAGGCGTCCAAATAAAGATGATCATCACCAACAGCCAAGCATTTGAATGCAGTTCATTGGTTACGGCCGTCCAGCCTAATAAGGGTGGCATAGCGCCAGCAATTCCGGCTATCACGATGTTCTGCGGGGTCGCTCGTTTCAAATACATGGTATAAATCACCGCGTAACCGAATAAGCTTGCAAAGGTTAACCAAGCAGTCAGTTGATTGACCCACACCACTAACGTAGCGAACCCAAGTAAGCCGATACCTGCTGCAAAGCTGAATACGCGCACACTGCTGAGCTCACCGGATGGTAAAGGACGTCGATTTGTTCGAGTCATTTGCCCATCGATCTTTTTATCGATCAAATGGTTAAACGCAGCCGCTGAACCTGCCATTAACCCTATCCCAATCATTCCGAACAGAGTTTGTTGCAAAGGCAATCCATTCGGCACGGCCAAACACATCCCAACCAATGCCGTCAGCAACATCAAAGCCACCACTTTGGGTTTAGTCAGCGTTAAATAGACCTTCCAAGTTACTTTATTTTTCGAGACCAAATCACTTGTTGAAACCACTTCGTTTCCTGAAGAAATTCCATGATTGGTCGCACTTTCATTGCTTGATGCTCCACCTTGAACCATCACTCTATTTTGTGTCGACGTTCTACTGACCATGATTACCTCCTTGTAATACATTGTTCTTAGCCAAACACTCGCTTGGTTTGTACTGCCACACCACAAAGTTAGTCACAACCATACTCACAAGCAACATTGCCGCCATTAGGTTATGCAAAACCGCAACGGATATCGGCAGGTGGAACAAGACATTGCTAATCCCCAAACTGACTTGAGCAAACAACACCATCGCAACAACGATACTCAGCTTCTGTTGAGGTGCTTTACCCAACTTCCAAAGTTGATACACAATCATCAACACAGTTAATGTGGCAACAATAGCGCCAAAACGATGCATGACATGTATGGTAAGTCTTGCTGGATACTCCAACACACCAAACTCATAATTATCATGTCCGTGTTGAGCAAAATCGAAAGCATTTTTGAAATCGAGATAACTTGTCCAGTTACCTTCACAAATGGGTAATTGCGTACACACAAGAGCGGCATAGTTGGATGACGTCCACCCACCTAATAAGATCTGCCCAACCACCACTATCAACCCAAGCAGCGCCCAAGCTTTAAGTTTTGACGGATAAACATGTCCACTAAAACGGCTCTGAATATTGGATAAACGGCAATAGAGCAAGCAAAGAAGGGACAACAACGTAAAGCCACCCATCAAGTGCGCCATCACGACCACAGGCATGAGTTTGAGAGTGACTGTCCACATACCAAGCAAAGCCTGAAAGATCACAGTTGCGGAGATAACTAGGGGAAGGCCCATCGGTGAAATGTTTTTCTGGATACACCAAATAACGACCACGAAGATAAGAATTCCTAACGATCCTGCAAAGTAGCGATGTACCATCTCGATCCAGGCTTTTTCAGCTTCAAGCACTCGTTCTGGAAATTGTAGATTCGCTTCATTCACCGCTAATGCATCGGAAGGCACGGTGATCTTGCCATAACATCCCGGCCAATCTGGACAACCAAGACCAGCATCAGACAAACGCGTGTAAGCACCGAGCACAATAACAGTCAGAGTTAGCAAGATAGTCACTCTCATAATAAACATGAGTAACTTTGGAGCTCCTTTTTGCATCGCTTATCTCCCTATACGAACCATCAACACCTAATGATTACTCGCCATTACCCCACTCTCGACAGCTTGAGTAGTTTTCGTAAATCATGAATCATGCCTTTCGATTGGCTGACTAACTCCGAAGAGTCCGAAACGCTCTTATATTCCATCACCAGTTGCCCAAGAGGATCGATAATGACAATTGAAGCAGGCGCAAACACAGTACTGAGTTGATCACCACCAGCTAAAAACGACAAATCAGGCTTGTTGAGCGCCCCCGACAACGAGTTACCTTCTGAAACAAAAACAACGGCGGTCACGCGCTCTTTGTTTTTCCCTAACGCTAAGTAGCTTTGATTCAAATAATGAAGCTGTTGTTCACACAAGCTTTCGCACTCCATCGGTGCGATATAACCCACTAACCAACCCTCTCCAGCCATGGGTACCGTTACGCCAAAATCCGCTAACGTGACTCTTGGTTCTACCAATTCGCCTGAGTTAGTGACACCTGACGTATACCAATTCTGGTCCAACACAGTTTTGGCGATAAGCGCTGGCAAAGCGAAAATTAGAACGAGTCCGATTAATACCAAACGTCCCTTAGTACGACGGCTTCTAAGCTCAGCCATGTTTGCCTCGGTACTTTCCCTGTTCACTTGTGCTTGAGATTTATCCATCGTTGTTCTCCGTGATAGGTGTCGCTTTTAGGTACCGATAGCCAATTAACAACATCAAAAACAAAAGTACCGCTGCCATTACAAACCATTGAAATGAGTAACCGAAGTGCTTTTCAGATTTCATCGCCGTTGGTCGCCACAACAACTCATAAGGCCATGAATCTAAGCTTTGAGGTTGGAAAACAAAGGGCAGCACTTCTTGCCCTGTGTACTCTGATAACGCTGTGATGTTGATGTTTTGAATTCTTTTAGGCGTTGTGTTTTCTAAAGCCAACTCATGACTTAGAGGGTTCACCGAACGTGTGTACAAACGCCCTGACATATTGGTTGGTAATGTGATATTTCCTAGTTGCGGTAGCTCTCTTCTGTCACGGCTTGCCACAACAAACCCAAGGTCTATCAGTAGTTGATGTTTGTGCAAGAACTGCTTTCCTTGGCCTTGAACTTCCCCCAACATATAAATCACATACCCCACCGTTCCTTGGTTAATCTGGTTGTCTAACAAGATCACCAAACCACTTGGTGTTTCCAATTCCACATCAACCTTCAAACCATTTAAAGATTGCTGTTCAGATAAATCTTGCGCTTGTGTACGCGAGCTCTGCAATTCAGAGATAACCGCATCCAATGATCTAGACGATTGCTGCGCTCTTTCTGATAGCTGCTGTTCATAACGTAGTTTCTCGTTACCTCTGTCTAACTGCCACAAACCCAACTTGATTAAAATGCCGACTGAAACCACAGTTAAAACAACCGCTATCCAAAAACCTTTACTGCGGAACTTGTGTTCATCATCAATCAATCGGTTTGGAGTTATCACTATGGCGTCATCTACCTTTGTGTTGTTGTTTAAAATTGTATTGGTCGCTTTGCTGTTTTTTATCGCTTTCAACCTGATGAAAGGGCTAATCCAAATCGCCTCAGGTAAACACAATGGCAAAAGACTGAGTCACTTCTTGGGTCGTCGAGTCATGTGGTCAGCCGTTGTCGTGCTACTGTTATTACTGGCGTTAGGTTCAGGAATGATAACTCCCAACCCTCGCCCCTATTAATCCCCTATAGGCTCAACCGTTAAAGCACATAAACAAACACAAACAGCCCTAACCAAACCACATCAACAAAGTGCCAATACCAACTGCCCGCTTGGAACGCAAAGTGGTCTTTCGGAGTGAAGTGGTCTTTCGCAACTCTTGCCAGTAACACAATCAAAAAAATCGTTCCCAAACAGACATGCAAACCATGGAATCCGGTCAATAAGAAGAAGGTATTGCCATAGATACCGGATTGAAGTGTCAGTCCCATCTCTTGATAAGCATGAAGGTACTCTTCAACTTGGAAGAACAGGAAGAAGCCAGCCAGAACAATGGTTATCTCTAGCCACACGATCAGAGCCATACGCTTGTTTTGTTCAAGACTGATATGTGCCATGTGCAGCGTCACAGAGGAAAGCAGCAGGATAATGGTGTTCTTAAGCGGGATACCTTGCCAAGACATCGCTTCTGTCGTCACGCCATCAGGTGTCGTCGTTAACGGCCACATTGATTGAAACATCGGCCACAACACTTCATGGGTCATTGCATTGTTGCCCGCACCACCAATCCAAGGGACAGAAATCATACGAGCGTAAAAAAGCGCACCAAAGAAAGCACCAAAGAACATGATCTCAGAGAAGATGAACCAACTCATGCCTTGCCTAAAGGAGCGGGATATTTGCTCAGAATAAACGCCACTTAATGATTCCGTGATCACATTACTAAACCAACCTGCGAGCATGTAAAGCAACACACAAAATCCGACTAACAGAACTGCTTTTCCAAAGACGCCGCCAGCAGCGTCGGTGCCCATATTTTGCACCGTCAAGCCAGCGCCAACCGCGACCAAAAACAGCGCTACGGCACCCACCAATGGCCAGTGGCTTTGATGTGGAACGAAATAAACTTCCTTTTTAGAACTCATCGCTCAACTCCTTATGTTGATACTGGTTCTGTAAATCCCTAGTTACTTGCGAGTGTGCTCGCTTTTGGTGAGCCAGATTGTAGTGTGCTCAATGTTGATGTGCTCACTCCAGGCTTACTTGCCTCTCCACTCACCTGACTCGTGATGTTAAACAGCGTATAAGAGAGCGTAAGCGTATGTATCGATTCTGGAATATCGGGCTCGATGTAAAATATCAACCCCATTTCTGCGCTCTTGTGCCCGTCCAATGGCTGCTGATTAAAACAAAAACATTCCATCTTATTGAAGTAAGTTGCCCCCATACCTGGAGAAACCGATGGCACAGCTTGGCCAACCAATGAGGTTCCAGAAAGGTTTTTGGCAATGTAGTTAGTTTGAACCACCTCACCAGGATGAACCTCTAACACTCGAACTTCAGGAGAAAACTGCCACGGCATATCTGGCTTAATGTGCGACATGAATTCAACGCGGACCGTACGAGAGTAATCAGGCTGCATTCCCTGAGGTTGAACGGCAGAGACCGTGTTGGTTTTCCCGTTGATCCCCAAGGCTTCACACATTACGTCATACAGAGGAACCAAAGCGAAACCGAAGCCAAACATCGCAACCACACCCAAAACTAAATAACCTGTCAACTTCTTAGTCGATCGCTTCTTAGACGGGTGCTTTGGCTGCTGCTTCTCTTGATTTAGGTCGCTTTGTTTATCACTCATGACTCTTCCCTCTAATCAACTTTAGGTGGATGAGTAAAGGTGTGGTGAGGGGCAGGGCTAGGAACTGTCCACTCTAGACCTTCAGCTCGGTCCCAAGGCTTGCTTGGCGCAGTCTCCCCGCCTCTAACACACTTGATAACTAACCATAAGAAGATCAACTGAGACAAACCAAAGGCAAAGCCACCTATCGACACGACTTGGTTAACATCAGCAAACTGAATCGCATAATCCGGTATACGACGCGGCATTCCGGCTAACCCTAAAAAGTGCATTGGGAAAAACAACACATTGACCGATACTACCGATGTCCAGAAATGCCACAGACTGAGCTTGTGGTCGTACATATGCCCTGTCCATTTCGGCAACCAATAATAGGCGGCGGCCATAATTGAGAACACAGCACCTGTCACCAGAACATAGTGGAAGTGAGCCACAACAAAGTAGGTATCGTGGTATTGGAAATCGGCAGGTACGATAGCGAGCATCAATCCAGATAGCCCACCAATCGTGAATAGAACGATAAAGGCAATAGCAAACAGCATTGGTGTTTCAAAGGTCAAAGCACCCCGCCACATCGTCGCCACCCAGTTAAACACCTTCACTCCCGTAGGCACGGCGATCAACATGGTGCAATACATGAAGAAAAGCTCGGCAAATACTGGCATACCCGTGGTGAACATGTGGTGCGCCCACACTAAGAATGACAGCAGTGCGATACTGCATGTTGCGTACACCATCGAGTGATAACCAAATAAACGCTTGCCACTGAATGCCGGGATTATCGCAGAGACAATACCAAAAGACGGTAAAATCATGATGTATACTTCAGGGTGTCCAAAGAACCAGAATATATGCTGGAACATCACCGGATCCCCGCCACCCGCAGCATCAAAAAAGCTCGTCCCAAAGTACTTATCCGTCAGTACCATGGTTACGGCTCCCGCGAGCACGGGCATGACGGCTATCAATAAGAAAGCGGTAATCAACCAAGTCCATACGAACATCGGCAGCTTGAACCAAGTCATACCCGGCGCGCGCATGTTCACTATGGTTACGATCACGTTAATCGCCCCCATGATCGAGCTGATCCCCATAATATGAACTGAGAATACGAATAGCGCGGTGCTGTCTGGGCCATAAGTTGTCGAAAGTGGCGCGTAGAAGGTCCAACCAAAACTTGGGCCGCCTCCCTCAGTAAACAAAGATCCGATCAAGATTAGAAAAGCAAAAGGCAGAATCCAGAAGCTGAGATTGTTCATTCTCGGCAGCGCCATGTCTGGAGCACCAATCATCATTGGGATCATCCAGTTAGCCAAACCTGTGAATGCAGGCATCACGGCACCAAACACCATTATTAAACCGTGAACGGTAGTCATCTGATTAAAGAAGTCTGGCTCAACGAGCTGTAACCCCGGTTGGAATAACTCCGCACGGATCACCATCGCCATGGCGCCGCCTGTTAAGAACATGGCAAAGCTAAACCAAAGGTAAAGTGTACCTATGTCTTTGTGATTAGTTGAGTAAAGCCAACGAGCCCAGCCTTTAGGTGCAGCATGTGAGTCGTGATCATCATGAGGTAAATCATGGCTGTCCAACGAACCTTCAGCTGAATGACTCAGTGCTTGATCTTCTGCGGGAGCCGATTTCACCGGCTTATTGATTGGCGAACTCATAACTGCTCCTTAGCATAGTTTTGTGCCTCATCCGTTGAGCCTTGTTCACTGTTCGTTTCACTTTGTTCGTTGTCAGACCCACCTTCTTGCTTGGCCTTATAAGCGTTCACATCTGAAGCCTGAACCACATCGCCAGTGTCATTACCCCAAGCATTTCTTTGATAAGTCACTACCGCAGCAATCTCTTTCTCGGTTAATTGATTATCAAATGCCTGCATTGCGGTGCCTCCGCGACCATAAACAATGGTATCGATATGAACACCCACATCACCAAGTGCTATAGGGCTTCCTTTAATGGCAGGAAATGCGCCGGGAATACCCTCTCCGTTGACTTGATGACAAACGGCGCAACGGGTTTTGTAAACTTCTTCACCGATGGCATTCAATTCTTCTAAGGAAAGTGACGCATCTAGCGCATCTTGCGCAGCTTGTTGTGCGGCTATCACCAATTCTTTCTGCTCCGCTAACCATGCATCAAACTCGTTTTCTTCCATAGCCTGTACCACTATCGGCATGAAACCATGAGCACGGCCACATAACTCAGCACACTGGCCTCGATAAACACCGGGCTCATCTATCTTTGTCCAAGCTTCATTGATAAAGCCCGGAATGGTATCTTTCTTAACGGCAAATGCTGGAACCCACCATGAATGAATAACATCATCGGAAGTCATCAAAAAGCGGACTTTACGATTGACAGGCAGTACAAGCGGCTTATCAACCTCTAGCAGGTAATGCGCGCCTTTCACTTCGATGCCTTCAATCTCTTTGTCACTGGTTGCTAGGAGGCTGAAAAACTCAACGTCTTCACCAAAATAGCTGTAATGCCATTTCCATTGTGACCCTGTGATTTTAACGGTCAGATCTGATTGGGAGGTGTCTTCCATCGCTATCAAGGTTTTAGTGGCGGGTATCGCCATAGCGATGAGGATAATAATAGGAATGATGGTCCAAAGAATTTCGACTTTGGTACTTTCGTGAAAATGAGCTGCAACCGCGCCCTTCGACTTACGGTGTCTCAGAATCGAATAAAACATCACACCAAAAACAACGAAAGCGATCGCGCAACAGATGTAGAAGATCAACATATGAAGTTCATACACCTTACCGCTGATCTCAGTGACACCTTGAGTCATGTTGTATTCAGTGCTGGCATGCACCAAAGGCGATACCAAAACCACAACAAAACTTTTCAAAAGCCACCCTAGCCTAACCAGTAATCTTTTCAAAAGATCTCTCCTTATCCTTCCTAATTGGATACTTGCGACCTAAATGTCGTTGCGAGCTGAACAACATTCATTGTTATCCCGGCTGCACATGAAAGGCTGAATCTCAATCTACAACTCACATGGAACTAGCCTGTAAACGGGCTGCTGACCTCATATCAACCTAAGATCTAATACGGCTCATAAGCGTTGGAAGTTTCCATGAAAGATTCAAAAACGGCGAATTTGTTAAATTTTGTTATATTTATGTAAAAGGCTAGTTAGTGATATCCAATTGTTCAAGGTAAGTTTACTTACTAAACAGTCAATTATTTGAAGTTGCTTTATCCATATGCCCTTCCCTTGCTGTTGGAATTTATTTTAAATCGAGTTTTACGATTGCTTTCATGGAAATGATAATCAATATCACTTAAATTAAATCAACAGAAAGACATCCCGATATGAAAAGGTTTAGTAATTATGCAAGATGCTATGAACTGGTTAGCGAGAGACCCAGACCCAAGAGCTCGTGAAGAGCTTCAACACCTCATCGATGAGGGAATGCACGACGAACTAGAAGACCGCTTTAGTCAACGATTGGAATTCGGAACGGCGGGCTTACGAGGCAAAGTCGGATGCGGTCCAAATAGAATGAACCGCTTGGTGATACAAGAAACGGCAACAGGCCTTGGCCATTACTTGATTGAACATGTCGCCAATGCCTCGATTCGTGGCGTCGTTGTCGGTTATGACGGGCGTTTAGATTCAAAACAATTCGCCATTGATACAGCTTCTGTGCTCACCGCATTGGGCATTAAGGTGTACCTAACCTCCGATGTCGCAGCAACCCCTATTGTTGCTTTTGGTATTGAGCATTTCAACGCAGCTGGCGCTGTTGTTGTTACGGCGAGCCACAACCCGCCGGAATACAATGGCTTCAAAGTATACTGGGAGAATGGCGCTCAAATCATTCCCCCTCACGATGCAGGCATTGCCGGCGAAATCGATGTCGCTTCAACCAAGCCAATCCCATTAATGAGCCTAAGTGATGCTGAAGCGCAAGGTAAGCTGGTGTGGTTAACTGAAGGTTATTATCAAACGTACCGTGCTGCTATTAATCAAAGTCCGCACGTGAATAACACTCTTGAATCGGCGAATACCACCATCACCTACACGGCAATGCATGGGGTGGGGGCAAAAATGGCGGAAGATCTTCTTCACGATGCTGGATTCCACAAGGTATTCAGTGTGGCTGAACAAAGAGAGCCTGATGGTAACTTCCCAACCGTGAACTTCCCGAACCCCGAAGAAAAAGGGGCAATGGATCTCGTTATTAACCTCGCAAAAAGTGTCGATGCCGACATAGCTTGTGCCAACGATCCAGATGCAGATCGATTCGCCGTTGCGGTCAGAACTGACGATACAGCTAGAACTGATGATGCTTCCTATAAAATGCTAACGGGCGATCAAGTCGGCGTGCTATTCGCGCATTACTTGTTGTCGAAGCCGCATACCAAAAACCAGTTAGTTGGTAACAGCATCGTGTCTTCAACTCTGCTTGAAAAAGTGGCTCAATCCCACGGTGCGACTTACTTCCAAACGCTAACGGGCTTTAAATGGTTGGCGAATATTGGGATGCAGTTGGAGGATGAACAGAATGAGTTCTTGTTCGCCTATGAAGAAGCCCTTGGCTACACAATCGGCACTCAGGTACGAGATAAAGATGGGCTATCGGCTATCGTCGTGTTTGCTCAATTAGTTGAGGAGTTAAAATCTCAAGGCCGAACCGTTTGGGATCTTCTCGCTCAAATTTCATTTGAACATGGTGTTCATACCAACGCGCAGCGAAGCATTGCTCTTGACCCAGATTCACCATCAATTGGTTCTAAACTCAGAGCGGCACAACCTAAAGCAATAAACGGTGTTGCTATCGCTGTGATTGAAGATCTGCAGTCTTCTTTGCGCTTCGTCATTGGTGGCAATACTGAAGCGATTAACCTGCCTTCAAGTGATGTTCTCATCTATCACCTAGAAGATGGCACACGCATTATCGTCCGACCTTCAGGCACAGAACCAAAAGTGAAAGTCTATTATGAGACGGTAACAAAGTTCGAAGGGACAGAAACATACGAAGACACTCGCCTACGCGGTGAAGAAGACATGAATAAACTGATTGAACAACACCAGCAAGAGTTGAACGCTTAGTGAATCATCGTTTTCAAAACATCAGTTCTATAAAGTGCAATATGTAACTGCTAGGAATAAGAAATGGACGCTCAAAGCGTCCATTTTTGTCTCAGCGGCTAACCGCGAGAAGATGTTTGGGTTGATTCGTCTACGAAGTAAAGAAAGAAGACAACATCCAGATAGCCAACACGATGAAGACTCCGCCCATGACTTTCTGTTGATAGGTACGAAACTTAGCATTCTCTACGAGAGACTTACCAATCGTACCCACTAAAGCCACCAGCAAAAAGTTGAACGTTAAGCCGAGAACATTTAACAATAAACCCAGAACGAGCATCTGTTCACCAGAAGTCGCTTCAATATTCGTCGACACAAACTGTGGTAAGAACATCACAAAGAAAACCAACGCTTTAGGGTTAAGCAGGTTACTAATCAATGCTCGTTGATAGTAGGCTTTTGCAGCAAAGTTGTCGCTTAACTCAGGCGCATTGCCCTGCTCTGTTCGAAGACAATCCCACCCCATTTTTAATAAGTAGGTACCGCCTAACAGATGCAGCGCTTTTAACGCCACTGGACTCATCGCAATCAATGCTGAAACACCCATTGCTGCCAATACTGTCAGGATAATTCCGGAAGTCGCGTTACCCAAACTTGCAAACACACCAACCTTGCGGCCATAGCTCATACTTGAGCTCGCGATGAGTAACATATCAGGGCCAGGCAAAAGGAGAAGTGCAACAACGGCAGTCAGGTAAACAGGTAGTATGGCTAAGTCGATCATGGGTTTCAGTATTGATAAAAACGGAGGCGGATTTTATATCAATTACCAACACCCTTCCAGATGCAATTGGTTGTAGGATAGTAAAATATTCGAATTAAATACCATCAACGAACAACAAAGCAAATTTATTAACCAAATAGAAAAGACTACTTAACTTGCTACCCACTCGATCTCAATCAATGTCGTTTCACCACACTTTAGACGGCCAAGGAAGATATCACCTCGATGGACCTCACCAACACCTTTTGGGGTACCTGTCATTACAACATCGCCATCAAGCAAAGTCGTGTAAGAAGACAACTCTTCTAGGATAGTCTGTGGAGAATACAGCATCTGCTCAACGTGACCCTTTTGAACGCGGACACAGTTAATAAATAATTCTAGGTTTAACTCAGAGAGATCAAAATTATCAACGGGAACAAAGCGACTAAAGACAGCGGAACCATCAAAGGCTTTGGCACGCTCCCAAGGTAAACCTTTGGCTTTTAAACTGCTTTGCAACTCACGCTTGGTAAGGTCTAAGCCGAATCCCACTGCAGAATATTCACCGTTTTCAACAATAAAACAGATCTCTGCTTCGTAGTGCAGCGCTTCTTGATGAAAAGAAGACAGAGAGGAAGTAACGCTGGTGCTCGGCTTATTGAAAACCACCATAGAGTCAGGGATCGCATTGTTAAGTTCTTCAATGTGATCGACATAGTTACGCCCAACACACAGTACTTTTGTTGGGGTTGCTGTTCGTTTCGAATTCATCAATTGCTTCTGATCTACAACGCTGCTCATAGTTTATCCCTGAACTATTTTTAGAGAGCAGAGTTTAGCGCATCATAAAATGAGAGTCTTCGACAAGATGATTACCGATCTCTAAATTCTGATCTTGAGCTCAATTCATTGATTTGAATACTTTTAGGTTGATATAGGTGTATATCTCGACCGACCCACCAGAAATAGAGTCATCGGCTTACATAAATTAGAGAAAATGGAACTAAAGGAGGGCTTTAAATTTGAAGAGCATTCATACGAAAGAAGCCCTCTCAAACCAAAAGGCTTGAGAGGGCTTAGCATGGTGTCTAGGACAGTATCCTAAAAGGTAAACTTAAGGAGTAAACACTATGCTAAATAAGTCTGCGACTTATAGGTAGTAACGAGCACCAAGTAGCCATTGGTCGTCAGCTTTTTCTTTATACACGCCAGAACCTTGTAGGTCGAACTGGTAACCAGCAAAGCCTACGAACTGAGATGTGAAGTTGTATTCAGCTTGTAGAGCTGAAGTGCTGTATACAGTTTCGCTGTTCTTGTCGTCTTCTACCGCTTCGTAGTTAACGCTTAGGTTAAGGCTGTTAGAAAGTGCGTAAGAAGCTAGTAATTCAATAGCTACTGTCTCTTCTAGTGCGATGCTAGCAGAACCTACTTTCGCAGAGTTCATGTAGTTGTTCATTGCGTATACACCAGCAAGGTAAAGACCTTCCGCGCCGTATGAACCGTAAGTTGCACTTAATACGTGAGAGTCAGCAGTTTGTGAACCACGAAGAGCGTAGTCTACATCACCGGTGTTGTATGCGTAGTTTGCAGTGAAGTCAGCAATTGCGTAGTTCAATGCAACTTGACCACGGTTACCGTATGTAGTTGCGCCATCAACCTTACGACCTTGCCAAGCAACAGCTGCGCTTAGAGAGCCTGCGTTACCGAAATCGATAGCGTTGCCGTAGCTCACCATCTCTTCACCACGACCAGTACCTAGGTTACCGTGATCTTCGTAGATGAAGTCATTCGCGAATGCGATTGGCATATCTGCTACGCCAGCAACGTTGTAGTAAGGTGCCCATTGAGTACCTACTGCTGCACGACCGTAATCGTCGTGAGAAAGACCAACGTAGCCAAGACGAGTTGTGAATGACTCTTCACCACCGTCAAGCATGTTTAGCGCCCATTCACCTTTAGCGTCAGCAGTAAAGCCGTTGCCAAGCTCGTGAGTTGCACCGAAGTTGATACGTGGAGAAACAGACTCTACACCGATATCATCGCTGTTTTGACGGTCAGCGCTGTTCACGTCGCCAACTGCAACTGATACGTGACCACCAACAGAGAATGTTGTGCCGTCTTCGTTGTAAAGTTCTACAGCAACTGCCTGTGTACCAAATACTGCACCAGAAATTGCTAGCGCTAAAAGTTTCTTATTCATTGTCATATCCATTATGTAACTGGGTGAGTTATTCACTAACAACCTCGTGCTTACGGAGAAGTTGTTACCTGCATTTAACAAGTAGGCAAACACTAATATACGAATGACAAAAAAGTTGCATTAAAATATATAAAATAAAAAAAATCACACTATAAAAATCAAAAAAAACCTTATAAACAATATCATACAAATAAAATCACAAGCGTAACTTGGTATTTATTGAGATAAATCTATCAATATTTTTGATTTTCTAGTCATCAAATAAACATTAAAAATCAAAATTAAAATTTACTCGTCAGACCATTACATGACAAAACCTTAACCTTGAAACATTTTGTAACACTGAGAATCTGATTGAAATATTTAATCGTGTGAAACAATTCCCACTTTAGAGAAGATAAAAGTACCTTAGCGAAAATTCATTAAAGCCAAACACAAAAAAAGGGCAACCAATCAGCGACTGGTTACCCTAATAACTCATCATTGGACTCTTATTTGAAGCAAACCTCAGCCCAACGAGCTAAACCTGAAGTTACTGAACCGAAGTAATTACCACTCACGATAGGTACGTTAGGCACTGCTTGTTGTACGGCTTCACGAAGTATAGGTGAACGAGCTGAACCACCTGTCATGTAAATTACGTCTGGCTTTTTCTGGCCTTGTTGCATGGCTTCTTTAACCAACTCAATCATCTTAGACTTTGGCGATTCAATAGCTTCAACCATCTGCTCAACGGAAATGTCCACTTCGACTAATTCAGAAGCAACATTAATCGCAGCTCGATATTGAGAAGATTCTGCTAGTGCAATTTTGGCTTCTTCCGCTCTGCGTACAATGCTATAGCCTAGAGTGTCATGATAAACCCTCATCAAACGCTCTAGCTTTTGAGGGTCTGACGCTTCTTTACGAAGTAACTTCAAGGCCGCTAGGTTTTCGCGAGAATAGAAGTTCTTTTGAGCTTCGACATTATTGATCGCAATTGGATTCCAGAATTGAGTCAGTGGCATATCGATACCCGAAATGCCTTTGCTGCCCATACCGAAAGGTGACATCAGTTGTTTGAAGGCAAGGTAGATATCAAGGTCATTACCCCCTACCCTTTGCCCGCTGTGAGCCAACAAACTCTGGGTTCGGTCCGCTTTACCCGACCAAGTTGGCCCCATTTCTAGCAATGAGCAATCGGTGGTACCACCGCCAATATCCACAACCAATACCGTTTGGTTTTCAGTCAGGGTACTTTCGTAATCAAGGCCTGCGGCTACTGGTTCAAATTGAAAAGCGATATCAAGGAAGCCTGCACGCTTAGCTGCGCGTGAGAGTATGTCTTCAGCTTGTCGGTTTGCTTCTTCACCGCCTCGACCGTGGAAGTTAATTGGTCGACCGATAACAGCTTGTTTAATCTGATCTTGAGTCGTGAGTTCTGCTTGGTGTTTAATATTTGCCATCATGGCGCACACTAAATCTTCGAAGAAACTCACCTGAACATCATGTAACCCGCTTGCGCCAAGAAAAGACTTAGGGGATTTTACGTAATAAACATCGCGAGGGTCTTCTAAGTAAAGATCCAACGCCGCCTGACCAAACGCCATATCTTCTGGCACCAAATCGATACTCTCTTCTCGATTCAAAGCAATAGCACGTCGTAACACTTGCTCACCAACCGCATCACTCGGTTTGATATTCAAATGGCGAAATAGATGCTCAGAAACGCTTTCTCGAGTTGGAGCAAACACGGTTGAGGGAATATAGTGGTTGTTACCTTCTAACGGTAACAGGCTTGGTTTTCCATCAACCATTGCCGCGACAGAACAGTTCGCTGTTCCATAATCAAATCCAATAAACATAATATCCCCCACTCAACAAAAGGGGCGAGATGCTACATGAAAAGCCTAAAAATTACGAGGTCATTTCTAAATTTAACTGAGTAATTTCTTAGCCTAACGGCTCTTCAAGAAGAAACAAATATGCTACATTTCAGCCCAAATGAATCACAGGTTAGATAAATGAAAACACCTTGCCGAGCGGCTTGTAAAAATAATGGCGGTATGTGCAGTGGCTGCTTTCGAACAATGGATGAAATTATAGGCTGGAAAGGCTTATCTGAAGAAGAGCAAACGTCGGTTATGGATAATCTTACTGGTGTTAGTTCGACTCACCAATGTCCGCAGTGTAATGGGCCAGCTCAATGCGATATCAGTGCGGGCAAAAAGACGTGTTGGTGTTTTGAACTAGAAAAGCGTGATACTAGCGATATTCCAAAAGCTAGAGTATGTCTGTGCCGTAAATGCTTGTCTGAACTGCCTATTCAGTAGGTTACCTGTTAAGTAGTTTAGAACCTATTCCGCAGGTTACGTACCGGTTCAACATAGACAAAAAAGCGAGAGGTTGTTTCTCGCTTCAACATACTGAGCTTTATTTGGTTAGTGTCTACTTCGTTTTTGCAACCAGCGCAGGTTGAGAAAACTGTATACCGTTCCAACCATGAACCATGAAGTTACGAATATTTTGATGGTCGGTGTTCTCTGGAAAACCTAGCACGTCGTTACGATAAAATTGACCAAAACAAGCAAGTGTTTGCTCCGCTGATAAACCTTGCTCTAAACCAAAAGCAAAAATCTTACACGAGCCATTATTCTGCCCTGCGGTATTTACCACTTCACCATTGCGAAATTCACTCTCCGCAAAAACATAGTGAGCTTCGATCACTTGCATTGTATCTTCAAATTGCACGCTTTCTGGGGTTTCAGCCAGAGTATTTAATAAGGTTTCCAGTTCCATTTACTATTTCTCCATCAAGTATATATCTGTCAGCAGTGTATCTTGTTTTACGACAAGAGTAAGCCGTTGTTTACTTGGGACAGCGATTCACTTTTTGAACAAACAATGCAAATTACCTCAATGAAACTAATGACATAGTTTTATCAGGACGTTATATTATTTTATCAGACGATTAACATTGTTCAGTAACGAATATGCATAAAGATAAAAACTTAGAACTGTTTAGATACCTCAAACCCGGTACAAAAACAGCAGGTGTATTAGAATTTGGCCCAGACGACTCGATCCAGATCACTACACTCTATATCGGACACAAAGAAGAACAATACCTTATCCTTGAGCTGTCACAAAAAGCGACAGAAGCACTGACGCTAAGAAAACTCATCAACGTGGATATTATTGTTCGTGCCATCACCGACACCGAACTTGGGCACATTGTCGCGTTTAAAACCAACGTACTGGCTCATATCACCTCGCCTGCACATCTTATTTTCCTTCGTCCGCCTTCAAGCTTTGCGACCAAGCCTATCCGTGAACACGAAAGATATAAGGTACGACTCAGCTGTGAAGTTACTTTTGATACTTTGTCATTAGATGCCACCCTGGTCGATTTTTCAGTCTCAGGCTGCGGCGTCTTTATTACCCAGCAATCCGATATCGATATTGGTTGGAAGATACAAGTAAACTCTGTCTTAAGTGAGTACTTAGATAGCGAACTGATCTACAACGTAGTGAGCAAAAAAAGACAAGGCCAAGGTTGGCTATTAGGCATTCAGTTCCCTGAACACCTAGATATGAGTGACGAGTTAAAAACGCTGCTGTTGGAGCAAGCATTTGTTGCCGGCTTTGTATAAATGCGTGTTCAAGTAAAGTTTATTCACAGCACTTGTTCTATCGCACTTTCAAGGTTTAGAACAGTGGTTCGTTACATCCCAATGTGAGTTTTTAAAATGAACAAATGCTTGATGTAGCGACTCTTCTTTAATGGGTTTTACAATCACGTAATTAGCCCCTGCAGCCATAAAGCTATCTCTTGTCGACGCTTGAGCATCAGCGGTACACGCGTAAATCGGGGCTGTAACGCCAATATCATCCCTAAGTTGCTGAGTAGTTTCAACGCCACCAAGATTGGGAAGTTGGCTATCCATCAAAATTAGATCATAGGTTGTCGCCTTAGCCATTTCTAGCGCTTCTAAACCGTCTTTTGCCCATGTCACCACCATGCCATATTTTTTGCAGAAAGCCTGCGCAATAAAGGCATTGGTGTGATTGTCTTCCACCAGCAATACGCTCAAAGATCGACTAAACAACGCCTCTGGTTCGATATCAGCTTGTTGCTTCACGCCCAATAGCGGCTTAGAGTGCACTTCCACTGGAATTTCTATAATGAACTCCGAACCTTGGTTTATCTCACTGCGGACTTGAATGTCCCCTTCCAGCATATCGACCAGATTTTGTACAATCGTTAAGCCCAGCCCTGTCCCACCATATTCACGAGTCGTGGTCTCTTCTGCTTGAACAAAGGGTTCAAACACAGCGTCAATCTTGCTTTCATCAATACCAATACCGGTATCTTTCACTCGAACGATCAAACTCGCATGATCTGAGTTAAAGATACTTTCGAGTTCAAAACTAACGGAAATACCGCCTTGGTGAGTGAACTTAAGAGCGTTACTCACCAAATTAAACATGATTTGATTCAGGCGCACTTGGTCGGTGTTTATTTCAATGTCATCAGCCAAGTGATTCACAATAGTAAACGCGATCGATTTATCCCCACAAAGCGGACGGTAGATACTGTCTAATGTATTAACCAGCTCCCCCAAACGGAAGTCTTTCTTTTGAATATTGAACTGCCCCTGCTCTATCTTTGAGAAGTCCAAGATATCGTTAAGTACCGCCAGCAAATGTTCCGCACTATTACAAAGTACATCCACCTGTTCACGGTTATCTTCACTGTGTATAGAGCGCTTCAGTAACTGAGAAACACCAAGAATACCATTAAGCGGTGTACGAATTTCATGGCTCATCTTAGCTAGAAAATCTGCACGTACATTCGCAAGGTGCTCAGCTTCTTCTCTTGCTCGATCGGCCTGCCTCTCGGCTTCAATGAGCTTAGTAATGTCTTGGCCTTGTACCACGACACCTGTGATGCCGTGTTCAACGCGAATTGCAGACATGTTCCAACGAAATACCTTCCCACCAATTGGCACGTTAATGCCCGTCAGCTTTGAACCTTGAACCACCATATGGATATTCGGTAGCATGCAATGCTCAAACTCTTGAGCCACCGCTCCGTAGTTATCATCGGCGTCAAATAGCGCCATACGAGCAGCGGGGTTCATCTGAATTAAGTCACCTTTATCAGACCAAACCAAGATAGGTGAATGAGCAAAGTTAAAGAGATCTTGGAACTTTTGGTTCTGTTCGGATAAACGTTCAAAAGTGTCCTCAAGGGTGCAACCAATATGGTGAAACTCGAAAATCTTGGAGCCATCGAACTTGTTGTACTCCTCGCCGTCACTTGCTGATCGAGTAAAGTCCATCAACTTATCGAGTTCAGCCGCCACCTTTCTTTGAATCCAAGTTCGTGCAAAGAAAGACATCAATATGATCACCACAATCACAACAATGATCGCACGCTCATAGTTCTCTTCTAACGCAATGAAGTTCGTGTTCTTTTGGACAGCTCGAATGATGAGAGGCGTTTCAACAGCATTGATCTTAATAGTTGCGATGGTGACGAAATGGCGAGGCAATTGCTCGTACATTTTGTAGTTGAGAATATCCGTTATTGTGTAACTTTCATCGCCACTGAATGTTGACGTAACCGGTGTACCGTGCGCTTCAATAACGATGTTCTCGCAATTGCTTCCCTGTTGGATCGATTCTGCGAGCGAGAAGTTATTATCGAGTACGATCGCGATATAGAGCTGGCCAAGAACCTCCCCTGTTTTGTTATCCACAATAGGGGTTCGGCGAGCCAACAAATGACGCTTACCAATATCGGTTATCACTTTAATGAAATGCCAGTTACTACTAAATGAAACCTCATCAGAGATATGTTTTAAGTTGGACTCGTCCAATCCATAAAACTGGCCATTACCATCGTCCCAAGCCAAACCATCATGAGTAGACACAAAACGCAAATCCGGTGCATGATCAGGTTCACTTTGGTCAACACCAAAAAAGAAGTAACTCAAAGCCTCTTTATTGCCAGTAGCAAAATACGCTCTTAGTGTTTCACTGTGTGAGCTACTGTCTTGATGAATTTGTAGCACCGACAAACGATAATCAAACATATTTTGGATGAGGCTTGAGGTTTGTTTAACCGTTCGATTCGTCTCTTGCTTTACGATGGTACTACTGGTCTCATAAGTATGAATAAGCACGCCAAGTGCCATCACACCTATCACTAAAATAATGATACGCGTAATGAGTCTAGCTAAAGTGTTTCTAGGTGTACTGGCGTAACTTTTCTTCATTATTGGCCTGAGTACCTAAATGCTCGCTGCTTAAGTTCTGAAATACGTTCTGGAGAATCTTCCTTGGTCACTACTTCAAATTCGCCAGAGTAAACGGTAGGAACTTTCAATCCGGCTAGATCCCACTTTATTGCCTCTGCCATAGCGATACCGGTATCGTCATTCATGCGCATAACAGTGACATCTAGGTCGCCCCCTGCAATGGCTTCAAGTTCAGCGGATCCGCCTCCCCAGCCATTAACTAAGATATCTCGACCAGATTCACGAATGGCTTCTACTGCGCCCAAAGCGACATCGGTTGAACACGCATAGATAAAGTCTAGATCCTTATCGTTCGCTATGCTGATTTTAGCCGCTTGATAACCACTTTCTTTATCAGATCTTGTGTAGAACGAAGACTTAAGATCAAAATGAGTACCGGTATTCACTTCATGGATAAAGGTATCTCCACGCGCATCACTGATGTAACCTTGCGAATAGTATAAAACAGAATACTTACTGGCTGGTTGGCTAACTTCTTTAAAATAATTTGCAAGTTTCAAACTACCGGTCGCATGATCAAAACCCACATACATGAATGGCTGTCTATCGGCCCACGCTCGGACTGGGGTCGTAATATTTTGAAGAATCAGTTTGGTGTCAGTAGAATTCAACACGTGCTCAATAAACTTGCGATGACGCGTCGTATCTAACGTAAAAATCAGATAGTCCGTCTTGTTTTCAATCGCCTCTTGCAAAGAAATGCTCTGTTGAGAGACATCTGCATTTACACGTGTAAACACTTGGTTAATTTGATATCGAATTCTCAGCTTATCGAGACGTTTCTCAAAAGCTTGGATATTACGAACCCAATAATCAGAGATCTGTTGACCCGGATACACGACTGAAATCGTAATAGGCCTGTCTTGAACTCGTCTCAATGGCACAGGATGATTTTGCACAGCTTCGACCATTTTATCGGTCAGTGCTTTTTGTTCTGGAAAGTTGGAAAGATAATCTTGGTATTCCCAGTACCCATTGAGGACATGAGTACCATGGGAGAGAGCGGACGCAGAAAATACGGCAAGTCCAAACAACATCAATAAACGTTTCATATTTTTCTCGTTCTATATGAGCTACTTTGGCTCATTTTTTAACCTAGCATGACACCATCTCTTTGTATGGCTAAAAGATATTATGTAGGACAACGGTGATAAATGATAGCGCCTCATAATAATTAGAACGACATTCTAAATGAGCGATATATTAATTTGGAATGGAGATTAGTAACAACAAGCTAGATGATGAAATAAGGCTCTCAAGACGAAAATGAATTAATAAATATAATCAATAACTTAGAATAATCCAGCGTAAGATTTACATTATTAAGATTTAATCAATAACAAACATTTTGGCTATGAATTATGAGACTTCGATATATTGAATTCTGCCTTGTTGCCACTCAATAATCAGTTTAAGTGATACCAGTTTTTCTTTGCGAGATTTTGGTAGTTGCTTGATCGCGTATTCGGTTTTCAACGCCTCACTTTTTGACCCAACACCAAAACTCCAAACTAGCTTAAGCGGGCCTTTACCTTTTAAAGCTTTGGCGCCTTTACCGGTTTGATGTTGTTCAAATCGACGTTCTAAATTATTCGTCACGCCACAATAAAGGGCATTGTGACGATTGCGGATTAAGTACACGACCCAATCCGCATTTTTATCAGACTCAGACATCTAAAGCAGTGATTCAACCAGAGCCTTAAGCTCTGCCACTTCTTCACGTAGGCTTGCGACTTCTGATTCAAGTTCTTCAAACTTTTCGCTTGTCGCAGAAGGTGCAGCCGCACTTACCGATGCCGTCGCAAACGCTTCAACATCCACTTCACCACTCAATAAGTGCTGGTAGCGTGATTCGCGTTTACCCGCTTCACGTGGTAACTTCACGACTAAAGCGCCCGCTTCTCTTACGGCTAATTTATCGAGTGTCGCTTCAACCTCTTTCACATCACTAAAATTAGCAAGACGACCAGTACGAGTGCGCAGTTCGCCAGGCGTTTGCGCCCCACGAAGCAGCATACAGCAGATGATTGCGCGCTCTTGCTCTGTAAATTGCAAATCCCCAAATTCAGTATTACAGAAACGATGCTGATACTTATTAACACGGCTATTGAAGCTGCTCTCATCACTCACCATGCGGCGAGCTATCAAACCATCAACCGCATCTAAAACGTCCGACTCAGACAGAGAGAGAACTGGCTCACGGTTACTCTTTTGGTTACATGCAGTCGTTAAGCTGTTTAAGGTTAACGGGTAATGATCCGGGGTAGTGACTTCTTTCTCGATCAAGCAACCGATAATTCTCGCTTCAATTGGGGAAAGTACTGTGTTCATCGTTTTTCCTTTTTATTATTTTGATAATTCCATCTCAACATTTAACAATGCAGCCAGTAATGGCTAATGCTCAGACAAAATCGGTACTCGTTTCTTTCTGCCTTGTTCATCAATCATTATGATCTTAGAACGATTTAGCTCTATTTCCACGACTTCCAAATAAGTACGTTCTTGTACATACGCATCACGAAGCTTATTTTGCTCTGCCGAAGGTTCAGTGACATCGTCGCCCAAATCTTCTGTTTCCAGTTGTTGTTGATTCATTTCACATTTCGTATCAATGCAGTGTCTATACTGGATACTAACTTGAACAGTTAGATAAAAACAATCGCACTTTAGCGAGAGTGCCGAATAATTATACAACCTTACTTTTGCTTTGATCTAAAGACTGTTACAACACTAACTGATGTGCTTTAATCAGAACCAGACAACGTATTTGACGATTAGGAAAAGGAATCTATGAGCAGCGTATTTGAAATTGTTAACCAAGCACGACGTAAGAACAAACTTAAGCGTGAACTTTTAGACAACGAAAAGAAAGTTCGCGACAACCGCAAGCGTGTCGACCTTCTTGATAACCTACTTGATTACATCAAGCCAGAGATGACTCACGACGAGATCTTAGGCATTATCAAAAACATGAAAGCTGACTACGAAGACCGCGTTGATGATCACATCATCAAGAGTGCAGAGATCTCTAAAGCTCGTCGCGACATCAGCCGCCGCATTCGTGAACTAACAGAAGAAGACAAGCAAACTCAAGGTAAGAAGTAATCTAACCTCGCTAATTTACTTGTAACAATGTTAGTAACCCACTCTTAGTAGTGGGTTTTTTTGTACCTAAACTCCAGCGTCTATACTTAAGCATCTAGACCTAAGCATCTAAACCTAACCGTCTAGACTTAAGCGTACCTAAGCAAAATGAATGAAACTCAACAGCAGTATCAAACTAAATAACGAGTGTACACTAGCGATGGAGAGACTTTATGTACGGAAGTATTCTGATTACCTTGGCGTTATCAACGACACAACCTTACCCTGAAAAATTTGAGAAACTTTATACCGAAGAGACCGAAATCACTTATGACGATCTCGTGGTCGATGTTCATGGCTACAAGGTTCCGACCCGATCAGCATTTCGAGGTTGGATGCTCCTTAACCACGCCCAAGATCAAGTCAAAGCGATCGGTCAACAACTCAAAGACAACGGCATCACTCAGAGCATGCCTCTACATTTAGTCTTGTTGCAAGGCACGGATTGGGCAATGAGTAATACGACCCTGTTCACCCTTCCCAATAAGAAACATGTGCCAAACATGATCAATACCCTTAAGTACATACAACAATATATTGAGCCTGAAATTGGCGTTGTTATCCCTGTGTCCGGGGAGCGAACCAATATCTACAATCAACAAGCTGGCGGCGCACTGCGAAGTAAACACTTGGAGTTCTGCGCCTTAGACTTAGTTCCTGCGAATGATATTACTCGCGAAGATCTACACGTGAAACTTAAAAAGATTCATGCTGAATTTGGGCAAAAAAATAACGTTGGGCTGGGTTTGTATTCTGGTGTTCGATTCCACATCGATACTTGCGGATTTAGACAGTGGTAAACACTCAACAGAGTCATAAAGACTCGGTTATTATCAAAGTCATTATGACTCAAATAATTAGCAGGGCACTTTAACCAATTGATTTAATGATTAAAATAAAACTGGAACGCTAATTGCTATTGATAACGAGTATCATAATTATTAATAGCAATTAGGAATTCAATATGAAGACGATGACTCAACGCTTTCAAACGCTACTTTCTGTTTCAAACTTCAGTCTAGCAACCACCGCCTTGCTTATGCTACTCAGTATTATTGTTGCTTATCCGATGGCCGATCACTTCTCACTGCCAATTCAAATTGTCGCACACATCAGCACGATCTTAGTGGCTGCATTACTAAAGATTAGTTATGTCGGTCGCTGCCTTGCGCAATACAACCTTGGGTTAGAAGTTCGCTAAATCGTACAGTGCTAGCCTTGATAATGAGCCAGTTAGACAATATCAAGGCTACTGAAAAGGTCATACAGTTGGTGGGATTTATAAGGTTTCGGCAAGTAGGCATTCATGCCCGCTTCAAAGCAATCTTTGATGTCTTCTTCCAGCACACTAGCGGTTAAAGCAATGATGGGTAATGGTGCGGCTCGTTGGTCACTCTCCCACTGTCGAATCGCACGGGTCGCCGTTATACCATCCATAACAGGCATCATGCAGTCCATTAAGATGGCATCAAACTGAGCGCCTTGAGTGATGACATCCACCGCTTCTTGGCCATTACTGGCAATCAAATATTCATAGCCCGCTTGCTCAAGGAAGAAGCTCGCTATCTTCTGATTCATTAGGTTGTCTTCAACAATCAGAATACGTCGGTTCAGAGAACGAACCTCTTCATCTTTTACTTCCACCGTCGGCGCTTGTTCTTCACCGATATCGAGCGATTGTAAGCTGTTTAAGAATCGTCGACCCAAGAATGGCAATGTATGAGTTGAGTGAACCGTTTCTGTGATTAGATTGGTTTTAAAGAGATGATGCTGACACACGATAACGCGAGCCAAAGGGTATAACGCCTTCAGCGTCGCAAGATCTTTATCCATGGAGTGATGCAGCGTATGACAATAAAGTATGAAGTCACTTTCTTTCAGGTTTTCATCAAGATCCGAAATGGATGACACGACATTAGGTCGAACATTTAAGCGTTCACACTCTTTGACCAGTTGATCGAGGTAATTGAAAGAATTCGAGATAATAGTCGCACGGTTTAGGTTGTCGAAGGTTTGAAGATGAGTTTCGACAGTGTCGACATACAAACAAAAAGTGAACGTTGAGCCCTCTCCTTTCACTGAACGCGCGGTAATGTAACCACCCATCAAATCAACAAGCTGTCGACAAATCGCAAGCCCTAACCCTGTCCCACCGAATTGGCGAGTAATGCTGCCATCTTCTTGAGTGAAAGGTTCAAATATGGACTCTAACTTCTCTGGCTCAATCCCAATCCCGGTATCAGACACACTGCATTCAAGCTTGCCTCTACCCAAAGACATAGGTGTGTATGCGATATCCGTCGTAATCGTGCCCTTTGACGTAAATTTGATGGCGTTAGACAGCAAATTGGTCAGCACCTGCCTTACACGGTACTCATCGAAAAACAGCTGCGGTGGCGTTTGGGAATCGATATTGATGTCGAGTTCGATATCCTTACTTATCGCTTTGGATAAAATCACACTTACTGAGTCGTAAACCGCCTCTCTCAGATCAGCATTGTGTGGCGATAGCATTAAGTTGCCCGACTCGATTTTGGACAGGTCAAGAATGTCATTAAGCAGAACCAGTAATGAGTGAGAAGACGATTCGATATCTCCTAACACTTCTTGTTGATTCGCGCTCAGTTGGCTTTGAGATAAAATTTCAGCCATCCCAATAATCCCGTTGAGTGGTGTACGTATCTCATGGGACATATTGGCTAAAAATGCGCTCTTCGCCTTATTAGCCGAAATTGCATCTTCTTTTGCTTCTACTAACTCTTTGTTATGTTGATAGTTACGCTCCATCACTCGATTCAAAGTTTCAGTGAACTCGGCAAGTTCATCGTTGCCTTGAATATGAATGACCTTGGGCTTGCCGTAGCTATCCGCGCATTCAGACACCCCTTTCAAAATAATCGATAGGTTTCGATTTAAGCGAAAAGATGTCGCTACACCAAGCCACAACAACACACCTGAAACGACAAGAATAAGCAATGTCATAACCAAGGTTTGCCTTTTTTGCAGCGCTATATTTTTGGTCAGATCAAACTGTAATTGCTTCGTGTAAGCACCCACTGCCTTTGAAATCGCTAACTTCTTTCGTTCTAAACCTTCCACATGTTCATATATTTCAGGCGACGAGAAGTCACCTTTGAGGATTCGAGCTGTAAAACGGTTTTGAAATTCATCTTTAGAAAACGTACTTAATAGCTTTCTAATTTCAGGCGAACGGCTCCCTGATCGGAAAAACGTATCTAATAACTGCTGCTGCCTTTCTAAAGCACCAACATAACTCAATAAATATTGATCTATCAGCTCTGGAGAACGATACAAGCGGTAGCTCAACCACGCTTCTCGCTGAGTCCAGAACACGTAGTGAGTAAGATTGATAAACATCGCGTCAGCTTGACTGATCTTTTCGTCCACGATGATAATGCGATATTCAGATAGCTCCATTAACACACCTTTTAGCAAGTCAAAGGCATGTTCTGTCAGTTGCGTGTTGTTGTCCGTAATTTGTGATGCGTCGTTGTTCATACTGGAGGTTACGCGAGCGAGTTTCGCTAACACACTCTTAAGCTCAACCAACTGCGGTTCAACAGTCCAATTGCTATCGAACTGTCGAAGCTGTTTTTCGTTCTGAGCCAGTCTAGCTAAATCAGCTTGCAGCTTTAACAGCAGCAGCTCTTTCTCTGGAGAGTCATTAGACAGAACCAACCATCGATAAGCATCGCTTGAAACGGTATTAAAAGATTGAAGCGCTTCAACCTTAATACGAGTTGTTTCAAGGTGATTCATCTTCTTATCGTTCTTGAGCACTTCATTGACTGTAAAACCAAACATGATGAATACAGAAACCGTGGAAAGAAATATAAGACGCCATCTAATTGACATGTTTATCATTTTTATAACGACTCCCTTCCCGAAAGTAATTTTACCTAGCCCAAGTTAAGAATAGGACATTAACAGGACTTATTGATCAAATTGGATATGAACAAACGATACTCTGAGCCCAGAACGGCAAATTATGATCAACTTACCTCCATGTTTAGGCTTTAAAGGGGGGCTTTAACTAAACAGATAGACTCAAAACAAATATGCTTTAAGCAGTTGTGCTGTAAACAAGTGTGCTTTAAACACGCGAGCTCTAAACACAAGATGTTTAAACAGGAGGAGTATAGATGAGAGAGCTGTTTACAAACGAGGTATGAACAAGTGAAGTTTAACGAAGCAAGCTTTATCCAGTTATTATCACTCGCATAATAAGCAAACGGCCACGCTTCTCGGCTCCACAAGGTTGGGAGTAATGACTCTATAAACCAACAAACACCGAAGTTAAGTGAAATTTGTGAGATCCAATCGTTTGCGTCATGCACTTTTCGCACTCGAATTCGGCGTATTCAAAGATCGAAGAAGAAAACGCATTGATCACCTTATTTGTCGCTTACTGTTTACGTGTAATTTGAGATCACGATCACACCTTTAATGAACACTATGACTTTTATTACATATAATATTTTGATTTGAGTATTTTTTGGCGAAAAATAAGTGCTACAGATTGTTAAAGTCAATAGCCTTTATCGACACTTAAAAATTGATTTATGGCTAATATAAAGCCAACTTACAGATAATTTGTCTGCATTTATTTTTCCTAGCAGAATAACCCGTCGTACCTTACAATCCTGCCACATAAAAATTACAAGTTGCACACAAGGCATATCAAGCACATTTAAGTGGCAATAAAGACCACAGCCTGATACCTCAAATCCCCTATGCTGATTGGCTTCCCTACAACCGCCATGAATGCAGAAACTTAACGTGAAAGGTCCCGAGTAAAGATGAGTCCCGAAAAGCACCTCCTAGACTGGCAAACTAGTCAAACTATTGCTGAATCCATCGCTCCTACTTTAGGTCAGTTGTACCGCCAAAAAGGCGTTGAAGTTATCCTCTTCGGTAAAACACTGGTTAACGCAACAACTATCGACATCATCAAAGCTCACCGCATCGCAAAACGTTACACAGGTTCTCCACTGACCTCAGAACAGACTCAACCAATCATTCAACACCTTCTCTCTATGGACCTGTCTCCATGTCGTATCGATGTTGGCCGCCTTGCTCATGCATTCTGGCAAGACCGCGAAGACACACACGGGTTGGATGATTTCCTACAAACTGCACTTGTAGAATCGCTTCAAGGCGATGCAATGACAGAACCTCGTGACGTTGTATTGTACGGTTTTGGTCGTATTGGCCGCCTGCTGACTCGTCTATTGATCGAGAAAAGTGGCCCAGGTTACCCACTTCGTTTACGTGCAATCGTTGTGCGCGGTGGCAAAGACGGCGACCTAGAAAAACGAGCTAGCCTACTTCGTCGTGACTCTGTTCATGGCCAGTTCAACGGCAGCATCGTAGTTGACCAAGAACGTAAAGCAATCATCGTAAACGGAAACTTCATTCAAGTTATCTACGCAAACAAGCCAGAAGAAGTGGATTACACGACTTACGGTATTGAAAATGCACTTGTGGTTGATAACACAGGCGTATGGCGTGACGCGGAAGGCCTAAGCCAACACGTTGCGTGTAACGGTGCGAAGAAAGTTCTACTGACTGCGCCAGGCAAAGGCGACATCAAGAACGTAGTATTTGGTGTGAACGAGAATGTCATTCAACCAGAAGACACGATCATCTCTGCTGCAAGCTGTACGACAAACGCGATTACGCCAGTATTAAAAGCGGTTCACGACAAGTTTGGCGTACTGTCTGGTCACATTGAAACGGTTCACTCATTTACCAATGACCAAAACCTAATCGATAACTTCCACTCAGGTGATCGTCGTGGTCGTGCTGCATCATTGAACATGGTACTGACATCGACCGGTGCTGCTAAAGCGGTATCAAAAGCGATGCCAGAAATGGAAGGTAAGCTAACAGGTAATGCGATTCGCGTACCTACGCCAAATGTTTCAATGGCAGTAGCAAACCTAAACCTTGAGAAAGGCACAAACAAAGAAGAGTTGAACGAGTATCTGCGTGAAATGGCGCTCTCTTCTGCTTTATCTGCACAAATTGATTACACAGACTCGACTGAGATTGTATCGACGGACTTAGTTGGCTCTCGTCACCCAGGTGTGGTTGACGGTGTTGCGACTATCGCACAAGACAACCGCGCTGTTCTGTACATTTGGTACGACAATGAGTTTGGCTACAGCTGTCAGGTTGTTCACTGTATGGAACAGATGATGGGTGTGCGCTACAAGACTTACCCTGAAGTATAGATTGTTTAGAACCTGTAAATTGCTTAGATTCTAATACTTCCTTAGATTCTATAAACAGTTTTAGGTAACCAGCTCCACAACATAATAATTATATCTGCGAAGTCTGTAATGGGCTTTGCAATCCTTCTTGTTTTACTCCCCCGTATAAACAGGAAGGTTGCCACTTAGATCTGCTCTCTCTATCTGATCTAAGTGGCCTTTTTACATCTGTTACTTTAATTTTGGTCTCTATTCCGCCAACCTTGTCTTCATCACTCTAACAAAGCTAGACTTCACATCTGTTACAGCTCTACCTCAACATCTGACTGAATCGTGCTTGAACACGCAAGTACGTAACCTTGCTCAATTTGTTCTGCCGTTAATGTTTCTTGGCTGCTTGATTCCACCGAACCTTTGGTTACTTTGCACTTACACGAACCGCAAATACCGCTACGACAAGCAATAATAATTGGAACACCAGCTTTCTCTAATGAATCAGCAAGTGGTGTACCCGCTTCCGCTTCTACTTCTGCGCCAAAGGCAGGAACAAACACCTTAACGGCACCATTTGAATCTGCAGATGCTTCCGCTTGTGATTCTTCTGAAGCAGTATTGCTATTGGCTAGTGAATTATTACTTTGAGTCGCTGGAGTAAAACTTTCTTGATAAAAGTTATCCATGTTGAACTCAAGTTCTTTCAGGTAGTTTTCTATGTCTCGCATGAAGCCTACAGGCCCACACAGATAAACCGTTCTTTCTAAGATATCTGGGCTGAGTGTGACCAACCAGTTCTTATCTAGACGACCTTGAGGTACTGTTGTCCCTTCACTGTCCTTGAGCAGTAACTTAAGGTTAAAGTTGGCGTGTGTCTCATCAAGTTGGTTAAGCTCTTCAAAGTAGATGGTCTCGCGTCGATTACGTGCCATGTGAACAAAATCGATTTCAATATCACTACCTTGAGCCAACCAATACTTTGCCATCGCCATCACAGGTGTAATACCGCAACCTGCGCTCACTAGCGTCACTTTCTTTGTTGCCGTTGGCATGCAATCAATACAGTTAAACGCACCTGCCGGCTTCAATACAGAAACCTCATCACCTTCATCAAGTTCATCAACAATAAAGTTCGAAACCAAGCCACCTTCCACACGCTTTACCGTCAGTTTCAGACGGTTATCTTCAGGACAAGACGCTACAGAATAAGCACGGTAATCCGTTTTCGTCGGCATATCCAAACCCAACGTGATGAACTGGCCAGGCTTAAAATTGAAATGTAAGTCTTGTGGAACGCTGCCAAGCTCAAAGCTGACCGTATCTGGCGTCTCATGCCATTTCTTTAAACACACTAAATTGATTGAATCGCTATCCGACCATGCATACATAGTTCGTGTACCTTGCTAATGACTAGATGATTAAATGACTAAAGATTTAAATCGAAAAAGCCCCGCCGTTGTCTGTTTTAGAAAAACGTCACAACAACGGGGCTTAGAGTTGGCTTAAATTAAGCCGCTAAGATTGTTTTAAGATCTTGCTCTGGCGTTGAAATAGAACGCATATCGAACTCGTCTTGCATAATCTTTAATAGGTTTTCTGTTAGGAAAGCTGGCGCTGTTGGGCCCGTGTAAATACCTTTCACACCAAGAGCGAACAGGGTAAGCAGGATAACGATCGCTTTTTGCTCGAACCAAGATAGAACCAGCGTTAACGGAAGTTCGTTGATACCACAATCAAACTCTTGAGACAGTGCGATAGCAAGCTGAATCGCTGAGTAAGCATCGTTGCATTGGCCAACATCTAACAGACGTGGGATACCGTTAATGTCACCAAATTGGTTCTTGTTGAAACGGAATTTACCACATGCAAGTGTCAGGATTACTGAATCTTCTGGCGCTTGAGCTGTGAAGTCTGTGTAGTAGCTACGCTCAGACTTGTCACCGTCACAACCACCGACTAGGAAGAAGTGCTTGATGTTGCCTTCTTTCACTTGCTCAATAACCGCAGGTGCCGCTTCCATCAGTGCGTTACGACCAAAACCGACAGTGATCATCTGCTCGATCTCGTCGTGTTTGAAACCTTCTTGCGCAAGAGCACAGTCGATTACTGCGCTGAAATCGTCGCCTTCAAGGTGATCAACACCCGGCCAGCCTACAATGCTACGTGTAAATAGACGGTCTGCGTATGAACCTACATCAGGGTTAAGCAGACAGTTAGATGTCATTACGATGGCACCAGGGAAGTTAGCGAATTCTTTTTGCTGGTTCTGCCAAGCGCTGCCGTAGTTACCCGCAAGGTGTGGGTACTTGTTCAGTTCAGGGTAACCGTGTGCAGGTAGCATCTCACCATTGGTGTAAACGTTAATGCCCTTGCCTTCAGTTTGTTGAAGGATCTTTTCTAGATCATGTAAGTCGTGACCAGAAACAAGAATACAGTGGCCTTTCTTAGTCTTAACATTCACGGTTGTTGGTTGAGGGTGACCAAATGTATCTGTCTCACCTTTATCCAGCATTTCCATTACTTTGTAGTTCATCAAGCCAATTTGCATTGATGTATCAAGTAACTGTTTTAGATCTGATGGATCTGTACCTAAGAACGCCATGATTTCATGGTATTCAGCAAAAATAGCATTGTCAGTTTGACCAAGAACGCGAGCGTGCTCCATGTAGGCTGCCGCACCTTTTAGGCCGTATAGGCAAAGAAGACGAAGACCAATCACATCTTCGTGTTGAGAGTCGTGACCACGGTTTACCGCAGCTTGAGGCGCAAGTGCCAATAGCGCTGAAGAATCTGTTGGAAGATCGAACTGTGCTGCTGCAGAAAGCTCTGGAATTTCAAAACCAATCAATGTTGCTGCTGCACGAACTTTTTGCTCTAAACGCTGCTTGAATTCATGAGACTGTTGTGCGAATTCGATAATACGAGCAGGGTCGAAGTTAACGTTAGTCAGTGTTGCGAAGAACGCTTTTGGTGCCCATTCGTCAATTTCAGTATCAATAACATCGCAAGCGCGGCCTAAATTGGCCCAGAAAGAAACACCTTGAAGAGAATGCACCAACACGTCTTGAAGGTCGGATACTTCCGAGGTTTTTCCACACATGCCTTGTGCGAAAGAACAGCCTTTTACGGTTGGGGTTTGAATCGTTTGTTCACATTGAATACAGAACATAAAGGGGCTCCAGTAATTTTTTATTAGCTGTAAGTGCTTTGCTTACAGTGACTTATTCCAAACCCTATAGAGCATCAACCGTGCCAACTTTTAACTCATTGATTTTATTGGCCTTGTCTTTATTCCCTTATTTTAGTGCGTGATTATGACTACATATAAACTCTCAATCCACACACACCTGTGTCATAGTGACTCTCAGAGATTTATTAACGGCGTTCATGTTTCGTTCAGAATAGAAGCGATAAAGTAACAACATAGAAAAAGAGGAATGAATATGAAAAATATATTAATTACGATTGTTGCATTGTTTACTGGCCTTTTGGCGTTATTCACTAGCTTGATCCTTGCTATTCCTTTAGCTATCGCAGCTTTAATTACTGGCAAGCGCATTCAGAATCAAATGAAGAAACAAGGTTTCGCAGCTCATATGAACACTCGTCAGTCATCAACCAATGATGCCGGTGTTATTGAAGGTGAATACGAAGACCTTTCAAGCAGAAAGTAATCTAAACTTTAGTTTCAAACATAGTGAAAGCACAACAGAGACAACATTAAAAAATGCATAGAAATACCATTCTAACGCTGCTCGCCTTAACGACTTTAAGTCTCGTTGGTTGTTCCAACGAGACATCTATACCCGCTTACGAAACATCTCCAAGCTTGCCGGCCTATCAGCAAGATAGCTTTGATGCCTACGTCAATGAGACCCAAGATTGGCTGCTGAAAAACCGCGTGTTCATGACAAAAGACAAGCAGCTTGAGATTCAACTGAACTCCCCGACTGAATACAAACCTACCAAACCTAACGGCAAGGCAGTGTTATTGGTCCATGGATTAGGTGATTCACCCTACTCGTTTAAAGACATCGCAACGCACTTAGCAGAACAAGGCTACCTAGTGAGAACGGTATTGCTTCCGGGTCACGGCAGTCGTGTGGGTGACCTAATGCAACCGAGCTTAGAAGATTGGCAAGGTGTGGTAGCTCACCATACTAAGTTGCTTGAGCAAGAGTATGATTCTGTTTGGCTTGGTGGCTACTCAACAGGTGCAAATCTCGTCACGTCACAGGCGATGAACGATCCAAAGATCTCCGGGTTGCTGCTGTTTTCTCCTGCGTTTCAACCAAGCTCGTCTGCCGTTCAATACGCTGGGCTAGCAAGCTACTTCGTCACTTGGGCGGATCAAGATCCTGAAGACAATGTATTGCGTTACAACTCATTGCCAATGAACGGTGCCTCGGTTTACTACGAGACATCAGAGGTCGTTCGTGATGACTTACAAGATAAGCACTTAGATAAACCGGTGTTTATTATGATGAGTGAAGGCGACAGCGTGATTGACACAAGTTTCGTTCAACAAGCGTTTACTGAGTCCATGCCCAACCCAAACAATGTGTTGATTTGGCAAGGAGAGACGACACTCGATGATCCGCGAGCGGTTCAGTACAGCATGAAGCTCCCGGAGCAACGCATCTCGAATGGTTCTCACATGGGTTTACTGTTCTCGCCAAGCAATCCGTATTACGGAATCAATGGTAGCGAGAAGATCTGCTCCAATGGTCAAGAGGAAGGTTTTGAAGAACAGTGCAACGCGACAAGTGAAGTTTGGTACTCAGCATGGGGATATCGTGAAGATGGAAAAAACCATGCACGTTTGACCTATAACCCTTACTTTACAGACTCAATGAAAGAATTAGATTCGGTTCTAAACTCAGCAGGCTAACTTCTTTTAGCTGTTAGCGTTTAGATCAGTAGAAACAAAAACGGCTCATAAGATAATATCTTGTGAGCCGTTTTAGATCTTAAGGTCTAGTGATGACTAAATCATCCACACCACACGCACAGCAAGCAGAATCAACACCACACCAGATAGTCGATCAATCAACTGAGCTTTAGAGCGAATACGTTCAACAATCAAAGGGCTAGACAACACCAAGGTGATAAATGTGTACCATAAACCGTCTACAAGTAGCGGTGTTGATACGATAATCACTTGATTGGTCAGTTCATTACCTAACGCAACAAATTGGCTAAACAGAGCGATGAAGAACAGCGCGATTTTCGGGCTCAAGATAGAGATCAAGAAAGCCTCGCGAGCAGACTGTATGTAACTCATCTGTTCACCCGCTTCCAATTTCGCGGCAACACCACCTTTCGAACGCAACGCATTCACGCCGAGATAAAGCAGATACGCTGCACCCGCTAAACTAATGGCTTTGAACAACATGGGGGATTGCTCAAGTACAACGGCTAAACCAACAATGGTTGCGAACGCATAAATACCGATGCCTACGGCGTGAGACCAAGCTGCGATAAGCCCGTTCATGCGGCCACCAGCCAGACTGTGTTTTGCAATCATAGCCAAGCTTGGGCCCGGAGACATTGCACCCAACAAGCAAATCGCTAATAAAGAAAACCAAATTGTTACTGTCATCATTTCATTCCTAGTAAAACAAAGCGTCCTAGCTGAACCCTCTTTGCTTAATATTCAATACTTAGCACTTACCATAATTCGCAGAAGGTATTATTTGAAATCAAAGATTATCATTACACCTATGATTTCAAGTCATACTGATATTATAACTCGACTTCTGCATAGCTTGGAATGCCTTTTCTCTCGCCCATTTGTGGGCAGAATCGTTGTCATACTTGGGGTGCCACATTAACCAATAGGTGTGCATTTCCGTATCAAATGGCAAAGAAAAATAGGCAGTATCGAGGTGCCGACCTAGGTTATAGGCGATATGTTCAGGCACGATCATCAGATAGTCGTCTTGCATTAATACAGTTCCAGCGGATGAAAAGAACGGAACCTGCAGAGCCACTCTTCGTTTGAGTCCTTTTTTCTTCAATGCTATGTCCGCGTAGCTGTCTTTATCTCCGCCACCCGTCACTTTGATGTGAGAATAGTTGACGATATCTTCTGCACTCAAAGCCGCTTGTTGAGCCAATGGGTGCGACTTGCGCATTAAACACACCGATTTATCTTCACCGAGCTTAATGCTTGATACATGTTCTGGCTTTGTGGGAAACATACTGGAAGCCAAATGAATACCCGACTCGTTCAGAGCTTCAAGGTAGTTTGGCTGCCACAAGCGGAAAGCCAAATTAATGTTCGGGGCTTCGGCGGACACCTCTGCAACAATAACAGGAAGAATATACTGAGCCACATAGTCACTCGAAGACAATACCAGTTCACCCTGCCAGTCTTGCGGTTCAAAGGGTTTATCGTCTAAAAGGTGGTCGAACTCTCCAAGCAAGTCATCGAGTTTGCCTTTGAGCAACAAAGCACGGTTAGTCGGAACCAGTTTGTTGCCATCACGAACCAGTAAAGGATCACCACATAGATCTCTAAGCTGAGCCAGTTGACGGCTCACCGCCGATTGCGTGATGTGCAAACGCTGAGCTGTTCGACTGACATGACACTCTTCAAGAAGCACATGCAGAGAGCGCAGTAGATTTAAGTTGATATTGCCTAACATGAATGCACCGTCGCATTCTGTTTGTTAAAAAACTCCGTCAAGACAGTATGAGTCATAAGGTGTCGAAGCTCTGGATAGCTTTGCAGCCGATCGCGGATTTGATTCAAACGTTCCATGCTTTCAACTTCAACATAAAGCATCATGTCAGTCTCACCGCTAATAGAGTGGCACCATTGCACCTCATCAATACTCTGGATTCGAGTCGCGTAAGACTCACAACTATGGTCGCTGCTCGACATGTCGAACTTCAACAAGATGTAAGCGCACACATTCTTAGTTTGGTTGGGCTCTGCCACTTGAGCACAATAACCCGTAATCACTTTGTCGCTTTCCAGTTTCTTGATTCTGGCATTCACCGCCGAACGCGAAAGACTGACATCTCGGGCGATATCGCTCACTGAGCATCGTGCATTGGTTTTGAGAATATCCAAAATTTGGCGATCAAATTTATCCATGCTTCTGATTCTTTCCATTTATTGTTCTATTTATAACGCCTAATTTGACACAACTTTCCTACTTATAACAGCCATTATGACAGCCGACACTTTCACGCTTAATCAAGTTAAAACCGTTAAATTGACGGTGTCTTAAGACGTTTCGCTAGCTGTATTATTGATGTCGACAATGTATGCTCTCATTCATAGCATCACCCATACATCAGAAGACAGGCACAATAAGGCCGATATGATAAGCCAATAGCTAGGAGAGCGAATGACACAACTCAAACAAGAAATCACGCTTATTTCAGGAATCGGACAACTCTCGACTACCTTGCTAGGCACTGGATTATTTATGATCCCTGCGATCGCAGCAGGCATTGCAGGACAGTTGTCACTACTCGCGTGGTTAATCCTGTTTATCGCTATTTGCCCGATTGCACTAACCTTTGCCGCATTAGGAAAACGCTACCCCAATGCAGGTGGCACGGCCTATTTTGTTCGCAAGGCGTTCAGTGAGCGATTAGAAACCAGCGTGGCTTGGTTGTTTGTGAGTGTTATTCCTGTCGGTATTCCGGCTGCCATTGCATTGGCTGGAGGTTTTGCACAACAACTATTGCCAGCGCCACTCGACACACCACTTGGCGCTCAGTCCTTTACCGTCGCTCTGCTTATTGCTGTCAATTTGATGGGCAGTAAGTCTTCTGGCCGCTTACAAACGGTGATCGCCTTGTCGATTTTTGCCTTGGTTAGCGCCTTTGTTTGGAAAGCAGACATTACACCGGCCGACATCCAGATTCCAGCCATCACATCAGATTCAATATGGTCAATTGGTGCGGCGCTTGCGGTGATGTTTTGGTGCTTTGTAGGGATAGAAGCCTTTGCTCACATGGGTGAAGAATTTAAAAATCCACAACGTGATTTTCCAATCGCGATCATTGCAGGGTGTTTTGTTGCGGGTATCGTCTATTGGGCTTGCTCAGTAGTGATCATCAAAGTGGGCGCTTATGGTTCTCCTGAATTTGACGCAACTTCAATACCATGGGTGACCGAGCAACTGTTTGGAAATGGATTTAAAACGGTGATCAGTGTTCTAGGATTCTTTGCATGTTTTGCAAGCCTAAACCTTTACACACAAAGCTTGTCTCGTATGATTTGGGCTCAGGCTCGTCAACACAGGCCTGAAAGTCGAATGGCAAAGCTTAACAGCCATGGCGTACCTCTTTACCCAACCTTAGCCATTGGCTTTATTGCGCTTATCTCGTGCGTAATTGGCGAACTATCTGATTTGGATCTGGAGTTCTTTCTCAAGCTCGCTAACGGTATTTTTGTTTTAGTTTATCTGCTTGCAATGTTAGCGGCTTGCCGATTACTCACTGGTGTTTCTAGATACACAGCGATGGTTTCATTGGTTATCTGTACTCTGGTGTTTATCTGCTTAAGTTGGTCGATGCTTTATGCTGTCATTGTTTTTGTGACATTGTCACTCCCTTGGCGTAAATGGTTGGGTAAGCCGACGGTTTCTATCGACAAGTTGTAAGATAAAGCTGACGACAAATATCGGTAAAACCACAAAAACTACCGTTAAACCCATAGCAATTATTGGTAAAGCTCACGACACTATTGGTAAAAAAGCCGAGCGATCTCTTTGATCTTCGGCTTTACATCATTTAAGCGGATGTTACCAAAACCCAATACCACAGCATTCCAGTCACGAGCAGTACTCGACCCATATTCATAAAAAGCAAACGGTCGAATCACGATATTTTCTTGCTCCGCTCTACGACTCCACTCCTGTTCAGATATGCCTTGATACCACTTCACGGTCACATGTAGCCCTGCCGCTTGGCTGATCACCTCAAGATCGCCACTGAATTCACTATCAATAGCCTCGATCATCGCTTCATATTTAAGTTTGTATGAACGACGCATCTTTCTAATATGACGCAATAAATCGCCTTCACGAACAAAATCCGCCAAAGCTTCTTGTGTATGAGACGCCGTGTCTCCGGTGAGCGCGTCTTTAATCTCAAGACACTTCGCCACCAAATTTTCAGGCACTACTAAGTAACCTAGTCGCAGGCCATTGAACATCACCTTGCTCATTGAGCCAACATAGATAATTCGGTCATCGAACCCTAACTTGCCTGCCAAGCCTTGCATGCTGGTGTAAGGTCGATGAGCAAACTGAAACTCACTGTCGTAGTCATCCTCTATGATCCAGGATTGATGTTTGTTGGCCCAATCGATGAGTTTAAGCCGTTGCTCAGTGTTGAGCGTTGTGCCCATCGGGTATTGATTACTAGGAGTGACATACAGAGCCTTAGCATCACAGGCGAGAATTTTTTCAATATCGAGCCCAACTTTCTCTCGGACACTTACACCGTCTAATTCAAGCTTCAATAAGTCGACAATTTTATGTACTTGTCGGTAACCAGGCTCTTCCATAAGAATTTTATCGCCCATCCTTAAGGTCGCCATTAAACCTATTGAGATTGCTTGCTGTGCACCTGCTGTGATAATAATTCTATCGGCATGACAGCGAACCGAACGACTACTTGCCAAGTAACCACTTAACGCCTCTCTCAAAGCCAAACTCCCTTGAACATCTTGATTGCCCGCAATGTTCTGACGCGTCGAGTGACGTTGCAGCAGCCTCTGCCATTTAGCAAAAGGGAATGCATCAAGGTCAGGCACACCCGGTGCAAAATTGCGATTGATGTCATTAGGTACGGTTCTGATGCCACTTGACTGACTCGCATCTTTATTAACTTTCGTATTAGGCTGCGCGTCTAGAGTAACTTGTGTATCCAAAGGCATCGGTTTACTCAGATGAGACAAACTTAGGAAGTGCTCCGGTTGTTCAACTGAGACATAAAAGCCCGAACCTTGCTTGCTCTCGATATAGCCTTCGGTGACCAGTTGTTCATACGCGTAAATCACCGTATTTCGACTCACCGATAACTCAACGGCTAGCTTACGCGTTGAAGGTAACTTGCAGCCCTTACTCCATAAATCGTGAACGATCTTCTCTCTGATCGCGTGAAATAAGGCGGTTTGACGCGTGTCATGTTGCTCGTCTAACTTTAGGTCACCGACATCAATAGGCTGCATAACTGGATCCAAATAGTGTTTAAAAGTGGCTCTATTTAATAGACCAGTTAATCGCTACATTAATCAAAAGGCAATGATTAAGGAGCGATTATGTTATCTAACACGAAAAGAACCACGATTAAAAAAGGGGCTCATAAGGCCGTATTTGAACAAGAGAAGCTGCATAAAATCATCGACGAGAGCTTAATCGCACACATCGCATTACAAGGTGAACAAGGTCCGATGGTTATCCCAATGCTCGCATGGCGAGTGGGTGACATAGTCTATATCCATGGCGCTAAAAACAGCCGATTATTGAAAGGCCTAAAAAAGGGAGACCCAACCTGCTTAACGTTCACTCTGTTCGATGGTTGGGTGTTAGCCCGCTCTGCATTTCACCACAGTGCGCATTATCGTTCTGCTGTGGTATTGGGGTCATTTTCAGTCATCGATGATAATCGAGAAAAGGATCGCTTGTTGAATATCTTTATTGAGCAAATTGCGCCGGGAAGAACCGACGAAGTCAGGCTCAGTAATGAGAAAGAGCTCACCGCAACCGAGCTATTAGCAATACCGTTAACGGAAGCATCCGTCAAAATTGGAAAGCACGGCGTGAATGATGATAAGGCTGACATGGATATTCCTGTCTGGGCGGGTGTGTTGCCTTATCGCACCGTTGTAGGACCATTAGAAACCGTTCCAGAGCAAGAAGGCATCATTGAAACGCCAGATTACCAACAAGCTTATGGTGAACGTTGGTATCAAAATTAACACACTTAGGTAGTCAAAAGGATGGAGTTATATACAATCTGAATTACAAAAAATTAACATGACTCATGATGTAATCAGACGATGAAAACGAATAAGGATATCCTACCATTTCAAGGCTTGCTCAATGGCATTGGGCAAGTCTATTTCACACCGTCTGCCATGACGTCGCTTTTGCTGTTGCTTGCCATTTCGATTGAATCACTTTCACTTGCTTTCCTTACCCTGCTTGGCGCAAGTTGCAGTTATGCATTGGCTCGTTATTCCATCAAACAAAGCAAAGACCTTGATAATGGGATGTTCGCGCTAAATGGGGCTTTAATTGGTTTATTTATCGGTAACTTTTTTGGTGTCACACCATTATTGGCTTTGGTGACTGTGTTAGGCGCGTTGCTCACAGTTCCCATTGCCAATATTGTATTCCGCTTTAAGAAATATCGCGGTTACACTAGCGCCTTTATCCTCACCTCTTGGCTGATTTATCTTATCCAATCAAGCTTAGGACTTTCGGTATTTTCTCCATCGAGCTCAGCATTGATACCAATAATCAGTTTTGAGGAAAACTCGTGGTTTAACCTGCCGCCAGTAGTGATCCCGCTCTTAAAAGGGATTAGCCAAGTCAGCTTTATCGAAAATGCATTGTCGGGGCTCGTTATCTTGCTCGCCATCGCGCTTAACAACCTAAAGCATGCCACTTGGGTTGTGCTAGCAGTAATAATAAGCATCATTTTTAGTAAGATGATTGGTGCTTCTAACGAACTGGTAGCCCAAGGTCTTTATGGGTACAACGCCATTCTTGCCACTCTAGCGCTTGTGCTCTATCCGCGAATCCCTTGGCCGCTAATACTATTAGGCATTCTTTTGAGCTGCCTTGTTACACTTGGCTTTCATGAACTGTCACTACAGCCACTCACCGCCCCTTTTATTTTAAGTACTTGGGGGATTGTCTATTTGTCTGGAGTGATGAAAAAAAATCGCGTTACCCGTTAACGGTTTAATCTACCCGATTTAACAAACAAGAGAAAAGCTATCAGTACTTTAAATAAGACTAATCGAGAACATTCATTCTTTCGTAGTTTTTCATGCTCAGAGCTTTTCTTATATCTTTGCCATATCATCTCAATACCTTCGACCATTTCTATTCTTGGAGTGAGCACTCTAGACTGAAAATGCTCAAGTAGAACCTGATAAATCGAATTCTCGAACAAAGGTATATCTTTCTTATAGATAGCTTGAGCTAAACAAAGCCATTTGCTTTTAGGCCTTGTTTTAACATAGCGGTACAACAGTGCTGTACTCAAAGTCACAAGAACAACGATGACAGCGAGTCCGACCAATAGCATCTTGTACTGCTCCACAAAAGAAGCGAAGGTGTGCGACACTTGCCAACTTCGCTCAGGTAAGACAAGAGTTCTTTGCTGTTGATACTCTGAATCCCACCAAAAAACGCTAACCGCAGGAAGCGTAACCCGGCCAGCGTTGTTCACTATATAAGTCATCCTTTCTAACCTTTGAGCCTGACGCACACCCCTTTGCTCATCATCTCTATACTGAGTTGACTCAGGATATACCAAAAATTGACTCGTTAAGGTATCTGGAAGTGTCGTGATTTTCGGCAAAAGTGCGCTGATGGTGTCGTGTGCAGATAATGTAATTTCACGGGTAATTGCGTCGCCCACACTGAGCTGTTCTTCCAAGCCCTGTGAGCTTTCATTTTGAGAGACAAGCGTCCACTTTTCTTTCAGGTTAGCTTCAGTACCTGTTAACCATTTCTGATCAGAAGTCATATTGGCAGAAGGCTTATGAGCATTGAAAGACAAAGCCTTCGTCATCACTACCCCATCAACATTATTGCTGCCCTGCTTTACGCCAATCTCAAGCGCGACAGGAGGGATTTGATACTCTCCACTCTGTAATGGGTAAAGCACAATTTCCCAGAGTTGTTTGGAGTACACTTTCCCATCAATACGTTCTGTGGAGTTCACAGCAAAAGAACTCATAGGCAACACGACCGCATTATCAACCTCAATACGGTGCACCTTGGTGCCTTTGGTGAACCATGTGTCTGTCATCACTTCAATATTGAGAGTAACCTGCTCATGCACTGCAATACCCGAACTGACGTGGCTCAACCACACGTTAAGCCTCACATTGCCTTGATCGTAGAGCGAAGCTAGCTGCTGGCTATAAGCAAAATGACTCATTAAGCTAATGACCAAACACAAAAGCTGAAATAACCTACTTAGCTTCATCTTTCCACTCCGTTTGGTTAGCCACCCCTTGCTGATACTGCAATGCAAACTTGGTTGAAATAAAGCTCGATAGATCACTCTGAACTCGCTTCATCCATTTTTCGTTGGCGCCTGGATCACTCAAGATTTGTTCAGCGGATAAGACTTCTTGAATCACTTGATCTTGTTCTACTTGCTGCTCTACACCATCCGAGCGTTCTGGCTTATCACCATTTTCTCGGCTCACCTGACGTTCATTGCTTTTCGATTGTTCCTTCGTAAAACTATCAATATAAGCAATAACATCTTCAACAATCTTTAAGTTATGAAGAGCTTCTTGATTGTCAGGGTATTGCTCCAAGATCTCTCGATACAAAGACCTTGCCGCAACAAACTCTTTTTGATTCGCCAATGAAGCCGCCGCACCTAATTGCCCCTGTAAGGTATCACTGCGCATGTAGAATTGTTGTGCCACTTCGTATTCGCCAGCTTGGTAATAGGCCGTTGCTTTCCAGTACTCATTTTCAAAGATTTGCGCGGCTTGTTGGTATTCTTGATCTTGATAATACAGAGCGCCCTGCTGATCTTTAGTCAGCCAAATATCGACCAACGAAAACTCTGCTGCGTATAAATTAGGGCTGTAAGTCACGCTATAAAATAGAGAAACCACAACGCACCACTGAACTAGCCAACCTTTTCTAAACCACAATAAATATGGTACCAGCACCACCCATACCAAAGGGTAACTTGCATCAAACCAAGGTTCAGCTTGATCTGCTGAGAGCTCAGCAAAAGACGTTATTTCCCCACTAAGATTTTCTATATCTTGGTTATCTTGAGTAAAAGCAACGAAGTCACCATGCACCGAGCTAGCTAATTTCGACAGAGTTTCAATTTCCATAGGTAACGGAGATGGAACATCTTGATTACCAACACCATAAATCAGCAGTTGATAGCCTTTGTCCTTGAAATAACCTTGATACTCACGGTAAGCCAGTTGATTAACGGCATCGGTCACCAGCAATACCGTTGCATTGTCAGTTTCAGGTACCAATTTGTTGATGATAGGTAGGGTATATTCCGCAAATTTACCCTCTCTTGGCATTACTTCGGGTTGAATAGCCTCTAATAAAGGCTTAAACACCGCAACGTCTTGCGTTAAAGGCATCGCTAAATGAGCGGTACC
Organism: Vibrio splendidus; assembly: GCF_003345295.1. Classification (NCBI taxonomy): domain Bacteria; kingdom Pseudomonadati; phylum Pseudomonadota; class Gammaproteobacteria; order Vibrionales; family Vibrionaceae; genus Vibrio; species Vibrio splendidus. The sequence goes on from NZ_CP031056.1 coordinate 1,668,851, forward strand.
CGAGTAGACGACTAACGCTGTTTTTCCTTTACCTTGCAGATCGATGAGCTCCGCTATTTTTTGTTTCGCTCTAAACAGACGACTTGGCGCAACATCCTTTTGCAACATTGACTCAGAGACATCGAGTACAATCACCAAAGGCGTAGTGTCTTCTGCAAAAGGCGAAGACTGACGATACCAACTGGGCCCGGAAGCAATCACTATCGCGACCAAACAGATGACACTGAGTAGAATGATCGGAAGGTGCTTAACACGAGACGACTCACCAACACGCAAAGCATCAGACAAGTGCTTGGGCAAATGGGTTACCCACGAATTCTGCTTTTTGCTTCGGCGCCAGTTCATGATCAACACCACAATAAGTGGCACGATTAGTAGCAGCCATTCAGGGCGAATAAAATGAAAGTTTCCCATCATAAAGCCCTCCTATTTAGAGTCTCAGGCTTGATACGAAGTCGCAAAACAGATCGAACCACCATAAACACTAAGTGATAGATGAAGGCGATAAGCAAAGGCACATAATGAAGGCTTTGTTTTGGCTGATAACGGTAACTTTCAAACACACTAGGTTCGAGTTCATTGATAGTGTCGTATACGTTATCCAGCTCAGTAGGTGACATCGCTAGAAAGCTCTGTCCCCCCGTCAACTTGGCAACGGTATCAATGATTTCCATATTAATCGCTTGCTCACCTGAAGTGTTCGGGCTCCCCATTGCCACAAGATGAATTTTAATGTTGTGCGCAGCAGCCACTTTCGCGGCATCAATCGGCGGCACTAAGCTGTCGGTATCATTGCCATCGGTAAGTACAATCATCAAGTGATCTCGGCTAAGATGTTCGTGAGTAAGGCGCCCATGCTCATGTTTTTCAGGAGCAAGGTTTTGATGATCTAGGTTTTCAGGAATAAGGTATTCAGAAGAAAGCTGATCAGGTTGAGCGCTATCTAAGCCGGATGACAGCTCCTGCTTGTCTTTCTGATTCTCGGAAAGAAATGTCTTAATACCGAGTCCAATTGCATCGCCTAAATGAGTACTTTGCCCTGCCATTGCAGGCTCGGTTTCATTCAACAGCGCTAACCATGCAGTGTGATCAGCCGTAAAGGGCGATTGTAAAAAAGCAGAATCACCGAATACTATCAGGCCGAGTCGGTCGCCACTTCGCTTTTGACTGAACGTGTCCAACACCTCTTTTGAGGCCGCCAAACGAGTCACTTGGTTACCAGCACGATTAGAGAAATCGTCCGTTGCCATAGAGCCCGACAGATCCAAAACAATCATTACATCCCCCCCAGCTAGCTCTCTCGTCTCTTCAGGCCCTAGCCAAACAGGTTTTGCAGCTGCCAGTACGACTAAAAGCCAACCTAGAATCAGAGAAGAACGTTGCCAAATACCCGCCTTAATCTGGTTTGAGCCTTTCTCAGCACTCAGACCTAAACTTGATGCCAACGCATCAAAAAAAGGCACTTTCAAGGCAATTTGAGGAGTTTGATGACTCGGCACAAAAGAGTAGATAAGAATCGGCAAGGGCAATAAGGTAAAGACCCAAAGGTATTCAAACTCGATCATCTGTCCCTCTCACATGGCTTTTTACCCACGTAATGGCGCTTAAACGAATCTGACTTACTTTACTTTCGGTCCAACCATAATCTGATGCGGGCTTGTAGATATCTTGTTGCCATTGCAACAAAAGCGCTCGGTCAAAAATGGGTTGTGGTGAAGAAACAGTGAGGAACTCACTCCATTCATTGCCACTGAGCATCGCAACCTTACTTCCAGGGAACGAGCAACAAGCCACCTGTTTCAACACGCTGTTGATTCTGCGTAACTCTTGTTGCAAGAACTGATCATTAATGGTGTCTTGTTTACTTCTACTGATCGCTTTTACCGCCAGACGACGATATTTGTTCGCTTTGTAGGAGTGAAAAAGGTGGAACGACTTCCAAGCCCCCCACACCAAAATCAGAACAAAGGTGACTTTCCAACCAATTGTTGTTGGCAACCAAATGACATCCACAGTAGAGGCAGGATCGATAAAACCTTTGAGTAAAACTCGATTATCGGACACGGCAGCCCCCACTCATTTTTTGAATAAAATCAGCGATGTGGTTCCCAGACGTGTCTAATCTAACCACATCAACTCCACCAGCACTCAATAACTGATGGATATCTTGGTAGCCCTGTTGAATTGCTTGGTTGTATCGATGAAGCCTCTCGTTCAATGCAGTATCAGCCAATAGCTGCCACTCACCATCACTAATATGAATCGGTTGAGAAAATTGAAGTTCCAGTTCCATAGGGTCGTTGACAGCGATACCCATCAAATCATTGTGCTGCTTTAACCATTTGATTCGTTGAACATCTTGTTCTGTAGCATGATTGAAGTCGCTGATCATCACGATCAAACAACCCTTTAGCTTTTGTTGCGTTAGCTTAGTCAAAGCATCGGATAACCCTGAACCTGCGACTTCTTTACTTTTATGTTCTGCACGAGACAAATCTTGATTAGCGAGTGCCAGAGACTGAAGAATTCGTGCGACATGTGCTGAATGACGTTGTGGTTTATGCCAGTACAACTGCTTATTTGAAAAGATTAACGCTCCAATGCGATCACTGTCTTTTAATACTTTCCAAGCACAGCAAGCAGCAACTTGAGCTGCCGCCACAGATTTCATGGTATCGACCGATGAAAAGAACATGCTACTGCGTTGATCGACGAGCAACACCACCGGCAGATCTTTTTCTTCACTTTGAACCCTTACATGAGGTTCAAGCATTCTCTGTGTGACATTCCAGTCAATACTGCGAATATCATCACCCATTTGATAGTGTCGAAACTCTTCAAAATTAAGCCCTCGACCACGGTAACGAGATAAATGGTTACCCGCTTGTCGAGAACGGCTTTTAGCTATGGGTGGCAACGAGAAACCTGTCGACTTCAATTTTGTCGCCATCAGAGATTCAAAAGAACTAACAACCCTTACGTCATCGGACACATTCATAACAACGTTCCCTAAGAAAGAGGCACATTGAGCAGTAGCTCATCAACAATCTGCTCTGCTGTCACCGAACTCGACAAAGCATCAAAACTTGGAGTAATACGATGACCTAATACCGAGACCACGACCGTTCTCACGTCGTCTGGTGTCACATAATCACGCCCAGCTAGCCATGCGTGTGCACGGCTACATTTATCCAAGGCAATTGATGCACGAGGACTTACGCCAACATCGATCCATTTGTCTAAATTAGAATCTGGATACAGATGAGGAAAACGAGTAGCCATCACAAGATCCACAATATATTGCTTGATCGGTTGTGAGGTATGGATTCGCTTTACCGCCTCTTTGCCAGCTGCAATGTGCTCAACACCGCCTTCAAATGCCGCAGCTAGCAATTCATTTTGTTCTTGTTGTAGGGTTCCTGTATCCATACTCTTGTTCACTTCCTCATCCATTACTGCGAGTTCTTCACTACGCACTAGATCAATAATCAACATTTCAGAGTCTCGGTCTGGATAGTCAACATTCACTTTCATCATGAAGCGATCCATCTGCGCTTCTGGTAACGGATAGGTGCCCTCTTGCTCAACAGGGTTCTGTGTTGCTATCACTAAGAAAGGTTCTGGCAATGACATTGTTTCACCCGCAACCGTTACTGTGCCTTCAGCCATCGCTTCTAACAGTGCGGCTTGAACTTTGGCTGGGGCTCGATTAATTTCATCGGCCAACACCATCGAACTGAAAATAGGGCCAGGTTGGAACGCCAGCTTCGACTGCTCTTGATGATAAATCTGCGTGCCAGTTACATCAGAAGGAAGTAGATCGGGCGTGAATTGCACACGGCTAAAGGCCATATTTAATTGTTCTGCCAATATTTTAGCGGCGCGAGTTTTTGCCGTTCCAGGAAGCCCTTCCAATAAAATATGACCGCCCGACAACAACGCAATCATCATAGATTGTGTAACATGAGCTTGGCCGATAATAGATAGGTTTGTCTGTTCAATTAAATGACAAACTGCTGCACGAGTATCTGTGGACATAACGTTACCTTGTAAGGCTACCTAAATAAGCTGTAGTACCTGAATTGGGATATCAGCATTGATTTAATTTGGCAGATAGAGTTGTTTTAGTTTTGAGACAACATTTTGAGGAGCGATAGATTCAAGCTCAGCAAGGCACGAATTCGCATCTTGTCCAGCATTCAACAATGTGTCGCACAAAGCATATAGATAAGCGGGTTGAGCATGATTTAGATAGATAGCTCGGTAGACAGTAATCGCAGTCTCAGCGTCATTTTCTCGGACCAAGGTCGCGTAGGTGTATCCGTAGGACCCGCTATTAGGTTCCAGATCATACGCATTTCTCAGGCGACGTAGAGCCTTCACTCTTTCTCCTGTTCGCAAGTAAGACAAGCCAAGGCTATAGTGCAATGCCGCTGATTCAGGGAACTCAATCAACGTTTGCTTTAGAACATGCTGAGCTTGTTCATCGTCATCAATACCTTTTAAATACTCTGCGTAAGCAACGGCAACCCTAGGCTCTTTACGATTCTCAAATCGATCTAAGTAGATCAGTTCAGCCTGTTGAAATTTGCTTTGTAAGGTGTAGATCCAAGCTCGCTCTAAATCACCATCAAGATCGTTGGACAGTAAGGTTAGGTGCCTATAGATTGCTGGAGCCAAGCGGTCGAGATACTCACCGGATAACTGCGGCCAAAGAATAATCAAAGTTCGAACAGCCTGAGCTTCAACATCGCGGTCAACATCATCCAGTAATGGGGAGACAACATCCCACTTTGCTTTACCCTGCCACTGTTCTGCGGCTTGTATTGCCGCCAAGCGCATTTGTGGATGTTCAGAACGTGAAGCTCTAGCAACGGCAATAACCGAATTCGGGCCATAATATATCCCTAAGTTAACAGTCGCAGCTGCACGTTGATCTATGGGAAGAGCTTCATTTTGAGAGTACTCCGCGAGTAACTGCTCACGTTGCTCAGCAACAGTTACCACTTGGTTGACACTTTCATTATCTAAAGGTTGAACACTATTCGCCAGAGTGGCACAAGAATAAAAGCTAAGTAGCGTTCCAACAATAATAAGCAACACTGCTGACCAATTGATTAGCTTATGTTTCATACTGGATGACGCTCTATATACAGTTTCTGGGATAACTCTTCAGCTCTCACCATTAGAGCGTGCATGAAATAAATCTCATCTGTTTCCGCAAAATTATGGAATTCAAGCCATTGGTTTAACGCTTCAAGTGTTTGCGCTGGATCTACTTTTACTTGCTTATCACTCATGTAACCCAATGTTTTGAGAGCCGAAACTAACTCTTCATAGTTAACCGGAGGCATCATCAACGTGATAAATTGCGGCTCATTAGTCATTAATAGTACATTGTAATTCGCATTCGCCACCTCGAAATTAGTACGTTTGGTCTTGTATTTTTCACCACATTGAGGGTTATTAGGGCGCTTTTGGCAAAGGTTAAAAAGCGAAGCAAACTCTGTATATCGTTCACTCTTGGTATTAAAAGCCATATCAATCACAGCTTTTACCGATCCTTGATTAAATAGAGTGTCTGTGGATGATACCGCGTTAGTCTGAGCGGTAACCGTTTGGCTAATCAGTGCAACAAGCAGCACAATAGTTTTTAGTTTCATCAGATAACGCCTCTATTTAAAATTGATCTTCATTGCATCGCCATTGATGCCTTTATTCACTGGGTAGCCCATAGTCGCAACAACCATTGAAATATAAGGATCAATATGTGAGAAAAACTGCTTCCAGCCTGCACACAAATAGTTCAACCCTGTTTCACCATCGAGGGTTTTGATGAAGCGATTTTTCGGACACTCACCAAAACAGGCAAACTGATAATTACACTCGCGGCACTGTTTAGGTAACGTTGACTCTTTTGCTCGGCCAAATTCTTCTTGGCCTTTTGAAAATTGAAGGTCCTCAAGCTTGGCATCCTTGATATTGCCAAGTTTGTAGTCGGGATAAACGTAATGGTCACACGCAAAAACGTCACCATTATGTTCAATAGCCAAGCCTTTTCCACACATAGGAGCCAGTGTACAAAGAGGGTTTACTCGTCCCATCCAAGTCTCTACGCAAGATTCAAAATACGGAACATTCACTTTGCCGATGTCGTTTTCCAACCACTCATCAAAAATGGTACACAGGAAATCACCCCACTGGTGAGCAGAAACGCACCAAGATTCGACAATTGAATTCGGATGACTAGGCTCGGTTTCAGGCATACCTTGAAAAAGAATCTCTTCTTCTGACCACTTCTGTGGTGCTGTCTCTCGGAATGATTTTGGTTCTACGATAGGGATGAACTGCATCTGTGGTGAGCAAATTTCATCGCGCAGAAAGCGGTATACTTCGAGTGGGTTTGAACCAGTGAGGTTATTTACACAGGTCAGCGTCGCAAAGTTAACCTTGTGTTTATGCAGAATGCCGACACCTTTCATGGTTTGTTTAAACGAGCCTCGCCCCGATCGGTTGGTACGGTATGCATTGTGAATCATCTCCGGCCCATCAATGCTCAAGCCGACCATGAAATTGTTTTTACTTAAGAACTTGCCCCAATCATCATTAAGTAACGTCCCGTTAGTCTGCAGGTTGTTCTCAATTTTCACGCCTTTTGGGCAGTATTTCTTTTGCAGGCGAACTACGTCGCGAAAGAAGTTCACGCCGAGTAACGTTGGTTCTCCGCCTTGCCAATGGAAAACAATCTCAGGAAAATTTTGTTGTTCGATATAGGTTTTAATGTAGGTGTCGAGCATTTCTTCGCTCATTTGAGTCGCACAACCACGCTCATGGCCTAACAACTCCTCTTTACTTAGGTAGTAACAGTACGTGCAATCAATATTACATGCGGAGCCAATGGGCTTAGTCATGATATTCATACGTTTCGCTGGGGCTGCTTTTGGCAACATAATGGTATTGTGTTGAGCTGATTGGGTCATTGTTATTCCTCTTCTCGTTCACTCACATTCACTGTGCGATTACTTCCCTAAGATGGAAACCTGTAACGGTTATCTGTGACTATTATTCAACAGCACTTAGCAGCCGTAATCAGTAGTATTACGGATTCTGTTCATTGTTCATGAGAACCAAAGAGCGCCTAAAAACAAAAGAGCGTTAGAAAACAAAAAGAGCGATCACAAGGATCGCTCTTTTAAGTGGCTCATCAGTTTTTCAGCGAGGGCTAACTTGACTCACCTATAAGCTCAATAATATGAGTTTATTACTCAATATTATTCGCTTGTTACTCAATACTATTGGTATTGAGCACGCTGCCAGATATTCATCTTCTCAACGATCTTGTCGATAGAGAAAGAACCCGGGACTTGGCGAGGTGGGAATTCTTGGAATGTTTTCAAGAATTGGAATGTGTAAGCTGCACCTAAGTACATGTATGGAACATGTTCAACACGCCATTGAGAGTAACCAATGCCATCTTTATGCGCATTTTCATACGGGTCTTGACGCAGGTTAAAGATATACGGGAAACGCAGTTCTTCGAACTGACATTGCCAAGTTTCAATACCGTGACATTCGTTTGCAGTAAACATCACTTTAAAGTCGCCCATACGAACAGCTGAAATATGACCATCATCAGCTGCATAAACGAAGCCCTTACGAGGCCAATCAACAGAGTTGTCTGCCGTTGTGTTGTTGCCTTTCTTAAGCGCTGGCATTAGGTCAAATCCATCTAAATGAACTTTGTACTCTTTACCATTAAGCTTTTTACCTTTCTTCAGGTCAGCAACAATATTTTTCTCGCCAGCCGCACCCAAGAATGTAGGAGCCCAGTCATTGTGCGCCGCAATTTCGTTTGCAACAGAGCCTGCTGGGATCTTGTTCGGCCAGCGCATCATTGCTGGTACACGGAAGCCTCCTTCCCACGTCGAGTTCTTCTCACCGTAGTAACGAGATGTCGCACCATCTGGCCAAGACCATTTCTCTGCACCATTGTCGGTGGTGTACGAAACGATAGTGTTATCAGCGATCTTCAGATCGTCCAGCTTATCAAGTAGTTGACCGACCATGTTGTCGTGCTCAACTAGACCATCACCGTATAGACCACCACGTTTTGATAGACCTTTTGATTCTTCTTTCAGGTGAGTCCAAACGTGCATACGCGTTGAGTTAAACCAAACGAAGAATGGTTTTTTCTCTTTATGAGCACGGTCGATAAAGTCTAAAGCAGCTTCTAGGAACTCTTCATCTACGGTTTCCATACGTTTAATCGTTAGAGCACCTGTATCTTCGATACGGCCATCAGCGTATGAATGGATAACGCCACGCGGGCCAAATTTTTTCTTAAAGCCTGGCGCTTGCGGGTAATCCGGATGTTCTGGTTCTTCTTCTGCATTTAGGTGGTAAAGGCTACCCATAAACTCATCAAAACCGTTAGCAGTTGGTAGATGTTCATCGCGGTCACCAAGGTGGTTCTTACCGAACTGACCTGTCATGTAACCTTTAGCTTTGAGCATGGTTGCGATTGTAGGATCTTCTTGGCGCATACCTTCAGCAGCGCCAGGCATGCCTACTTTTGTCAAACCAGTACGCATTGGGTGTTGACCCGTAATAAATGCACTACGACCAGCTGTACAAGAGTTTTCACCATAGAAGTCAGTAAACAGCACGCCTTCATTCGCGATACGATCGATGTTCGGAGTCCAGTGACCTGCTTGTCCTCGTGTATACGCCGAAATATTATCGATACCGATATCATCACCCCAGATAGCTAGGATGTTGGGGTGGCTTGTATCCGTTGTCGCATAACTTGCCATTGCAGTCGATGCAAGTGCCGCGCCCATCGCAAGTTGTAGGAAGGTTTTCTTTTTGAACATAGCTCAAGACCTTTTGTAATTTTAAAAGTAATTTCTTTCCGTGAGCTATTATTTAAGAAACTGAGGAATTGGTAATCAGTAGTATTACTGATTCAAAGAATACTGATATATCGAACATAGGTAATATTATTCGATTATATGGTTTAACATTTGACTTGCAGTCCGATAAAAAGCTAGCTTATACATAGTAATATTACTGTTGAGGTTGATTATTTACGATGAAAAATACTGCTGATATGTCTTTTGAGGATTTGGTGACAGAGCAATCCGATGCGCTAATTGGTTCGCCACCTAAAGACTTTGATGTGACTTGGCGAAAAATAGCGCAGTCAGTCTTAGATTGGTTTGAAATAGACAGAGTCACACTTTTCCCAAACTCAATGATCATACTCAATGATGGTAAGGTATCGACAGTATCGAGAGATGGCATCCCGGAACTTAAGAAAACAATCTTCATTAATGGTAATTATTTAGATTATTTTAAGCAGCTTCGAACAAAGAAAAGTTGGCTTACTTTTGATGATCAAGAAATGAGCAACCATAAAATATCCGTGATACAGACTTTACATGCAGAAGGCGGTCGTTGGCACGGTATCATTCCTCTAAAGCTATTTGGTCAAGACTGGGGGGCACTGTCCTTCTCTAGGTTCACCAGTGATTTAGAACCTTTAACAGAACAAGACATGAAACGCCTAAAACTAATTTGTGACATTTGGCTTTGCTACTGGCAGCATTCAACGATGGTACGTAATTTAAAACAAGACCAACCCACGAATGCGAATGAAAGTGAAAAACTTCTCTTATTGTCGCCCAAACAATGCTCAGTTCTCACTCTACTTGCTCAAGGTTTTACGGCAAAACAATGTGCAGAAAAATTGTTTTTAAGCCCTCGAACCATCGAGTCACATAAGTACCGAATGATCGACATACTGGAGCTTGAAAACAATACCGAGCTTGTCCAGTTTGCACTGCGCAACGGTCTTGGAATCGCTCAATAGTCATCTCCCCCATAAATATCATTCCTACTTGCTGAAAATCATGCATACCATTTTTGCATGATTTTCGTAATACTACTGCTTACAAAGCCAACGACAAGATTTAATTTAGAACATCCGCAAACCTACCCCTTAAATATATGCCTACCGTTATTGGCCCTATAATTTATAAAAGCCACCACAAATCCATATATATTTTCATTCGCCTTCGCTTCTTGATTATTTACCTAGGGCTTGTCTATGTTTGTCAAAAATATACGGCCCTCTGGTACTCCCTTTGGCATTAATAAAAAGTTGGTTCTTAGTATAACCAACACGCGCTTATACCGTAATTCTACGGTTTAGCTTCACGTTCTCGCCCCCTACACTGCGCGGTGGTTTGAAGCGATGTCAGATTTACAACGGCACATTGTTCTCATGATCATTAAAAAACGTAATCAAATTCAATCATTTTATTTAGAACACTTTCGGAGATGTTGTGGCAAGTAACCTCTCACAATCAAGAGATACATGGGGATCAAAGCTTGGCTTTGTAATGGCAGCAGCAGGGTCTGCTGTTGGCCTTGGGAATATTTGGAAATTCCCCTATACCGCGGGGGAGAGTGGTGGTGGAGCCTTCGTTCTTATCTACTTAGCCTTTGTTATTTTCATTGGCTTTAGTGTCATGCTAACGGAATTTGCTATCGGTCGACATACACAAAAATCAGCAGTCGGTGCATTTAAAGCAACCGACCGACGCTGGACATTTACCGGCGTTATCAGCGTGGTAAGTGGCTTGTTAATTATGGGCTTTTACCCCGTTGTCGGTGGCTGGTCTATCGCTTACATCTACAAAGTGGCGACAGGCCTACTCAGCACTCCTGAGTTAATTGGAGATAGCTTTAGTGGTTTTATCGCAACCCCTGTAGAGCCATTAATGTGGATGAGTGTATACCTAATTCTAAACGTACTTATTGTGATGAAAGGTATTTCAGGCGGTATTGAAAAAGCAGGTAAAATCCTGATGCCAATGCTGTTCATGATCTTGGTTATCGTGTCTGTTAAAGGGTTATCTCTACCCGGTTCAAGTGCAGGTCTAACATTCTTGTTTAGTCCAGACTTTTCTAAAGTAGACAGCAACGTAGTACTTGCTGCACTCGGACAAGCCTTCTTCTCTTTGAGCCTAGCAACAGGTTGTATGATCACATACGGTAGCTACCTAAAGAAAAAAGAGAACCTAGTACAAACCACAGCAATGGTCGTTGCCATGGACAGCGGTGTTGCACTACTGGCTGGCATCGCGATGTTCCCTGCAATGTTTGCATTTGGTATGGAGCCAGCGGCAGGCCCAGGCTTGGTGTTTGTTGTTGTACCACAGCTCTTCGCCGAAATGGGTGGCGTGATCGGCTTGCTATTCGCACTGCTTTTCTTCGTTGGTCTCAGCGTGGCTGCGCTTACTTCTTCAGTATCTCTATTAGAAGTTGCTGTTTCATACTTAATCGATGAAAAACAAATGACACGCTTTAAAGCGGTGTTGATATCAAGCATTACTATGATCAGTATGTGTACCCTTTCGTCGCTATCACTTGGTGGTATTGGCCCTAAGTTGTTCGATACTGGTGTATTCGATATCTTCGATCTGTTGACTGACAAGATCTTCTTAGCCGTTTGTGGCATGTTCATCTGTATCTTTGCGGGTTGGAGGTTGAACAAGAAAGATCTAGAAAATGAAATCACTAACAACGGTGAAATTTCGTTTCCTCTGTTTAACCTTTGGTACGGCTTGGTTAAATATGTCATTCCTTTTGCAATCGCAATCGTTGCTTTTATGGGCGTGAAGGCTGGTTTTGATAGTGGCAAAGGCGAAGTCATGTTAATGGGTATCGCATTTATCGCGTTCACCGCGGTGATCTCTAAACGATTCTAATTCCCGTTCCTGTTCGAACGATAACTTACTTAAGCCTGTCATCAGAGACAGGCTTTATTTTTGGCCTTCCATTCAATCTATCTCCCCTTTTAGATTCGTTCCAGATCATGTTTTCCTCTACTAAAAGTTATGACCCGTATTTTTACTGATTCGATCTCTTAACCAGCTACGTACTATCACAATAATCGTTCACCACTACGGTCGGTGAAACAACTCTGGCTCAAATTTTAACTACACACTTTAGGAAGCTTTATGAGTTTAATAACTATGCCTTTTGTCGACACTGGTTTCGACATTGGCCTACATGTTGTAGCAGCAGTAGTACTCATCGGTACTATTGTTGGAGCGCTCTATGCATTTTGGAAATTTCACGAATTGCCAATCCACCACGCAGACAAGAAAAAGCACGGTCAGATGGGGTTAGTTACCATACTCACTTGGATAGGATTTATCTGGCACTGGGTTTGGGTGCTTGCTGTAATCATTGCGTTTATCGATACAGAACAAAGCATACGTCGTATTCGTCATATTTGGCATGACACTACACCGACTCAAATGACAAAGGCAGGAGAATAACAATGTTAGAAGGTTTAGCTGTTTGGGCTTTGTTTATTTATTTGCTTCGCCTTGTAGGCATGCCTTGGACCAAACCATTTAAGATTTTTGCTTATGGTGGTGGTTCGTTCTGGCTTGTATTTGTTTGGGTTGGCCTAATTACTTGGGCACCAATGGATCTATCTGGCGGTTCTGTCGTGCAATCTCCGCATATTCAATTAAGACCAGGATCAACACGAATCACGGGGAATATTGAATCACTTCACATCTCGCCGAATAGTGAGATCAAAAAGGGTCAATTAATTTACGAGCTTGACGATGACTCATACGTTAATGCCGTTGACAAAGCAAAAGCACAACTAGCGATTGCTAAGATGGGCCACAAAGCTGCTGTACAAGATATCAATATCGCAAAGACAAACTACCAAGCTTCGCTTGAAGACATTGAGATAATCAAGAACCAGATATCAGCAGCAAAACAAGATCTGACGCTAAAGCAACGTACGCTAAAGCGCTATGTTGACCAGAATGCAAAAGTAAAAAGTACGATTACCGAAAGCGTTCTTGACCAACAACGAACAGCCGTTGAAGTTGCGAAGAACCAGTTAACAATCATCGAATCTCAGTATCAAAAGTCTGAAATTACGGCAAATAAGAACCTAAATTTAATTGAAAAGTCACAAATTTCTATGACGAGCAAAGAGGCTGACCTTCAAAATAAGAGAGCAGCACTAGCCCAGTCAGAATGGGATTTGGCACAAACAAAAATCTACGCACCAACGGATGGTTATGTAACCAACTTTATGGCACGTGAAGGTCAGTTTGTTGGCGCAATACCTCGCTTAAAAATGTACAGCGACGAAAAATTCGTCTTGATGCGAATTAACCATCAAGCGTTTAGAAACATCAAAGTAGGCCAAGAAGCTGAGTTTGCTACCGCGATTTATCCTGGGAAAGTATTTAACGCTCACGTAGAGGGTATTGTTGAAGCGACAGGTGAGTCTCAAGGTTCTTTGCTTGCTCGTGAAACAAACGTCCGTGCCACAACAGGCAAGAACGTCATGAACAAGCACCACTTTGTACGTCTGCGTATCAACGAACCTGAAGGCTATGACATACCAGTGGGTGCCGTTGGACTCGCTTGGGTTAATGCAGAAAAGCCTATTCCATTCTTGAATTTCTTGAACGTCATTCGCGGCATCATTATCCGAATGAAAGCTCAGATTTACTTCATATATAGCATGTAAGACTATGAATAAATTCCATAAGATTTGTGATTTCATAGATGTTACGCATAGGAAAAAGAGTCAATTGATTCTATTCTCAGCATTCATTTATCTTGTTTTACGCTGCACTTATTAGTTAATTCACGATAACAAAACACAACAGAAACCCAGCAACCTTCCCCCTATAGGCTGCTGGGTTTCTTAACTTAATGAAAACTCCACCTTCAGCGAACAAGGCTTTTGGCTAGTACTCTTCTCGAAATCACATTGTTTTCGGAACTTTCAATACTTGGAATTGATTCAATACAGAAAAAATACTGAATATCTCCAACCAGTCCTTCCTTACACTATCTGCAGTTTACTAATCCATGCCCTCAAAGCTAACCTGCAGGAAACCACCATGAGAAAAACGGCTCTCGCTTTACTTATCTTTTCAAATCTAGCCAATGCTAGTGGCACACTCATGCAAGAAGCGACTTATGCAAATGCAGGTGCCGCTGGCGCTGGCGACGGCGTTTATACCGAGACCGCTACTGCTGCGTATACGAACCCTGCAACCATGTCCCACATGGGTCAAAGCAAAACGACAGTTAATGCCATGGTTCTAGATCTGCATATGGATTACACCGATACGCCAGACCAAAACAATGGTAACTTTGGCAAAGCCCAAGGAGATGCAAGTGCACATACCGTTATGCCATCTATCGGTATTTTCCATGTCACTCAATTAAACGAAGATGTCCACTTAGGCCTGATGTTTGGCTCTATTGGTGGCACAGCTGTTGAGTATGGGACAGACTGGGAAGGAGCTATTGGTTTAGACGAGGCCTTGGTGACTGCAGTTCAATTCAACCCTGCGTTGAGCTTTAAAGTGACAGATAAAGTGTCTATCGGCATCGGTGCTCAGCTTAACTACGGTATCCTAGAAGCAAAAACCTCTACGTTAGAAACGGATCTAGACGGCGACTTTGCATGGGGCTTTAACGCCGGTGCAATGTACCAAGAAGACGATTGGGCAGTAGGTTTAAGTTACCGATCGAAACTAGAACACGAATTTGATGTGGATGTTACTTCAAATGTTGATAGATTAAACACTTTAAGTACTGATCTAATATTCCCGACTATCGTCGACCTAAGTGGTAGCTACAACCTCAATCCACAATTAGCTCTTTTGGGCTCAGTACAGTGGCACAAATGGAGTGACTACCCAGAAACACCACTTTATGCCAACGGCAGTGATAGTGCGCCAGTAGCAGTAGACCGCGACTGGGACGACGTTTGGAAGTTCGCCATCGGTACCGATTATCAACTGAACGCCAAATGGGCTCTAAAAGCAGGCTTCTCTTACGAGACATCGCCACAAGATGACCCAACCAAGCAATGGGTTGACTTACCTGTTGGCGAACAATACCGCTATTCTGTGGGCGCTAGCACGCACTGGAATGATGTTCGTATCGACATGTTCTATGAATTTGCTGACCTAGGTACTGTTGACATTGAAAGAACCAACGTTGATGTAACGGGTTCATTCGACGGCCACATTCACTTCATTGGTGCTAACGTCACTTTCTAATGTTTATGACAGTAACTTCAAACGCTGAACTCTCGAGTTCAGCGTTTTACTCTCGGTGTTAGAAGCGGTAATCAATACCAATTGAGGCCGTCACTTCTTCGGAAGTTTCATCAATGCCGCGCTCATTTTGGATAGAAATTACATCGTATTTAAATTCAAACATGATGTTGAAGTCTTTGTCTTGAACCTTAGTTTTAATGCCTTGCAACCACATTAGATTAGCCACCTGCATTTCAGCACCACCGTATGATGAGCCAAGATTTATATTAAACACAGAGAAGTGGGTATCGTTCCAAGGGTGTAGCGCGTACATGTTAACTGAGCCTAAGTGAGCTTCTTCATTACCCTGTAGAGGCACGCCTAGTCCATTCAATGTTGAGTATGCATCACCGCCGTCGACATATGTATAGTTCAACGAAGGGAAGAACAAGGTGCCATCTTCACTACCTAGAGGCAGCATATAGCCTGTGGTGTACATGTTAGCGGCGTCTTTTAGTTGGTAAACGTCAACATAGACACCACCAAAAGAATCAAAATGAGCGGCTCTCAATCGAGCATTCTCTGACTGAGTGTAATATTCAGCAAAACCAACGGTCTGGGATATATCACTCGTTAGCCCTGAAGCACCACCACCAGCAAGGAGCTTGAGCTCTCCTTCATCGTCTGAAAATACCGCCGCTCTCATGCTGCTGTTTCGAGGGTCCGCATCATGATACTCATGACTGTTTTTTTCAGAATTTTGCTCTGCAAATACCGAAGTTGAAGCTAAAACTAATGCTGTGCTTATTAAAGAAAGAGAAGCTATTTTAATATTTTTCATTGTATACACCAAAACTGACACTTAAGAAGATGGTGCCACTATATGTAGATGACTATTTCCACGCTACTTATACGAAAAATAAGCATCACTTATTCTATCGATTAATAATTTTAAGCAGAGGCTAGGAATATTATGTACAAAAAATATAATGAACAGGTGAACCTAAATTATCTACGCGTGTTTGATGCTATTTATATTCATAGAAGCACCAAGTTAGCTGCATCGGTATTGGGTATTAGCCAATCGGCGGTTAGCCAAACATTAGCGAAATTACGTGACTATACTGGTGACAAGTTATTTTATTCAGCCAATGGTCAATTACAGTCAACCCATAGAGCAGATGCTATTGGTTCGGGCTTAAATGAGCAACTCGATGCGTTAGACAATCGGATCTTTTCAGAGCTTTTTGAAGATCCAAGTGAATTCGATGGTGAGCTCACTATCGCAGTATCAAGTGTATTCCTTGAAGCTATGGCTACAGAATTAACTAGCTCGGTTGTGTTTAACTCATTTCCAAAAGCAAAACTGAATGTTACCACCTGGACAGATCGAACACTCACCGACATACAAAATGGCGATGTCCATATTGGGTTGAATTTCGGCCCAATTGACACTCCGAAATCGATCCGTTCCGTTGAGCTAACTTCCAGTGAACCCATTGTTATCATGAGAAAAGGCCACCCATGGTCTCATGGTAATTTCAAATTGGAACACTTTAACCATTATCCTACAGGAGGGATTCTTGTTCCTGGACTGACTAACTTTAACGCGATACTTGAACGTCGACATCCTGAGATTTTTGATTTCAAATACCGGTCTGCCAGTATGTCTGTTTTAACATGCCTCGCTGAGCACTCAGACATTCTAGCGATAACAGAGACGCTCTCAGCATCGATGTGTCCGAGCTCTATTGATTGCGTACAACCTGCATGGCTAACTGATTTAGCTCCTGAAAAAACGTATCATGCAATTTATTACCTAGAACGAAATCACAACCACCCTTTATATCGATTCTGTATCAATATTGTCCGTAACTCTCTTCAAGAGAAATTACATATATTAAAAACAAAAACCGAAATTAACATATAGCCATTACGTATATTTACTGCTTACATGTGACTAAAAAAATGATAATGAAGTGGTGATTTTTAATATTTAAATAAATCATAGAAAATTATGACTCACTTTCTTAAACGCCACTTTATTTGCAGTATTTTTTCTGCACAGTGTTTATTTTAGTTCCATTAAGGTCGTAATTCTCGATATAAATAAAATTGGACACCCACCATTGGTGAGTAAATACTCTATGAAACGTGTACTCGTCACCACCTGTACCTATATCCGGGCTACTGGTATAAAAATTACAAGATCAGAAGACAGTAAGTGCCTAGGATAATCAAGTCGAGTCATTCAAAGACCGTTTTTTAAGCGCTCAATATATTGCTTGGGCGTCAAACCTCGATGTTTCTTAAACATCCGATTAAAGCTCGCAACGTTGGTATAACCTAACCTCGTCGCGACTTCTTCCACTGGCACTGAATACACCAAGAGCTCTACAGCCACGTTGCTTAACGCATAACCCATAATTGTTGAGAAATTAACGCCAGCTTTATGCAATTTTCGCTGGAACTGCTGTTCAGATAAACCGAGTAGACTGGAAACTTTATGCAGCGTTGGCAGGCCAAAATGACGGCTGTAATTGATCATCTCGTAGGTCACCTTGTGCTCGTCCTCTGCGTCGGGCATGTTGAGATAGTTATCCAAGTCATGAAAATTCATCGCCAGATTTGTTTTACTATTCGATGGTGATTGATTGATGGATAACCTCGACTCACTAGGGATCCAAACTTCAGTGCGCGGCTGCCCCCACTGAATCGTGCAACCGAAATACTCTTGGTAAAGATCGACGTTATCTCGGTGGCCCGCAATTGATACCGCAACGGGTTTAAAATCATCACCCAAATATCGACGTAAAATCTTCATAATGAAAATTGCGACTCTTATCGAGTCATGCACTTTACCCGTTTCCGAGTACGCAGGGTTGTCGTAGCACCATTTAATCATTGTCCCTACCTGTGCACCATATAAGAAAGCACCCGACTGCAAACAATGAAGTCCGATGTTGACTCTACGGATCGTCGAAGCAAGATCATGCCCAGAAAAAAACCAATTAGTTAAAGGGCCTAACCTTTCAATATCAACTCGATCAGCCAATTTCAAAATGATATCCGGATCATTGGTTTGTAATTCCAACAAGCCAAACCATTTGTCGACTTCACTAACTGGAATAAGGTTCATTGAATTATTAAATACAGACTTCGGAATACCCAAACTGTCCGCATTAACCATAGGATTCGTCACGGCGTGCCGATAGATTCCCAAAATCCCTAACGCTCTTAAGAAGTTACAATTACTCACTAATGGCAGTCCTTTATAAATCCAATGACAGATCAAATCATATAAATAGCATTATCGAAGTAATTAGTAAATTTACAACTTGTAAATCCTACACCCATCACACTCGGTGCATCATTTAACTTAGGGTTTATCAATGAGTTTAGTAAGTGTCCCATTTGTCGGAACCGGCGCCGATACCGCTCTACACGTAATAGCAGGCGTTGTATTGATCGCAACTATCGCTGCTGCATGTTACGGATTCTGGCGTGTGCATGAATTACCAATCAATAAAGCTCACAGCAAAGAGCACCAACAACTCGGCTTAATCACCGCATTAACTTGGATTGGTTTTATCTGGCACTGGGTATGGGTACTCGCCGTCATCTTGGCCTTTGTTGATATGGAAAAAGCGATCATCAATCTGAGAGACACCTGGAAAGCGCCGACAAAGTCTGACGTTCAACCAGAACACAGTGATAAAAATGAGGAGAACCCAGCATGTTAGAAGGCTTAGCTATTTGGGCACTGTTCATTTACTTACTGAGATTGGTAGGTATGCCTTGGAACAAAGGCACCAAAGCGTTTGCTTACTTAGGTGGTACATCTTGGTTAATGTTCGTATGGGTTGGGTTAATCAACTTCACGCCGATGGATCTCTCGGGCGGTTCAGTTGTTCAATCTCCGCATATTCAATTACGTCCGGACTCAACAGCGGTCACAGGAAAAACCACCAAGGTTCACATCAGCCCAAACCAAGATGTGGTTGAAGGGCAACTTCTTTACGAAATTGATGACACCAAATATGTGATTGCGAGAGACAAAGCAAGCGTTCAACTGGAGTCAACAAAAGTCGCTTTAGACACAGCTCGCCAAGAAGTCAGCATTGCTAAAATTAGCTACCAGTCGGCGCTAGAAGACATCAAAACATCTATTGCACAGATAGAGTCAGCAAAGACAGATCTAGTGCTGCAATCTAAGACCCTTGACCGGTACCAGAAACAAAACAGCGTCGTAGAACATACGATTACAGAAACTGACATCGACCAACAAACAGCAAAGGTTGACCTAGCAACTCACAATGTCACCACGCTGGAGTCACAACTCAGTAAAAAAGAAGTCGATGCCGAGAATGCGAAATTAAATATCCACAAAGCTGAAACCAATGTGAGCAAGAAGCAAACTGAGGTTGATTCTTCTAAGGCAACACTGGCGCAAGCACAATGGGATCTAAACAGCACCAAAGTCACTGCACCGACTGACGGCTTTGTAACGAACTTTATCCTTCGTGAGGGTCAGCGCGTTTCGATGATGCCTCGTATCCAGATGTATACCGAAGAGAAGTACGTATTGATGCGAGTCAATCACCAAGCGATTCGCAATGTTAAGGTGGGTCAGCCAGCAGAATTTTCGACCGCGGTATACCCGGGGAAAATATTCTCTGCAACCGTAGAAGGCATTGTTGAAGCGACGGGTGAGGCACAAGCTAGCTTATTAGGTATTGATGAACAGGTTCGCGTTACCACAGGCAGAAACCTCCAGAACAAACACCACTTTGTTCGCTTAAAAATTGACGAAGCGGAAGGTTACGATATTCCTGTCGGCTCCGTTGGACTAGCTTGGGTAAGCGGTGAGAAGCCAATTGGCTTTATGGGCTTCCTAGACGTAATACGCGGGATTATCATTCGAATGAAATCTCAGTTGTACTTCTTTTACTCAATCTAACTTAAGTAACAAGTAAATCAATACAAAGCCAGTATGCACTTAAAGCATGCTGGCTTTTTTAGGGAAGAACAAAGACGAGCTAGTACTAACTGTCGGCATAAAATACAAAATAGTTCTTATTACATAGCTTAGACAACCCACCCGCATTTGCATAATGCATTTCCATTTTGCAAATTTATAATTTTAAAACGCGAAAAATCAGCTTAAATACGCACCAAATTGCTATAAAACACCCCTTTTACGTGGTTTTAAAAGTTGGCACACTAACTGCAATGGTTACAGTGACCCTTCTTAAGCCGAGGGTCACCTAGCCAACTGACGTTGTTAGTGAACCTTTGTTGTTCACGATATATATAGGCCAATTGCGAATATTGCGATTGGCCATTTTTTTGCCTGTCATTTAAGAAACATCACTCGCTCAATATACAGACACCCATTCATAAATATAATAACTAACATTCATAGCCAACCATGAACAACAGATACCCGATGCGTTATAGAAAACGTTTTCTATTTATTTTAATTAAAAAAACATAAAACATAACCTTATGTTTTATATTGCTTTTAGTTAAACAACTGATGCCATTCCGCCTTTATTGACAAAATTAGCATTGACTACGTGATTTATATCACCATAATGCGCACGTTTGCCTGCGATACGGCGACCGTTAAATTTAATTTTGATCATTTGCGGAGGTAAAAAATGGCTGCTGATAATAACTACAGTCTTGGGCCGGTTCCTACATCGGCTAGGAAAGGAGTCGCTTCACTCACCATGGTAATGCTTGGACTCACTTTCTTCTCTGCAAGTATGTGGACAGGTGGTTCACTCGGGACAGGTCTTTCATTCAACGATTTCTTCCTCGCCGTACTCATCGGTAACCTAATTCTCGGTATTTACACTTCTTTTCTTGGCTACATCGGCTCATCTACTGGCCTCTCTACTCACCTCCTTGCTCGTTTCTCTTTCGGTACTAAAGGCTCATGGCTTCCTTCTGCTTTACTTGGTGGTACACAAGTCGGTTGGTTTGGTGTGGGCGTTGCCATGTTTGCCATTCCAGTTCAGAAAGCCACGGGCATTGATACCAACACCTTGATTGTTGTATCAGGCTTGTTGATGACGGGTACGGTGTACTTCGGTATTAAAGCACTCATGGTGCTTTCAGCGATTGCGGTTCCTGCAATTGCAATTCTGGGTGGTTACTCAGTACTGACTGCGGTAGACAGTGTTGGCGGGCTAGAACAGCTACAACTGATTGAGCCGGAAACACCAATGAACTTCTCAATGGCGTTAGCAATGGTTGTCGGTTCATTCGTGAGTGCAGGTACGTTAACTGCCGATTTCGTTCGCTTTGGTAAAAAGCCAGCGAGCGCAGTGTTAATTACCATGGTCGCATTCTTCATCGGTAACTCACTGATGTTTATTTTTGGCGCGGCAGGTGCAGCAGCGACGGGTCTCTCTGACATTTCAGATGTGATGATTGCGCAAGGACTACTTCTTCCAGCGATCATCGTTCTTGGCTTGAATATCTGGACAACCAATGAAAACGCACTTTATGCGTCAGGTCTTGGTTTATCCAACATCACTGGTCGCTCAAGTACTACAATGTCTATCATTAACGGTATCGTAGGTACGATTTTCGCGCTTTGGTTGTACAACAACTTCGTCGGCTGGTTAACCTTCCTTTCGCTGGCAATTCCACCCATTGGTGGCGTAATCATCGCCGACTTCTTTGCGAACCGTAAACGTTACAAAGATTTTGCAAAAGCAGAGTTCCAAACCGTTAACTGGGCTGGCATTATCGCGGTAGCAACAGGCGTAGCCGCTGGTCACTTCCTTCCTGGCATCGTTCCTTTGAATGCCGTGTTTGGTGGTGCAATCAGTTACCTCGTGCTTAACCCTCTATTGAATAAAAACGCTCTGAAATCTCAGGCCGCTTAAGGACACACTATGACAACCTTATTAATCAAGAACGCGAAGCTTCAAGACCAAGACGGCTTGAAACAAATCCTGATTGAAAATGGTCAATTTTCTCGCATTCTCGATAATGACGCACCAATCAATCATCAAGGTGACATCCTTGATGCTGAAGGTGGCATTGCAGTTTCTCCTTTCTGTGAACCGCATATTCACCTAGATACGACGCAAACGGCTGGAGAACCTAACTGGAACATCTCTGGTACTTTGTTTGAAGGTATTGAGCGTTGGGCTGAGCGTAAAGAATTGTTATCAATCGAAGACGTAAAGTCTCGTGCGAAACAAACACTGAAATGGCAGATTGCTAACGGTGTTCAACACGTGCGTACTCACGTTGACGTATCTGATCCAACGTTAGTTGCGTTACGCGCGATGGTTGAAGTTCGTGAAGAGATGAAAGAGTGGGTCGACATCCAGATCGTTGCATTCCCTCAGGAAGGTATTCTTTCATACCCTAACGGCAAAGAGTTGCTTGAAGAAGCAGTGAAAATTGGTGCTGACGTTATTGGTGCTATCCCTCACTTCGAATTCACTCGTGAGTACGGTATTGAATCTCTGCACTATGCGTTTGAGCTTGCTCGCAAGTACGACTGTCTGATCGACGTTCACTGTGATGAAATCGATGACGAGCAATCTCGCTTTGTTGAAACACTGGCGGCCCTTGCTCATAAATTCGACATGGGTGATAAGGTAACGGCAAGCCATACGACAGCAATGGGTTCTTACAATGGTGCTTATGCATCTCGCCTATTCCGTCTATTAAAAATGTCTGGCATTAACTTCGTGGCAAACCCGTTAGTGAACATCCACTTACAAGGCCGTTTCGACGACTACCCGAAACGTCGTGGTGTGACTCGTGTTAAAGAGATGCTAGCGGCTAATATCAATGTATGTTTCGGCCATGATGATGTGTTTGACCCATGGTACCCGCTGGGTACAGCGAATATGCTTCAAGTTCTGCACATGGGACTGCACGTAACACAAGTTATGGGCTACGACCAAATTAACACCTCTCTTGATTTAATCAGCAAGAACTCAGCTCGTACATTGAACATCCAAGACAACTACGGTATTGAGGAAGGTAAGCCAGGAAGCCTGCTAATTCTTCCTGCTGACGATGGCTTTGATGCCGTGCGCCGCCAAGTACCAGTGCAGTACTCAATTCGCCACGGCAAGGTAATCGCAGAGACTCAACCAGCGAAAACAAAAATTAATTTAGATAAAACTGAAGATATCAACTTCAAACGATAATATCGTCTATACTAATGATGAAAAGGAGGCTTAGGCGTCCTTTTTACTTTGTCACGGCGTGTGATTTTATAAAACCATCAGCTATTTCAGGTGGTTTTGTTAACGAGCACAACATGACAAGAAAACTCGCTGATTTCTCAATCAATGAGTGTACAACCGGAAAGACTGTGTTAACATGCACTCGCTCTGTTAGCCGGAGTTATTTAAGTTAGATGAATAGTAAAAAATGACATGTAAAATCGTTACCCGTTTTTGTAAGTAGTTTTTCCTTATTTCTTAGCAACATTAAATAATTCAATTATCAGCGCATTGCAGTAATGCAATCAACAATTTAGAAAATTTATGAATAAGGGACAAATTATGTCTAACACAAATACTGGCACTGTAAAATGGTTTAACGAAGAGAAAGGTTTCGGTTTCATTTCTCAAGACAACGGCGGTGCTGACGTATTCGTACACTTCCGTGCAATCGCTTCAGAAGGTTTCAAAACTCTGAAAGAAGGCCAAAAGGTTTCTTTCGAAGTTGAAAACGGTCAAAAAGGCCTACAAGCAGCAAACGTTGTTGCTCAATAATTAGCTTTTAGCTAAAAAGAATTTTAAAGCGCTGATTTTTATCGGCGCTTTTTTGTATCTGCTCATCAATGTTTTCACCCTTTCCCTCTCTCGATTCAAATTTCTGCGTTACTTCTCCAATCGATTCTGAAATCACAGTTCTCTCCCAGACTAAGGTTTTAATAAAAAACTTAACCTATGTTCCATAGTGAATAACCAAAAATATGGTTAAAGAACAATCCATTAGACACCATTTATGAATACGCAATCGATATTCATAATAAAAATGAGTTATTTATCCAATCCTCATCGATTAATCATATAATTTTTAAAGCAAAGACCTGCGAAATCCGCTAACCTTGTCCACAAGTGGCTTGAGTTAGTTTGGTATCTGCAGTAAAAATAATGAAAAAAGACGAATTCCAGAAATCCACCGCTAATCTAAAAAAAGCGGTACCTCTTATGATGAAGAACAGAGTGTCTACCACACCTGCAAATTACGCACTTTGGTACACCTATGTCGATAATGCTATCCCACAGCTAACTAAAGACATGGATGGTGTTTTAGAACACTACGGCATTTGTCCTCCAGCCGTTGGTGAGCAGCTTTACAACAATTACGTTGCGAGCAAATCTGAAACCAATATCAACGATCTTCGCGCTAACCTAGAACTGTTAGTTTCTGAAGTTTCGAATTCAATGAATGATACTCTCACCGATACCTCCGCTTTTTCCGACATGATCGATAAAAGCTTCGAGGATTTGGCTCGTGTTGATAATGAAAGTCTATCGATCGACGAAGTCATGTCGTTGGTTCGTCAGTTGGTTTCTGAGTCTCGTCATATTCGTCACTCTACTCAGTTTTTAAACTCTCAGTTGAACTCTGCAACGTCAGAAATCACCAAGCTAAAAACCCAATTAGTAGAAGTGCAGAAAGATGCGCTCTTTGACAGTACAACGACACTCTATAACCGACGCTCTCTAGATCGTGATTTGGAAACATTATGCGAAGCCAAACAGTCACTATGTCTCATCCTTCTCGATATAGACCATTTTAAAAATTTCAATGACACCTATGGCCACTTGTTTGGCGATATGGTTCTTAAAGGGATAGCTCGCAAGCTGAAGCTAAGTTGTCGTGAGGGTATTTCTGCGTATCGATTTGGTGGTGAAGAGTTCGCACTCATCGTGCCAAACAAGTCTTTGCGTATTGCTCGTCAGCTCGCAGATACTAGTCGACGCTCTCTAGAAAAGCTGTCTATTAAAGATCGTCGCAGTGGTCAACAAGTCGGCAGTATCACCGCATCGTTTGGTGTCGCTGAACTTGAGCCCGGTGAGTCGGCGCAATCACTGATCGAACGAGCTGATAAGTTACTTTACGAAGCGAAATCACTTGGCCGCAACCGAGTCATGCCTCTTTAAGGTTTCACAGCTGGTTCTGCTCAATGAGAAACCGTGAACGCGAATTGATACACATTTAAAAAACAACAAAAAGCCCCAAAGACTAACTAGTACATTAATCTTTGGGGCTTTTTCGTTGGCTATGTGTATCGGCTTAGTACTTACTGGGGTCAAACCCTCCAGCGTTCCAAACCTTATTTCATACGACTAAAGCTGGTAGCAATAATTCAGGCAGTAATCTTCACCACTCTTTGCTCTGAACTCTTTATCTTCGCTGCATGCCTTTGGTTTGCCCTTTGCATCACCTTGAATCAAGCTGATCCAGTGGCGCATTGCTGCAATGGTCTCTTCGCGCATTGTGGTGGTTGCTTCCACTGGCGATTGACCGAACGTGGTGCATGATTCTAACTGAATATCATCGATCTCTACCAATTCAATACACCCTGTCCCTTTATGACATCCAAACATCACTTCTAAGTGACTGCCACTGCCATCTCGGAACAAGATAGAGTCTGGGTCATTCTTCTCACCCATGTACGCTACAAACTGTTTAGGGTGCTTTAGGCCGCTGTGCTGGCCATCTTTAAAGTAAGCCATGATATGGCGGTAATCAACTACGTAGCTGGTTACGTCTTGATGTGAACCATTCTCTAGTGGGAACAGTCGATCAAGCAGCTGTTTTGCTTTCACTTGCTTCTCTATTTGCTGGTTGGCACTGATTGTCTCCACGGCAAAGACAGCTTCAGCGATAAATGGTTTTGATTGTTTTTGGATTTCTGTTTTATCGAATGTAAGCATATTCATAGTCTTTCCCTCTTGACTAGCCCGGTGACAACCACCGATTTCTACAGCAAAAATGTGTCCTAGAGCAATTATTCCAAACTAACGTTTAATTTATTTGTCATTTTGTGAATTGCTTAGTTTGTAGATTAGCGCTTTTTTACATACAATTTCACAACAAAAATTTTACAATGTGAATTTTACAAATATGGCCTTGTCAAAAAGTTTAGTTCGTCAGTCTCATTTCCTAGGTACGAAAATACGTAACCTAAGAAAACGTAACCATTTAACGATGGAAGATCTGTCTGCGCGTTGTATTCGAATCAACCCAGAATACGCACCTTCCGTTTCTTACCTTTCAATGATTGAACGTGGAAAGCGTGTGCCAAGCATCGACATGCTGGAAGTGATTGCGCAGGTTTTTCAGAAGACCCCAACGTGGTTCCTCGACGACGAATCAGAACAACAAGCCATTGCACCTGACAAAGGGAATCGTGGTGGGATAAGTGGCATGGCACTCGAGCCTAGCTTTCTTTTCTCCAACGACATCCTGCAGATTGCGATTCCTGAGATGCTGTCACAAACGGGGATCTCTGGCCGTCAGTTTGCGCACCTCTTGATTAGGGCACACCAAGAAAGCAACCAGAACCACTTCCCTGACCTTGAGCGCGCCGCAGAGGAGGTTGGCCTAAAACGTCTTAACCTCAGCGTAGAAGACCTTATAGACATCGCTAGAACGCTTGGTATTAATATCCGCTGGGTTACGCGCACGCCGCAAGACGTGGTTGACGAGCTAGGAATTAATGCCAAGCAACTGGTTACTTCATTCTTTGAGCCTCCCGGTACGATCTTTTTAAACGAAATTCTCAAAGAGTACCCCACTCGTCTGAAATACGATCTCTCGGTTTATATCGGCCATTGCATTCTGCATAGTAAAGAAGGCCTAAAGAGTGTGTTGTCGGTCGGTAACAACAACACATGGGATGACAACCAGGTTTCAGGCTCTTCACAGCTGAACTCTCAAGACATTCTGCAAGCGTGGCGAGACTTTGAATCCAGTTTCTTTGCAGGAGCACTTCTGTGCCCGAAAGTCCCGTTTAGACAGCTGCTAGACCGCACTGGTTACGAAATAGACGTTCATAAGAGAGCGGGGGTTTCCCCCTCTGTTGCGATGCGGAGAATGACGGTAGTATCGCCCTACCCTCACTGGCACTACTTTGATGCTTATGGGCCGGGGAAACTCAAGGCGGTATACCGCGGGAACGGGATTCCACTGCCTTGGGGGAATATGAGAACGGTCGCTGACCCATGTCAACATTGGGCTGTATTCCGTCGATTGTCAGAGCCTCAGGCAGGTAGCTCAGCTCAGATCTCCATTTTAAATGTGGGAGATGAGCCAAGAATCTATTGCTGTGAATCCATCAATATGACGGATCCTGCGGGTAACAATCGTGTGTTGTGTGCTGGTATAGACTTAAACCCAGCGATTGATGCTCAAGGCGGTAATTCAAGAGATATAGCAGAGCAGCTTAAGGCGTCATGCGTCAACAATGGCGGCTCTGTGGTAATCCCGCGTAACATCAAGAAAGATCTCACGACAATAGCCAAGATTCTAAATATAAATTGGATTGAACGTGGGATTGAGACAGAGGCTAGGCTTATCTGCTCCAGAGGTGGAGAGTGCCCTCGCCAACCAAGCTGTTACTCGAAGTGTGGTGAGTAAAAAAGTAAAACCAACAAGTAGAACTCAAAATTCAGGCAAAAAAAAACCAACCACAATAAAGGTGATTGGTCATATATTTTGTGTGAACAATATGGGTTCACTAACAACGTCAGTTGGCTAGGTGACCCTCGGCTTAAGAAGGGTCACCATTACTTATGCAGCATACGTGCCAACTTTTAAAACACGTATTTACTAAGCATCTGAACACGTATTGGCCGTAAATCCCTGCTTGTTTTGCAAACTGGAATTGCAAATTGCAAAGAACCACAAAAACGCTAGTGATTATGTTGTTATTAATAAATCATTAACGAATCATTACCTTTCCTCTCAATAGCGTGTTTCTTCTTGATTCAGTAGTTTTTACAGCCAAGAAATCACTTCTAATTCGCAAAATAATACCCATAAAAAAACGCGAACATTGAAATTCAATATTCGCGCTTATTCGAGTTAAATTGCAGAAATTCGCTACGCTAATAAACGAGAACCTTTTAAAAAAAGTAATTCTCGTTACTGAAACGCTACAAAGCTACCTTATCAACCTTTCGGTCTACCAAAGAGCTACTATTTCTGAGGTGCAGGCTTAGAACGGCTTCTAGATGGTGAAGGCTTGTTACCTGTAGGCTTATTACCTGCTGATTTGTTCGATGGTTTGCTCGAGCCATTACCGCCACCGAAACCAGACTTCTTAGGTTTACCTGCACCAGCTGGCTTACCAGAACTATTCGTAGAAGGCTTGTTTGCCGCATTACCACGCTTATAGTTACTGCCATTATTTCTTAAAGATTTATCATCACCCGCAACTGTTGAGTTACTGTCAGAAGCTTTGTTGCCTGAATTAGGCTTGTTCGCATTAGGCTTACGCTTAGGAGCAGAACCTGAACCAGAGACATGACGCTTGTTCTTACCTGCTGGTTTGTGCCCGCGAGCATTCTCACCAGAACGTTGACCATCAGAGTGTTCACG
Organism: Vibrio splendidus; assembly: GCF_003345295.1. NCBI lineage: Bacteria > Pseudomonadati > Pseudomonadota > Gammaproteobacteria > Vibrionales > Vibrionaceae > Vibrio > Vibrio splendidus. The sequence goes on from NZ_CP031056.1 coordinate 1,697,566, forward strand.
TGTCTTTTTCGGCTTCTTAGGCTTAATCGGACGCGAATCCAAACGAGATTCAGGCAGTTTGTTTACAGGTGCAAAACCTTCAAGTTCACGGCGCTCAAGCACTTGCTGAATAAGACGCTCGATACCAAACAGTTCACCCACTTCATCAGCACAAACCAATGAAATTGCCTTACCCACTTCACCAGCACGGCCAGTACGACCAATACGGTGAACGTAGTCTTCTGATACGTTTGGAAGGTCGAAATTCACTACTTGAGGCAGTTGCGGAATATCGATACCACGCGCTGCAATATCTGTCGCCACTAATACTCGGACTTTACCCGTTTTGAAGTTCTCTAGGGCTTTAGTACGCGCGCCTTGGCTCTTGTTACCATGAATAGGAGCCGCTGAGATGCCTTGCTCGTCAAGGAAGTGTGAAAGCTTGTTTGCGCCATGTTTCGTTTTGCTAAACACAAGTACTTGTCGCCAATCATTATCTTTGATGAGCTTCGCTAGCATTGCGCTTTTTTTCTTTTTATCTACTGGGTAGATGCTTTGCTCAACGGTTGGTGCTGTTGAGTTCGCAGGGCTTACCGAGATTTCAACTGGGTTGTTTACTAAGCCTTTCGCCAAGCCACGAATATCATCAGAGAACGTCGCAGAGAACAGTAGGTTCTGGCGCTTCTTAGGTAGAAAAGCCAAGATCTTACGGATATCGCGAATGAAGCCCATGTCTAGCATGCGGTCAGCTTCATCTAGCACTAGAATTTCTAGTTGATCAAAACGCACAGCATTTTGGTTGTATAGGTCAAGTAGACGACCCGGTGTTGCTACCAGTACATCACTACCTTTACGCAGTTTTTGCATCTGAGGGTTAATTTTCACACCACCAAACACCACCGTAGAAGTAAGAGGTAAGTTAATACCGTACTTCACTACGCTGCCATTCACTTGCGCAGCAAGCTCACGGGTTGGTGTTAGCACTAGCGCACGTACTTGGTTCTGACGTACGCGAGGGCCTTTTGACAACATTTCAAGAATAGGTAGCGTGAAGCCTGCAGTTTTACCTGTACCTGTTTGAGCAGCGGCCATAACATCTTTGCCCGTTAGGACAGCAGGTACGGCTTTCTCTTGTATTGGTGATGGCTTATCGTAACCTTGTGCTTCAATAGCTTTAAGGATCGGTTCAGAAAGGCCCAGGGAGGTAAAACTCATAGATTATTTTCTCAGTTGAATAACATTTAGTATGAGCAACGCGCAGAAAGAAGTCGTTGCTACAGCTTTCGCTCATCAATTAGATTGATAAGGAGCAAAGCGCGGTATTCTGAGGCTTTTCCCCACATTCAGCAACTAAATTCTAATCACAGCTCCAATTCAACCTACATAACTTGCCGCTTCTGTTCGTACATTTTTTCATCAGCCGCTTTCAAGAGTGCATCGACATCATCGTAGTTATTGTTATGAATAACCCAACCAACACTGATTCGAAGATAAATTGAGTACGTCTCGTAGACCACTGGTGTCGTACATATCACCTTACGAAGTTTAGCCACAATCGACGATACATGTTGGTCATCGATGATGCGTGGCAATAAGACTAAGAACTCATCCCCCCCTATCCTTGCCACGATGTCTGAGCCGCGCAACTCACTCTTTATACGCTTAGCACATTCAACTAATACCTGATCGCCGGCCGCATGACCAAACGTGTCGTTGATCGCTTTAAACCCATCCAGATCGATATTGACAACCGCAAAGGTTCTCGCTCTCTGCTTTTGAGTGGTTTTAAATGCCTGCTTGAGGCTGTACATGAAGTATCGACGATTCGGTAACATCGTAAGCTCATCATGCATAGAACGGCTATCAGCAATTAGATACAGGCGATAAATAGTAATAAAGGCAATCGCTAGTACTAGCATTATGGTGTAACCCACCAGCCTTACCGCTTGAACTCGATACCAAGGCACGTCCATCAATACATGCTCATTACCGGAGAGAGCAAGGTACCAACCACCGTAAGGAAAGCTCACCTGCTCGGTGGCAAACGCATTATCGAACACATCCTGGGTGCCATAAAAGACTGGGCCATCTTTACCCGAACTGTTGGCACCGCGAATCGCGAGTTCGTACTTGTTCTCGATTTTCCCAATTCCGACATCTTCAAACAGCTCATCTAAGCCAATAACAGCACTGGATACACCCCAATAGTCTTGATTAAAAGGTGGGTCTCGAAAGATCGGGGTTCTCGTAATGAGTGCTTGACCACCTTGAAATAATTCAAAAGGCCCAGCAATAAAAGTGTTACCGAGATTACGGGCTATCTCAACAGACTCCCATTGGTTGGGATAATCGCGATAATTAATACCAAGAATCTGCTCATTGCCTTCCATAGGGAAAACAAAGTTTAGAATGTCGTCTTTGGCGAGTCCAATAAGTCGAATATGGAAGCCATCTTGAATGATATTCTCAGCAATCTTGTCCCAATTCTTCACCTCACCATCAGGGTTGATGGTCACTAAGGTAGAGAAATTGTTGAGGATATACATATCAGACACGATCGCGGCTTCGATCCGAGAACGAATAATGGATAATTGTTTTTTCCCCTCAGAATAAGACTCATTCTTAAGAAAAGTTAATTGCTTGGCGTGAAAGAACTCAATCGCGCCTACTATCGCTAGGAAAAAAAGAAAAGATACTACTTTGGCAGACCACTGCTTGCTAGAACCACTTGGCATTTACGAACCTCTAACACTTTTGTTCTATATACTGCCTTATAACGGCTCATTTCTGGCTTATTCCTCCAGTATGCCGCTAAGTCACTAAAAATCTATACTAACGTCTACTATCTATCAAATATTGTGCCATTCATCACTTCAGGTCTGTTGGTTATACTAATTGCTTAATCAAAAAGGGTTAGTGAACCTTATAAAGCTTACATTGTATTGACTCAAACCTTACATTAAAGGATTCATCGATGTTATTTTACATAGACTATTAATCAGCTTGGTACCTCACGACATGAAGCTAAAAACGATTACACTGTGCACATTACTATCAGCCTCAGTTACGGTCTCTGTTCACGCACAAGAGAACGCTCTGGCGACAAATGTACCGAGTATTCAAACCCAAGCAGATTCTCTTAACTCTCATGAACAATCTTTCAAACAATCTGCAAACCTCATTCGTACGACCTACGAAAGCCAACTTTATACCCTGCCAGCCTTCAAAGAGGGTCACTATGGTTTGCGTATGTATCGCCAAACATTAGACGATAAATATTCTGCTGCGGTATGGAGTGACATGGCACGAGTGGCAAGTAAGCTCAGCACCCTGTCTAATGACGTTCATACCATGGAACAAATCGTTCTCTACTCAGAGAAGCGCGTTGCTTCTTATGTTGGCGATAACGATGAGCGCAGTGTTCGACGCTACAACATCACCAAGCACATGCCTGAATACCTTTATCTTGGTGTTGATCTTCTTGGCTCAATGGCACGTGCCAACGAATACGGCCTAGAACATCAGAATGATACCAAACTGCGTGAGATCATCCGTCGCTATGACTTCTCGCGATACGTGACCAACGAAGACATGGTGAAAGCGTGGGCGGCTCAACTCGCCAATCAAGTCTACTGGCTGCGCCAACTGGGTGAACAAGATGTCGTTGATGAGTTCGTCGACACCTTCAAGAAAGCGTATCCAGACGATGAAGATAAGAAGCTTTCAAGCCAGCAATTTGGCAACAAACTCTATGGCATGACACACGTCATCTTTGGCGATTCCGAGTACTATCAGCATCAAGTGAGCGAGCAAGATCATCAATGGATCTACGACTACTTCAGAGAAAACATCGATACGATTCTGCTGCGTGCGAAAGAAGATGTGATTGCTGAGGTTGGATTAACCTTCTTACTGGCAGGTTTAGAAGATGACCCAGTTGTCGAGAAAACTCGGCTCGCGATTCAAGCTTCTATCGATGAGAAACAAGGCATGATTCCTTCTATCACTGGTGATTTTGATCTTGAGTACGGTGAACACCGCAACGTGTTAGCAATCATGCTGCTCGATTGGCAGCAAGTGAATGAAGCGCCGACCTATGAAGGCAATCCTAAAGTGTTTACTAACATCCCTTACGGACTTATTAAAAACCAACCACCGAAGAACTAGCAGCATACCTAGCCTAGGTTGGTCATAGAACCCAAAAAGCCGCATACCTTTCAAGGCCTGCGGCTTTTTTAATTCTTTCCACACCATCACTTCGATCTGGCTCAAGTTTAGGTTTAGGTTTAGGTTTAGGAGCAGACCTTGTTCATCACTATCGTGAAATCCCCTTCTGCGTAGCCCTCTATTAAAGAGACATCCTCACAGAGCGTTTTACAGAAACGATAGACACCTTGAGGGTGATAACTCATCAAGGTATTACGTGAAGGATATTGGCTTGAGTTGAGAAGATTAAAAATCACCGTCTGATTCGCCAACTCAAACATACGAGTAATCATGTTTGTCAGATAGTCAGGATCACGAGAGATGTAGTTCAGTGAACCACTAGCGATAACAATGTCATGCACCTCAAGTTTCATTTTGCTCATGTCACCCGACAAAAACTGACAACGATCTTCTGTGTAGTTCTGCCTAGCCTTTTTTAGAAAGCCTGCGTGTTGGTCAACGCCGGTGTAAGATTGAATACGATAGATGCTGTCGAGCAGTTCAAACAACTCGCCATAGCCACAACCCAAATCTAAAACACTCTTCTTTTCGAAGTCAGCCGAACGAGCGATCACTTCAAAGCGACACAATTGACTCTCTTCACTAGTCCAACCTAATGCTTTGGCTTGGTCGCCATTTGAGCGGTTAGTCTGCTTTCGGTGATACCAATACACCTTAAAACGATCACGCCAGTGCATTACGAGAAATCCACCCACACTTCACGGCCACCAGCCAGCTCTTGGTTATGGTACTGCCATTGATATTGCGCAAGCAGCTTTTCGGTGAGCTCTAACCCTAGACCAAAGCCCAAATGATTGTCTTCTACCGTGCCATCAGTGTTGTTGTTAACAATGGTGACTTTTGAACCCAATTGAACGATATCCACGGTACCGCTTCCTGTGTGCTGGAAAGCATTGCGAATCAAATTGGTCAGCACGATTCGGGTTAGTCCAGCTGGTAACTGGCATTGTGTGTCGTCGCTTTCAATATTCACAACCACCGCTTTACCATTCAATAGATAGGTTAAATCGTGGGTAATCTGTTGCGACAGTTCGCCAAGATGTACGTTTTCCAGAGGCAGGTCTTTGTCTTGTTGTCGGGTGAGCCACAACAAAGTTTCTGTCAGGTCTGTCATGGTGAAACCCGCGCGCTTAATTCGGTCTATCACTTCAAGCTGCTTTTCTGGGCTCTTACCCTTTTGAATCAGCTTCTCTAGCAGTTCACTGTTGGTTCTTGTGACAGCAATAGGGGTACGTAATTCGTGGCTCGCATAGCCCAAGAACTTCTGTTCCCGCTCTAAGCTGTTTTGAACAGAGCTCAAGCTATCACGAATGATGTTAGCCAAAGTGTTCAGTTCACTAAAGTGAAAATCTGGTGTGGGTTCATTGAGGTTATCTTTGTCTAACGACTTAGCCCAGTTTTTTAGCTGTTCAACAGGCGATGCTACTTTACGTAATATCAAAACTAAAATCGCGAAAAACAGGACAATCGCGGCTAACGCAGTCAGGAAAATTGTCACAAAGTGAGGCAGTGCCTTGTCTTCTAAGAAATGGTCTTGTTTTTGGTTAAACACAGCAGAAACGTAACGCACTTCGGCTCCCTTCATCACTTTCATAACAAAGTAACCTTCTTTTGGCGGTGCAAAGATTGACTTACCAAGAACCTTTTTTGATATGACATTTAACTCAACGTTACTCTGCTCAATATGAGTTTGAATACCTTGTGGTAAATCGCTCCATTGCGTTGCAACCGTAAACTCTTGATTGGTCATAGGCTTGCCCGGTTTCACAACCTCTTGCTGAGCTTGAGCAATCATAGAGCCACGCATAGCGACATCCATACCTGAGATAAAGTAATTTATACTCAATGCTGATAGAACCAGAATCGTCGTTACGCCCGTAACCAGAATCGCCAGCAATACATAGATTCTTAAGCTTGGTCTAATCTTCATCCTTCTGGTTGCTCCTTAATCGCAAACCCTTTGCCCGCAATGGTATGAAGTAATTTGTTCTCTTGTTCAGCATCGACTTGTTTACGCAGATTGAAAATATGCACTTTTAAGCTATTACTGTCTGGTTGATCATCGCCCCACACGCCCTGCATGATCGTCTCTCGTGAAACAGGATTAGGACTAGATCGCATCAAAACTTCTAAGATTTTGAGCGCAGTTGGGGAAAGCTTGAGAGGTGAGTTCGCACGATATGCTTGATGTTGTTTAAGGTCGATCTCCAGATCACTCACCGATAAGCGGCTAACCTGACCACTGCGCCGCTTTGCCAATACTTGAGCTCGAACAATCAACTCTTCCATCGCAAATGGTTTGATCAAGTAGTCATCGGCACCTTTTGAAAAGCCTGTCAGCTTATCATCAAGCGTATCACGCGCCGTCAGCATCAATACTGGTGTGTCGATCCCCTGTGCCCGCAAGTTCTCACAAACATGCAAGCCATTCATTTTAGGTAAGTTGAGATCGAGAATTACTGCGTCATAGCGATTAGTTTCAATTAGATTGAGTCCAGCTAGACCATTTGCTGCATGATCACACTGGATGTCTTCTAAATCGAGGTAATCAATAACAGCAGTGGCCAAATCGAGGTCGTCTTCAACCAAAAGCAATTGAAGCTTATCTGTGAGTTTATTAGTGACGGATTCTGCCATCATGACGACCTCTATTTTAGTTATATTGTGGCTAGTAATGCGCAGTTCTGTAATGCCTTAGCCTATTGAGCTTTGACTGCTAATGAACCTAAACAGATGCTGCTGAGACTAATTCAGCATCCACCTATTAGATATCATCATTAGCTTAGCCATTGTTAAGCCGTTTGTTCAACGCCTTTGACTCGATTTGTGACTTTAAGAATCAGCGACTTAATCTCACACTGAATCATTAGTAATGCTGGCGTCAGAATCAGCGTAATAAACGTCGCAAACAAAATGCCGTAACCTAGTGCTGCCGCTGCAGGGATCAGGAATTGAGCCTGCAGAGACGTTTCACTTAATAGTGGCGTCAAACCTGCGAACGTGGTGACCGATGTGAGTAACACGGCTCTTAGTCGACCTGAACACGCTTCAACAATCGCATCGTGAACCGACTTGCCCTGCTCTTTGATTAGCTCATTGAAACGAGAAACCAACAACAAGCTGTCATTCACCACCACGCCACTCAACGCAAGGATACCGTTTAACGATAGGATACTGATTGTTAAGTCATTCCACCAGTGCCCTAAGATTGCCCCAACAATACCAAATGGAATCGCTGTCATAATAATCACAGGCTGAATGTAAGACTTCAGCGGGATAGCAAGCAGCGTGTAGATAGCAATCATGGCGAGTACAAACATGCTCATCATTGAACTCGCGGTTTCTTCTTGCTCTTCCGTTTCACCAGCAAAATCGACCGTTAGCCCCGGATATTGCGCTTCTAAATCGGGTACTAATGTGTCTTGCAACTGATGAACAAGCTCAGCAGGCGCAACCACCTCTTTGTCCAATACTGCACTGATGTACACAGCACGTTGGCTATCAATACGTGTGATCTCTGATACTTGGTAGTCTGAATGCACCTCAGCAACCGTACTCAAAGGCACCACAGTACCGTCGTTAGTTCTCATGCTCGATTGCTTGATATCCGCAATGGTTTGACGATCCGACTCTGGGTAACGAACTCGAACTTTCACCTCATCTTTACCACGTTGGAATTGCTGAACTATGTCACCACCAAACGCCTGTAATACTTGCTGTGAAAGACTTGCCGTATCAAAACCTAACGCACGACCTTGTTGTGTTAATTCGAAACGATACTGAGACTCACCCAGATCCAAGTTATGATCAATGCCACTCACACCGTCAATAGCTTGAAGCTTGGTTAAGAACTCATTGCCGGCCGCCGAAACTGATTCTTTATTCCACGCTTTTAGCTCGACTTTGAAGTTATCGACCATCTCCATTTTAGACAAGATTTTAAGCTTCTTAACCCCTTCCATTTGGCCAACAGTCTCTTGCCACGCATCTGCAAACTCGTTCGATGTGTAAACACTGTCGCTATCTAATTCAATTTTCACTTGGCCAGAATCATCGGCATCGGCGATAACCTGAAGGCTAAGCAGTTCCGATGATTCATCTTGAGCACCGTATTGCGCTCTCAGAGTTTCATCCGTTTGTGTTGCCGCCGCTTCAAGCACTAGCAAGTTCTGTTGTGTTTGACCAAAGCTCGCGTCGTTTTGCATCGACATGTCAGCAGTCACGGTGTCGCCCGGCATATCAGGGAAGAATGCCACACGTACCGCCCCAGTCATTGGCAGCCCCGCCACCAAGATAAGCAGTGACAAGAAAACCATTACCACGGCGTAACGCAGTTTCAGCGCCCATTCAATCACAGGGCAATAGATGCGCTTATTAAACCAACCTAGCCCATAATCGGCAGCATGTTGAACACGAGCCCACAGCCCCTTTTTGTCGCTGCGCTTAGTATTAATGTGCGCGAGGTGCGATGGCAGGATGAACTTAGACTCAACCAAAGACAGTAACAAACAGATAGTCACGACCGTGCCGAACTGAGCGTAAATCTGCCCCATTTTACCTTCAACGTTAGCTAGCGCTAAGAAGGCAACAACCGTAGTCAACACACCAAATATAGTCGGTGATGCCACCTTCATAGTGCCTCGAATGGTACTTCCGATTGAGTCGCCTTCTTCCTTGCGGGTGGAGTAAATGCTTTCCCCGACCACCACGGCATCATCGACCACTATCCCGAGCGCCATAATGAAACCAAAGGTGGTCATTTCATTGATGGTTAACCCCATAAAGGTGTCTGTCATGAAGAACATGGTGCCAAAGAATACGAACGGTAAGCCCGCAGCTACCCAGAAAGCGACACGCACGTTTAGGAATACCGCTAACACGATGAATACCAGAGCAATACCCGTTAACGCGTTCTTCACCAATAGGCTCAAGCGATCTTTGATCATGGTACTTTTGTCGTACCAAGTTTCGATTTCGACATCGCTCGGCAGCATGTTGCTGTTTTCCCAGCGATCTACCACTTGTTGAGCCTGTTCAACGATGCTGACGACGTCTCCGTATTCATCCATCACGATTTGAATCGCCATCGCATTCTGTTGGTTATAACGAGAAAGCATGAAGGTATCGTCGGCAAACATGTCTTCAACGTTGGCAATGTCACCCAGTGTAATTTGCGTACCATCGGTGGTAGTCATTACCGGAATCGCGTTGAAATCTTGGATCTCGTACGCCTGTTCAGACACCTTCAAACGAACCGTTTTCTCGCCATTGCGAAGGCTCGTCGAAATAGCCGCAGAAGATTCCGCATTGATCGCTTCAGAGACGTCAGTCAGGGTTAATCCATAAGCTTGAAGTTTATTCTCATCAACCTCGACCGAGATCATAGGATCTGCTTTAGCCTTAATCTCTAAGTCACGAATGGCCGATTGGCTCAGTAAATCCGACTTTAGTTGCTCAGCTAAGCTCTGCAGCGTTGCTCGGTCTGCATCCCCATAAAGCTGTACCCATAAGGCGTGGTCTTGCATGCGAGCCTTATCAATCACAGGATTGTCAGCGCCCGCAGGCAGGTTATTGATCGCATCAACCTTAGTTTTAACGTCGGTTAACAGAGTATCAAGATCATAGGTGCTCGTTTTCTCAATCGAGACGTGGCTGCCGTTCGCATCAGAAGTCGACGTAATACGCTTAATACCCGGCACAGTTTCTAACGCATCTTCGATCTTGATCGCTAACCCTTCTTCCGCTTGAACAGGGTCACCACTGTCATAAGTCACTGAAACTGTGACAACATCGGGTTCAAGACTTGGGAAGGCCTCTTTACGTAACGTGTTAAGCGATAACACGCCAATAATGATCACGCCCACTAACAATAAGTTCGCTGCCACAGAGTTGTTAGCAAACCATGCAATAGCGCCTGTATGCTGCTTGTTTGACATGATTAACCCTCCGCCTTAGCCAGAACGACCATGCCTGCTTTAAAGCTGCTTAACGGACGCTTAACCACTTGAACACACTCGTCAATTTCCACGCCCAGTTTGGTAGGATCGATGTAAATCAAACCGCCCTTTTCAAACTCAACATCCGCGTTTGATTTAGAAAGCTGACCGTTGCCATCCACAAACCACAGGTCGCCCTGCTGCGAAAGTGCTGAAGCTGGCAGCTCCCATAATTGAGTTAGTTGCTTACCCGAGATCGTTGCCTGCACGAATGTGCCTGGATAAAGATCTTTCTCTTGCTCCAAAGGGTTATCGACTTTCACGATCAGTGAACGTTGACGTGTGTCTTGTTGTAAGTGCTGCTCTACTCGCTCGACATAACCTTGCCACTGGTACTGACCATCAGAACTCGACAGAGTTACTGGCCACGGCTGCTCTTTCAATTGCGTGTTATCGCTGTTAGGTAGGCTCAACCATTGGTTTTCCGAAAGAGGAACAGAAACCTCGACCTCGTCAATGCTGTATAACGTGGCTATCTGAGCGCCCGTTTGTGCGTAGCTCCCCGGCTGAACATCACGGCTCACGACCAACGAATCAAAAGGGGCAACCAAGGTTGTTTTTTCGAGGTCTTGCTGAGCCTTTACCAATTCAAGCTTGGCGTTCTCTAAGGCAGCTGTTACTTGTGTCAGTTGTGGTTCGCGTAATACTAAAGGTGAATCCGGCTCGCCAGACAAACCAGATCGTTGCCATTCAGACTTAGCTTGTTCACCTTGTCTCTGTTCTTCCAATAAATCCAATTGAGCTTGAGCAACATTCGCCTTGGCTTGGGTTACCGCTTGCTGGTAACTGGTCGAATCGATATTGGCGATCACCTCACCTTGGCCAATAACTTGCCCGGTTTCGAACTGCGAGCTGATTGCTTCTATTCGGCCACTAACTTCTGTTGAAAACATCAACTCATAACGCGACTTCGCTTCTCCGTAACCCACAACTTCTGCTTGGTAGTTACCCAATGTTGCGAGCACCACAGACACTTGCTGCTGTTGTGATACAGCTAAAGTCGTCGTGTCAGTATCAACAGATACAGCTTGAGGCTCTGAAACCACTAGTTCATTGGCCTTTTGAGGAGTAGGAGCCACTTGAGAGCCGTTGTAAGCAAGGGCTGCAAAGATGCTTGAACCAGCCACTAGAGTGATGACAATTGTGATGGTGTTCAGTTTCATGAAGATACTCCCAAGCCCAGAGCTAGGCCTAAATCAATTCGGTTTACAAGACGGTTATAGATGGTTTGTGTTAGCTGCGCTTCAAGGTCATAGGTTTGTTGCTGAACAGTAAGTAGATCAAAAATGTCGACCAAACCCTGACGGTATTTCTCTTCATAGCTGGTGAAGCTGCGTTGTGCGCTCACCAAGGCGTTCGTTAGGTGTTGCTGTTGAAGCGTTAGTGAGGACTCTTGACCCATCGCGTTCTCCACTTCATTCACCGCAGTAAGTAGGGTTTCTTGGTAAGCCCAGTAGCTGGATTCTGTGGTTAAGTCTGCAATCTCTGCCTGTGCTTTAAGCTTGCCACCTTGAAACAGTGGTGCTGATACTTGGCCAAGCGCACTCCACAAAGGCCCGGTAAGCAGCGCTTCGCTCGGAGATTCAGCCATATCGGTTAGGCTTGCAGATAAGCTGATCGAAGGCAGCATCGCTTTGTATGCGGCATCGGCACGTAGTGTTTCTGCTTCAATATTGAAGAAAGCCGCTTGCAGATCCGGACGCCCTGCCAGATCTTGCGTCGGCATGTTGTCTAGCGGGTTAATGATGGTTGGGAATGAACCGAGATCCGCAAGTGATAACTCCTCAGACTCTCCACTCCACTGCCCCGTTAACAAAACTAACGCGCGTCGACTTTGTGCCAGTTGCTCTTGGTAATCGGCCAAAGTTGCTTGAGTCGATGCGCTGCTCGTTTTGGCGTTATCTAGCTCTTCAAGGCTACCTAGCCCTGTGCGATAACGTTCTAAAACCAGCTCTTCGTTGTTTTCGAGGATCACTAAGCGCTGCGTTTCAATATCAACAAGCTGCTGCTTCAAACTGATATCAAGCCAACCTCTCATAACACTCGCGACCAAAAGATCTTGAGCGCTCTGAAGGTTAGCCTGAGACGTCGCAATATCTTTTAACGCGGCGTTGTTTGTGTCTGCTAATTTCTGCCATAAGTCCAACTCCCAACCGACCGTGACATCCATGGTGTAGGTTTCAGTGGTGCTTGAGCCGTTAGTGCCTTCGTCAGCTTGACCAGAAAAACTCGCATCGACGGTTGGTAAGCGGTCGCCAGACGTCACACCTTGCTGTGCATAGGCAATTTTTAGTGCTGTGATACTTTGTTGAAGGCTTGGACTGTTCTGCAGAGCGCGCTCGATATAGAGATCAAGCTCCGGCGCATTCACTAAATCGGTGAGTTGTAGATTCTCTGTATCTAACTCTTGTTCATTAGAAGCATGCTGGTTCAAAGCCTGTTCTTCAGAGGTTTGTTGGATCAGCTCTGAAAGCAAGCTTTGCTGTGTCTTGCTAGTGCTTTGCTCTGCTAACGAAACATAGTCAGCCTGACTGGTTGTCGTGCAACCGATCAACCCGATTAGAGCAAGTGAAATAAGGGAATGTTTTAAAGGAAGATTCAATTTCATCTTCTTGTCTCCTGTAAGAATGGAGGCAAGATAACGAGCTGGAGGTTAAGGGAGGGTTAAGGCGAACGTTAACCCTAAAAGAAAATGCAAAAAGTGTACGTTTAAACTTCTGTTTTATGCTTCTGACTTGCTAGAAAAGAGCCCACCGATCTTATAACCAATCGCATAGCAAACCACTGCAATAGTCACAAACACCAATGCCGAGAAGAAGTACGCCACCGATGCCGCTACACCAGTGCCCCACACGACGCTAAACACCAAACCGAGATAAGCCTCTTGCGGCCACTGAGAGATAGGGAACTGAGTACCACCAGCAATAAGATAAACCATCGCAAACAAGCCGATAAAGGCAATGATAAGACCGATGAGAACGCGCATGTTCATGGGGAGACCTTTGATTTATTGGACTTGGTTGCCATTATTCTTAATCGAAAGCGGATGTGCTTAGTCGAAACCGAATATTCTCAATCGAAATCGAATGTTCTTAATCGAAGTCGAATGCTATTAATCGCAACCTAATGATATTCAAGTATATCGGATAAAAGGAGCTTGCTCTATTACTCTTCCGAGTGAGCCTAACACACTACAGAACAATGAGAAGTGGTGGCTAGAACCTTAATCAACCTAACGAGCAGGCACAAAAAAGCGGACACCCTTCTCACGTTAAATCCGTAAGTAAGATACCCGCTTTTACTAAATTTAAGCGCTTTTATTGAATCTAGCTACTTTAACTTAATCTAGCTTAAAGCAGGATGAAGATACCCGCTAAACATGCACTCATTAGGTTTGCTAACGTACCAGCCGCTACCGCTTTCAAACCTAAGTTTGCCACTTCTGCACGACGCTCTGGTGCCATAACACCAATCGAACCTAATTGAATCGCGATAGAACCAATGTTGGCAAAACCACACAATGCAAAAGTCACAATCACTTGGCTATGTTCAGACAGCAGAGCTTTGTTCTCAACGAAGTCGATGAAAGCAACAAACTCGTTCATTACGATCTTCTGACCGATGTAAGAACCTGCCATTAATACTTCATCACTCGGGATACCAATTAACCATGCAAGAGGCGAGAATAGGTAACCAAAGATAGCTTGCAGGGTAATGCCCGCAAAACCGAACATTTCGCCTAGACTTTCTAAACCCGTGTTGACCATTGCAATCACACTCACGAATGCAACCAACATAGTGCCGACAGCGACCGCCACCTTCATACCGTTCATTGCGCCACTTGCCAATGCATCGATCACGTTGCTTTGGTCAGCTTTATCTAGCTCAATGTGGTCGTAGTCACTCGGAGTACTACGCTCAGGAACAATGATCTTCGCCATCAATAGGCTGCCCGGAGCCGCCATGAAGCTTGCTGCAATAAGGTATTTAAGTTCAACACCTAATCCTGCATAGCCACCAAGCACACTGCCAGCTACTGACGCCATGCCGCCCGCCATTACAGCAAACAGTTCAGAACGAGTCATAGACTTTAAAAAGGGACGAATAAGAAGAGGAGACTCACCCTGAGAAAGGAAGATATTACCTGTTGCAACTAGAGATTCAGCTTTACTTGTCCCCAGCAATTTTTGCACCGCTCCACCAAGAACTTGAATCACTTTCTGCATAACGCCTAAGTAATAGAGCGCAGAGATCAAAGCACTGAAGAAGATAATGATTGGAAGTACGCGAATCGCGAAAATGAAACCTTCAGTAGCCAGATCACCAAATAGGAAAGCGATACCAACGTCTGCAAAACCAAGCAAGCTCGAAACGCCATTGCTTAGACTTGTTAACGCCAGTTGTCCCCAAGGGAAATACAACACCAAAGCAGCGAAGCCGATTTGAAGTAATAGTGCACGGGAGACCGTTTTCCAGTTAATAGAAGAGCGACTCTCAGATAGCAGACATGCGCAAGCAATCAGTGCAATAACACCGACAAGACCAAATAGAATATTCATAATGTGTCCTAGTAATCCTTAAAGAGTGAACATGAGCCAAACGAATGACATCAAAGGAATAGGACAAAGAACCGCAAGCAAAACGCTACGCGATGAAGGAGCTAACAACGTTAGCGACTGTAACAACGAGTTGTTCATGTAAAAATCACCTTATACAAGCAGTGGAACGTAGCTGGTCCGGTCCGTGGGGTCATTCACATATCCATGTGACGGCTTGTATTGGCTAAGCACCGGCTTAAAACCGGAAAAGAAGTATAAACAGTTAAGTGAGACTTTCATCACATTTTTTGACGCAAACGATCGCGCGGTCAAGGATTAAACAAAACGCTGTGTTTATCGTCTTTTGTGTGCATAAAAACTGTAAACAACCTGTATGAAGTTGAATTTGTAATGTTAAGCCTTTAAACGTACGAGCGTAATCACTCGGTTAATTCTGTGTGATTCTTACTACTTTTCTGTGCTCTGCCTCATTTCCCGATACTTCAAGATTCATCTTAAGTTTAGATGCGTATATACTTTGTATGATCTCACCAAATAATTATCTATAAAATACTAATAGAGCTGATTAGATATAACAACCATCGAGACTAAGAGAGGAAACACGTGAAGAAAATGGAAGCTCCGCACGACATGAACAATGGAGCTAGATTCAAAACAAACAGACACGGCTATGTGACAGTAGTTGAGTATTATAATACCTATACTGTTATTGTCGCGTTTGAAAACACCGGAAATATCCGCGCTATCAGTGCGGCGAAATTACGTACAGGTCAGTTAACCGATCGCTCTGTCGCACCTGAATCAATTATGATTGGTGAAAAGGTTGAATCCGTTAAGCATGGAATATTAACCATTACCCAAGTTGAATCTGAAAATATTGTGGTTCTGACTAATGCCAATAACGAAGAAATTAGAATGTTATTGCCTGCTGTACAGAAAATGAAAGATAAAACCGAAGAAATAGATGGTGAAAATGCTCCCTCGCCAAAACCGACTTCTCTTAGCCAACTAACTAAAAGAAATAAAAAGACCAAAGACGTTAATAGCATGCTTAAGAAAATGCTTACCGACTACGGTCGATACGATTAATTCTCTATTTTCTTCAACAGACCCTCTATATATTTACATTTCAATAGACAAATACATTTACCCCCACCTTTCTCAATAGATACGTTGCATATTCGTGTGAAAAGTTAAATTTGATCAAAGTCTCACTCTGGATCTTAACTACAAAATAACGAGATCCTCATCACAATCTCATTTTACCTTTGTGATGGAGATCTTATTGAAATCTCAATATTTCCATTACTATTCTCCCACACAATAAGAGAACGCAGTTTCTCAACCCCTAAAATCCAATTGAGACAAATATTATGAAAAAGATTCTTGTAGTTTGCGGTAACGGCCTTGGTACTTCACTAATGATGGAAATGGCAGTGAAAGAAGTGGCTAAAAAAATCGGTTTCGAAGCGGAAGTTGATCACGAAGATCTATCTTCTGCTGCATCAAGCAATGCAGATATTTGGGTAGCAGCAACAGACGTTGCAAACCAACTGAAGGAAGGCGGAAAAGTGAACATCATCAGCCTTAAAAATATTTTTGACAAAGCATCAATCGAAGAACAACTAAAAACTTTCATGTAAGGTCAAAATTATGCAAAACTTTTTCGAATTCATGCTCGGCTTATTAAAAGAGCCAGCAATCATGGTAGGTTTAATTGCTTTCATTGGCCTTGTTGCACAAAAAGCAGATATTTCTACTATTCTAAAAGGCACAATTAAAACCGTAATGGGTTTCCTAATTTTAGGTTTTGGTGCTGGCGCTCTTGTTGGCGCATTAAATAACTTCTCAGTTGTATTTACTGAAGCATTCGGCGTAAGTGGTGTTATTCCAAATAACGAAGCAATTGTTGCATTAGCACAAGAAGCATTCGGTTATGAAATGGCTCTAATTATGTTCTTCGCATTCGTTGTGAATATTTTATTGGCTCGAATTACTCCTTTAAAATATATTTTCTTAACGGGCCACCACACAATGTTCATGTCTATGCTAGTAGCGGTAATTCTGTCTACAGCAAACATTGAAGGCACAGCTCTTGTCGCAATCGGCTCTATCATTGTGGGTACATTAATGGTTGTGATGCCAGCGCTAGGCCAAAAGTACACTGAAAAAGTGATGGGTACTGATCAACTGGCTATCGGTCACTTCTCGACACTGTCTTACATCGTGTCTGGCTTCATTGGTAGCAAATTCGGTGACACATCAAAATCAACAGAAGACATCCAAGTTCCTAAAAGCTTAATGTTCCTACGTGATACGCCAGTAGCCGTAGCAACAACAATGGCTATCTTCTTCATGCTTGCGTCTATTATTGCGGGCGGCGAGTTTGTAGAAACAGTATCAAGCGGTCAAAACTGGGTTGTGTTTACCTTCATGCAATCTCTAATCTTTGCAGGGGGTGTTTACATCGTATTGCAAGGTGTGAAGATGCTAATTGCTGAAATCGTTCCTGCATTTAAAGGTATTTCTGACAAACTCGTACCAGGTGCAAAACCTGCTCTAGACTGCCCTATGGTATTCCCTGTAGCGCCAAACGCGGTACTTATCGGTTTCCTTTGTTCTTTCGCGGCTGGTCTACTAGCAATGGCTGTTCAAGGCGCGCTTGGTTGGACAATCATTGTAGCTGGCGTGGTTCCACACTTCTTCGTAGGTGGTGCGGCAGGTGTTTACGGTAACGCTACTGGCGGTCTACGTGGTGCAATTCTAGGTTCATTCACGCAAGGCCTGTGTATCTCTTTCCTACCAATGCTACTGCTTCCAGTACTGGGTGGCCTTGGTCTTGAAGCGACAACCTTTGCTGACTTCGACTTCGGTGTTGTTGGTCTGATTCTAGGATGGATTGTTTCATGAGCCTATTCGATTTAATCGGTAACCAAGGCGTTATCATCAACTCTGAAGAGAACCTAACGGTTGATGCAGCGATTAATTTAACCTGTTCAACACTGTTAGCAAGCAACAAAATTGAAGCTAGCTATGTTGAAGCTATCAAACAAAAGCACAAGGACATTGGCGCGTACTATGTTCTAGCACCAAAGATTGCGATGCCTCATGCTCGTCCTGAAGATGGTGTGAACGAAGCATCTCTGCAAGTGACGGTATTCAAAAAGGGTGTTGATTTAGAGTCGGAAGACAACGGTGACGTTTACCTTTCAATTACTCTGGCAGCGATGGACTCAGATAGCCATATCCATACTATTATGGCGCTATCAGAGTTGTTCCAAAATGATGATGACATTGATGCCATTATCGCAGCGGAAACAGAGCTAGAGATCATCGAGATCTTAAAACGCTACTAATCTCGATCTAAAGATCCTGATATGCCCCCATTAAAAAAGCGATAGCCTCGGCTATCGCTTTTCTGTTTCTGGTGCTTAGTCAATTATCTTTTAGCATGAATTGAAACGCATGGCTTGCCCATTCATGATTTACAGAAGGCATGGTTTACAAAAATGTATGGCTTACAAATGCATGACTAACAAGTGCATCACGCCAACGCCTCACAACCAATCAGCATTCACTAGCGTTAAAACGCGTACATTCTTTTATCAGTTGATAACTCGAAACAGTACTGTGCGTGTTTTTCAAGACATTCAAACACTTCTCGATCTAACTTATAGTTTTCAACATAGTCTCTCAAAATAGCCATCGTCTGTTCTAACGTCATACCAGCACGATAAGGACGTGATTGAGATAATGCTTGGAATACATCTACCACAGCGACGATCCGACTCGGTTGATCCAGCTCTTCCGCCGTTTTACCAATTGGGTAACCTGATCCATCTAACCTTTCATGATGATTGGATGCCCATTGACATACCTGAGGAGAACTAAACAGCTCTTGCAGTGCGAATCGAGTGTCCGTTGCGTGGCGTTTAATACAGCAATACTCCTCTTCGGTCAGCAAATCCGGCTTATGAAGAATGTCATTAGGTGTTTGCAGTTTGCCGATGTCATGAACTAGCCCGGCTAAATAGAGTTTACGCTGAGTTGTGTATGAATAACCCAACTGCTTGGCGAGATATTCAGAAAGCTGCCCGACTTTCAACGAATGCTTAAAAGTAAACGAACTTTTGGTATCTACAACATTGGCGATAAACTCGGCAAAGGCCACCGTCTCGTCCAGCGACATTTGCTGAGAGAAGAATGGCACAGGCTCAAAGTTATCCCTCATGTTCTCGATGTAAGGGATTTCCATCGAGAACCAAAAATCATCCAGATCGACCAGCTCACACATGTGTTGTACAAGGTTGGTTTCGAACATCTCATCCGCTTGTTCAGTCAAACGTTCAATAATGCTCGCTTTTCCATCTGGTGTTAAATTTCCATAACGATCAGAAGAGGTTATGCCGTATAGATAATCGACTCTGTCGGCAAGCATCACGATCGCGGCCAATTCTTTTTCTAACTCGCTGATATGAATCGCCTTTAACTCAGCCCACGGGGTATGATGATAAAGAACCGGCTTAGCGAATATAGAAAGAACTGGGCACTCTTTTAAGATTTGATAGCCCTTCTGACAATGGTGATAGCTCGAGTCGGGCACAAACCCAGAAGTTAAGCTGAGCTGCTCATCAATTTGCGATACGCCACAGTCGTGAATTAACCCTAATGAGAACGCAAGTTGGGCCTGCTCTTCTTCCCACCCGACGCTCAGAGCACATCGATACGCGATATAACCTACCCTCTGCCCATGGTTTTTGCTTTCAAAACCGACGTTATCAAGCGCCTTAGCAATACCAAATAGAGCCTTTCTTAGGTCTACGGTTACCTCTTGGCAATGTTGAATCATTATTTAAGCCTAGCATTTTTATAGTTTTTATATATTTAGGCTGCTAATACTAATGCATAGCTAATGATTATATACACAACTATTGTAAGGTTTAATGAGTTTCGTGATAGAACTAACGTATCACGAAAAATCCGTGCTACAAGTGGTTGCATATTGAAAATCATGCGACATTATAGTCTGCCGACCAAAAATCACTAAATCATCAGCCAAAAGAAAAGGAAAGACATGTTTAAAACGATTATCGATAACGAACTATCCATCGCATTGGTTGAAGAGAGTTTCGCTTCTCACTATGCGGAAATTTCACGAAGTCAGAATGAGTATCTAAGCCAATGGCTTGTGTGGCCACCACATTGTAAAACCGAGCAAGACTTTAGGATCTTCATCCAGCGCTCGCTACACGATTATGCGGAAGGGAAAAGCATGACATGTGCGATTGTGTATAAAGACAATATCGTCGGTAACTGTAGCTTCAACACCATTGACCACAACAAACAGAAAGTCACAATAGGTTACTGGCTGTCTGAATCGTACCAAGGTAAAGGGATAGTCACCCGTGTGGTCGAAAAACTGATTGATATTGCTTTCAATAAGTTAGATATGGAAAAGATTGAAATATCAGCTGCCACTGAGAACATGAGCAGCCGTAAAGTTTGTGAGCGCTTACATTTCACGTTAGAAGGTATTATAACTCGTAATGAGAACTTGAATGGCCGCATCGTAGACCACGCCATTTATGGTCTTCATCGCTCTAAGCTCTAAGCTCTAAGCAGTCACTATTATGTAAATGAGCATACTAAAAAGCCACGGTATTCGACCGTGGCTTTGTTATTTTACGAACCTAGAACCTAAGTAGCCCTCAGATCGCCCAGTTATACGGTCTTAGGAATCACGATACTGAACTTAGCTCCACCATGGTTGCTGTCATCGATTTTGATATCCCAAGAAAGCTTTTTAGCCGCTGAAATCGCAATCGCGAGGCCTAACCCCAAACCACCCGTTGTTGAGGTTCTGCTTGAATCTAGACGGGAAAACGGAAGAAATACTTCATCACGACTGTCTTCTGGGATTCCAGAACCATTATCTTCAATAACCACTAGCCAATTTTCTGAATTCTCATCCAGTGTCATCCACACCTCATCGCGCGTGTAATTACCCGCGTTTTTGAGAATATTATCGAAGACCAAACGTGCCATTGAGCAGTCACACTTAATCTTGCAATCTTGCCCTACTTTGGATTCAAAGAGCACATTGTCTAACTGAGAGTAACGAATACGATCGAGACAGTACTCATGAAGATCAGAGGTCACTTTAACGAGCTCAAAGAATGAGTTATCCATGACATTCAACTTCGACAGCATGATAATTTCTGAAGTGAGATCGTTGATATCCTCAATGTAGGTATCAATATCATCGAAAAGCGCCTGATGATGGTCGGGGGCTCCCCTTCTTAGAATATCGGTCGCCAGCTGAATACGACTGAGCGGGGTGCGCACCTCATGTGGGATAGCTTGAGCAAAGATGTGGCTTTGTTTCACTTTGCTCTCGATCTCTTCCGCCATGAAGTTAAAGCTGCTGGCCAAATCAGACACTGGATGAATGTCGTCTAGATCAGAACGAGTACTGAGTTTCCCTCGACCAAACTGTTTTTGCTTCTCAACTAGCAACTCGATTCTTTCTTGAAAACGCCTCACAGGTAAGTAAACACTTGCGCCGATCGCGACAATAATGGCGAACAAAAGCCCGAGTAAAAAGTTTCTTTCTGAATCTTCATACCATTCAATTTCAGGAGAGAAAAAATCCCCTACCTCACTGAACGCGAAACTAAATTTAGAATTTGGAAGTTGAAACACCGCCGAGTACAGATCGTTATCACTGAGGTATATAGGTACACCATTTAAAGTGGTAAATAACTCGCATCGTTGGCATGGAGCCTCTCCCGACCAATTATCTAACAGGCGTAAATTGAAGATATAAAATTGTTGGTAGCCTGTTCTATCGAGTTCTTTATAAAGTGAATTATATTGATTGTGCTGACGGGTATACTGCTCAACGAAGTAAATACCATCATTTAGGAAAGTTTCGATCTCGGTTCTTCGCATGTGCCCTTCACCTAGGTTCACAAACAAAAAGATCGTTGCCGACATACCAACCACAATCCCAAGATACAATCGAGCAAACATCGAAACAGAACGAAGTTTCGCAGTCATGAACTTACGCAACCAGCATGTACCCCTTATTGCGAACCGTACGGATCAACTGTTTGTCTTTTGCGTGAATGCGTAGTTTTCGTCTTAAACCGGAAACTCGCATATCAATAGAACGATCATTAAAAGCATAATCAATCCCTCTAAATAACTGGCAGCACTGGTCTCGAGTCACGACCTGACAGATGTTATTCACAAGAAGGTTTAAGATTTCAAACTCGGCAGAAGTAAGCTTAAGATTTTGCCCATACAGAGTGGCACTTTGAGCAATATTGTTGATCACAATATCGCATTGCTTTTCAGCCATTTTTTCTGGCGCGATAGCAATAGGAGCAGCTCGACGTAATAACGCTTCAATTCGCGCCAACAAAGCATGGCCACGAATAGGCTTTGCAACGTAATCATCCGCGCCAAACTTAAATAAGCTTACCTCACTCATTTCATCGGCAGAGGCGGTCAACACTAAAATTATTCCATTGTAAAACTCTCGAGCCTGACGGCAAATTTGAGCGCCACTCATGCCTGGAAGCATCAAGTCCAACAGCACTAAATCAGGTTCAATACTGCGGATCGCTTCAAGTGCTAAATTCCCTTCATGAACAACGCTAACATCGTAGCCTTCAGCTTCTAGGTAAAGCGTAGTTAAACGAGCTATCTCTTGGTCATCTTCGACAATGAGCACTTTGGTTTTCGACATTCCTATCACCAGTATTTATTAAAAACGAGGGCAGTATATATACTGCTCATATATCATCAATGTTGTGATTCGAGCCTCACTTTTACCGTACGCAAAACATTGTAATCACTTTTGTACATACACGTTTACAAAACGCAGTGCTTAACCACCAGTACGCCTTAGTTTAAGAAGGTTGGCCATCAATAACTCGCTATTCACGGTGTTTTAATAGCCTATACAACGCTTACGTTTGCTTTATTTTCTTACTCACACTTACATTTAAGGCATTTACAAAACCCAATCAAATAAACCCTCCAAATAGTAATGACTTGTCGGTTAATATCACTGACAAATGACATATTTATAGGTTTAAAATCCGAACATATCGTTCAACAGTCGAAAGAAAACGATTACGTTACCCACCAGCCAGTGTTTTGCATTTTCAGGGCCTCGGCAGGCGCTATTAAGCAATATCTTCTTCAAGTAATATTCATGAAATTGATAATTCGATCCAGCATTTGCTAATCACCACTACCACACAGGGTCCACTTTAAGATGAATAAACCGCTTTCACTGTTACTGACCAGCCCCCCTTTATTTTCAACGCAGTTATTAGCTGATAGCAATAAACAAGAAATAGTGAATCCGATTCAAGCGCAGGCAAATTCTTGGATAAACATTCAGGTCGCGCCTAAAATAACATTCGTCAAAAGATGGGCTTCAACTGTGAGTTCTATAGCGCGCTCCTTTCTGTAGCACTTTTTTCTTCTTCAACACGGCTTTTAACGGCTGTTGAAGACCAGAATTCAATTTGATAAGCGCCTACTGAATGCATGAGTTCGGTAGGCACTGTTCGACCAACACATCAGTTCACCGAGTTCAATATGATGACCAATTATCAACCTTTCGAGCATCTCAAGTGTCCTATTTGGATATATGATATTGATAATAAAAGAATAACTTGGGCAAATAGTAACGCGCTCCCCCTCTGGGAGTCTGAGTCGATGTTTGAGCTGACATCACGTGACTTTAGTGTCGAGATGTCAAAAGCGATAGAAGCAACACTGGAAGAATACCAAAGACAATTTCTACGTAACGAAAGCATCAAAACATGGTGGAACTTCACGCCAAACCACATTTCCAAACGTGCATTATGCCTATTTTCTGGGATCCCATTGCCCGATGGTCGAACTGGGATGTTGGTACAAGTCATTGCCGAAGAGGGCAGCCTAAAGCACGACTTAGCTTGCTCTGATGGCGCAAATCTATCCCTTCTATTTGATAACTCGGGAGACGTAGTAAGCGCTAACTCCGCATTCTTTCAAAGCTATGGTTCACCGTTTAGTACCCTATCCGACTTCGTTTCAAGTGAAGAGGCAGCAGCACAATGGTTGTTTGCTGCGCGTAAAGGCCGCGAGATTTTAGAAGAAGTCAGCTGCGAAATAGATAACAAAATTCATCACTTTGACGTTCAAGGAAAATGGCTATTTGATAAAAGCGAGCTTCTGTTAAACCTCACCTGTACAACTAAACAGAAAGAGAAGTTGATCAAAGCCAGATACAACGCTGAGCACGACTGTTTAACTGAGCTTTACAATCGCCGCGGTATCACCAACCTTTTAGAAACCAGTATTGCCTATCGCTCGCCCTTTGAGTTGATGTTTGTCGACCTTGATGGCTTCAAATTGGTCAATGATACTTATGGACACAGTGTCGGTGACCAACTACTTAAGCAGGTTGGCGAACGTCTTAAACACCTCGTCGACGAAACGTGCATGATCGGTCGATTTGGTGGCGACGAATTCATTGTTATTGCTCACGCCTGCCGAAATCACAATATCCCGCTGCTCTGCTCTCGTATTATTGAAGCCTTGAACAAGAGTTTCCACATCAGAGGGATTGGCACCTTGTCTGTTGGTTGCAGCATCGGTACCGCTCATTTCCCTGATAATGCCGTCGATCAAGAGTCACTGCTCAAGCAAGCGGGTATGGCGATGCATATGGCCAAAACAAATGGACGAAATCGATTTCAAACTTTTACACCTTGTCTAGCACAAACCCTTCACCGCAAGGTAGAGATCCGTCATCGACTCACGCATGCCTTAGAGAATGACGACCTCAACCTTCATTACCAACCGATAATGAACACTAACAGCGACAAGGTGAAAGGATTTGAAGCCTTACTTCGATGGTCGGACGAAGAACTAGGTGACATAGCTCCTGACGAATTTATTACCTTAGCGGAGGAGAGTGGGCAAATAGTTCCTCTCGGAAAATGGGTTCTCAATTCCGCACTCAAACAGTTATCGATGTGGCAACGAGAGTTTGATAATGAGTTGATGATGAGCATCAATATCTCGAGTATTCAGATGCACGCTACCTTTGCCGAACAGTTATTGGCAATGCTGAACTTCTACAACATCCAGCCTCAAAGCGTTGCCCTTGAAATCACGGAGTCTTCCATGATCTTCAAGCATGGTGAAGTCAGACAAGCATTAAGTGATATATCAAAATTAGGCGTAGAACTTCACCTTGATGACTTTGGCACAGGGTACTCCTCACTCTCAATGTTGCATGACTTGCCAATTAGCACCGTTAAACTCGATAAAAGTTTTGTCCATGGTTCGCACAAAGGGAGCAAAGCAATAGTCCAAGCCACTCATGCTATCTGCGATAAACTGGGGCTAAAAGTAGTTGCTGAAGGCGTCGAGACAGAAACGCAAAAAGCGTTCTTGATCGATTGTGGATACCAGTATCTTCAAGGGTTCTTGTTTAGTAAGCCCATCCCGTCAAATGAAGTCGAAAGACAATTTTTAACAGGTCGATTAATAGACATTTAAAAACCTATTTATCAATAAGTTAGAGTTTTTTAGCACTTCGTAGTCCAGAGAGTGATACCCACATCAACGCTTACGTATGCTTACATTGCGGCCAATAACGACAAGCCGAAGTTAAAGTATTGTTTATTATGAAATTATTGAGAACAATCAACCTGTAAGCCATATAACAGATATACCTACCTTCTGTAATGGCTTTGGTATTTAGATTACCCTCAAGCAGCCCCTCAATCAGATCAAATAATCGGTAAATATGAGAAGACAAAACGGCTTCACTCTCTTAGAACTTATCATCGCAGTCTTAATTTTAGCTATCCTGTCTGCCACGGCTATGGTCAAGTTCTTAAACGTTCAAGGAAGCGCCCGTGCGAGTAAAATACACGACGTAGCGGGTAACCTACGTACCGGTATCGATATGATCTACGCCAAGTCTGCGATTGCTGGCGTTGAGGGAGAGTGCAACTATGTAGAAAAAACGGAAATTGAAACCTACTACGTCTGTCATGGCTACCCAATAGCTTATGTGGATTCACTAAGAAGACTGCTCAATATCGACAGAACAGAGCTTCACGTGATCAACAAAGAAGTCGATCCTGGTAGCAATGCCGAAAGAGTAGCAGCTATCTCTTTTGACGCAGATAACTACACCTATTCACCTGAAGGTGACTTTTGTCAGGTACTCTATCAACCAGAAAAAGAACCTCAAATCGTCGTACTTGATGGCGCATGTTAAATACTCAACGATTTTACTCATACAGAAGTTAGAGCTAAGCCATCGAGACAGATCTTTGAATATCATGTGATTACGATAAATCTGTTCAAAAATAATACGAATAGGACTAAGTTGTTGCTGCTTACATCTTCAAGTGCTGTTTACGTTATAACACGAACCTAATTCATATCTTATTTTTTATAATTAGTCTATAAAGATCTACATAGGTGTATGTCTGATATAGATATCAACAGTGTTTTGATTAAACATCTTTCATAAATGGATAGGTATAAATATATAAATAAATTAACATGCTCGTGCTATCTAAAACTTCCCCACTAAAAACTTCATTATTTAATAAGACGTAAGAATACAAATAAGGAAAACTCAAAATACAATATTATCAATGCCATCATCTATCCATATAATTCAATTACTAAAATCATGTCTCAACTAAATTATATTAACATTACATAAATTGACATAATCTAAGTTTATCCGGAAAAATTCTGATAAATCTCACACATCAATAAATCAAATGAATACCATCAAAAGCTACATTAGAAACCTCTAAATTCAGTGGCTAATCCTTCCGCACAGAAGCTGCAAAATGGATAAATACCAAAACAAATGGATAAATCCCCTTTACCCCTTGTAAATCATTGGCTTTCATTTATAAATTCAACTTTTGGGTGAACATCTCGATAACCTTTCATTCAAGCCCAAATTCTGCGATTAGTATCAACATCTTAAGAGAAAATGGTGACATTTTGGTTATATTATTTGGAAAGGACTCTTAGGTTGAATGAAAATCCCAGCCAATACACATCAATCACATAAATATAATAACTGTCGCTTAGGAGTTGAGCCATGCACTGTTCTTTCAATATAAACAACAATAATGAGAGCTTGCAACTGATCTACAATGAAGAAAAAATATATATCAAGAACAACAGTAATAAGATATCAGAGGAAAGTCTTAATAGTAAAGAGAGTTTTGTATTCAAATATCTTATTGAACACTCATCAATATCTAACCCTCAATCTGCACGAGATGTTGAAGAGTCTTTTAAATTACATTTTGATGAAGAGTTTAGTTTGTATGCACTAAAAAACATCATCGCCTCAATAAGAAAGAAGTATCGAAACTTATGTAAAAAAGCAAAGATAGATAATAATAGCGAACTTATCTCTAACCTTTATAAGGTGGGTTACTTCATCGATCTCGATAAGAGCTCTACAAACTGCATCGCACCAAAGTACGACATCAATCAATTCAAGCCCAGTCAGATAGAAATGTTGAAAATGATGTTCAATACCTATCATAGAGAACTGATTAAGGCTCTGATAACCGTGTTCACCGTCTCTTCATTTTTCCTCTTCGTTGTCTACTTTTTCCAAATCCTTTATACGACGAAGATTGCAGATGAATACAGCGAAAACACCAAACATATTGCTGAAGAAATCATGCTCTATGGTTGCGATAACCAAGGGGCTGTGCACTCATTAAGGCATTCACTCAACTTAGATTCTGTCATCATGACTACGTCTTATGGTTCATGTTATATCTCCAAAACACGCTCGAAAATGGTAGACCTTTATCAAGTTGATGACTTTTACGATAGTACCGATTTCGCTTATTCACGCTTCGTAGATACCAAGCGTGACATTGACCTTACGGTGCGTATTTCTACACGCTCTATTGAAGCTCGATACAAGAACTCACTATTGCCGCTGTTAGTCGACTCGGTCTCGATCCAGAAGAATGGTTATTACATTCTGAACCTAGGTGAAGAAAGTAAAGCTATCTATCAAACACCACTGCCAACCGGTGCAACCATTGCCTTTTACAGTGACGATATTGTCGTACTGTGGACTGCGCTTTCTCTGATTCTCGCCACACTGCTTTATCGCTCCTATATTCTGGGCTTTATGAGCTACCTGTTTCGTTGGAAACACATCTCCTTTGAAGAAGAGCCCATCATCAACACCGAAGACAATAGCGTTCTGTATTACGAGTTGCTATCTCGAGTTCGTAACGTCGGCGTTTTAAGCTTCATCAACACCATGAGACGCACCAATTTACTCACCTTTCACACTATCTTGCTCATCGAGACGGTCAGAAAAGCCAAATTACACAACAGCCATGAGATCTATGGTGTCAATGTGTGTCCGAGCGCTTTGGTGGGGTCGAACTTCGCAAGGCTCAGAGAGCATTTGGCCGCGATGGAAGCGAATGAATTTGTCGTCGAGATTACTGAATATTCGAACATTGGCTATGGATGTGAGGTTATCGATAACATTAAGGATATCAAAAAGCTTGGTATCACCATCGCTCTGGATGACTTTGGTACAGGCAATAACAACATCGAAATCATCAATGTTATCTCTCCGACCTATCTAAAACTGGATCGTTGCTTTGTTAAGGATATCGAGTCAGGAGAGCACCATCAGGGTGTATTGCTTAATATCTCTGAGATTGGACGCTTATCGAATATCACGATGATTTATGAAGGTGTCGAGACGCGCAGGCAGCAATATATCTTGTGTCAGCTAGGCTACAACTTACATCAAGGCTATCTGTATAGCCGGCCCAATGACTCAGAGGAGCAATAGGCCCCCCTAACAGAAATCTTGACGAGCAACACCATTTCCTATTCAAATAATCATCGCTCATACAGCTGCTTGAGAGCCCACAAGGACGTAGGCCTCAAGTCCCCTCCCCACCAAACATGCTTTATCCAAATATAAATATATCCAATCCATTTTCATAAAATCCTTGCCAATTCGAATAAAAAGGATAGTGTTATACACATATATATCACCATGCAGTTTTAATTATGACCGAATGGAAAGACGACCAACCGATTTTTAGGCAGCTTGCCGCAAAGATCAGTGACCAAATTCTTCAAGGTGTTTGGTTAGAGCAACAAGCATTACCCTCTGTTCGTGCGGTTGCTGCCGATCTCAAGATCAACCACCTTACTGTCATGAAAAGCTATCAGTTACTGGTGGATGAAGACTTGGTAGAGAAAAAACGCGGCCAAGGCATGTATGTGGCCGAAGGGGCACTTCAAAAATTGAAAGAGTCTGCACACCAATCATTCATCAACACACAGATCCCAGCCATCGCTGAGACGCTAGGCATCATTGATATGAGTGTCGAAGAACTCGTGAAACAGCTAGCACAACATATAAAGGACAAGTCATGAGTACTTTACTTTCCGTGAAAAACGTAACCAAAACCTATTCAAATCAAGTGGGTGTCGAAAACATCAGCTTCGAGTTAAAGCCAGGACAAGTACTTGGGCTTCTGGGCCACAATGGCGCGGGTAAATCGACACTGATCAAATCACTGCTTGGCGGACATAACTATCAAGGTGAGATTGAGGTGAATGGTTACCACCCTATCCACCAGCACGCAGAGCTCATGCAGCATTTATCGTATATTTCAGATGTTAACGTGTTACCAGAGTGGATGACCGTTAAACAACTGCTTCGATACACACAAGGTGTTCACCCTAGCTTCAACAAACAAAAAGCAGAACACACGTTAAGCAGCACCAACATTAAGCTCTCTTCTAAGATCAAACAGCTTTCTAAAGGGATGAAAGTTCAACTTCATCTCGCGATCATCATCGCGACTGACACTCAAGTGTTGATATTAGATGAGCCAACGCTGGGCTTAGATTTGCTGTACCGCGATACTTTTTATCGCCACCTATTAGAATGGTTCCACGATGGCGAACGCGCCATGATCATTGCGAGCCATGAGGTTTCAGAAATTGAACACCTATTAACGGATGTACTGATTTTGAAGCAAGGTCATTGTGTCCTGCAAAAGAGCATGGAAGACATCGAGCACGACTATTTCATTATCGAAGTCGCAAACAACCATTCAAGCGAGATTCAAAAACTCAACCCACTGACCTCACAATCAGGGCTAGGGACGACTAAGTGGCTATTAGAAGGTCAATACAAAGCGCAGGTTGAATCACTGGGTAACATCTATAACGTTGGTCTAGCAGACCTATTCCTTGCAACACAGACGGAGAAGGCATAATGCATCCAAGTTTTTACATGCTAGAAAAAGAACTCATCGAGCACAAAGTTAACACTCGATTGCCTCTATTTGTCGCATTATGTGGTTTCTTACTGTTCGTTGGTTTGTTCTTTAATGGCGCAGCGCAACATGAGTTTTTCTTCGAAATGCAAGTGAACGGTGACGTGAGCGACATCCACAGAGAGTTCGCACAAGATCTCAACTCAGTGATCTACTTTGGCGCGGGCCTTATTTCACTGATCCTGTCGACGCTTTACATCCCTAAAACGCTGCGTAAAGAACGCCAAGAAGGCAGTTCAATGTTTTGGAGAAGTATGCCGGTATCCAATGCAATGACTCACGGCGTGAAGCTAGGCTTCGGTTTAGTGGTTATTCCGGCTATCTGTGCATTGCTAGTGCTGTTCGCAGATTTTCTATTCTGGATATTGAACGTATCAAGTGAACAACAACTGGCGCTATTGGTTGAGCAGCAATCTCTATTGTATGTGCTGAGCAACTGGTTGGTGTTTTTTGGGCGAATGATGTTAGTTGCACTCGTTTTATTGCCACTGGCAACTGTCACTCTAGCTATTTCGCAACTGGTGAACTCTCCATTGCTTGTCATTTTCATCTCAAGCTATGCGATTAAGTTCCTCTCTGTCGCCGTGTTTGGGTTCTATGGCATCAATGATTTCCTATCTCTTATCGCGTCATTACCAATGAATGTGCTCATAGCAAGCAACCCATTCAGCACGATTGCAGAAGCGCCTATTTTATCTTTAGGTATTTACGCATTGATTGGTGTTGGTGGTTATCTACTGAGCCTTAAATTGAATAGAACGGACGATGTAAGCTTGAAGACGTTGTTCCAACGATAGAGTCATCTATCCTGTTCGGATAACATCAGATATCAAAATCTAAATCAAAGCTTCTGAGAAATCGGGAGCTTTTTTTGATCACGACTTTGCCAATACATATATGGGCAACAAGAACAAAGGGACAAAAGGGTTTTAGTTAGGAGTAACAGAGTGAAGCAACAAGAGAATCTAAAGGGAGATATTAATGAGCTGACATTGAATGCATTGTTGTTAATGCCTGTCAGCTCTTTGGGGGATGATTTCTTTAGTCGCCGACCAGATGAAGGTCCTTGAGAGTGCTAATGAAATCGATTTGTTGCGTTCTACATTTGATTAAGCTTTTCAGCTTTTTTTATCTTAAAGCTTTACGATTTAAAGCTTATTTCTTTGAAGCTTCTTTCGCTGTGTCTTTCCAGTATTGGATGCGAACGCGATGAAGCTGTGCTCTTCTCATTTTTTTCATAAGGGATATTTCCTTTTCTTTAACTGCTCTTCATGAGCTATTTTTATTGCCAACCATTCGAATCTAACGGTGTTTGATGTCCAGTTCAATGATACAAATCACAAAATTTATAGAGTTTTGAGTACCATTTACATTAAAGTATGACCTAGTTATCAACTATGGCTCAATTTAATATCTTAAGCCGTTGTTCGAGATTTAGATTAGTTCTCTCAGATGACAAATTCATTTCAGTATCAATACAGTTCAATGATACGTATTTAATAGACCGGACAAACTTGGATTTAGTTCCAACGTCTTATTTTTTATTGCTCACATCGCCTCTAAAGTTACGCTGTAACCAACACTATATTCAATGCGAACAAATAATCGCCACATTAGCCTATACGTCACAACATCAAAATGGGATTATGTTTGTAACGGATAGAGCTTTTGATAGAAAAAAGCCGTAATGAATAAAATTAAATGGACGTAATTATGAGTAAAGTAATTCTGCAAGGGCATATTCTAGTGCCAGACAACGACCTAAAAGCCGTCACACACGCCTTGGTTGTACACAAAGAACTGACACTGGAAGAACCTGGTTGTATCGTGTTTCGAGTCAGTCAAAGCACGCTTCAACCTAATCGCTTTGAAGTGTATGAAGAATTCACTAGCCGAGAAGCATTCGAAGCGCACCAACAGCGAGTAAAAACGTCTGAATGGGGTGATATTTCCAAGAACGTGACTCGTCATTATCAAGTCACCGATGTTCCGACATCATAATGATACATCCGCTTGCCAATAGTATCGTCACGTTGATCAAACAGGATCCCTTACGAATGCAGGTTTTAGACTGTGTCTCCCAGTTGGATTTACCGCAGTGTTATGTTGCTGCAGGCTTTGTGAGAAACCTCGTTTGGGATCACCTACATGGCTATGCCTCCCCGACTCCACTCAATGATATTGATGTGATCTACTTTGATCTCATTGATACCTCTTACGAATCGGATTTTAGATACGAGGCTCAGCTTAAACAACGGTTACCTAAACTGAATTGGCAAGTTCGCAATCAAGCCTGCATGCACACTAGAAATGGAGATGAACCTTACCAAGGCTCATTGGATGCGATGAGCTACTGGCCAGAGAAAGAAACCGCAGTCGCCGTAAAGCAAAACCTTAATGGAGACATCGAGTGTATTTCATCTTTTGGTTTAGAGAGTTTGTTTGATTTGAAGATCACACCGAACCCCAATCGCAGCAAAGACGTGTTTGACCAACGAGTTCAGTCTAAGAACTGGTTAACTCATTGGCCCAAATTAGCGATTGGTCACAGTTAACGATTAACCACAGTGAGTTAATGAGCGGCTACAGTCAACTAGCGGCCAGATTCAAAATGAAAACCATTGACTAAAAGCCTAATCAGATCGAACATGCCCCCACTTGCTTAGCTTATTAGCTTAGTAAGTTAGTAACTAACCAAGTCATCAACCGCGCGCGGTCACTCACTGCTGCGCTCTCTCGTCATACTGAGTAACGACCATGAACCAACAATACATGCTGCAAGCTCTTGAAGCTTCGCGCCAAGCCCTACCCGATTGCCAACCAAACCCACCTGTGGGCTGTGTTTTGGTTAAGAACGATAAGGTGGTGTCTGTTGGGTACACACAAAAAGTCGGTGGAAACCACGCCGAGGTTGAAGCACTGAATGGCTATGACAGCAAAACGGACGGAACAATGGAAGAGGTTACCGCTTACGTAACTTTAGAGCCATGTTCATTTATTGGCAGAACACCCGCTTGTGCCAATACATTGGTTAAAGCAGGTGTAAAACACGTAGTCGTGGCGATGCTAGACCCAGACCCTCGCAATAATGGTCGTGGTGTTGCGATACTTGAATCGCACGGCGTGAAAGTGGATGTAGGGCTATGCCAAGCACAAGTGAGCGCTTTTCTAACCCCGTATCTTGGTAAGTCTTAGCTCTTAAACAGCCAACGCTAACTCAATTTGACTCGATAAAGCGGATTGACTGGCTTATCGACAAAATACGACCAAATATGATCGTAGACGGCATGTTGGTTGGGAAACGGTGCTAACGCTTTCGCTTCATCTAAATTGCACCAACGATACTCGGTATGTTCATCATTTAGCTCTACCTCTTGATTCGGTGGACATATCACTGCAAAAACCGGGATCAACTGAATCACATTAACGTGAGCTTCGTAAAACTGCTCAAGAAACTGCGCGTTATACAAGGCTTCCACTTCAATTTGGGTCTCTTCTTCAAACTCACGAACGATGGCTTGCCAGCCTGTTTCACCCGCTTCAATCGAGCCTGCGACGTGGCACCAAAATTCACCCTTAACACGCTTCATTAATAACATTTTCGTTTGTCCGTCGATCTCAGAAAGAGCGACACCAGCCACGATGGAAGTATTAAGTGGAATCATAACGTTACCTTAGTTGGAACAAGAAAGCGGCAAGGCTAACATCGTTCTTTTTCTAAATTGTCTTCTATGATTAAAAACGAGAAGCCACCCATCAATTTATGGTTATCAAGCCTTACTCGTGATTTTTGCATTGCAGACCATGGTTGTTGTATCTAGTCATTGAGCCATTTCTTATTTGAGGCGCTTTTCGATAAAGAGTAGAATCGCCGCCTTGTACTGTGTTTCAGAGCTCTTTTATCATACACAGTAGACTCACAGCCATTTATCACCACGATATAAGTAGTAAGACGACAATAATATGCACTCATCAAAACCAACGCACGCTTCAGACAGTAGCCACACACCTGAGGATTGCTTCACTCGATTTCAACAGCCGATCGAGTCATATTCGTTGCCTGAGCGTTTCACCTTCCCGTTCTATTACGAACCGCATCCATTGTGTGAAATCGCCTCACACCAGCTTCAACAATACCTAGAGACACAAACCGATTGGCAACATGACTTCGGGTTAGAGTCTGACGCTGGCCGCGGCAAGATGTTTGGTGTGTTACTGGTGAAAAGCCCCGAAGGTGAATTGGGGTATTTCTCTGCTTTTTCAGGGAAAATAGCCGACCAAAACCTATTGCCTCACTTTGTACCGCCTGTATTTGACATGCTCAGTAGCGATAGCTTTTTCCATCAAGACACGGCCGACATGATGGCTGTGAACGCGGAATTCAAAGCGCTGCAAGCGAACACCGAATACCTTGAACTTTGTGAACAACTAGCACAGCAGAAAGCGCAAGCTGAGCAAGAGATTGAAGCTCAACGTCTATTGATTATTGAAGGCCGAAAAACGCGTAAAGAACAACGTGAACAAGGCAAAGAAAACCTTGATGAGCAGGCCTTTGAACAACTGAATAACGAGTTAAACAAGGCCAGTGTTGCCGACAAAAATCAGCAGAAATATCTTAAGCTCAACTGGGAGCAAATTCTGATTGAACTGCAAACTAAAGTTGATGTGTTCACCACTCAACTGGCAGAACTCAAAGAGCAAAGAGCACACCTTTCTCATCAGCTCCAACACAAACTGTTTTCACAATACGCTTTCCAGAATGCGGAAGGAAACATTGAGGATCTAAACCAGATCTTTGAAGACACCCCCAACAAGATACCACCAGCAGGTTCTGGCGAATGTGCCGCACCCAAGCTTCTGCAATACGCGTATTTGAACGGTTACACACCATTGGCATTGGCTGAATTTTGGTGGGGGCGTTCCCCGAAATCAGAAATCCGTAAGCACAAGAAATACTATGCCTCTTGTCAGAGTAAATGTGTTCCGATTCTCGGCCATATGATGAAAGGCCTTGAGGTGGATCCAAACCCATTGTTAGAAAACCCAGCAGAGGGTAAAGACCTCGATATTCTGTTCCAAGATGAGCACATCGTGGTGGTACATAAGCCAGCAGGTTTTCTATCAGTACCGGGAAAAACGATCAAAGACTCGGCCTACACACGTGTTCAAGAAATGCACCCTAATGTAGAAGGGCCATTTGTTATCCACCGCTTAGATATGGCCACCTCTGGCATCTTGATATTCGCTCTTACACGACGCGCGAACAAAAGCTTACAGAAGCAATTCATTACTCGTGAAGTTGAGAAGCGATACGTAGCAATGATTGAAGGCGTTTTAGATCAAGATGAAGGTTATGTTCGCTTGCCACTGCGTGGTGACTTATACGATCGTCCTCGTCAGATTGTTTGCTTTGAACACGGCAAACACGCTGAAACCAAGTGGGAAGTGATTGAGCGAAACCAAGACACCACCAAGGTTTATCTGCACCCGAAAACGGGTCGTACGCACCAATTGCGTGTTCACTGTTCACATGAAGAAGGGCTTAACATGCCTATTTTGGGTGATGGACTGTATGGCAACAAAGCCGACCGACTGCACTTACATGCAGAAAGGCTTGCTCTGCACCACCCAGTGACAAAAGAGTGGATGGTGTTCCAGTTCGACGCAGAGTTCTAAACGCTCTCGCTTTCCTTAATAACGCATTCTCGCCTGCACATTTTGACCATTAGTTTCGACAGTGCCGCGCTTTATAGAAAAGAGTCACAACCCTTTGTGACTCCTACCTCTTTCGGATAGTTATCCACGCTTATTGCACTACATCAAGATTCATTTTCTTGTGACGAGTAGCATGCTCTACTTCTTCTTTCCTTGAGGCCTTTGATATGTCATCAGCTGCTTTGAATTTGCAATCGAACACACCACCTACACCTTTAGCTACTAAACAAGCATCTGGCTTACAACCAATCATCACTAAAAAGCCAGACTTAAACTCTGCGATGCTGAGCTTGATTGAAGAAGTTAAAAACGAACTCCCTCTATATGAATCAGAGACGTTTATCTGTGGGCCAAAAGGTAACTGCTCTGGTTGTTCTAAAAAATTGTTAGAAATGGTCGACAGCGAATTGATGTATTGGGAACACAACATTTTGATTGGCCAAGGCCCTAACTTCGAAGAACTGCGTCGCTTTGGAAAACTTTGCAGCAGCGTAAGACGTGGTCTAGAGCGCAACGGCTTAGTCGAAAAACGCCCAAAGAAAAGATAGCAAGCCAAGTCGTTGAGTATTGTGGTTTCGTTGAGTATTACAATATCGTTAGCCATTACAATGTCACCAGCTATTACAAGGCCACTAGCGAATACAAGGTCACTAGTAATTAAAATGTGCCGTGACTATTACAGCCTATCCCTACCACTAACTGGTTGAACTCGTTATCCATAAAAGTGATAATATTTTGTAATACAATTAAGCACAAAGACAAGCTCTTAAAGTCTGTTCGCTACATTCTGTAGTGAATCCGTCCTTCATGTCTGAAGTGCTTAAAACCTTCTGTAAACCAATATCCTATCGAATAAACGCCTTTCTTGGATAACAGGGAGATACCTTGAAGAAACCACAACCAGTACTGGGTAAAACCGGCATGCTATTTTTCCTCGTCATCATCAGTGCGTTTCCTCCATTGACCATCGACCTTTATTTACCTGCACTACCACAAATGGTAGAGGTGTTTAACACTGACCAATCGATGGTCAATCTAACCCTGAGCAGCTACTTCGTTACCTATGCCTTCGGCCTGTTGTTCTGGGGGCCGCTCAGCGAAAAGTTTGGTCGTAAGCCGATCCTATTGATTGGATTAGCGAGCTATATGGTGGCAAGTGTAATATGTGCCATGACCAATAGCATCGAGCAGTTAATTGGTGCTCGTATATTCCAAGCTTTTGCGGGCAGTGCCATCACCGTTATCGCAACCGCCATCGTGAAAGACCTTTATGACGGCCGAGAACGTGAAAAGATCATGGCGACCATCATGTCACTGGTGATCATCGCGCCAATGGTCGCGCCGGTATTTGGGGCGTTCCTACTGAAAATCGCGTCTTGGAGAATGATGTTCGTCACTCTCGCTGTTTTTGGTGCATTCGCTTCAGTATTGGCATTCTGTTATCGAGAGACGCTCGAAACCAAGTACCAAGGTTCTATGTTCCGTTCATGGGGAAGAATGGGCGTGGTCATGAAAAACCGCTCTTTCGTCAAGCTGCTGGTCATTTTCTCTATCATACCGATGGCTTTGATGGGCTTTCTTGCGGCGGGTTCTTATATCTACATCGATCACTTTGGATTGACCGAACAACAGTTTAGTTACGCGTTCGCATTCAATGCATTGTGCGCCTCATTTGGTCCAACAATTTACATGAAGTTGTCCTACCGAATGCCGGTTCAAAAGGTCATCTCAGGATGTTTTGCTTTATTAGCGCTTGCGGGAATCTTCACTCTAACCATTGGCGACCTGTCCCCTTGGTTCTTCATGTTCATCGCTGCACCAGCGACATTAATGGCGATCATCATGCGAGTACCGGGTACCAACTTGATGTTGAATCAACAAGATCATGACACGGGCTCTGCCGTCGCACTGATACAGTTCTTCAGCATGATTTGTGGCTCACTTGGCATGGTGTTGGTTTCAATCCGCCCAGATTCACTGATTGAAAACCTAGGCTTCATCCAATTATCGGTGGGAATTCTAGGCGGATTGATGTGGCTGATGGTTAGAAACAAAGAGTTTGTGACAAAGAAACTGAATTAGAGACATCCAAGATGCTCACTAACAACACGACTCAATAAACCTGAGGAATGGTGACTATTAAAAGTCATTCCTCGGCGAGAAATCTAGAACGAAATCTTGATGGTGTTAAGCCGATGATTTTCAAAAAGACTTTTCGAAAGCTATTTACGTCTTCATAGCCGACTAAATAGCTGATTTGATCTACCGGTTTATGAGAACTTTCCAGTAGTTCACAGGCACTTTGAATACGTACGTGTTGGATATAGTTAATCGGCGTAAAACTGGTCGCCTTGGTAAATTGACGAATAAAGGTTCTTCGAGTCATAAACGCTTCTTCAGCCAATTGATCAAGAGACAACGAAAGGTGATGGTTCTTTTGAATAAAACGCTGCACCGACACAATTTTGTCATTGCCGTGAGCATAGTTCGGCACAAAGCTCTGATAGTAACGTTGCTCTCTCAACCCCGTATCAAGCACCAAATATTTACCTAGATTACGAGTGTTGGTCGGCGTTGTGTATTTGGTCAAGATAAACAAAGCGAGATCCATCCACGACATCAAACCACCAGCAGTCATCACATCCGCATCATCAATCAAGATTTTGTCGATATCGACTGCGATCTGTGGGTAGAGCTCCGTAAACTTCTGCTGCGCTTGCCAGTGCGTGGTCACGGTTCGCCCTTCTAACAAACCTGTTTTTGCCAAAATGAACACGCCCGCACAAGCTGAGCAAAGTATCGCCCCCCTTTGGTGAGACTCAATCAGGTACTCAAGCAAGGTGTCACTCGGCTCTAGATAGTAACAACCATCTAAATTCGGTGGGAGTATGATGATATCGGCGTTCGATGCGCTAACACTGTCATGCGCTTGGATCTGAACGTTGAATTGAGTCTTCTCAGCCGAAGGTTCAAGAGAATTTGCCATCTGCAGAAACTCTTTCACGCCAAACACGGCACTTTGCAGAGAGCCTGGGTAGTCGATGATTTCGACCATTACTGATTTTGTCACTATTGCCATAGAGTCTGTCATTTTTGACGTGCGATAAAAACTACAGAGTATTCATAATATCCCTACACCGCAATACACCAAATACACCAAATACACCAAATACACCAAATACAAAGGTATAGAATATGAAGAACACTGCACTACTACTTATCGACTTTCAAAATGACTATTTCCCTTCATACGAAGGTGCAAAATGGGCGCTGTCTGAAACAGAAAAAGCAGCCGAAAAAGGTGCACAGTTATTATCCGCTTTCAGAGACAATCAACTTCCTGTAGTTCATGTACGTCATGAGTTTCCGACGAATGATGCTCCGTTCTTCTTGCCAGAATCAGACGGTGCTCAAATCCACAGCAGCGTGACTCCGCTAGAAAGCGAGCCAGTCATCGTAAAGCATCAAATCAATAGCTTTAGAGACACAGAACTGAACAAGGTTCTAAAAGAGCAAGGCGTTGAAAAACTGATCATCGTTGGCTCTATGAGCCACATGTGTATTGATGCTGTGACTCGTGCAGCAACCGATTTAGGCTATGAATGCCACGTAGCGCATGATGCTTGCACAACCTTAGATATGGAGTTCAATGGCGTTCAAGTTCCAGCAGCGCATGTCCATGCCGCATTCATGGCAGCACTGAGCTTTGGTTACTGCAATGTCGCAACTGCCAGTGAGCTTGAAAGTCTTCTTTAACAAGGAGGCCTAAATTTTCAGTCTGTTCATTACAAACACAAAAAAGGCTCCAATTAAGGAGCCTTCTTATCAAAGCCAGTTACGACTGAGTTTGGACAATTACTACTAAGCGTTAGCCACTTGACGTGCTGGATGTTTGATAAACACAGCTACCACAGCAACGACTGCAAGCGCGAAACAGTAGTAAGAATTAGCCACGATATCCAAAGGCGATAAGTTAAATACCGAACCTAATAGCAATACCTGTGCACCGTAAGGCAATACGCCTTGAATCACACAAGAGAAGATATCCAATAAGCTGGCAGAGCGACGTGGAGAAACGTTATTTTCTTCAGCTAATTGGCGAGCCACACTACCAGACACAATAATCGCTACCGTGTTGTTTGCAGTACATAGGTTCACCATAGATACCAAGCCCGCAATACCCAACTCACTCGCACGGCCATTCGCTTGCTTAGAGTGTGAAGAGCCAAACGCACGAATCACACCACTTACTAAGCTAGTCAGGAACGCCAATCCACCTTGACGACGCATGAGCTCACTCAAACCGCCAATCAGCATCGACAATAAGAAAATCTCCTGCATGTTGCCGAAGCCTGCGTAGATGTCTTGAGCGTAATCCGTCATACCGTAGTTCTCAACAGAACCTAGACTTACACCACCCGCCAGCAAGATACCAATTGTCAGCACAACCAACACATTCATGCCCGATACAGCAAGAATCAAAATAGTGATGTACGGCAGTACTTTCAGCCACTCGATTGGGCCTGTTTCAGGAACCTGAGTTGCAGTGCTGTTGAAAGCAAAGATAACAATCGCGATAAGAGCAGCTGGAAGTGCAATGCGGATGTTTTCTTTAAACTTATCTCTCATCTCACAGCCTTGCGAACGTGTCGCGGCAATGGTGGTATCAGAGATGATAGACAGGTTGTCACCAAACATCGCGCCACTCAAAACAACACCTGCTGTCAGTGGAATGCTCATGCCTGCTGAATCTGCAATGCCTAACGCCACAGGTGCAACCGCAGCGATGGTACCCATAGAAGTGCCCATTGCTGTTGCGATGAAAGCAGAAATAAGGAAGATACCCGGCAGAATCATGCTAGTTGGAATAGCAGATAGGCCAAGGTTTACAGTCGCGTCAACGCCACCAGACGCTTTAGCCACAGCCGCAAAAGCACCCGCCAATAGGTAGATCATACACATTGCGATAATGTCTTTGTGACCGACTCCACCCAAGAATTGTTCGATAGCACGGTTCAATTTATCTTTGCTTAACAACAACGCCAACATCACAGCAGGCAAAGCTGCAATTGGAGCTGGAAGCTGATAGAAAGCAAAATCGACGCCTTGCAGTGACAAGTACGTACCTACGCCAATAAACAGCGCTAGGAACACGATCAGAGGGATAAGCGCCACTGCCGAAGGGGCAATTACCGCATTA
Organism: Vibrio splendidus; assembly: GCF_003345295.1. Taxonomy (NCBI): domain Bacteria; kingdom Pseudomonadati; phylum Pseudomonadota; class Gammaproteobacteria; order Vibrionales; family Vibrionaceae; genus Vibrio; species Vibrio splendidus. Next base: position 1,738,646 of record NZ_CP031056.1, read on the forward strand.
GAATTTTTTGAATTGGACATGGAACATCAACGCAATAGAACAGGAAGATGAGCAGACTAATGTCACACTTAGAGCTTGTCAACGTCTAGACGTCTAAACGCCCAATTTAATGCAAAGTAATAAGCACGCCATTGAACATCACATAATAGAAAAGGCTATTTACTCACCAGTAAATAGCCTTTTGAGAACTGTTAGCGTTTAGGTAGAAGCTAGTTTTTTTGCTTACTTCACGCTTCTGCTAAGTTAGCGTTTTTGTTGGAACGTTACTTGGTATTCGCCAATATCTTGGTAATGGAATGTCGTTAGCTTATCGAATTCCATTTCTACGATACCGCAGTAAGAACCCGTGATGATTGCTTCACCCGCTTGGAAATCAACACCACGACGCGTCATGTAGTTAATCAGCCAGTAGATTGGACTTGGTGGCAGTGTATTCGGGTGCTTACCGTCAAATGCTTGAACTTGCTCGCCTTGAGTTACTTCAACACTGATCTCAGCAGAGGTGAACGCTTTTTCGCGATCAATCTCAGGGCCGATGAACAAGCCTTGGTTTACTAGGCCGTCAGCAAGTCTTTCATAAAACTCGGCACCGCTGTCATCAGCAAAGCGAGATTGCATTAACTCAAGAGCCATATGGCAAGAACCAATCGCTTCATTGATTTGCTCTTCACTGTAACCTTCTGGGTTTGCAGGCAGGCTCTTAGCAAGCGTAAAGGCAATTTCAGGTTCTACACGAACAACGTTGTTGTCTGCAAACAGTTCACAAACCTCACCTTGTTGAATACTGCCCGAAAAGATAGGCGCAACAATAAACTTCTCTTCAGCCAAAGGAAGCAAACACTTCCAACCACCGACCTTGTCGCTCTTAAGATCGATCATTGATGATTGGATCTTTAGCGCATCTTCCAAGTTATTCGGACGGTACTGTTCGTCCAATCTTGGTGCTTTAGTTCCCGCAACGCGGCGACTCAGCAGTTCTTCAGCTGCTTGCTTAAATACATTTGTCATATAATACCACCTTTATTTTTATGACCAGTATAATATCGGATTTCTTGAAGCTTGAATAGACAATTAAACAACGAAGCAACACCGAAAATTCAGCCCTCAATTTCCCCATATTCTAGACGCAAACAACTGAAACCATGTTGATTTAAATACAACAAAAGCCAGTAAGTTCATTACTGGCTTTTTAAGCGTACTACTGATGATTAGGCTTACTGCCCTTTCAACGTCTTCTTCAGGTTTTGCATGAAGTTTCTGAAGTGAGGCATAAAATCAACAAACAGAGGGTGCTTTCTATCTTGCATCATCATTGGGCCGAGTAATCGAATGCTCACCCCTAGTCGCGTTGCTGATTGCTCGTCTAAGCCGCTGTCTTGTTTGATCTTCTCAACAATCGCGAACATGTTTTCTCTGTCTTCAATTTCAAACTGCATGGTTTGCAGTTCACGATCTTCTTTGATGTTCACTTCTTCGATAGTGATACGGTAGTTATTGTATTTGCCTGTGAATGCTGTCATGTGGATCTCCTACAATGCTTAAAAAGTATTTTGGCTAGCTCTTCATGAATCGTTCGAGCTTAGGTTTAACCGTCATCGACATCACGACCATGATCGTAAGGCCAATAGGAAGCGCAGCAATAAATCCATTAAACCATCCACTGGTAAACGCCGATGGATCCGAAAATCCAATATTATTTGCCGCTGTTACAAATGCCATGATGGACTCCATGATGAAAGCCATAATCAATCCCACGATTAAGTTGCGAGCTTTCTCGCCGTAATTGGGCAACGCCTTAGCAATGACTTTAGTCACCAAAGTCATCATCACCATGCCGATTGGCATCATAATCACGACAGCAATCGCTAACGATGATAGCCAATTGCTGATGAATGCCTCACCAAACCCGACATTCATGTAAGTCATAACCGCTGTTAAACTGCCGCCAATCGTCAGCATTAAACTCATCATGACCAAAATTTTGTATAAAACCGGTGTGCCTTTTTGCTCAGGAAGAGTTGGCGTTAGAGTTGCTTGAATCGTCATATCTATTTCCTGTCTTGAATTTACGAACAATTAAGTTGATAATGTCAACTATAAATACAGTAGTTGACAATGTCAACTACATTTCTAAGGATCGTTTATGTCTGATAACACATCGCTAGAGTCTATCTTTCGTTTAGTGCACTCTTTGAAACGTCAAATGAGCGAACAGATTGAGAGCTTAGACTCAGAGATCGCACCTATGAACATTCGTGTCATGAAGATCATCACTAAGAAGTCTCCATGTACCGCTATCGATATCGCACACTTCCTAGATCGTGATAAAGCACAGGTCACTCGACTTATTAATGCCTTGATCAATCAGGAACTTGTGAAGAAGTCTCCGAACCCGGAAGACAAGCGCAGCCAGTTATTGGTTCTGACCGATAAGGGTCAAGAGATCATGAGTAAGGTCTCGGATATCGATCGAGACATGCTGAAGAGAATGACCAAAGGCATGGCCGAAGATGAGTTAGAGCAATTCAGAAAAATTGCGAAGAAAATGGCGCAGAACTTAGAAAGCTGATCTTAAAAATAAAACAAAAAAACGCCACCGAATCGTAAGATCGGTGGCGTTTTTTGTATAAGTTGGGTTGTACTGCTTAGTGGTTTAGCTATGTCTATTTGGATAACAGCTCTAATTCGATACTAATTTCCACCATGCCTGAACAGGTACGGGCTCTGAGATCACCAAACGTTCACCCATCACAGGGCTTACCATTTGCACATCTCGCTCTTTGCTTATCGCCAGTGCTTGTTCCATTGGGTCTTGCCAATCATGCATAGAAAGGTCGAAGGTACTGTTGTGGATTGGCATCATCACCTTACCTTGCAGATCAATGTGCGCCTGAACACTCTGCTCCGGGAACATATGAATATCCGCCCAAAGAGAATTATACGCGCCCGTTTCAACCATGGTTAAATCAAACGGCCCATAGCGCTCACCAATCTCTTTAAAGCCGCTGAAGTAACCAGAATCACCGCTAAAGAAGACTTTCTTGTCTGAAGCGTTAATAACCCAGCTACCCCACAGTGTTTGATCACGATCAAGCAAGCCACGGCCAGAGAAATGCTGTGTCGGCGTCAAAGTGAACTCAATGTCTGAGGCCGTTGCCGATTCCCACCAGTTCAATTCGATGATCTTCTCTTTATCCACGCCCCACTTTTCCAATAGTGCGCCCACTCTTAGTGGCACTAGGAACGTACCCACTTTGTCAGCGAGCACCTTAACGGCACCTTTGTCTAAATGGTCGTAGTGATCGTGGCTGATCACCACCACGTCGATATCGGGTAGGTCTTGCAGTGTGATTGGTGTCGGATGAAAACGCTTTGGTCCCATCCATTGCACCGGTGATGCACGATCACTGAACACAGGATCGGTCATCACTAGCTTGCCATCCAATTTCATCATCACGCTAGAGTGACCTAGGCGATAAGCAACGTCGTCTTGTTCTTCGATCAATTGCTCAGCTGTCATTGGAATCAAAGGCAATGCAGCGCGCGGCACTGGCTCATTCCTTTCCACAGTCACGTATGCTTTCAAGATTGAAAAAATATCAGACATACCCGATTTGTATTCCAACTCACTGTTAGCAAACTTCTTTGGAAGCTTATCTAGATTGTCGTTTGATTGTGAACCTGTGCTTACGATAGCGACCACGGCAAGTACTCCTAAAATCGGTAATAGATATTTTTTCATTGGTATCTCTTTAATCATTGGGATAAACCCAACACAAAAACTACACTGGATAGTTTACATATCAAAACACAAAAGTAAACCAACAAGTGTAACTTTTGATTTGTGAGACGTGAGCGTATAGAACTCGGCTTCAAAAATACAAATAAGAATGACCTTCCACATTTGTACAAATATCGCTCAACTCTCACTTCTACAATTCGTTTATTGACCAAGGAGTCAGGTTTTATTTAACATTATGTTTACAAATAAACATTGGACGTTTTTAGAAGGGACTCTAAATTGCAATTTACTATACGAACTAAGGCAATATTGGCGACGATCATCGCAGCTCTCGCCATTATCAGCGTGATGGGGATTTATTCATTTCAATCGAGCCGAGCCATTTTAATTGATAGAACCTTTGAAAGAGAGCTACCTGCTTCGCTTGGCGAGGTGAGTAATGAAATCAACCTTAAGTTAGAAACCCCTATTCTTGCATCAAAGATGATGACGCTGTCTCCTCTGATGAAACAAGCCTCACTCTCAGAGAAAAACCTCCGCGCCTATCTTGAGTCGGTCAAAAACGAATTCAATGCCATCAGTGCCTATTACGTATCAAACGAAGCAAGTACTTACTACACACACAATGGCGTTCTAAAAACTATCTCAACCAATGAACAAAGTGACCAATGGTTCTACCGTTTCATCCAGTCAGATAAAGCGTTTGAGCTCTCTTTAGATATTGATGCCGGCACTGGAATCCCAACGCTATTTGTCAACTATGTGGTTACTCGAAACGGCGAACGTATCGGTGTAACTGGCATCGGCTTGACCTTGGAAAGTATTACCCAGTTGATCAGCAACTACAGCGTGGGTAAAAGCGGTATTGTTTTTCTGGTCGATAAACAAGGGATCATCAAGGTTCACCCTGACAAAAACCTAATTGGTCAGTCACTGAACTCTGTCGGGATTGAAAGTAGCCTGCTACTCGGTAGTCAGAAAACCATTGTTCATGAAGGTGTTGTTGACGGGCAGCCTCAAATTCTTGGATCCAAAGCGATGCCAGGGATTGGTTGGACTCTGATTACTCAGATCCCCAAGCAAGAAGTATTGAGTGAATTAAACGGCTTCAGTCAAACCATTATCTTTATGGCTTTACTCATCGCTGCAATCTACACGCCAATCGCAGCGTGGGCGACCAACAAACTGTTGCTGCCTTTTGTTGAAGTTGCAGAACTATTACAGCAGATAGGAAAAGGCGGTGGCGATCTAACGCTTCGCTTGGATGACTCCCGTCATGATGAAATAGGCCAGATTGCGAAAGGATATAACCAATTTGTTCAATACCTTAGCGACCTGCTTAAAGACGTGTCGAATACAGGTCAGCAAATATCAGAATCCATTCAGAGCGTGGATCGAATGGCTCAATCGATGGAACAAGACATCAAACAACAAACTAGCCAAATAGAACAAGTCGCCACAGCCATTCACGAGATGGGAGCCAGCTCTGACGAAATAGCCCAAAATGCTAACGGTGCTGCCGATAGTGCGAGCAGAGCTTCAGGTGCAATAAACATCGGCCAAAAATCGGTCACAGTCACCTCAGAAAGTATCGAACACATGAACCAACAACTCGACGACACCACGGCCATCGTTAATCAACTCGCTCAAGATGCTAACTCTATCGACACTGTGCTGGATGTAATCAGCGGTGTTTCTGAACAAACGAACTTGTTAGCATTGAATGCGGCAATCGAAGCCGCTCGAGCTGGTGAGCAAGGCCGAGGGTTTGCGGTGGTTGCAGATGAAGTAAGAACACTCGCCTCACGAAGCCAAGCATCAACTGAAGAGATACGCGGTATCATCGAGCAACTTCAACAACGCACGCAACAAGCCGTGGCAGCGATAGAAACGAGCACCACATTAGGAACTAACTGCCGAGTAGAGGCTTCCAATTCAGAGCAACAGCTATCGAGCATTTCTCATAGCGTCGATGAGATGAATGCTATGAACATGCAGATTGCCTCTGCGACAGGGCAACAATCCAATGTGATCAACGAGATATCACCGCACATCTCAGGCATTTCTGAAATAGCCAGAGAGAGCGATAACATGATTGAGAAAACGGCTCAGGAGTGTCAGCACTTACGCACCAAAGCGATGCATTTAACGAATCTGGTTTCTCAGTTCAAATGCTGATCTCAAAATTTGAGTCGTCCTAGAAAAACTAGTGACCTGAATTTTTCAGCAAAACTTAAAGCTAATCGGCAGACCATACATTCTTGAAATCTGGCCATCCCCAGTTTGTGATGGCCACGTTTTTCAAAATGCCTTGGAAACGAACTGTTTGTAGGTGATGGAACATAGGCACTAGCCAATAATCAGAAATCAACGTGGATGCAACGGGCTCCAACTCTGCCAAGTAATTAGGCAGTTCAACGGATGCTTTATGACTATCCAAGCGCTGCTTGAGCCAATCACTGTTAATCTCTCCCAAAGCAGAGTGCAAAACAGGATCATTCATCATCCACGAAAACAGCGAAGACGGGGCATTGTCATCGAGGTTCAGGTTACACAGCACCAGGTCCTCTTTTAACTCGCCACTCTGAGATAACTGCGCCAATTCTCGAAAACTGTAGGTGTTCACCTCAACTTCCACACCATATCGTTTCAATATGTCTGAAACGCAGATGGCACATCGGTACAACGCATAATAGTCGTAAACTGCAATACTCATCTTTTTCGGCAGTTGTGCTTCTTTCGAAGGCGTTCGATACAATTTCTGCCAACTTGGCAGTATGTTTTGAGCTAAAGAGACACTGAACAAACCCTTGTTTTTTTCCAGCTGAGATAAAATAGCTTGTGGGTTGGTCAGTTCTGAAAGGTATTTTCGCTGCTCATTATTAAGCGGAGTTGCCGCTGAATTCTGATTGAACAGGATAAACAAGCACCCATCTTCGACTCGGCTACGAAGGCCGTCTGTGTCTGCTGAAACAAGCTCCGTATCGCTTTTCCCGAGCTGATGGAAACAAGAAGAATCTTCATAAGACGAGACTTGCATTTGGCTGTCATCGAATCGAGCACTTCCCGTCATCGACTCTTCAAACTGCCAGATGGTCACTTCATCAGTCAAAGAACGACAACCATAATAGAGCTCAAATGCCGCGAGCTTGATCCGTTCATTATTGGTCTCAACCACTTTAAATGGACCGGTACCAATAACTGCATGTGACACCGAGTTTAATGGAGACGGTTCATGGGTGACTTGCGCTGCGGGTTGAATCGAATACTTAACGCCAGCAAGTAAACCAGCAAAACCAGTATCTGCTTTGGTGAGTTGAAAGCTGACCCTCAATGGCTGCTCACTGTAAACCGAAGCAACATGGGCTAGCTCTGTCTGATAAAAAGGTAAGGTTTGCAAGGCTGAAAACAACGAAACGAGTTGCTTGGCGTCGACGGGTTGCCCATCGTGAAAGGTTAGGCCGGGGCGCAAATAGAAAGTCCAAACCAACTTTTCAGCATCATATTCCCAATGGTGCGCCAGTTCAGGCTTCAACTCGCCCTTACCATTACAAGTGACTAAGCAACTGAACACTTGCCTGATCAAAAAGCGTTCGCTACTGCGGTGAATATGATGTGGGAACAGGTCTTCAAACTTACGCTTATAGGTCAATTGAACGTGAAGCAATCCTTCACGCATCGTCGCGCCAGAGGTTTCTTGAAGGAGAGAACCAAATACAGCGCGGTCATTGTCTAAAAGTGAGAGCGCTTTTTCGTACTTACCCTGCTCTATCAGTTTACCGGCAACGTGTTGAGTCAGCTGTTGATTACTAAAGCGCAAAGTCAAATTTGAACGTTGATTCCTACCGACTTTTGGCTCCCAAATTACCCATTCAGCCTGATGCATCTTGCCTAACAAAGTTCGTGCATGGCGTAAACTGGTGAACAGCTTGTCTGCGACCTCGGTTAAGGTCACCGAGTGTGAAAGATTAGGCTCAAACGAATCCAGCCTTGTGTAGTAACGCATCATGTTTAGATCAGACAAATAATGAACCTTTTTAGAAACAACCCTTCCTGATTAAGCCCATTATAAAACACATCAGTCAAAAAGTAGCGATAAAAGACAAAAACAGGAACAACTTAGTAAAAACTCATCTGTTTATTACTTCCTATTAAGTAACCATAATTAATGGGTCAACAAGGAACTTTGAGCTCCCACCAAAGCCTAATACAAGAGAAGTAATCATCATGAGAAAATACTATCTTAATAAGCTAAAAAGCACCTGTAGCAAGCTCGAAAGAGAAGCACTACGAACACTTATAGAGCTATGTAACTGGCGTTATTAGTACACTTTTAAGCACCGAGTTAACGCGAGTTGAGTACAACCTAATAGGCTCCTACCCCCAATATGAGTTAGGTCTCAACTCGCTTTTCCATTCCAAACTCCCTCTCAACCTAGTTGTACCAATCGCTCACACATTCGATAAATTTCCGTTGTCGACTCGACAAATTTAATTCGTTTTCTTAGTTAAACGAAAAGCCTTAAGGTTCGCCCCGAAGCAAGCAAAGAGCCTCAGAAAAACTGAAAGCTCAGCTAACAACTCATTTATTTGCAGTTACCAATCAGGTATTAACTAAGGAAACGCCATGCGTATCGCAATTCTTTCTCGCAACGAAAACCTATACTCTACTTCTCGCTTAAAAGCGGCTGGAGAAGCTCGTGGTCACCAGGTCGATGTTATCGACACGCTGCACTGTGATATAGATATCGCGAGTAACAATCCGAAGATTCGCTACATGGGTGAAGAGCTACCTCAATACGATGCTGTTATTCCACGTATTGGCGCTTCCATTACCTTTTACGGCACTGCGGTTGTTCGCCAATTCGAAATGATGGGCACTTTTTGTATCAATGAGTCAGTAGCAATCAGTCGTTCTCGCGACAAACTGCGCTCACTACAGCTGTTGTCTCGTAAAGGTATTGGCTTACCAAAAACTGGTTTCGCTAGCCGCCCAGACAAGATTCAAGACTTGATCAAAAACGTAGGTGGCGCGCCACTGGTTATCAAGCTTCTTGAAGGTACTCAAGGTATCGGCGTGGTTCTAGCAGAAACAAACAAAGCAGCTGAAAGCGTTATCGAAGCATTCATGGGCCTAAAAGCGAACATCTTGGTTCAAGAGTTCATTGAAGAAGCTAATGGCGCAGACATTCGTTGTTTTGTTGTGGGTAACAAGGTTATTGCAGCAATGAAACGCCAAGCTGGTGAGGGTGAATTCCGCTCTAACCTGCACCGTGGCGGTACAGCTCAATTGGTTAAACTAACCAAAGAAGAGCGCGCTACAGCGATCAATGCAGCTAAAATCATGGGGTTAAACCTATGTGGTGTCGATATTCTACAATCTAAGAATGGCCCTGTTGTAATGGAAGTGAACTCTTCTCCAGGCCTAGAAGGTATCGAGAAAGCGACAGGTAAAGATGTAGCAGACATGATTTTCGGATTTATCGAGAAAAATGCAAAACCAAACGCTAACCGTACTCGTGGCAAAGGCTGATTAAACGCCGTTTACTCATGATTGGAAAAAACATGAACAATAAAATGATCATAGGGAATACAGAAGCACTTTGCTTACCAGAGTTAGGGATAACTGGACTACATACGCGTGTTGATACAGGGGCTCAAACCTCTTCTCTACACGTAGACAATCTACTATGTGTAAAAACAGATGGTGAAAACTTCGTTGAGTTCGATCTTCACCCAGACGTTTACCACCTAGAAGAGACAGTACGCTGCAAGGCGAAGCTGAAAACGAGTAAAAGAATCAAATCATCGAACGGCGAAGTTGAACACCGTTGTGTGATTGAAACCATGCTAAAAATCGGCGGTCAGGAATGGCCTATCGATATCACACTAAGCAACCGTCAAGATATGACTTATATGATGCTGCTTGGTCGTCAAGGCATGAGTGACAAAGTGATTGTTGACCCAGCGGGCGAATTTCTAATTTCTCACTAATTGAACTGCTCCACAGCTCAAATAGTGAGTCAACAACGCGTATTAATAAAGGCCAGTCTTTGAGACTGGCCTTTATTATTTATGGCGATTTTTTTTATCTTTAAACCCAAACCGCCAAACAGATTTTACCAAACCTTTGAGTTTGATTTTAGTCACTCGCCAATGTGTCACTGGTCTTCTTGGCGCACTCATCAGCAGATGTTCAAACGCTTGCTCACTCAAGTTCACTTGTCCCCCATGCGCCACCAGCAAGGTGTCGAGCTGCATTTCATAGATACGAGATACCGACTCTCGATACTTATTGGGATGAAAAATTGGGAAAGGCGGAATCAGCTTCTTTTTGACCTCGACCATCAAGTCCGCCACATAAGCAACGCTGTGTGATGGGCAATAGACAGAGAGATCTCTATCGGTATGGCCTGGCGTTTCCAGAACCAACCAATCATCAAAGCCAGGAATGCTATCACCATCCGACAGCTTGTAATCCGGCTTCAACTTTCTTGAATACCACAGATTTGCTTTGGGCTTGCCCAATCGGTTCGCCATCCACCGTGCTAATGCCAAATCGGTCAAATGCATCAATATGCCATCGATGCCGTGGTACCAATCCTTATCTCGATTTGCTGCCACCAAATTACAATTCGTCAGCTTTCTGAGCTTGTGCGCTGCCCCTGCGTGATCTGGATGCATGTGCGTCACAACCACTGTGTGTAGGTCGCTAAATTCACGGCCAAGATCATCTTCAATGAAAACTTTAAGATGGGGAATATCCGCTCGGCACGCACCATCAAGTAACAACAACCTGTCAGGGTACTCTACGAGATACATGTCTTGGATATAGCCTTTGATGGTATGAAGTTGCAAAACCGTATTCCTATTCGTTATTCCTGCCGTTCAGAACAAATTAACAGTTCAGCAACAAGTGGTCTAACCAGAATATAGCAAAGATCAACGAAATGTGGTTTTGTGAGTTCAAAATTACTGACACTGATAACAAAAAGATGAACCTGTTACTCGAAAAAGGTAATCACAATATTACAACCCCTTCATCATTATGATTTTTAAGAACTAAATTCAATTTAACTGATTATCAATACGTATTGATATGAATAGGTTAAAGCTAATTATCAAATTTCTTTTGAAAGTGTAACAAATACAACGCTGTTGATGATTGTTAACCCATTGGTAACATTTGCGTAAATTATCAAGGGAAAGAAAATGAAAAAAACAATAATCTACACCGTACTAGCGAGCGCAATTTTGTCTACTTATGCACATGCAGAGACAAAGATCACTCCAAAACAAGCTACCGTGGTCGCGACCATGACTGAACGCCCAGGTAACCCTTCGGTTACACCAGATGGGCGTTTATTGTTAAGCGTTCATCCGCTCGATCATCCAACGACTAAAGTCATCGAGTTAAGCGTGGCTGGAAATCAAACGCCATACCCGACGATGAAATATGCACAAGGTGAAAACTCTCAATTTAAGGCTGTCATTGCCATTCGTACCGATGATAACGGAGTCGCGTGGATTCTCGATCTGGCAACTCATACCATAACGGGCTGGGATACTCGCAATGAAGCATTAGTAAAAACGATAAAAATACCTGCCTCTGTTCTAAAACCGACAAGCTTCCTACAAGACTTTGCTCTAGACCAAAAAAGACAACGTATTATCATCGCTGATATGACCCAGAACGATCTAAAAAGTGAAGCCATTCCAGCCTTTGTAACGGTTGACCTAAAGACGGGAGAAGCGATTCGAGTGGCAGAAAACCACCCTTCTATGAAGGCCGACAGTAAAACTGGTTTTGCGTTAAACCCAATCACGATAGATCCATCTTACGAATGGGTCTATTTCGGAGCTGTCAACGGACGCACTATTTATCGAGTGAAAGCGAGTGAGTTCGATAACGATGGAAAGACTGTCGCAGACAATATTAAAAGATACGCAGACAAACCTTATTCAGATGGTATTACTGTAGACAGTGCTCAGAACGTTTATGTTACGGATATTGAGAACAATGCAATTGGTGTGTCCACACCAAAAGGGTACCGAATTATTGCGACGCTGTCAGAGAACCAAACTTGGCCTGATGGCATGTCATTTGGTCCTGATGGTTATGTTTATGTAACTGTCAATCAGCTGAACCGAACCGCAGCTTTAAATAACGGCAAAGATACTGGCATCAGACCATTCGAAGTCGTAAAAATCAAAGCACTGGCGACAGGAACGACCGGCCGATAATCAAACGAAAGTGAGCCTTTTATACTGGCTCACTTTCCTTTCTGAAGAGCCCCTTCCCTATTTCTACGAGCAAACGAAAGACATTTATCGTAACGACAAAACATGTGATTTGGTGACCTAAGTTATTCGGACTATATATGCGCCTCTAATTTATTGTCTGAGTGCTATACATGAACCAATTGATCGATGCTCTTTCTACCCAAGGTTACTTTGTTTGGGATGACTTCTTAACTCACGAAGAAGTGGTGGCATTGAGGGATTGCATTCCAGAGAACTGGAAAAAGGCTAGGATCGGCCGTAACGATGACGTAGCACGAGAAGCAACGATTCGTAGTGACAAAATTCAGTGGGTACGCCGTGATATGGGCGAACCAGCATCTCTGTTCCTAGACAAAATGGAACAAATTCGTTTAGAGGCAAACCAAGCGTTCTTTTTAGGTCTGTTCGAATACGAAGCGCACTTTGCAAAATATGAAAAAGGTGACTTTTACCAGAAGCACTTAGACTGCTTCAAAGGCAACGAAAACCGCCGCCTGACCACAGTATTCTACATGAATGACGAATGGTCTGAGGAAGACGCAGGGGAGCTCGTGGTTTACGATTTAAAAGACAATCACATCGCGACCATTCCACCAAAGGGTGGTCGACTGTTGGTATTCTTGTCTGAACAGTTCCCACACGAGGTACTGCCAACCAACACAGAGCGATTCAGTATCGCGGGTTGGTTCCGTATTAACGGTGTGAAAGACAACCAATTGGACATCGCACACTAAATCTGTATCCACATCGAACCTTCTTCTAAGCCTCTCCATCGAGAGGCTTTTTTATTGAACAACAGTTGTTCAATAAAACGTCTTAAAAACCGAACATGTTCAACATCAAAGCCATCAATAACTTTACTCTTAAATAAAATCGAAACGAATCTTTCATATCACTGAAACGGTTTAGCCACGTAAGTGAAATATGGCCTGTTCAAGATAGCTTCAAACGACACCCCTACCGTCTCGTTAATACTCTAATTCAATACCTCTACATAGATTTCATCCAAAAGGAAAAGAAGATGAATAAGCTAATTTTGGCAGGCGTTCTTTCCGCAACAGCGGCAATGCCAGCGTTCGCAACGACTCAAGTCACTTGGTGGCACGCAATGGGCGGCCAACTTGGAGAAACCGTCAATAAGATTGCGACTGACTTTAATGCGTCACAAGATGATTACAAGATCACGCCAATCTATAAAGGTTCATACACAGAGACCTTAACAGCGGGTATCGCAGCATATCGAGCAGGCGAAGCTCCTAACATTCTACAAGTATTCGATGCCGGTGCTGCAACCATCATGAACGCTAAAGGCGTCGCCAAACCGGTACAAGATATTCTGGTTGAGTCTGGCTACAACTTTAATTCGAACGACTACCTAGCGGGCGTTCGTAACTTCTATGCAGACAACCAAGGCAAGATGGTTGGTATGCCTTTCAACAGTTCGACACCGGTTCTTTACTACAACAAAGATCTTCTTGCGGAAGTGGGAGCCGAAGCACCTAAAACTTATGAAGAACTCGAAGTGGTTGCTAAGAAACTGACGGCCGAAGGGCACATCGCGTTTTCTCAATCTCTAACGCCATGGATTATGTTCGAGAACTTTAAGTCTCGCCATAACCTACCAGTCTCTGACCAGAACAACGGCTACGACGGCCTGTCCACCAAAATCATGTTCAACACCAAAGATATGATGATGCACGTTAGCAAGATGAAAGAGTGGTCAGATCTAGGTTACTACAAGTATTACGGCAGCGATTGGGATGCAAACCAAACGCCTTTCGAGCGTCAAGAAGTGGCAATGTGGATGGGTTCTTCAGGTTCATTCGGTGGCTTACGTAACCGCGTACCTTTCGAGCTAGGCACAACTTACCTTCCATACTGGAAATCGGTTAACCCAGATGCCGGCTTAACCTTCATTGGTGGTGCCGCTCTGTTTGCATTAAATGGCCATGACCAGAAACAGGACAAAGGTGTTGCCGCGTTCTTTGATTACCTGACAAAGCCTGAAACTCAAGTTTACTGGCACAAAACCACTGGCTATGTACCTGTAACAACTGCTGCCTATGAACTAGTAAAAGAGTCTGGTTACTACAAAGACCAGCCAGATGCAGAAGTGGGCGTAAAGCAGCTTAGCCTGAAATCGGGCGAGTGGACTAAAGGCTACCGCCTAGGTTATTACCCGCAGATCCGTGAAGTGATGCACCGTGAGTTCGATAACATCTTCGCAGGCCGATCTAGTGTCGAGAACAGCCTAAACAAGGTCGAAGATGAGAGCAGCAAACTACTGAAACGCTTCGCTCGAACGATGAACTAATTCTGCTTTTTAGCTAGAGCAGATAACTGAACTAAAGGCTTAACACACCAAAAGCCGTTAATTGCTCCTCACCACTTGTCACTGCGATTAAAAACGTAATGGCAAGGCGTGAGGAGGTTCTTCATTAGCGCCATTTGTTGCTCCAACAACGATAACTCAACGGGATGCATGCCTTGATATCGCGCTAGTGGTAACGGTCGCAAATAGTGGCCACTGTAACTATTTTTAGGGATTACCCTGTGGAACGACGTCAGCAATTCTTTCACTCTCCGCTGCCTTACCTATTTTTGGCGCCTCAGATCCTCATCATTGCCGTTTTCTTTATCTACCCAGCAGCAAAGGCGGTTTACCTTTCATTTATGCTGGAAGACCCTTGGGGCACCTCATCTATATTCGTCTGGTTTGAGAATTACCAAATGCTATTCGAATCGAGCGAGTACCTGAACTCGATTGGATTTACTTTGATGTTCGCGATTGTGGTCTCTTTCTTATCACTTGCCTTGGCTCTGCTGCTTGCCGTGAAAGCCGACAACATCATTCACGGACAAGGCGTATACAAAGTCACCCTCACTTGGGTTTATGCGGTTGCGCCCGCGATAGCAGGCGTTATCGGTGCTTTCTTGTTTAACCCACACATTGGCGTGTTTACCGAAATATTTGCGGTTATAGGTTGGGACTTTAGCTTTCAGACCGATCCTGTTGATGCCACGTTTGCTCTGATTTTGGTGTCCGTGTGGAAACAAGTTTCGGTGAATTTCATCTACTTTCTGGCTGGGCTTCAATCGATCTCTTACGCCGTAAAAGAAGCAGCGATGTTGGATTGTATCAGTGACTCGAAACGTTTCTGGACCATCACTTTCCCACTACTGGCCCCTACTGGCTTCTTTCTGTTGGTCATCAACCTCACCTACTCCTTCTTTGAAACCTTTGGCGTGATAGACACCATGACCAATGGCGGTCCGGGCGGAGGCACAACGTCGTTAGTCTACAAGGTGTATCGAGATGGCTTTGTTGGCGCAGATTTAGGCGGCAGCTCTGCACAGTCTGTTGTGTTGTTACTACTGGTCCTCACTCTTACATTTATCCAGTTTCGCGTTGTAGAAAAGCGTGTTCATTACTAGCCCACGACAGCTAGGTTTTAACGCGACAGGAGTTATTTATGAAAAGTAATAAGGTCTCTGACCACCTAATTTTAATTGCTGGGATGCTGTTTATGTTAGTCCCTATCTGGCTAATCTTTGCCAGTTCAACCCACAATCCAAACACCATTGTCAGCGAAGGCCTGCAATGGCTACCGGGCGATAACTTTACGGCTATTTATAGCGAAGCTTGGAACAAAAGTATGGGCTTCAGTGGCGAAGTCACCGCCAGTAAAATGATCGCCAACTCAATGATCATGGGGCTAGGTTTTGCGATCGGTAAGATCATCATTTCGATGATGGCGGCGTATGCTTTGGTCTACTTTCGACTGCCTTACGCCACGGCGTGGTTTTGGTTGATCTTCGTAACGCTGCTACTGCCATTAGAAGTTCGTATTATCCCTTCCTATGAAGTTGTCGCAGGGCTTGGGCTTCTTAATAGCTACACAGGGTTGATTCTACCTTTGATCGCATCAGCCACCGCGACCTTCTTTTTTAGACAGTTCTTCAAAACCATCCCCGATGAATTGTTAGAAGCCGCCCAGTTAGATAACGCAGGTCCATTTCGATTCTTTGTCGATATCTTGCTGCCTCTATCTAAAACCATGATCGCCGCGATCTTCATCATCATGTTTGTTGTGGGTTGGAACCAATACTTATGGCCGATCATGATGACTACCGATGAAGGCTACAACACCATCGTGATGGGCATAAAACAAGTACTCAACAACATCAATGAAACCAGTTTACCGCGCTATGACTATGCTTTCGCCATGGTGATTTTAGCCATGTTGCCACCCGTTTTAGTGGTGGTTGTATTTCAGCGTTGGTTTGTAAAAGGGCTAGTAGAAAGTGAAAAATAATAACGACACAACTCAAATGAACAATAACCGCATTCAATCACTTGATGAGTACAAGACGTCTCAGCTGCCTTCTCACCAAACTATTCACAAAAATACAGAGGACACCTCGATGCCAAACTTAAAGCAGACGCTAGCGCACAACCAAGCCACTCACGATCGTACGCGTAAAGCTGCCACCATGTTGGGTATCAAAAACTTGGTCAAGACGTATGAAAACGGCCATCAAGCCGTCAAAGGAGTCTCGCTTGATATCGATGAAGGTGAGTTCCTTGTTTTGGTGGGTCCTTCTGGTTGTGGCAAGTCTTCTATTTTGCGATCCATTGCGGGTTTGGAAAGCATCTCTGGTGGCGAGATTCACTTAGGTGGCCGTCGGGTTGATACAGAGAAACCTGCCCTGCGTGATATCGCGATGGTCTTTCAAAATTATGCGCTCTACCCTCACATGACGGTGTACAAAAACCTAGCTTATGGCTTAAAGAATCGAGGAGTCAGTCAGCACCTTATTGAAGAGAAAATTGAGAGAGTTGCCAAAACGCTGAAAATCGAAGAATACCTAGACCGCAAGCCAGCCAAGCTTTCTGGTGGTCAACGTCAACGTGTTGCTATGGGGCGAGCAATCGTTCGCGATCCGCAACTGTTCCTGTTTGACGAACCTTTGTCTAACCTAGATGCCTCACTGCGTGCTCACATGAGATTAGAAATCAAAAAGCTACAACGCGAGCTTGGTGTGACCAGTGTTTACGTCACTCATGATCAAGTTGAAGCCATGACACTGGCTGACAGAATCGTGGTACTCAACAACGGTCAAATAGAGCAAGTAGGAACACCAAGAGAGGTCTACCACCAGCCAGCCAGTACCTTTGTGGCAAGCTTCATTGGCAGCCCAGCGATGAATTTCTTACCAGCAACACTCGACGACGGCTACCTTGAGATTGGCGACCAGCAAATGTACTTGCCCGAATACGCCCACGTAAAAAATACAGCCATCACACTTGGTATTCGCCCAGAACACTCTGAGGTTTGTGCCGATTTAGTCATGAACACGTTGCCGCTTGAATTACGCATCAGCGTGGTTGAGCCTTTAGGGCCAAATCAATTGGTTCATGGCCTTGTAAACGAACAACCCTTTATTGCAGTGACACCCGAAACGACGCTGTGCCAAGCTGTCCCTCTCGGGCTAAGCATCGATAAATCCAACCTGCATATTTTTGACAATCTTGGCAAACGCATTCACCCAAATAACTTCACATCACAGGAGTCACACGAAGATGCGACAAGCTTAACGACGGCTCTAGCTTAATCGAGTACACTGATATTTAATGCGTTTTTACGGTGCGTCTTTAAGAAGGATTAATTATGTCGTCTATCATCGTAGGTCATCGGGGTGTCGCAGGTACTCACCCAGAAAATACCAAAGCAAGCATTGAACAAGCGGCTAAACTCGGCTTGAAATGGATTGAAGTTGATATTCAGCCCACTCAGGATGACCAACTGGTCGTTTGTCACGATCACACGCTTGAGCGCTGCAGCGATGGCAAGGGTCGAGTTGATGAACACACCCTTGCTGAACTGCGTCAGCTCGATTTTGGCCGTTGGAAGTCTGAGCAGTTCGCTGGAGAAAAAATACTGACGTTGGAAGAGTTACTCGCACTTGTTGAGCAGCATGATCTTAGCGTCAACCTCGAAATTAAAGTCGACAGCCGACATCAAGCCCCTTATGTGGTTGATTTGCTGCACGACGAGTTGATTCGCTCAAATCTAGACACCGATAAGGTCTTACTTTCGAGCTTCAGCCATAAGGTGGTTACTGAAATGGCTCGTCATTTACCGAGATATCGAGTGGGAGTAATCACAGAGCAACTGACTCAAGATGATCTTATGCTCATCAATGAGGTCAAAGCGTTCAGCTGTCACATGAACTATGAACACGTTGATCAGATCGATCTTGACACTCTCAACAAAGCGAACATTCAAGCATGGTGCTACACCGTCAATGATCCGTCTCACTTCAAGCTTATCTCAAAAGTAGACGCTGTATTTACTGATTTTCCGAATCAATTTAACCCTATAAATTGACCTCGTAAATACCGAAAAAGCACCCCCGAGAGACTTTAAAATTAACCCTGAAAAACCTGAAAATTAGGTAGCAAACACAAGTGAGTAGGAGTACATTCCGCTACTCACTTGGTTTCACTAGCTCGCCTTATTAGACAGCTTCATTGGTTACTTAATTTATGGATCTCATTTTTAGTCCAACCTTCCCAATTTTGGGTGCAATCTTCATTTTCGCCGCTATTGTTCGTGGCTTCTCAGGTTTTGGTTTCACCTTAGTGGCATTGCCATTGAGTGCGTTATTCGTGCCTGTTATCGAACTGGTTCCTGTTTTCATGCTGATCGACCTGTTAGGCAATATCCAATTGCTGCCGAAGGTTAAACATCACGTAAATTGGCGATGGGTTTCAAAGGTATTTGTCCCTTGTTTGGCCTTCACGCCCGTCGGCTTGCTGTTACTCAAATCCGTTAGCCAAGACACGATCATCTTGATCATCAGTGCCTTCATTTTTGCGTCAGCAATCATGATCTACAAAGGGTTCCAATACAAAAGCGAACCTAGATTTGCTCCCTATATTCTAGGCAGCCTTGCGGGGGTAATGAATGGCGCAGCTTCAATGTCTGGCCCTCCGGTTGGCACGCATGCATTGGCAAGTCCTGTCGCACCACACATTGCCAGAGCCGGCCTGATTGCGTTCTTTGTACTAGCTGATTCTAGCGCCTTTGTTACGGCCTCTATCGCAGGGTTAGTCGATCGTGATGTGGTCTGGCTTACTCTAGCACTCTTACCAAGCAGCATGTTTGGCGGCTATGTCGGTTCAAAATTGTTTGAGAGGTTTGGTGGGGCGAAGTTCAAGCCAGTCACGATTGCACTGCTCATTGTGATTGCTATCTTCAGTGCAGGTCGAGTCATACTGTAACTGGCTCTAGCGCTGATTTCGGCAATTGTTTTCGAGAGTTGTTTTCGAGAATTGTTCAGGAAAATGGGTACCGATAACTACCATTCAATATGGATAGGGGTACCCATTTTTACGAGTTGGATGAACTCATCCATATCTTGATTGGTTAATGCAATACAACCATCCGTCCAATCGAAGCTTTGTATAAAACTAGGTGAACGACGCTCACCATTCTTGATTCCGTGGATCTTGATATTGCCCCCAGGATCAACATCATTTTTTTGTGCCCACTGCATATCTGATGATCGCGGGTAGTTGATATGCACCGAGCGGTAGAAGTCTGATTCTTCCATAACATAGTCGAGCTGGTATTGCCCTTCTGGCGTTCGGTTGTCCCCTTCAAAGCGCTTATGCCCTCTCGGTTGTTTACCTAGCGCAATACGAAATTCCTGAACCACTTCCTCCCCTTTGAGCAGATACATTCTACGTTTAGATTTGTCGACTTTAACTAAGGTGACCACTTGCAATAACGGGTCTATGCCAGAAGACGCGTCAGGTAGAGTGTAAAACTCTTGAGAGGAACTTTGAGGTTGACCTAATGAAGAGCTTTGAGATGGATCTAGTGAAGAGCGTTGAGAAAGCTGGGTGACCTTTTGTTGAGAGTCCCCTTCAAGAGCATCGTCCATAACAATGACATGCTTCGAATTCGAGGTGACCGATGACGTAGGTGTGCGACTAGAATGGGAAGGTGCTGACTCAAATACAATGGTTTCGATAGCGGTCGCATCAGACACAATTTTATCAACGACGAGCTTCTCCGCATAAGCGAGCGAAGTAGAAAAGAGTAAGCATAACGATAAAGGCCAAATCAAACGCACCTTTAAATCTCCTCAAAACGCATGGACATGGTTCGAGATTGAGTTTCCATCCCTAACGACTCATAAAAACCCTGAGCTTGCTGGTTGAACTCCATCACTTCTAACCTAAGCTCGATAGCACCGCTCGCTTGAGCCCACTGATTGAATGACTTCATTAAAGCTCGACCGACACCTTGGCTTTGAACTTGATCGTTAACCACAATCGTATTCACTCTTGCCACCTTATGCGGCTGAATAAAGCTCACCCCTTTGTTCTGTGTCACCTTCCCGGCTAAGAAGCCGACCACTTGTTGCTCATCAACGGCAACGAAGAAAGCCCCTACAGGATCGATCATCAACCCTAACCAGTACTCTTCACTGTCGGTAAAACCCAATGAAGGTGGCGCAAATACCATCGGAGCACCAAGATGATGTTGACGATTTATCTGCTCTGAGAGCTCTAAGATCGAGCTTATATCAGTGACCTTGGCAGTCCGAATTTGCATATCATTACCTTATTTGAATTCACTAATACCTTAGCAAAAATGACTTGGTTGTGCACCGTTGTACTGGTCAACCCAGACGTTCTGTGAAGGCTGATTATTAATATTAGGCACTATGTTTAGGGAAATTGTTCCGTAAATCTCAGGCACATTGCCAACCGTTGAGTGCTACTATCTCTGCAGAATCAATACACTAACTATTGGACACCTATATGATTAAGTTTGCTGTAATTGGAACCAATTGGATTACACAAAAGTTTGTTCAAGCTGCTCACGAATCTCAATCAATGCAACTTGCTGCGGTTTACTCTCGAAATCTAGACAGCGCGGCACAGTTCGCCCAAGAGTTTGACGTTGAAACGACGTATAACTCACTCGACGCATTGGCCAATGACAAAACGGTTGAAGCCGTATACATCGCTTCACCGAACTCACTCCATTGCGAACAGTCCATCTTCATGATGGAGCACGGCAAACATGTCATCTGTGAAAAGCCTGTCGCATCGAATATTGATGAAGCAACCCGAATGTTTGAGGTCGCTGAGAAAAACGGTGTGGTGCTGTTTGAGGCGTATAAATCTCAGTTTCTACCGAACTTTAAGCAAGTTCAACTAGGGTTAGAGAAGATTGGCAAGGTACATAAGGCACACATCAACTACTGCCAGTATTCATCACGCTACCAAAAATACCTAAATGGTGAGAACCCAAACACCTTCAACCCAGCTTTTTCTAACGGCTCATTGGTCGATATTGGCTTCTACTGTGTTGCCGCGACAGTCGCGTTATTTGGCAAACCTGAAAATGCACAGGCTTCTGCAAAGCTGCTTGATTCAGGTGTCGATGCTCATGGCTGTGCGATCTTCCAATACCCTGAGTTTGATGTGACTCTTGCGCACTCCAAAGTCAGTGATTCTTATACGCCAAGTGAGATCCAAGGTGAACTAGGAGCGATCATCATCGATCACATCGCCGAATGCACCGACATTAAGATCCGCTACCGCGATGGCACGGTAGAAAACCTCACTCAAGCACAAAGCGAAAATTCAATGTGTTACGAGGCGCAAGCCTTTGCTAGTTGCATTGCTGGAGACGACACAACACAAGCGCAAGCCCAACAGCGCGCTTTAACGGTTGCCAAGTTAATTACAGAGATGCGCCAACAAGTTGGTGTCGTTTATCCGGCAGACAAATAACATCGCTGAATGAGTTAACAAACTGATTTTTAAGAAATACTGTTTTATGCATAACTAAATTTAATCTTTACGACAAATAACCGGATTAGTCGATTGGGGTGCCATCTGTTTAAATCCGCGTTCGATA
Organism: Vibrio splendidus; assembly: GCF_003345295.1. Taxonomy (NCBI): domain Bacteria; kingdom Pseudomonadati; phylum Pseudomonadota; class Gammaproteobacteria; order Vibrionales; family Vibrionaceae; genus Vibrio; species Vibrio splendidus. Next base: position 1,760,618 of record NZ_CP031056.1, read on the forward strand.
TCTATCGTATTTATTTAATTTATTGAAGGTGTGTAAAGTGTTTTCAGTTGACGATCGCGTTGTAGCAACAAAAGGTGTTGAGCTTGGTGAAATGGTAGTGACTGGCCTAAGTGCTGGTGGTGGCTACGTTCACGTTACAACGGTAGAAGGCGCAATGACGCTTACTTACCCAGCACAAGACCTTAAAAAAGCATAGTTTAACCACTCTGCTCTTTTAGTAGTCACTCTGCTAAAGGTAACAACATTGAGGCTTTGGCTGACTTCACTCTTCTGCATTAGAGTGAGCCGCCAGAGCCTTTTTTGTGCCCGTTATTTCTCACTAGCCTTCCCATTAGTCTACGCATTGCAGTAAAGCCGAATCCAACAGACAATAGAATTAATGAAAGAGCATTTATACCAAGCACTTATTGTGTATTGTTGATGCTTGCTGTTTATCAGTACTTAGCGTTTATTGACGCTTAATGTTCGTAATACTTTCTGATACATTAGCATTAACTTATATTTATTCTATCCTGAACTAAGGGAAGCTATGAAGCTTTACATTTACGACCACTGCCCTTTCTGTGCAAGAGTTGCCTACATCGCTCAATCTTTAGGCTTGAACATCGAACTTGTTTCTGTGGATTATGATGATGCCCAAACCCTTATCGATCTGATCGGTAAGAAGATGGTGCCAGTCCTACAGAAAAACGACGGTTCTATTATGGCTGAAAGCCTAGACATCATTGTTTACTTCATGGATTTGAAATCAAGTGACGAGCAACGTGAGCCGTCTGAGCAGGCTGCGCTTTTTCAAAGCCGCGCTTTCCCTCTTACTCAACAGATCGGACGCCCACGTTGGTGGAACCTCGACTTGGCTGAATATCGCTCTGCTGGAGCCAAAGAAGCTTGGCGTACAAGTAAAGAGACCGAAGGTTTTAACTTTGAAGAGCTCTTAGAAAAGACCCCACAATACGTTCAACTGATTAACCCATTACTGAAAGATGCAGAGCTTCTATTGGATCTAGAGAATGGTGAATCATCGCTACCTTTAGTTGATCAAGCACTCTATTTCTCAATGCTTCGTGGCTTCTGTGTTGAACCAAGCATCACATGGCCACCAGCACTTGAGCGTTGGTTAGAAAAACAGAGTCAAACGTTAGGCATTAAGCTTCTTCGCTAATTTGCTAAGCCATTAGTCGTTAGCAACTAGCCTAAACTAAAAATCGAAGCTCCCCGAACCATTGTCCGGACGAGCTTCGATTTCTATGACTTAATTATCTTTTTCTACAACAAGCGCCTTCTCAACCCTGTTCGCTCCAAGATTCGTGTTGAAATTTCTTCAACCGATAGCGAAGACGTGTTGATGTAAGGTATCGCTTCTCGGCGAAACATCGACTCTACCGTTTGCAATTCATACAAGCATTGCGAGTCACTCGCATACTCACTGCCGGCTAAACGGTTCTCTCGAATTTCAGTCAACCTTTCCGCATCAATGGTTAAACCAAACAGCTTGTGTCGGTAGATCTCAAATTCGGGTAACAGCTTCAAGCGCGCCAAGTCATCATGAATGAACGGATAGTTCGCTACGCGCAAGCCAAACTGCATCGCCATATACAAACTTGTCGGTGTCTTACCGCTTCGAGACACACCCAATAGGATGATATCCGCCTCTTCAAGCCCTTTCAGCGTGATGCCATCATCATGAGCCAGCGTGTATTCAATCGCAGCAATACGGTCGAAGTACTTCACTGAATCTTTATTAACACTACGTGAGCGCTGCAGCTTAGGCACAGGGGCCATTTGGGTATCGTCTTGCACTTTCTGCACAATACTCTCTAGCACGTCATAACAATGCGCTGGTGCCTCCAAGAGCTTCTGCTTGATATCTGGAATCACAATCGAAAAAAAGACCAACGGGTGGTTGCCCGTATCACGATACGAAATTTCGATCTCTTTTAATAAATCAGAAAGTTTGTCTTCACTTTCGACAAACGGGAAGGTTTTTTCATTAGCTTCGAATGGGAATTGACCTAGAACAACATGCCCTAAAGTCTCACATGTTATGGCAGTTCCATCAGAAACATAGAATACATCACGACTTTGGATATCAATTTGCATTTTTTATTTAATGTTTAAAATTATTTTGAGTAGGATGGGAACCATAATATATATAACGAAACCCTGCTGACTATTACGTCCCCCACAGCTTTAGAAAATAATTTACATTTTTTTAAACTGATACGTAATCGTTTGCCTTTAAATCCCTACAATGCTTGCTATGTTTCTGGAGAAATAAATGCAAAATAACACCCTATGGTTCAATGGCCTTTCCATGGAAGATGTCGACAAAGTCGGCGGTAAGAATGCTTCACTTGGCGAAATGGTTTCTAACCTAGCCAACGCTGGCGTATCAGTACCTAATGGTTTTGCTACCACATCTTATGCGTTTAACAACTTTCTTGACTACAAAGGTCTTGATGAGCGCATTCACCAACTCCTTGATGAGCTTGATGTTGAGGACGTTGACGCACTGCGTAAGACAGGTGCAACGATTCGACAATGGGTTCTAGACGCGCCCTTCCCAGAATCACTAGAGCAAGACATCCGTGATAACTACCGCGAACTGATTGAAGGCAACGAAGAATTGTCTGTTGCGGTTCGTTCATCGGCAACAGCTGAAGACCTTCCAGATGCTTCATTTGCAGGCCAACAAGAAACCTTCCTTAACGTGAAAGGGATCGATGCGGTTATCGAAGCGACTAAACACGTGTTCGCTTCTCTGTTTAACGACCGTGCTATCTCTTACCGAGTACACCAAGGCTTTGATCACCGTGGCATTTCATTGTCTGCGGGTATCCAGCGTATGGTTCGCTCAGACAAAGCCTCTTCAGGTGTGATGTTCACGCTTGATACTGAGTCAGGCTTCGACCAAGTGGTCTTCATCACCTCTTCTTGGGGGTTAGGTGAAATGGTTGTACAAGGCGCTGTGAACCCAGACGAATTCTACGTTCACAAGCCAATGCTAGAAGCGGGTCACTACCCAGTTGTTAAAAAGACATTTGGTTCTAAGTTGATCAAGATGATCTACTCAACCAACCAAGAGATCGGCAAGCAAGTTGATATCATCGACACCGATACTCAAGAGCGTAACGAGTTTTCATTGAACGATGAAGAGATCAAAGAGCTAGCAAAACAAGCGATGATCATCGAGAAGCACTACCAACGTCCGATGGACATTGAGTGGGCAAAAGATGGCATCGACGGCAAGCTTTACATCGTTCAAGCTCGTCCTGAAACCGTATGTTCTCAAAGCGACCAAAACGTTATCGAGCGTTACGAACTAAACAACAAGGCAGATGTACTAGTTGAAGGCCGTGCTATCGGTCAACGCATCGGTTCAGGCCCTGTTCGCTTAGTTGATTCTCTAGACCAAATGTCACTGGTTCAAGAAGGCGACGTACTGGTAACAGACATGACAGACCCAGACTGGGAACCTGTGATGAAGAAAGCGTCCGCGATTGTGACTAATCGTGGCGGCCGTACTTGTCACGCAGCGATCATTGCTCGTGAGCTCGGTATTCCTGCCATTGTTGGCTGTGGTACAGCGACAAGTAGCCTAAATGATGGCGACATCGTGACAGTGTCATGTTCAGAAGGTGAAACGGGCTACGTTTACAATGGCGAACTCGACTTTGAAATCAAACGTTCTGAGGTTGATGAGCTACCAATGCTGCCAACCAAAGTCATGATGAACGTAGGCAACCCAGATCGTGCCTTCGACTTCGCTCAGATCCCGAACGAAGGTGTTGGCCTTGCTCGTCTTGAATTCATCATCAACAAGATGATTGGTATTCACCCTAAAGCTCTGCTGAACTTCGATGAGCAAACGGATGAGATCAAAGCAGAAATCAACCAACGCATTCGTGGTTATAAAGATCCTATCGATTTCTACGTAAGCAAGCTAACGGAAGGCATCGCGACCATCGCTTCTGCGTTCTGGCCTAAGCGTGTAATCGTACGTATGTCTGACTTTAAGTCGAACGAGTACAGTAACCTTGTTGGCGGTAAAACGTTTGAACCACATGAAGAGAATCCAATGCTGGGCTTCCGTGGTGCATCTCGTTACATCTCTCCAGTCTTTGAAGACTGTTTCGAGCTTGAAACTCAAGCGCTGAAACGCGTTCGTAACGAGATGGGACTGAAGAACGTTGAAATCATGATTCCATTCGTTCGAACTCCAAGCGAAGCGGCATCGGTTATCGACATTCTGGCTAAATTTAACCTGCGTCGTGGCGACCAAGGTCTGAAAGTCATCATGATGTGTGAGCTACCATCGAATGCGATATTGGCTGATGAGTTCTTGAAGTACTTCGATGGCTTCTCGATCGGTTCGAACGACATGACGCAGCTGACACTTGGCCTAGACCGAGATTCAGGTGACGTTGCACACTTATTCGATGAGCGTAACCCAGCGGTGAAAGCGATGCTGAAAATGGCAATCGATGCAGCAGCTAAAGCGGGTAAGTACGTGGGTATTTGTGGCCAAGGCCCATCTGACCATGATGACCTAGCTGAATGGTTAATGGAGCAAGGCATCAGCTCTGTTTCACTAAACCCAGATACGGTTATCGACACGTGGTTGAAGCTTGGTAACGTAGCAAATAAATAACGCTTCGTGCGAGACCTAAACGACAAAAGCCAGTCACGATGACTGGCTTTTTTAAGTTCTTTGCATGTTAGCAAACTAGGGAGTTAGAAGTAGTATCTCACACCAATCCAAGCCTCGGTTTGCCAATCATTCGACATTGACACACCTTTCACATCAACATCTGCTTTGGTAATGTCATAACGCGTATTCAACCACCAAGTTCTTGCACTGTTCATCGGTACATTTAACGATGTTTTGAAAGAGAAGTTCTGCATATCGATGTCATCGCCAGAAAGATCCTGCCACTCTGGTACTAAAGACACATAGGCGCCAGAGTCACCGAGATGCTTCGCGGTAATCAAACCAAGCGAGTATCCCGTTAAATCATCTTTAGATGAAGTAACACCAGGGATCTCCATGCTACCTGTCATCAACCCTGCTCTTGGAAATACAAGAAATCCACCGGTATAAGCTGGGTTAATCGCAACAACACCGCCAACCGACAATAAGTCATTTTTAATGCTGTTGCGCGTATTAATATAATCTAATGAAAGACCCACTTTAGGCGTAGCTTTAGTCCCCGTTTCAAAGACGTGGAAGTACTGGATTCTAGAGTTGCTATACTCTGTACCGAATTTGTCTGGATCGCGAAGCGCTGTGTTGCTTTCATCGACAAACGTCCCTTCAGCCAATAGGGCAAACTGTTGACCGTTTTCTAAACCGCCAGAAACTTGCCCTTGAAATTGGATATCTGAACTACCATTCAACATCAATGCAGCTTGAGTATAAACTTTAGTGACATCAGCAGGATCGATAACACGTTCGGAATCTGAACCTGCATGTGCAGGAAGGGCTAGACCTAAACTCAACGGGATTAATAGAGCAAACTTTTTCATTATATATCTCGAAAGTCGTTTGCTTCCTCCTTGAAGCCTGGAACATCCTGTTAGGTAATAAATAGATTACTTGTCAGCAAGTAGTTTTGCTGCTGAACGCATTAGTGCCGGGCCTTTATTCTCACCAAAACCTGAATGGTATGGGTTGGTTGAGAACATCACGCCTACAAAATCACGATCTGGATCGATATAAATAAACTGGCCAAGGTTGCCACTTTTCGACATCGCACCGTCATTGAAGATATAGTCGAATTGATAAGCGTTATAGTCGGCCTTTTCGTTAAAAGCATGAACAGAACCGCTCTCTTTGCTAGTACCTACGAAGGCTTTTGGATCTCCGCTATTGCGAATACGATCAATCACGGCTTGAGAGATGACAGGCTCATCCGCCACCGCTTTCCAGCTTGGCGTAAACAGAGTGCCCCAGCGCGCCATATCTTCTACTGTTGTCGAAACCAAACCGACGGCAATCGCCATTCCATCTGGCGTTAGGTTAAACTGCATAGGCTGACGGGCATGTACCTTAGACCAAACACGATCTTCAAAGACTTCGGTCCAAGTCTTGTTTTCAATGTTTTCTACTAGCTTGGTCAAAACCATGGTATTGATTGAGGCATAGCGGAAATGATCACCTGCTTTCTCGCCCTCCAGTTTCTGAGCACCTTTTGCAACATTCATCCATGTTTCCATCTCACCGGTTTTTGCTCTTGGTGAATTGAATGACGCAGCAAAGAAACGTACTACGTCAGAGTCCGGATTCAATATCGATTCAAGCGTTTCTTCGTTGTCTAACGCAGTCGACATGTTGAGCACTTGATGGACAGTGATATCTTCCCAATTACTCCCTTTTAACTCAGGGATGTAATAAGTAATATCTTGTTCAGGATCGACTTTACCTTCTTCAACCAACATTGCGACTACTGCGCCTACCGTCGTTTTCGCTGTTGACGCCCAAACATGAGTGTCTGTGGGGCTCATGCCTGGGTAGGCCTGATAAACAATTTCCCCTTTGTGAATTAACATGAAACCTTGAGTTCGGAACTGCTCGTCCGCTAGGTATTGCTCCATCGTCAACTCACCTTTGGTTTCGGTGTTTACCGTTAATTTAGCAAGGCGTGAATCGATATTTTTAACCAATGGTTTATATTCAGCATTCGGGGCAGCAAAAGCTGTCGGCATGAATTCACTCATGTGCATGTTGTAGTAAACACTGTGGTCTCCACCCATTTGCCAATGGAAGTTATTGAAGTTTTCGCGGGCAGAATCAACGAAGTCAGGAGAAAAAGATTGGTGAGCATCTTTCACCGTTAGAGTGACCTGAGCACCTTCAATTTTAAGCGCGGCTTCTACTGGGTTTTCTGCAAATACAGTCGATGACACGGCAAGCGATGAAATCGTGAGTGATGAAATAAATAGGGCAATGGGTGTAAGTTTCATATTCTTCTCCTCTTTGGGTGGAGAAAAGTATATTGAGTTACGCTACATTTAATTAGGTCATTTGGTGACATTTATAGGTAAGCACTAACAACAATGAAAGCATCATCGCGCACCACTAACATACTATTGAGCTCTACCAGTAATATTGCCCCATACATTGCGTATTGCGATAAAGAAGCACTTGATTGGCGCGGTGTCGCTATAGAATGTGGTTTGCCACTTGAGCTAACACAATCTAATCAGTGGCTTCCTACGCAAGATTTGATTCGCTTCATTCATGGACTTGAGCGTCAATTTGGTTATTCGATAGGGATTGAGGTCGGTCGTAAAACGTCTCTGGAACAACTGTCACCACAACTGAACCGTGAGATAGAGAAATGTACATCGTTAGAGCAGGCTATTCGTTGTTTGATCGCTGCAATGCCTAGTTTGAACAACCACGTCACGATATGGACCGAGAAAAAAGATGGCTTGTGGTGGCTATGTCATCGCAGTTGCTATCATCCATCAACCTCTGGATTTGAACAATCCGAATGGTTTAGATCCCTTACAGTGATTACCCTATGCCGTAAGTTTATAGACGACCAGTGGCAACCATCACACGCTAAGCTTGTCTCTACCAACAACGGTGCGCGTCAGTTACCTAAACACTTTTTTAATTCTGATATTCAGTTTGAGCAACAATATGGGGCGCTTGCGATCCCACTGCCCGACGACTATCGCGCTATCTCAGAACAAAATAGTACCCAAGATTGGGAGCAAGCCGTAAAGACACTGATAAACACTTATTCGACTTTACCTTGGTTCAATATTGAATGGTTTGCGACCATGCTCGGCATGACAAAACGAACGCTACAGAGAAACCTGAAGAGCAAAGGCATTCTGTTTAAAGAAGCCAAAGAACAGGTTCGTGAAACCAAAGCAAAACAGCTACTCGAAGAGACCGATCTTTCAGTGCAAGAGATCAGTTGGCAAGTTGGTTACAGTGATTTGAGCAACTTTAACCGTGCTTTCAAAGGTTGGGTTGGTATCACAGCACCAAATTATCGGCATAAAGCGAAACCTTAGAAATAATCGATTTGAAAACCTTTAGACCCAATCCGCCAATATAAAACTCAGGAACAAGATACGACACCTCAAATTTCAATAAGCGAACGCATAAAGTTACATCGCACAATGCTCACATACCGATGAAACTGTGCAAAGGTAATATCGATAGATCTAATAACAATTATTGGTATCGAGCTGACCTTACGTTATCCTTTACGCAATTCTTCATTGAGAGGTTTGTCACCACAACAAGCCTAACTTCAAGACCGATAAGAGTGTTATGAATTCTACTACCGCAACTCCTTCGCCTTCTCTTGGCCGACAACTCTATACAATGACATGGCCAATGCTATTTGGGGTACTTTCCCTGATGAGCTTCCAACTTGTAGACAGTGCTTTCATTGGCCAACTGGGCGTGCTGCCGCTCGCTATCCAAGGTTTCACGCTTCCAATACAGATGATCATCATTGGTATTCAGGTCGGGCTGGGTATCGCGACGACCGCGGTAATCGCTAGAGCCATTGGCGCGAATGAAACGCGCTACGCTAAGCAGCTTGGTGGATTAGTGATTGCGATGGGCAGCGTGAGTGTCGCGCTTTTCTCTGTCATCATCTATCTGCTGCGTGGGCCAATTTTACAGTTGTTGGATGCGCCACCGACGGTATTGCCGATCATTGATTCTTATTGGATCTATTGGCTAATCAGCTCTTGGACAGGAGCCCTACTCTACTTCTTCTACAGTGTTTGTCGTGCCAATGGTAATACCATGCTGCCCGGATCAATGATGATCGCGACCAGTATCATCAACTTGATATTGGACCCGATTTTCATCTTCACTTTCGACATGGGCATCAATGGAGCAGCCATTGCGACCATTTTGGCATTCGGTGCGGGTATCTTTATCGTTGCTCCAAAAGTTACGAAAAAGCATTGGATGACATTCGACTGGCACGATCTCAACATTGGTAAGAGTGTTCGCTCCATTGGCAACATCATGGGACCAGCGATGATCAGTCAGCTGCTGCCACCCGTTTCATCAATGTTTGCCACTAAGCTACTTGCTAGCTATGGCACCGCTGCCGTTGCTGCTTGGGCGTTGGGTTCACGTTTTGAATTCTTCTCGATTGTCGCCGTGCTAGCACTAACGATGTCGATGCCACCAATGATTGGACGCATGTTAGGAGAGAACAACCTGATAAACATACGTAAGCTCGTTAAGATTGCAGTGATGTTCGTATTGGGTTTCCAGTTGGTGATAGCGTTAGTGACTTGGTTGTTCTCTGGTGGGCTAGCAAACCTTATGACTAGTGAAAGCGAAGTATCGACGATTTTGAACTATCACCTACTGATCGTGCCTATTAGCTTAGGGCCACTGGGAATCTGTATGCTGATGGTTTCTGTCTCGAACGCTCTGGGTAAGTCTTACACCGCCTTGACGATTTCAGCGCTGCGCCTGTTTGCTTTCTTCTTACCTTGCTTGTGGGTTGGCTCTCAGCTTGCTGGTATTGAAGGTTTGTTCTGGGGCGCAATGGTAGGTAATGTGCTTGCCGGAACCTGTGCATGGTTTATGTACCAACGCGCACTTGGGCAAGTCGAGGCTAAGCTTGCTAATTAACCAGTTAGCGAACTAAACGGCTTGCCAGCTAAACCACCAGAAAATTATTGAACGAAAAAGCAGCCACTTAGGCTGCTTTTTTAGTTTTCAGATTTAAAGAACATCGAGTTTAAGCTTGCTCAAAGTGACTCAAAAACTCACCGCAATCTTTTTGGAAAAGTGGCAATGCTTCTGCTAGGATTTCTAATCGCTCACGATATTATTACAATAGGCAGACCAAACAGTCATATCAGCTACATGAGTACACAAAACCATGAGTTTATGCTCGACCCCATGCGCTAACTGTAAAGTGGTATAACGTATGTTACTCATATCCAAAAGCCCCGTTGAGCAAAGATTTACTATTCTCAGTTTCACGGAAATACCATGAAGATCTCAAATATAGACAAAGACACTTACCGTAGAAAAACTAACTTGGTCATGGTAGGTTTTGCCGGCAGCCTTGTAATGTAAACCTTTGTATTCATCTCCGTTCTTATTTCTCTATTTGGTTTAAAGGGTTACAAATTCAGGTTCTACTAGCAATTCCCGCCTCAATGTTCTGGTGTTATCTTACCAGTCATAGCGGGCCGCGAGCATACTTCAATGGGTTTACAACCCGAACAAGATTCGCGCCAGATAATCGTTGCTCCATCCCGCTTTCTTCAACTTCACTTTCTGGCTTGCCGCTCCGTAATCTTATTGCTTTACATGTTGATAACGAAACGTCTAAGCACCGCTATATTTTCTAGCGCACCGTCTAACATAATACTGGCTGTTTTCTAGTGGTTGATACGCAAATACACGGAGCAGCGGGTTCATGGCGAGTAGAAAACCGCGCAAGTGCCATCACAAAAAAGATAAATTCGATTTTGACTTTGTCATTGATCTAATGAGAAGAGACCTTTGCATTTGTCTAGATGAAGCAAAATCTGATGGTATTAAACTGCCACTAACAGAATAATTCGATCACGAATACAGCAATATTCAAGAACAAGATTTGGGCCGAATGGATATGTCCTATGTTAATCAAAGTGACTAAACAAAAGTGTAACCCCACAAAAAATCATATTAGCGTAAAAGGTGAAGATAATAATGCCCCTTTTTATTGCAAGCACACCACTCAGTCTCTTCTTTTATTTATCTCGTCCTACAGACTGTTATTGTCTTCACGTTTTTAACTTATCAAAGACCATGAATACCTTAGATATCGTTGCGTTAGATAACATTTATCTATGTGATATGCATTTTTTCTATGGCCACCAAATATAAATAGCATTTCACCACCTACCACCAAAGACCTATGATGATTTGAATGACGTTAGTCTTATAAACCAACAAACATGTGTCACCGGAGTGACTCTAGAGAGATCGCTTAACAAAAAGAATAAGCTGTTGATATTATTTAATTTATGCCTTATTTATTTTGTCAACCTAGTACCCTACCCTATTCAGGAGCAATAAAATGATTAAGAAATTGTCACTTGCTGTTTCAGCAGCCCTATTACTAAGTAACACTGCAATGGCTGCAGAAAACATCGTTATTGGCGTTGAAAAAAGCTATGTCCCTTACTTCACCGAACTTGCAGAGCAGTTCAATAAAGGGAAAGACTTTAAGGTAGAAGTAGCAGCAACAAGCATGTTTGATTTACTGGCAGCGCTACCAACTCAAAAAGGTAATATTGCTGATATTTTCATGATCCCAAACGACCGAATCGGTGAGTTAGCGGATCAACATTTAATTGCTCCAACCAATTTTACCGTTAATGGTTATACAGATGCCGCTACCAATGCATCAATCTACAATGGTCAAACTTATATGTTACCAATGTCTACAGATACAACGTTATTTCTATATAACAAAGACATGATAAATGAAGCACCAAAAACACTTAAAGAAATTCCACCTTCTGAGTGGGCTGCAAAATTTACTGATTTTTACTTCACTGGCGGCTTATTTATGTCTAATGGCGGCTATATCTTCAAAGACAATAATCCACAAGATATCGGCTTAAATACACCTGATGCAATCAAAGCAGGTTTAGCTGCCCAAGAGTTATATAAAAGTGGTGTGAGCCATTGGACCCTAATGCAAGATGATACCGTTGCTTATGACATCATGATGAAATACTTCATGGAAGGAAAAGTAAAAGCCATTATCAATGGTCCATGGGCAATTGCTGATATCGAAAAAGCCGGCATTAATGTTGGTGCAGCACCTATCCCAAGTTGGGATGGCAGTCATCCATATAAAGCTCTAACAGGCACAAAAGGGATGACCGTTAACGGCTACAGTGACAACAAAGAAGGCGCTCGTGCCTTTATTGAATTCCTAGCGACTCCTGAGAATGCAAACAAGTGGTATTCAGACACACGTGAAGTCTCACCTAGCCTGTCTGTTAATTACAAAGAAGACTCTCTACACAAAGCCATATTTGATGCGACAAACATCGGCCAACCTATGCCAAGCATCCCAGAGTTCATGAAAGTGTGGGGACCAATGAAAACGGGTCTTGCTCAAATCGCACAAGGTCAAGATGTCAAAGCGGTATTAGACGCCGCCGTTGATACGATTGAAGTTGATATTGAAGACATGTAATCCGCTAGCTTAGTTTGCAGATCACTTAGTTTTCAAATCAACTAGGTTTCAAATCAACTACACGATGTCGAGTACATCCGGCATCGTGTAATACAAAGGCATGACATATCTACACAACACTAATAAATAAGTAGGTTATTTACATGAGTCAACAGTTTGTATTCTGGTTCTCTATGCTGATTCCAGGTAGTGGACACCTTGCACTACGTCGAATGCGAGAGGCTTTATTTGGGTTCTCGATATTGGCTTTGGAGATATTGGTTTTTATACAATTCACTCTTCCTAACTTCCGTCTTTTAGCTGTCGAACAACCTAATGGAAAAATCACTATTGGCGCAGAACGCTTTGTGGATGATTCTTTTCTTATCATGGTGGGTTCAACCGTTGGCGCAATGATGATTTTAGTCTTTTTCGCATTGCATTACGCTTTTGCTCGCGATGCAAAAGACGTAAAACGACAAATAGATGAGTCTGGTTTTGCGATTACCTTTACTGAAAAAGTACATGGATTATCACACGAAATTGTACCTAATCTAATTACAGCACCTAAGTTCATATTACTGTTTGTTTTTGCTTTATTACCAGCGATTGTTTCTATCGTTGTTGCCTTTACTAACTTCAAACGCCCTGTTTTACCACCAGCATTTCTTATTGAATGGAAAGGCTTTACCAACTTTGAGCGTTTGTTTACGAACGAACGAACAGCTGCCGCATTCCAAGAAACCTTATCTTGGACTCTAACATGGACTTTCTGCGCCTCTGCACTCACCATCGTTCTAGGTACCGTTCTTGCGGTTGTTGCAAACAATAAACATATCAGAGGGAAGAAGTTCTTCCGTACTGTCTACATTCTACCTTGGGCAGTTCCTGCTTTCTTAACCATTCTTGTTTTCCAACTTTTCTTCTCAAAGATTGGCGGCATGAACACCATGGTTATCCCATTTTTCACCGGTAACGAATATGATGTAAGCACAGCAATTGGCTTCTTCCTAAACGCAGATTACGCCAAAATCACCATCATATTAATTCAAGCATGGTTAGGTTTCCCTTACGTATTTATCTTGGTGACAGGCGTATTACAAACTATCCCTGATGACTTGTATGAAGCCAGTGCGATTGATGGCGGTAACGCATGGACCAACTTCTTCGACATCACTCTCCCCTTGATATTAATAAGTGTTGCTCCGGTATTCATTACTCAATTTACCTTCAATTTTAATAACGTCACCATCGTTTACATGTTAGGTGAAGCAACAGTTCAAACGGTGGGCTCAATCTACAAACCACTCGATACGATTTCATCTCTTGGTTTCCGCTTAATGATGGATGCTAAATACAACGAAGCGGCGGTATATACCTTAATCACCAGTACTGTTGTTGGTGCCGTGGTCTTGTATTCATGGTTGAAAGCAGGTGCCTTTAAAAATGAGGAAGTGATGTAATGGACAAAGCAATCCCTTTAGCACGCCAAATCAAAGCGAAGCGTTTTAATCGTCATGTCATCACTAAGAACATGGGTGTGGCTTTTTGTTATGCGTTTTTGATCTCGATGGCAGTGATCATTCTATACCCGATATTAGTGACATTAATGAGTGCGTTTAACGTCAGTAACTCACTGTACTCTACGTCATTCTTCCCTGAAAATTTCAGTTTAACCAAAAACTTTGTTCGACTTTTTAATGATACGCCTTATTTAAGCTGGTACCGAAATACGTTCTTAGTATCGATAATCACCATGATCCTCTCTACATTCATCGTGACAATTTCGGGGTTTGTTTACTCTCGTTATCGTTACCAATCTCGTAAGAGTGCATTAATGTCATTGCTGATCATTCAAATCATCCCATCAGGCAGTGGCTTAATTGCTCTGTATGCGATTGCAAACTCTATCGGCATTTACAGCTCTGCCAACGCCACACTTTATACGTATATCTTTATGATCCTCATCTACACGACAGGTGGCATCACAATGAATACGATTCTAATGAAAGGCTATTACGATTCGATTCCTCGTGCATTAGATGAATCAGCAAAAATTGATGGTGCAACTCAAATGCAGATCTTCAAAGAAATACTGCTGCCTTTAGTTAAACCGATGATCATGGTTATCGCTATATTCTGTTTCTTAGGTCCAATTGGCGACATCATCATGCCTAAGTTCCTGATTGCAAGTATGGATTCAGAAGCGAAAACACTGGCGGTTGGCCTTATGGGTCTTATCAATAATATTAAAGAATCAAGCTACAACGTATTCGCAGCAGGCGCGGTCTTAGCAGCAATTCCGCCTGTTATCGTTTTCTATAAATTTCAAGATTATATCGTGGGCGGCTTAACGTCTGGTGGAGTAAAAGGCTAATGAGTAAAATTTCATTAAGAAACATCAATAAAAAATACCCCAATTCCGATACCTGCTCGGTACGTGATTTCAATCTCGATATTGAAGAAGGGGAATTCATTGTTCTTGTAGGCCCATCGGGTTGTGGTAAATCCACCACGCTACGCATGATTGCAGGCTTAGAAGACATTACTGATGGCGAATTTATCATCAATGGTGAAGTAGTAAACGATGTTAGCTCAAAAGATCGTGATATTGCGATGGTATTCCAAAGCTATGCACTTTACCCACACATGTCAGTACGTGACAACATTGGTTACGGCTTAAAATTACGCAATTACCCATGTGATGACATCAAAAACTCGGTTGATAGTATTTCTGACGATTTATTTCTAAAAGAGTACCTAGAGCGTAAGCCAAAAGAGTTGTCAGGTGGACAGCGTCAACGTGTGGCTTTAGGCCGTGCCATGGTCCGTACGCCTAAATTGTACCTAATGGATGAGCCGTTAAGTAACTTAGATGCGAAATTACGTACCACAACACGTACTGAAATCTCTCGCATGCACAGAGCTAAGGGCGCAATCACAATTTACGTAACCCATGACCAAGTTGAAGCAATGACCATGGCTGATCGCATCGTATTAATGTCGATGGGTGAAGTTCAGCAAATTGGTTCACCAAAAGAGTTATTTACTAACCCTAAAAACTGTTTTGTAGCGACTTTCATGGGTATGCCATCAATGAACCTTATTGAAGGAATGTACGAAGGGGGCCAGTTCATGTGTCACTCTTTCACTATTACCTTGAATGAAAGTGACCAGCAGATCCTAAACGATGCAGGCTACAACGGAAAACCCGTCACATTGGGCGCACGCTCTAGTGCCATTCGTTCTGGCAAAAAATACCGCGATGCGTTCCCTGATTGTTGTTTTGAAGTTACCGCACTTAACAGCGAATACTTAGGCGATGCGATTAACGTGTTCTTTAATGCCGCACCAATGAACATGTTTGTAGGCACATTGGGTACCGGCGAACCAGACGTTGATATCGACGAAAAAATCACCTTGGTTATCGACAATACCAAGCTGCATTTCTTTGATACTGAGACGGAAGAGTCCATCAAGTACTCAATCAAATCTGCTGAATTTAAGAAATAGAACACAACCACCATTATTGCCTTCATCTCATTGAGGGTAATAAACCATGCCTTATAGAGCATATTTACACCGTAAAGAAAGGAGTGACATTTTGAATTTTCGCGGCCAACTTCAACGCATTCACGACTATATGCTTCATATTGCAGTCGCTGTCGTTATTTTCATTACCGGCTTTATCATTGCTTACAGCAGCCTGCCTAAGCCATCATTTGACTACTCAACCTTTATTGAGCAGCAGCAAATTTTTAAACAATGTGTGAATAATGATGAGCTATTTGCTTCTGCACAACAGTTTGAAAATGACTATTTAACGCTGCCATTAGAAATCATAAATACGCAATACAAAGCACTGCGTGATCAGATCCCAAGTGATTGCGGATCGTTTCATGTAGAAAGCAGTTACGAACAACTGCAAGAAATGGCATTACCTGTATTAGCAGAAGCCCAGCGCTTTTATGGCACTCAAAACGTCAAAGCCGTGAATGCCGTGTATACCACGCCTTCTCAATACAACGCACTGCTTACACAGCCTCAGCCTTATCTGTTTTTCATTTCTGATAATGAGCAAGAACGCATTGCGGCATTCAAAGTAACACCGACTAAAGATGACGTCCAAATTACGTCGCTGTGGGGATACGAAGAGAGCCAAGATCTCGCGTATACCCAAGGTGAAGTGCAAAAACTATTACTCATTTATAACGAAATTAAAAGCTAACTATAAACTCCCTCGTTTATTTAATACCTACAGCGTGAATAAAATAAACACGAGATAACATTTGATATTTAATTGTAAGGTTCACATGAAAATCTCTCTTTCTAAAGCAAATTTTCGCGATATGGATCGCCTTGAAGAATCGAACTACCTGCTAACGAATGGATTAGGTGGTTATTCTTCTCTTACCCTTGCAGGCTCTTGCAGTCGAAGTGATCACGCGTTGTTTATGGCAAGTCTTGTTGCACCAAACAATCGCTTTAATTTTGTTCGTCACTTAGATGACCGTATTACCTTACCAAGCGGAGACTCCCATCCACTTTCTTCACAAGCGAATGTAAATCCTTATGACACTGTAGATTCAACCCTACTGTTTGATAATTTTACTCAAACTCATCTTCCAGAGTTTACGTATCGTATCCGTGGTATTGAGATCACCAAAACGATTGTAATGGCTCAAGGTGTAAATCGCCTTGCTGTAAAATATCAAATATTCAATCCGTTAAAACAAGCATTCACATTAAATGTAACGCCAAAATACCACTTCTGTGCAAAAGGACAGAACCTATCAAAACAGCAAGAATTTGCACACCAAGATGGGAAAATCACCAGTAACGGTCAAGCACTTACTTATCGTCACAATGGTGCTGATTCAGCATTGGATGCCCCTCGCTATGAGTCGGGTCTGTACTTTTCTTATGATGCTCGCGATGGCCGTCCTGCAACAGATGCTCAAATAGCGCTTCATACCATTGCTTTTGTTGGGACTGAAACGCACGAACAATTCTCGATAGTGTTTGAAGCTGAAGAAGATCGCGCAGTTTCTCTAGAAACACAGACTGCCGATAAAATGATTAACGCAGAAATTAAGCGCCAACAGGAGTACATCAAGCGCGCTAATCTAAAGAGCCTATTTGGAAAGCAATTGGTTCGTGCCAGTGAGCAGTTTGTCGTTGACCGTGACTCAACAGAATCCAAATCAATCATTGCAGGCTACCCATTCTTTGCCGATTGGGGTCGCGACACCATGATTGCATTATGGGGCTGCAATTTATCAACCAATCAATTTGAAGACGCAAGACAGATCTTCCGTACATTTATCCGTTACGAACGTCGTGGTGTACTGCCTAACCTTTTCCCTGAAGCTGGGGTTGAGCCAATGTATAACACCATTGATGCATCGCTACTCTTCATTGTTAGCTTATATGAATATTACCAAGCAAGCGGTGATCTAGAGTTTATTCGTGATGAAGCGTATCAATGCATGACTAACATTTATCAGCATTACCGTAACGGTACTGACTTTGAGATTAAGATGCTTGATAACGGCTTGATCAGCGGCGGCAGCGGTTTTGATCAGCTTACTTGGATGGACATTCGTTACGGAGATATCGTACCGACACCAAGACATGGTTGCGCTGTAGAAATCAATGCACTTTGGTTTAATGCGTTGTCTATTCTTGATTTCTTTAATCAAAAACTGAACAAACCAATGCCAGAATTACCTGCACTGGTAGAGCAAGTAAAAACCACCTTTAACGATGAGTTTTACAACAAAACTGGTTATTTAAATGATTGGATTAAAGAAGGTGAAGTAAACCAACAAATTCGCCCAAATCAAGCTTATGCCGTTGGCCTTCCTTTCCCAATATTAAGTCAAGAAAGAGCACGTTCGGTCATTCTTACCATTTATAAAGAGCTATATTCACCCTTGGGTTTACGCTCGCTTGCAATGAGTGATCCTGAATTTAAAGCCGTGTGTACAGGCTCGCATTTTGACCGAGACATGGCCTATCACCAAGGCACAGTTTGGGGCTTTATGATTGGTCAATTCTTAATGGGGATCTTACGCCAATTCCCACAAGATAAAGATTTATTTCGTATTGTGGAGCAGTTTATTGAGCATAACCAAGATGGCCTATACGAAGGCTGTATTGGTCAATTGGCTGAAATCTATGATGGTTACGCACCAAGTCAATCTCGTGGTTGTTTCGCCCAAGCGTGGAGCGTGAGTGAGGTATTACGCGTCGTGAAATATTACGAACAAATACACCAAAAATAGAATTGCATATTTAAACAATTATACTAACCTGGGTGGCTATTACGTCAGATAGTTATTCTGGTTGGTACTTTCATTAAACGGTATTAATCATGATTACAAAAGCAGCGATCTATCATAGATCTCACTCAAGTTATTCTTATACTTATGATAAAGAAACACTTCATTTGCGTATTCGCACAGCAAAAGGCGAAGTCAATAACGCTACGTTAAGAATTGGTGATCCATACGATTGGACGTCAGGTGGCGGTGGCGGCAACCTAAATGCAGAAGATGCAATGGGTTGGAGTGGCGGCGAAAACTTTGTGATGGAAAAAGAGTGTGAAACAGAACTGTTTGATTACTGGTTCTGCGAAGCACAACCACGATTTTTCCGTGCTCGTTATGCTTTTATTCTTGAAGGTGAAGAGAGCGAAAAACTGCTCGTTACTGAAAAACAAATTTTTACCATCACCGATGATGCAGATCCTGTATTAAGCCAATTACTCAACTTTTACTGCTTCCCATACATGAACCCCATCGATGTATTTAGCCCACCACATTGGGTAAAAGAGACAGTTTGGTATCAAATATTCCCTGAGCGCTTTGCCAATGGTGATCCCTCAATCTCACCTAAAAATGTACTATCTTGGGGTTCTGAAGACCCGAAAACTAAAAGCTTCTTTGGTGGTGATTTACAAGGTGTCATTGACCATCTTGACTACCTACAAGATCTCGGTATTACAGGCTTATATTTCACACCAATTACTCAAGGTAAAACGAATCACAAATACGACACCGTTGATTATCTAAAAGTTGACCCTGCTTTTGGTGATGACGACACAGTAAGAACCCTAATAGCAGAAGCCCACAAGCGTGGCATGAAAGTCATGTTAGATGCCGTATTCAATCATATTGGTGCCGATTCTCTTCAATGGCAAGATGTCATCAAAAACGGTAAAGACTCTAAATACATTGATTGGTTCTATGTTGAGAAGTTCCCACTTTTAGACGAGTCTAAAAAGGATCAGCACAGTAAAGAGTATCTCAACTATCGCACCTTTGCCTTTGCGCAGAACATGCCAAAGTTAAATACCGAAAATCCAGAAGTGATGGCGTATTTACTTGAAGTTGGTCGCTATTGGGTACGTAATTTCAATATCGATGCGTGGCGTTTAGATGTCGCAAACGAAGTTGATCAACGCTTTTGGCGACGCTTCCGTGATGAATTAAAAGCGATTAAACCTGAGATCTACATCTTAGGTGAAGCGTGGCATGATTCAATGAATTGGCTTGCTGGTGATCAATTTGATGCCGTAATGAATTACCCATTATCCGATGCCATGATAGGATTTTTTGCTCATGGTAACCTCAATGCGAATCAGTTTAAATATGCGGTAAATGATGTCAACACAAGCTACCCGATTGCGGTTAATGAAGTGGCATTTTCCTTGTTAGATAGCCATGATACGGCTCGTATTCTTCATCGTTGTGATGGCAATAAAGAGAAAGTGAAACTGGCCTACTTATTCCAATTTACTCACAGTGGTACACCGTGTATTTATTATGGTAGTGAAATTGGCTTAGATGGCGGAGCCGATCCATTAAATCGTAAATGCATGATTTGGGATGAGGGCAAACATGATATGGACATGAGACGACATATTATGCAGATCATCAAATTACGCAAACAGCACCCAGCTCTGCGTGCTCATCACATTAATTGGTTAATGAGCGACAATGAAAAGCAATGTCTTATCTACCAAAAAACCTTAAAAGACGAGTGCATTACTATTGTTATAAATAACAGTGTAAACACGATTAATATTACTCTTCCTGATTCATTGTCAAATCATTATGTCACTGATATTTATAACGATACTGCTTGCAAATTAAAAGAGACCTTAACATTGGAACCCTTTAGCTTCTCCATGTATCAAAATAAGAAGTAATCGCTAGATATCATGTAATAAGCCACATAAAATAGCTCTTTATTATTCAAGTAAAGAGCTATTATGTTTAAATTAATGATCCAATTCATTCAAGTAGCTAAGACTCAAAACGTCACCCAAGCCGCTAATAATCTCTGCTTAAGTCAACCGACATTAAGTCATAACATGCAGAAGTTAGAGGAGAAACTAGGCAGCAAGTTGTTTAATCGTAACTCAAAAGGGATCACCCTAACCTCTAGTGGCGAGTTACTTTACGAACAAGCAAAAATGATGCAAAACCTCTATGAAAACACCCTTAATAAATTAGAGAAGAATAAGCTCCGACATCAAACCGAACTTAAAATTGGTTGTGGAGATGCATGGTGGCATTTGTTTATTCGAGACTGCGTACAAGGTTTTAGAGATTCTTATCCTCACAGCAATATCTCTGTTGACGTAGGGAATCACCTACAATTAATGAACTTATTGCTCAGCGACGAAATCAGTATCTTTGTTGGCCATGAAATACTCGGCCTAGCACAATATGAAGACATACTGTTCCATCCCCTTTTTCAATGCAGTGAAGAAGTCTATGTAAGAAAAGGTCATCCTTTGCTTGAAATAACCTGTAGCAACGAAGATATTGCTCGCTTTCCATCGGTTGATTTAGGCGCGGCAAAAAAACGATTTTCACATTTAGTTCAACAACAGAGTGAAGAATTAACAACCTTTCAAAAACGTCACTATTTACAAGAAAAGGTTATCTACAATACGAACTCACTGTTAACAGCAATTGATTTACTGCAAAACAGTGATGCTATTTTGCCTTACCCAATGAACATGAGATCTTATTTCAATACCCTTGATATTGTCCCACTTAAAATGAAAGAGTGCTTTAGTAACGCGACGATTGGCGCGTATCTGCACAAAGATAAATTGCAAAATAAACAAAGTATTGATCTATTGGAACAATTCAAGGCATTAATTAAAAATAACCCTCAAATCAATGGTGGAGTTTAAATTTGCTCTTCATCCTTAAGACATTGTTGATCAAATCAGCCTAGAGACAAAGCCACACAGTATATAGCTAGCTTCTAACTAGCATATCTAGATCTATAACTTTGTTTATAGGGTTGACACTCGCTATGATTTAACTCACTTGAGCGTTCGTTATAACAAAACTGGACTTTCCACTCTGCTATTTTACCATTATTAAGGTATTTCACAGCTTAGTTTCTTAGATGACTATCTCCCAAAAATACTGCATTTACGAGGCACAACCTTTTTCAGAGTATCTGTCGATATCGTATACACCAACAACTCAATACCTTCATAAAGAAAGATGCTGATTCTCCTTCTGGCGAGCGACGCCTTGTCGAGAGCCGATGTATATAACTACATCGTTAAGCATTTTGATAAACACTATCATCCTAACCCTACCTTTTAACTACTTGAGCACATGGAATTGTCGTGAATAAGTTCTCGTTCAATACATCCAAACAATCACAGTAAATCCACGACGATTTAAAAATTCCAAATAGAAACGCTCCTTAAGATCCCTGCGCATATCCACTTAAAAAAGTACTTGTTTGGTTTCAAGAGGAAGCTAGATTGGGTCAACGTAATACCACAACCAAGATTTGGGCTGAATGAGGAACTCGACCTAAAGCTGTTCAAAAGTAACATGGGAGCAATGACGAAGCACGTTGATTTGCTCTCAACGGCAACACCTACTGGTAAACATTCCGTAGTTATCATGGATCAAGCGAACTGGCATCAAACACACTTAGCCAATCATTTTAAGAACATCACGATAATCCATATCCCGCCATATTCACCAGAATTAAACCCGATAGGGCAAGTTTGGCAATTGCTTCGTCAGTACAAGCAGCGAATAGGTGTTTTGAAAACTATAACGATATAGTTAGCTCAGTATGTAGTACTTGGAAAAGCTTTTGTGAAGATAAACGCTGAGTTCAATCTCTCAGCTTTAGATATTGGGCTCGATTGATAGGTTAATTATTGGAATTACAACAACCCTACTAACGAACCAAAATTTCATTGATTATAATGACATTATTTCCAAGGTTTGTTGCGCTTGGAATAGATTTATTGATTACCAAGATCGCGTAACAAAACGTGCTAAAGAGATTGGATAGACCTGAGCAGTTAATTTTCCGGATTGGTATAAGACATAGTTAGGACAATGAATACTTGTTTTGTACACTTTTTAGACGAAAAAAAGCCCGCTGATTTCTCAGCGGGCTTTTCAATGGTGGTGGAGGGATAGGGATTTGAACCCTAGAACCGCTATTAACGGTTGCCGGTTTTCAAGACCGGTGCTTTCGACCACTCAGCCATCCCTCCAACAAATTGTCATCAACAGATTAGTGCACTGTAGATGTTGTTACATGTATACACAGGTAACGATATTTAAAGCCTGGCGATGTCCTACTCTCACATGGGGAAACCCCACACTACCATCGGCGCTATTGTGTTTCACTTCTGAGTTCGGCATGGAATCAGGTGGGTCCACAATGCTATGGTCGCCAAGCAAATTTTGCTTTTACTTTCAGTTTTTTAAAAACTGAAGGCAAAATAATCTGGAAAGCTAATCTAAAAGTTATTTCTCTTCAAACTCATTCAAGGTCTGGTATATCTGAGTCCACAAAACCCCTTGGGTGTTGTATGGTTAAGCCTCACGGGCAATTAGTACAGGTTAGCTCAATGCCTCGCAGCACTTACACACCCTGCCTATCAACGTCGTAGTCTACGACAACCCTTTAGGACACTTATAGTGCCAGGGAAAACTCATCTCAAGGCTCGCTTCCCGCTTAGATGCTTTCAGCGGTTATCGATTCCGAACTTAGCTACCGGGCAATGCCATTGGCATGACAACCCGAACACCAGAGGTTCGTCCACTCCGGTCCTCTCGTACTAGGAGCAGCCCCTTTCAATTTTCCAACGCCCACGGCAGATAGGGACCGAACTGTCTCACGACGTTCTAAACCCAGCTCGCGTACCACTTTAAATGGCGAACAGCCATACCCTTGGGACCGACTTCAGCCCCAGGATGTGATGAGCCGACATCGAGGTGCCAAACACCGCCGTCGATATGAACTCTTGGGCGGTATCAGCCTGTTATCCCCGGAGTACCTTTTATCCGTTGAGCGATGGCCCTTCCATTCAGAACCACCGGATCACTATGACCTGCTTTCGCACCTGCTCGAATTGTCATTCTCGCAGTCAAGCGGGCTTATGCCATTGCACTAACCACACGATGTCCAACCGTGTTTAGCCCACCTTCGTGCTCCTCCGTTACTCTTTGGGAGGAGACCGCCCCAGTCAAACTACCCACCAGGCACTGTCCGTAATCCCGATTCAGGGACCAACGTTAGAACATCAAAACTACAAGGGTGGTATTTCAAGGACGACTCCACCACATCTAGCGACGCGGTTTCATAGTCTCCCACCTATCCTACACATGTAGGTTCAATGTTCAGTGCCAAGCTGTAGTAAAGGTTCACGGGGTCTTTCCGTCTAGCCGCGGGTACACTGCATCTTCACAGCGATTTCAATTTCACTGAGTCTCGGGTGGAGACAGCGTGGCCATCATTACGCCATTCGTGCAGGTCGGAACTTACCCGACAAGGAATTTCGCTACCTTAGGACCGTTATAGTTACGGCCGCCGTTTACCGGGGCTTCGATCAAGAGCTTCGACCGAAGTCTAACCCCATCAATTAACCTTCCGGCACCGGGCAGGCGTCACACCGTATACGTCATCTTACGATTTTGCACAGTGCTGTGTTTTTAATAAACAGTTGCAGCCACCTGGTATCTGCGACTCTCGTCTGCTCCATCCGCAAGGGACTTCACTGATAAGAGCGTACCTTCTCCCGAAGTTACGGTACCATTTTGCCTAGTTCCTTCACCCGAGTTCTCTCAAGCGCCTTGGTATTCTCTACCCGACCACCTGTGTCGGTTTGGGGTACGATTCCTTACAATCTGAAGCTTAGAGGCTTTTCCTGGAAGCATGGCATCAATGACTTCACTACCGTAGTAGCTCGACATCGTATCTCAGCGTTAATGAAAGTCCGGATTTACCTAAACTTTCCGCCTACATACTTGAACCTGGACAACCGTCGCCAGGCCCACCTAGCCTTCTCCGTCCCCCCATCGCAATTGTAAGAAGTACGGGAATATTAACCCGTTTCCCATCGACTACGCCTTTCGGCCTCGCCTTAGGAGTCGACTTACCCTGCCCCGATTAACGTTGGACAGGAACCCTTGGTCTTCCGGCGAGGGAGTTTTTCACTCCCTTTATCGTTACTCATGTCAGCATTCGCACTTCTGATACCTCCAGCAGCCCTTACAGACCACCTTCAACGGCTTACAGAACGCTCCCCTACCCCACATACCCTAAGGTACGTAGCCGCAGCTTCGGTGTATAGCTTAGCCCCGTTACATCTTCCGCGCAGGCCGACTCGACCAGTGAGCTATTACGCTTTCTTTAAATGATGGCTGCTTCTAAGCCAACATCCTGGCTGTCTGAGCCTTCCCACATCGTTTCCCACTTAGCTATACTTTGGGACCTTAGCTGGCGGTCTGGGTTGTTTCCCTCTCCACGACGGACGTTAGCACCCGCCGTGTGTCTCCCGGATAGTACTTACTGGTATTCGGAGTTTGCAAAGGGTTGGTAAGTCGGGATGACCCCCTAGCCTTAACAGTGCTCTACCCCCAGTAGTATTCGTCCGAGGCGCTACCTAAATAGCTTTCGGGGAGAACCAGCTATCTCCAGGTTTGATTGGCCTTTCACCCCTAGCCACAAGTCATCCGCTAATTTTTCAACATTAGTCGGTTCGGTCCTCCAGTTGATGTTACTCAACCTTCAACCTGCCCATGGCTAGATCACCTGGTTTCGGGTCTAATCCTAGCAACTGTACGCCCAGTTAAGACTCGGTTTCCCTACGGCTCCCCTAAACGGTTAACCTTGCTACTAAAATTAAGTCGCTGACCCATTATACAAAAGGTACGCAGTCACACCACGAAGGTGCTCCTACTGCTTGTACGTACACGGTTTCAGGTTCTATTTCACTCCCCTCACAGGGGTTCTTTTCGCCTTTCCCTCACGGTACTGGTTCACTATCGGTCAGTCAGTAGTATTTAGCCTTGGAGGATGGTCCCCCCATATTCAGACAGGATATCACGTGTCCCGCCCTACTCGTTTTCACTGATTATGAGATGTCGACTACGGGGCTATCACCCTTTACTGCGGCACTTTCCAGAGCCTTCGTCTGTCTCATTAAAAGCTTAAGGGCTAATCCAATTTCGCTCGCCGCTACTTTCGGAATCTCGGTTGATTTCTCTTCCTCGGGGTACTTAGATGTTTCAGTTCCCCCGGTTTGCCTCCTGTTGCTATGTATTCACAACAGGATACTTACTTATGTAAGTGGGTTTCCCCATTCAGGAATCCCAGACTCAAAAGGTTATTACTACCTAATCTGGGCTTATCGCAAGTTATTACGCCTTTCATCGCCTCTGACTGCCAAGGCATCCACCGTGTACGCTTAGTCACTTAACCATACAACCCGAAAGGGTTTCTATTTGCTTTCACTTTAAAAAGTGAAGACAAATAAGCGTATGGCAACTAACCAAGGTTTTTGGTTGTCATCAAGAAGGGTTAATTCTTGATAACTGTTTGCCGGACTCAATTTACTTCTTGTTTCCACTTTTTAATAAAAAGTAGAATCAAAAAATGAACAATCATTTCTGATCATTCGAATACAAGACACTTGAATGTGTTTGTTGTGTTTATGCCGTTCTTATTAAATAAGAGCAGATAAACATTGAGAACTTTTAAATTTGATTTAAATAACTTCGTTATTCAAATCAGTCAGCTTTCCAAATTGTTAAAGAGCAAGAGTTTTTCGAGTTTTAAACTTTCAAAACCATTTTTAAAAACTCTCATTAGACTGTTGTCATCAAAGAATGTTTAAAGATGGTGGGCGATACCGGGCTCGAACCAGTGACCCCCTGCTTGTAAGGCAGGTGCTCTCCCAACTGAGCTAATCGCCCATGATAGTTCTTTTGTCTTCACTTTCAAAAAGTGAAAATAAAAGCCATTCTTCATGGAGAAAGAATGGTGGAGCTATGCGGGATCGAACCGCAGACCTCCTGCGTGCAAGGCAGGCGCTCTCCCAGCTGAGCTATAGCCCCATATTTTTATTTCCTTGGGAGGAAATGGTGGGCGATACCGGGCTCGAACCAGTGACCCCCTGCTTGTAAGGCAGGTGCTCTCCCAACTGAGCTAATCGCCCCAAATTTTTATTTCCTTGGGAGGAAATGGTGGGTCGTGCAGGATTCGAACCTGCGACCAATTGATTAAAAGTCAACTGCTCTACCAACTGAGCTAACGACCCTTTTTACTTCTTGAAGGAAGTGGTATCCCGTAGGGGAGTCGAACCCCTGTTACCGCCGTGAAAGGGCGGTGTCCTAGGCCTCTAGACGAACGGGACACTGCAATTTATCTCTACTTTAAAAAGTAGAAACAAACTTTGAAGAACCTTGGGAGTTCTTCTTCTCTTTGCTTTTCTAAACCTAATCAATCTGTGTGGACACTCATCGTGACTATCTTCGTATAAGGAGGTGATCCAGCCCCAGGTTCCCCTAGGGCTACCTTGTTACGACTTCACCCCAGTCATGAACCACAAAGTGGTGAGCGTCCTCCCCGAAAGGTTAAACTACCCACTTCTTTTGCAGCCCACTCCCATGGTGTGACGGGCGGTGTGTACAAGGCCCGGGAACGTATTCACCGTGACATTCTGATTCACGATTACTAGCGATTCCGACTTCATGGAGTCGAGTTGCAGACTCCAATCCGGACTACGACGCACTTTTTGGGATTCGCTCACTATCGCTAGCTTGCTGCCCTCTGTATGCGCCATTGTAGCACGTGTGTAGCCCTACTCGTAAGGGCCATGATGACTTGACGTCGTCCCCACCTTCCTCCGGTTTATCACCGGCAGTCTCCCTGGAGTTCCCGACATTACTCGCTGGCAAACAAGGATAAGGGTTGCGCTCGTTGCGGGACTTAACCCAACATTTCACAACACGAGCTGACGACAGCCATGCAGCACCTGTCTCAGAGTTCCCGAAGGCACACCTGCGTCTCCGCTGGCTTCTCTGGATGTCAAGAGTAGGTAAGGTTCTTCGCGTTGCATCGAATTAAACCACATGCTCCACCGCTTGTGCGGGCCCCCGTCAATTCATTTGAGTTTTAATCTTGCGACCGTACTCCCCAGGCGGTCTACTTAACGCGTTAGCTCCGAAAGCCACGGCTCAAGGCCACAACCTCCAAGTAGACATCGTTTACGGCGTGGACTACCAGGGTATCTAATCCTGTTTGCTCCCCACGCTTTCGCATCTGAGTGTCAGTGTCTGTCCAGGGGGCCGCCTTCGCCACTGGTATTCCTTCAGATCTCTACGCATTTCACCGCTACACCTGAAATTCTACCCCCCTCTACAGCACTCTAGTTCACCAGTTTCAAATGCAGTTCCGAGGTTGAGCCCCGGGCTTTCACATCTGACTTAATGAACCACCTGCATGCGCTTTACGCCCAGTAATTCCGATTAACGCTCGCACCCTCCGTATTACCGCGGCTGCTGGCACGGAGTTAGCCGGTGCTTCTTCTGTTGCTAACGTCAAGAGATAACGCTATTAACGTTACCCCCTTCCTCACAACTGAAAGTACTTTACAACCCGAAGGCCTTCTTCATACACGCGGCATGGCTGCATCAGGCTTTCGCCCATTGTGCAATATTCCCCACTGCTGCCTCCCGTAGGAGTCTGGACCGTGTCTCAGTTCCAGTGTGGCTGATCATCCTCTCAGACCAGCTAGGGATCGTCGCCTTGGTGAGCCATTACCTCACCAACTAGCTAATCCCACCTAGGCATATCTTGACGCGAGAGGCCCGAAGGTCCCCCTCTTTGGCCCGTAGGCATTATGCGGTATTAGCCATCGTTTCCAATGGTTATCCCCCACATCAAGGCAATTTCCTAGGCATTACTCACCCGTCCGCCGCTCGACGCCCATTAACGCACCCGAAGGATTGTTAGTGTCGTTTCCGCTCGACTTGCATGTGTTAGGCCTGCCGCCAGCGTTCAATCTGAGCCATGATCAAACTCTTCAATTTAAGATTTTGTCGGCTCAATGAATACTGACTTCAAAACTACAAAAAGTAATTCTAAAGCTATTATCTTTCCAACAGAAAGATAATGAATTGACTGTGCCAAATACTTTCTTTCTACAAGAGAAAGTAGTTATTCGTATTGGTCACTCAGTTCATTGAAACCAAAGTTGATTCCGAGGAATCTGTTTTACTTCTCTTTATAAAAAGGGAAGATAAAACGTTTTGATATTCATCAACGAGTGCCCACACAGATTGATAGGTTTAAATTGTTAAAGAGCTTTGCTTATCGAAACTTTCTTTTTACAAAGAAACCCTTGAAAGCGGACGTGAATTCTAGCGATTTAATCTTAAGTGTCAAACACTTTTTAAAATTAATTTCTTTCGAACTTTCCGTCTTACTGATTACCGCTGAAGCCTTGTGGCGTCTGCCGTGTCAGTGAGGCGGCATTATAGAGATCATCGTAAACATGGCAACCCATTTTTTGATAAAAATTCAAAAAAGTTGCTTAAGCGTCTACTTTTACGTCAAAACCCTCTTTCATAGGCCAAAGTTAATACAATCAAGAGCATATAACTTAGAATTTTGCGACTAGATCTTTCGAGAATGCCTCTATATCCAGTTCGATACTCCACTTTTCACTTAGCTCCACTATGTTATCTAGCGATTGCTGAACCGTTTTTATCGTCAATGTATTATTATCTAGGTCGTATACCTGTTTTTGCGTAGTGTAATAGAAGTAAAGGATCGTTAATGCTTGTCGATCGCCTTGCTCAGCTTTTGGTTGAATACGTTTAAGCTTACGATAGATTTGATTGTGAACTTGTTTAAGGTTCCACACATAAAGTGCTTCTTTAAAGTAATCATGCCCCTTCACACGACTCGCAATAAACCCATTCAAGGCGACTGATAAAATCACCCCGAGTACATTCAAATGGAAATTACCTGTCGCTTCCCCAGTAACGGATCCAGCTGAACCAAAAAGTTCAATCAGAATGCTACCGAATACGATAGCAAACAAGGCGAGTGACCCAACCAATGAAACCAACAGCAGGTTCATCTTCTTTCTATATTCTTCTTTATTAATCTTCTGTAACTTCATCGACTACTTCCTTATATATAATACCAATCGTAGTAAATAACTGTTCATCCTAGCTGGTTAAAACGCTCAATAACTGCGTTAGAAATTTTGATTGTAGAATAACTACTTATCGAAACTCTTTGTCGAATAGAGCCGCCTTGTTTTCAAGCCTTTTTCCTGCACTATTTATGATCACTTACTTACTGTGATTGGTATAAGTCACCTAATAATTTGCGCATACTATCTATGTAAACCTTGGTTCGCTTCAACCTTTACCATCTTGTAATGTGGTCATTCTCTATTTAATACGTAGAGTTCTTCTGATCAGTACTATACATAACTCCATTTGACTTCATTAATAGAAAAGAGTTACATACCGCCATAAATTTGGTTATTCATCAATTCATGTTGATAAAGTCTGTTTCGCTTTATCACATACTGACAAGGTACATTCCATGCGTTCATTTGTATTACGCGCTCGCGCAGCCCCTACAGAGAGCAAACTTATCTTAGAAGGTGTTGGACAAGACGCTCATACCGAGATTCTGGCTCATACTCTGATGAACACGATCTTCGTTGCTCAATCTCACCGTGAGAATGTCACCGTGCACCTTGTGCTAGAGAGTACTAAAGACTTTTCACGTACCATTACATTCGATTCAAATGAAATCACCAACATTGGTGGCTTTCATGAATCTGCACTGTTATCTGCGGTAGTAAGAGCGGTTGACGCTTCTCAAGGCATGACAAAAGAACAGACACGTCAGGTTGAAGCTGGCATCACTGTTCGTACAATGAGCTTTGAAAAATTGGTTAAAGAACTGGCTGAAGACCATCAGCTGTACATGATGGATAAGAAAGGCGACTTTATCCGTGATGCAGAGATTGCGGAAAACCCATGTTTCCTTCTAACTGACCATATCCCTATGCCGAAGAAAAGCTACAATAGCTTGAAGCGTTTAGGGACAGAGAAAATCAGCTTGGGTCCAAACATGCTGTTTGCTTCTCAGTGCGTTGTGTTGATCAACAATGAGCTTGATATTCGCGGTTTCTAATCTCCGAATTAATAGTCTCAACGCAAAAAGAGCTCAACTATGTGAGCTCTTTTTTATTATCGATGTCTTGTTATCAATGGTGTTATCTCGTAATCAGAACTGATTAACCAAAGATAAAGCTGTATAAGAAACCTGCACCCATCGCCATGCTTAGGATAACGAATAGGAATGCTGCAATCATTTGATTCTTAAAGATTGATTTAAGCAGGATAACTTCCGTTAAACTTGCGCCTGCACTACCAATGATCAATGCCATTACTGAACCCAACGCCATACCTTTTTGTACTAAAGCTGCACTTAGTGGGATTACCGCTTCAGCACGAATGTACAGTGGAATACCAATCACGGCTGCTACTGGAATCGCATACCACATACCTTCACCAGCGTACTGTGCAATGAGGTCTGTAGGAATGAAGCCGTAGATGAATGAACCAATCGCGATACCCATCATTAGATAAGGGAATACTTGTTTGAAGTCTTTCCAAGTTGAGAACCAAATTCTCATCCAACGGCTAGGTTCTTTCTTCTCTACGATTTCAGCCGTCGCGCTTCCATCCGTTGAGCAGCATGACACAGTCACTTGTGGTTCATCTTTTTTCGAATCGCAGCAAGATGTCTCTTTTGCCATTACAGGTGCAGGCTCACCACATGCACTTGTACCACATGAAGATTCCGCTTTAGCAGGTACTGCTTTCTTAGGGGCAGAGTCATCACAGCTAGTCCCACAGCTTGAAGAAGAACTTGTCGATTCATACGCTTCAGGTTTTACGTAACGCTCAAAGCCAAGCTTCTCAAGTGCGTAACCTGCGACTACCGATACCGTCATTGCTACTAAGAAGTAGAACACAGCCACTTGCCAGCCGAACGTAATCACGAACAAGCCAATGATCACCGGGTTCAAGAGTGGGCTACCGAATAGGAACACCATCATTGGACCAAAACCTGCTCTTGCACGCAGTAATCCTTTTAGGAAAGGAATCGTCGAACATGAACAGAAAGGCGTAATCGCACCCAATAGTGCAGCAACCACATAGCCCTTACCGTTACGTGAGCTCAAGATAGATTGAATCTTTTCTGGCGTAAGAAACTCTTGTAGAATCCCAACAATATAGCTGATCGCCAAAAAAAGGATGATTAGCTCTACTGCTAAGAAAGCGAACATATCAAGTGCGTCTTTTAGCATTGTTAACATTTCATTGCTCATAATAACTCCAAACTGGATTTAAGGCGGGACTCTATGAGGAAAGTAACCAACCTTTAATTTCGAATATTCTCGAATTATAGAAATATTTCGTAACAGATCAAGATTTATTTCGATAAAAATCGAATTGATTTTTAAAAGGAAGAATTTTCAATAAGTTATAGAATCACTATTTTTACATTTGTATTCGGACTACATTTCGACTAATATCGAAATTAAATCTTGAGGAGTTAATATGAACTTAGAAGTCGTTGCGAAAGCACTTAAAGAGTTGGGTCACCCTATTCGCCTAACTATTTATAAGAGTGTCGTTAAAGCTGGCTACCAAGGCATTGCGGTTGGCGGCCTACAAGAAGAGCTCGGAATTCCGGGGTCTACCCTTTCTCACCACATATCAAGCTTGGCATCGGCAGGACTAATCAGCCAAAGACGAGAAGGAAGAACGTTATTCTGCGTGGCGGAGTATGAATGTCTAGAAGGCGTGATTGATTTCTTACAAGACGAGTGTTGCGTAAATGAACAGTGCAACTAATGCACCTTTGAACGGAGCACCTTTGAATAGGGCATCTTTGGACTTAGAACAGGTTTGGGCTGAGTATCAGCAAGCGCTAAAGTCATTCTTGCATTCTAAGGTCAGCAACACCGCCGATGTAGACGACTTGCTTCAAGAGATTTTGATTAAGACTTATCAAAACCTAGACAAAGTCCAAGATACAAGCAGCGTAAAATCGTGGCTATTCCAATTAGCCAATCACACGATCATCGACTTTTACCGTAAGCATGCTAGACAACAACGTGACAGCCAAATTGATGCTGAAGATCTATGGTTCACCGATTTAGACCATAACTCCGAGTTCAAACAGAAGCTTTCATTATGTATTGAACCCTTTATTCAGGCGCTACCTGAACAAAGTTCATCATTACTGCTTGCTGTCGACATAAAAGGCCAAAGCCAAAAAGAGATCGCAGAGGCTCAAAACATCAGCTACTCGACCGTTAAGTCTCGTGTTCAGAAAAGTCGCGGGGATCTTAAAAACCTGTTTGAAGAGTGTTGTAACCTGTCACTTGATCAACAAGGCAATGTGATTGACTGCGAGCTCAAGCCAGACAACGATTGCAGCAACTGCTAATGGCTACATCGAAATAGTTATTGAAATGAACAAAGCCAGCAATTGATGCTGGCTTTGTTGTTTTTAGAATCTACAAATCACTTTGCTTAAGCAAATCTAATGCTTGAGCGAACCTAGCTACTCTGCTTCCACTTACTACGCTGCTTCCGCTTTTACGACCGGTTGATAGCGCCCCGGTTTATGGTTCATAGCTAGAATCAAGTTGGTGACTATCGCACCAAGCACAGACAATAGAACCAGTGACACGTCAACAATAAACAGTGAAAGCACTACAATCGTACAGTCTAACGCCATCTGAACTTTGCCCGCTCGAATACCAAAACGTTCTTGTAAGAATAACGCCAAAATGTTGAAGCCACCCAAACTCATCTTATGACGGAAGATCACCAGCATGCCGGTACCAATCAAGCCACCACCGATTAAAGCTGCATACAGTGCATGAATTTCGGCAATCTGAATCACGTGATACAAATGGTCCACAGCGAACGAAACAATCGAAACCGCGATAAAGGTATTGATAGTAAAACGCCAGCCCATACGAGCAACCGACAAAATATAGAAAGGTAAATTGAGCGCGAAGAACACTTGACCAAAACTTAGGTCTGTTACTTTGGTAATGAAGATCGCTAGACCAGCCGTGCCTCCGGTGAGCAAACCGACTTGATTGAAAAAGATAACGCCAAGTGAAACCAGTGCGCTACCTAAGAGCAGTGCCAGTAAGTTTTCGCGAAGATTATGATCTTTATCCATGTGAATGACTCTCCCTGAATCTTTGAACATCGCGTTTCAGTAGTTTTGAAACGATTTACGCCCAAATTTACGATGTTTGACAGATAAGTCGAGTGAACGGCCAATGTTGCTTAGTGATTAGTTTGTATATTAGTTTTTACAGTTTTGTGAAATCTTCAATTAAACAGATAGTTAAAAACCTGAAGTCAGGCTCTCATTATTAATTGCATGTTTCTATCGCTGAATGAGTGAGCTTCGAGTTTTCCTATTTATTGGTCACGTTTCGCTCTAATTCTAACGATGCTTAAATCTATGCATAAAACGCATAGACTAAATCACAAAAGGTCATTTGATACATACACTACTCGTCATTATGATGCGCGACTTCTTACAACATTGAGCGCATGTAAACACCTTATGTTTTCACAATCTCTTTTTGCCCAACTGGCCCGAATGACGCTATTCCTCGTCATTAGTTTGATTATTGTGCATCACAGTCAGCCATTGATTGATCTCTTGGCTCAGCATGCCGTGAGCAGTGGATGCCACCAGCAGTCAGCGCATGAGCATTCTGGACACGAACATCACCATGAGATGACTGACCAACACATGTCAGCGCAAGACCACTCACATCACCACCATTAATTTAAGAGTATTAGAATGAGCATTTTCCGTTTTCCTTTACTGGTATGGCTTGGGATCGGCACACTTATTATCAGTCTAGGGATCAGACAATCATTCGGCATTTTCATGATGCCAATTTCAGAGCATTTCGGCACGGGGCGAGAGTTTTTCAGCTTCGCTATTGCTCTACAAAACCTGCTGTTCGGTGTGTTCCAACCTTTTGTGGGTATGGCCGCAGACAAATGGGGAGCAAGACGCATCATTATTGCTGGCGCATGTGCTTACGGTTTGGGTTTACTTCTTACCTCAATTTCTACCGAATCAAGCATGCTTTACGTTTCATTGGGCGCACTCGTTGGCCTCGGATTGAGTGCGACAAGCTATGTGATCGTGTTAGGTGCAGTAGCAAAAGTAGTACCTGCAGAGCACGCGGCTAAGGCATTTGGTTTAACCACAGCAGCAGGTTCGTTTGGCATGTTCGCTGTGATTCCAGGCGCACAATACATGTTGAACGAATTCGACTGGCAAAGTGCGATGCAAGTATTTGGCGTGCTTTGTTGTTTCATGATCTCTTTTGCCCTGTTTATGCGAGCGCCGAAGTCGGCAACCAATAAACAAATAGAAGACACTCAGACACTAAAAGAAGCGCTGTCTGAAGCGTTTGCGAACAAAAGCTATTGGTTAATTCACGCAGGCTTCTTCGTGTGTGGTTTCCACGTGATGTTCATTGCGACGCACTTACCGAGTTACTTAGCCGACAAAAACCTACCCGCGAGCAGTGCTGCAATGGCACTGGCTTATGTGGGTATTTTCAACATCTTCGGGTCTTATTTCTGGGGTGTGATGGGCGATAAGTTCAGCAAGCGTCATGTAATGTCGGCACTGTACTTAGTTCGTACTGTAGTTATTGGTGCGTTTGTGACTCTTCCAGTAACTGAATCAACGGCTGCTATCTTTGGTGCGGCGATTGGTTTCTGTTGGTTAGGAACTGTACCACTCACCTCTGGACTAGTTCGTCAGATCTTCGGTGCGCGTTACCTATCTACTCTGTACGGTTTGGTGTTCTTTACTCACCAAGTGGGTAGTTTCTTAGGCGCTTGGGTTGGTGGTCGTATTTACGATTACTATGGATCTTACGAGCCAATCTGGTGGTCAACAGTGATACTGGCATTTGCGGCTGCGCTTATCCACTTACCAATTAATGACAAGCCTATTGAACGCCTGAAATTGGCAATGGCTTAACGTTTAACGCTGACTCCCCCATCAGCTAAAAACCAACAGTCATTCCAATAAAGAGAGTGAGTATTGAAGGATAACATCCTGAGGTATTCGCTCTCTTTTTCGTTGCCCGTTATATCGACAATAATAAAGGTCGATATTTGCATAAACCTCACTGAATAATAAGACTATTCTTTTCGTTTTAATTTATAGTATTCGTTAGCTCCTTTAAAACTAATCCGCAGGCTTATGGAATACATAGATCAGACAGTACTTATCGCGATGGCACTCATTTTTGTCGGCTCGTTTGTGCAAACCGCAATCGGCTTTGGCTTGGCTATTGTGGCAGCCCCACTGCTGTTTTTAGTCTCACCTGACTACGTACCCGCGCCTATCTGTCTCGTTGGCCTGTTCATTTCTATATTCAATGCGTTTAAACACCGAGCAAACATTTCTATCGGCGGATTAAAAATTGCACTGCTTGGACGCATTCCGGGGTCGATTGCAGGTGGTGCTTTGTTAGTGATGGTTTCAACGAGCGTGTTGTCTCTGTGGTTAGGCTTATTAGTGGTATTTGCGGTGATTGTCAGCTTGCTGCCGTTTAGGTTAGAGCCAACACCGACCAAGATGGGCATTGCTGGATTCTTCTCAGGATTCTTTGGCACCAGTTCAGGTATTGGTGGTCCACCAATGGCGTTACTACTTCAGCACCAAGATGCCAATCAACTTCGTGGTAACCTTTCTGCGTTTTTCGTGTTTAGTTCTATCATTTCATTACTGGTACAGATCCCAATTGGCTTCTTCACGATGCACCATTTGATTATCACAATCCCGTTGCTTCCTGCGGCTTGGTTGGGTTACAAAGTGGCGTTAATGACCACGCAAAGCATTCCAAAAGAGAAGATACGTATCGGTTCTTTATTGTTATGTTCTATCAGTGGCTTTACTGCTATCTGGCAGGGCTTAGCTGGCTAGTTCATAACGAAAACGCTGATAAAGAAATAAGCACAGTTCCAACACACCCATCTATTGAAAGGACACTCCTATGACATACGACGAGTTCAATGCATTCTGCGAGTCACTACCTGCCACCAGTTATGTGATGCAGTGGAATAACTCTCACGTTTGGAAAGTAGGTGGGAAGGTGTTTGCGATTGGTGGTTGGGGGCCTAGCGATGAG
The DNA here is from genome assembly GCF_003345295.1 of Vibrio splendidus. Classification (NCBI taxonomy): domain Bacteria; kingdom Pseudomonadati; phylum Pseudomonadota; class Gammaproteobacteria; order Vibrionales; family Vibrionaceae; genus Vibrio; species Vibrio splendidus. Next base: position 1,797,404 of record NZ_CP031056.1, read on the forward strand.
CCTGCGTTTATCTTTAAGGCATCCGATCAGAACTTCGACTTTCTGAAAGAAGAACTGGGCTATAAACCTGCTCCCTACTTTGCTTCGCGCGGAATGAAGTGGATTCAGCTTTTTGAAAGCACATCAGAAAGGGATGAGGAGCTGATATACTACCTCACTGAATCACACCGAATTGTTTCATTAGGGCTAACCAAAAAGAAACAAGCAGAACTAGGGCTAAATCAATAACGTTTATCACGTATTGCTAATCTGAGCCCTCTTTCGGAGTGAGGAAGGATCCCTAAGAAGTCTGTTTCAAAAATGCAGGTAAATAGCGTTCTATTTTTTGCTCTGAGATAAGCGGCACCAATAAATAGATAAGACCTGCAAAAGCGATAGACCCGGCTAAGTCTTCTGGGCGATGCATGCCAAGCCAAACTCGGCTGTAAGCGACACCACCAGCCCAAACCAGTAAACCACCTACCAAATAAAAACGCTTCGCTTCTAAAAACAATCCACCGAAGAACGCCAAACACACACCGACGAAAATCATGTGTCCAGATGGGAAAGAATAGTCAGTCTCACCCAACCAGTGGCGCGTTCGCCACTCACTCACCTTATCTTGCACAGATGCAATCGCTGCGTTCTTTTCTACCAGTGGCAGTTCATAAAACACTTCTGGCATTTCGACAACTTCTTGCGTCACCAAATACTCAGAATAAGGTCGAGGGCTTTCTGTTGAATGCTTTAAGAAGGTTTTCGCTGCAAAGCTAAGAACCAACAACAGGCCAAGCTGAAGACACAGGCTGACTAGCTTAGCTTTGGAAAACTTCATCGTGAGCAATGCCAGAGACAAAACAGCTAGCGTTACGAAGAATCCTTGATTGCCTGCTGAGTACGTCACGAACGTCATGAAGGCACCATAGAAAGGCAAAACCGCACTTCCAAGGTCAAAGTTCGATCCAAAGATCAAAAAAGGTACGAGAGAATACAAACTTAGAACGAGAAGTAATAAGCCTTTGGATTTGTTAGAGAACAGAGAAGTCATGGCTAAGATCTTTTAGATAAAGTGTCCGGATGCTATCGCAGCTTAGCAGCGCTAATATCAATTTTATGTCAAAACGGTCAGTAAGACGTCATGGTGTAACAATATTGAATTATTAAGCCACGTTAGCATTCATTTGATAAACATTTGCTTTATCAACGATATGAATTGGACACACACTCATGTTCATAGACACATGAAAACTCTTTCAAACATCAAAAATCTACGCACAACTGTGTATGCAAACCAAGTGATGTCTGTTTCGTTGATAAAATGAGCACTTACCGCATTCAAAGAGCAGAATCTAAAAAACTTTGCTGTCAGTCCTTTAAATCCACTATTGAAAGGATTACCATCTGGTCTGCTTTCAAAGCAAAACAAATTATTAATTTTTATTCTCAGGGCGGGGCGAAATTCCCCACCGGCGGTATGTCCTTAGCAAAATCTAAAGATAAGCCCGCGAGCGCTCGATTCGTCGAGGTCAGCAGATCTGGTGAGATGCCAGAGCCGACGGTCATAGTCCGGATGAGAGAGAATGAAAACACACTCGTTTAAGTTGGAAAGGCATGCCCATTTATTGGGTTCATTCCTCCAACTTAGACGGGTGCATTTCGTTTTGGATAAAACCATAATGAGCTAATACCAATCACAGTAAATAAATGATCAGAGATAGCGAAGGAAAAACGCTTGAGAACAAGGCAAAATTTTTCGATAAGTAGTTATTCTACAGTCAAAAATTCTAACGCCGTTATCAAGGGTTTTAACCAGCTAGAATGACCAGTTGTTTACTACGATTGGTACAAGCTACTTGTAATAAGTAGGCTTTGTTGTGCTCGGTTGAGATCCCTCATACAGCCCTGATTCTGGTGATATTTTAGGAGTTTAACCATGAATCAGTCTTCATTACTTGCCGAATTTGGCGAACCAATCACTCGCGTTGAAAACGCACTGCAAGCTCTACGCGAAGGTCGTGGCGTACTTTTACTTGACGATGAAGATCGCGAGAACGAAGGCGACATCATCTACTCAGTAGAACACCTAACCAATGCTCAGATGGCGCTTATGATCCGCGAATGCAGCGGCATTGTGTGCCTGTGTCTAACCGACGAGCAAGCAAATCAACTTGAACTTCCACCTATGGTTGTTGATAACAACAGCGCAAACCAAACTGCGTTTACGGTGACTATCGAAGCAAAAGTAGGCGTAACAACAGGTGTTTCTGCCGCTGACCGTGTAACAACGATCAAGACAGCTGCAAACCCAACAGCTAAGCCTACTGACCTTGCTCGCCCTGGCCACGTATTCCCACTGCGTGCTCGCAAAGGTGGTGTACTTGCTCGCCGCGGTCACACAGAAGGCACTGTGGATCTTATGCAAATGGCAGGTCTTCAATCAGCAGGCGTACTGTGTGAAGTAACCAATCCAGACGGCACGATGGCAAAAGCGCCAGAGATCGTTGCTTTCGGTAAAATGCACAACATGCCAGTACTGACCATTGAAGATATGGTGATGTACCGCACTGAGTTCGACCTTAAGCTTGCGTAACGTTTAATCGTCAGTGTCCCGCGCTGGC